>JAIEMK010000086.1 GCA_019752295.1 Chitinophagaceae bacterium | reverse complement strand
GTATTTTTTTTCGTTTATCTACACTCATTTTTTGGATGTCTGGAAAATACTTTAATGGAGAAATAATCATACGGCCGTCCTCCATTTTGAGTGTTATTTTCCCTGGCAAATCAAACAATACTTTTTCAATGCACATTGTTTTGTTTTTTAAAGTAGGTGCCATAATTATTTAATTTTAATGGTAGTTATTTTTTTTCCTGTTTTTACTTTGTTGAATGAATCAATCAAAGCTATTTGGTTTTCTTTAATCACTTTAATAGCTTGTTTTAAATCTGTTTCAGAAAGACTCCCTTTATCAGCTACCTTGAATGTTTCAAGCCAAATTTTAGCAGAACGTTGTCTGTTACCTTTTTCTTTAGCTATATGCAAATGAGGCGGTTCATTTAGTGCATCAAAAGCAAAAATAAAAAAGGTTAAGAATTTGTAGATTGCAATTTTAGGCATTCAACAATTTTATTCAAATTTAACCTTTTTCATTAGTAAAACTACCATTCTGCTACACACCTTGCTTAACAAATCATATAACCAAAATATCAGTCAACACCCCAAAACAAAAAACCCTTGGCAATCAAGGGTTCTGTGAATTTGTGGTCCCGCCAAGAATCGAACTTGGATCTATTGTTTAGGAAACAACTATTCTATCCATTGAACTACGGGACCGCAACAAAAAATTTTTGTCGAGCCGCAAAAATAGTAGATTCTTGCTTTATTGCTATCTTCCTTTTAAGTTCTCAAGGTTATTTCTGTATTTTCAAGCCCTCAACGAAATTTATGAAGATCATTCAGCTTGCCACTTCTTGCCTCTTACTGGTTTGCACTTGCTGCATCAACAGTTCCGCCCAAAGCAACACTACCAAACCCAAAGTAACCATCGACCACGTAGCCATATTTGTGGTTGACCTGCGCAAAGAACAAAGCTTTTACCGCGATGTGTTACAAGTGGATACCATTGCCGAACCCTTTCACGATAATAAACACGCCTGGTTTAGCATTGGCAACGGTATTGCCCTGCACCTGATTCAGGGAGCCCCACAGCCTAAAGAATATTATAAGAACCACCACCTCTGCTTTAGCGTGGGATCGCTCACCGATTTTACCAAAAGGCTACTGGATTTGCAGTTGAGTTTTGAGGACGTGGCAGGGAAAATTAATGCCATTACTACCCGGGTAGACGGGGTACACCAAATCTGGATGAAGGACCCCGAAGGCTACTGGATTGAAGTAAACGACGCAAAACACTAATCTGTTATGATTGGGAAATCAAAATTCAGAAATCCCGATTTACCATATCTTTGCCCACTTCAATTATAAAGGGTTATGCAATTTTACAATATCATTATTAAGTATCGTTTCTGGTTAAGTATCGTAGCAGTGTTGATTGGACTGACTCTAAACCTTACTGGAACTGGCTTCTGGCCTATATTCCCAATCTATTTTATTGCACTGATTGGCTTTGCGAGCCATTTCTTTATCGGACCAATGCGCCTGATTCAGGCACCAATGGAAGCCGGTAATATTGAGGAAGTACAACGTATTTTAAAAACAATCTGGTTTCCCGGCCTGCTGTATAAACCGGTTCGCTCAACTTACTATACCATTTTAGGCAATTTGGCAATGATGAAGCAGGACTTTGATTCTGCCGAAAAACACCTGAAAAAAAGCTCTGACCTTGGTTCGGCCATGCCGGAAGCAGAAGGTGCCAATAAATTACAACTGGGTATGATGGCTATGCAAAAAGGCGACCTGAAACAGGGCGAAACCTATATCCGCGCGGCCATTCGCTTAGGCATACCTGATAAGGAAAGCGAGGCTGTGGCCTATCTGAGCATGTGCCAGATTTTTATGAATAAACGCGAATTCCGCGCCGCTAAAGACTTTTTCCGCAAAGCCAAAGCCTGCAAACCAACCACCAAACAAGTACTCGACCAAGTAAAAGAAATCGAAAAATATATCTCCCGCGTTCCCGGATAAACTCTGGCTTAGATTTTGAATTTTGCCTTTTGATTTTATAATATGACTAATCTCATTGCGTAATTCAGAAACGATTGTTTATTTTGTAGGTAGAAAGCCAAGCCCCCCGCTTTGATTTATTGGAACCTGTTATTGGTTTTCTGAACAATGTAACTGCATTTTCAAAACTATATAAACAGCTTCTTATGAAAAAGAACATTGGAAACATCGACCGACTCGTGCGTATTATTTGTGCCGTAGTTTTCGCTGCACTTTATTTTATGGGTGTTACAACAGGTTGGATTGGAATGACACTATTAATAATCGGTGGCGTATTATTGGCAACAGCATTTGTTGACTTCTGCCCAATCTATAAAATTTTAGGAATCAATACCATCCCGCCTGAAGAGAAAGAATAATACTAAAAATGCCTCTGGCAATCAGAGGCATTTTACGCTTATTTTTTTTGAATTTTACCTTTTGAATTTCGATTTTATTCAAGTGCCTGATAAACCTGTACTTTGAATTTTTCGTTGATGTCGCCATGACTTGTCGGCAACATTTGTAATACAAATTGTCCAACAATTTTTTCTTTCGGATCTATCCAATAACTGGATGCAAACATCCCTCCCCAACTAAATGTATCCATCGAAACGTAGGTCTTTCCGTAGTTTGATGCTGTTACTAATTCAAAGCCCAGTCCAAATTTATTTCCCTCGCCCCAACCACTGGTTAATGCGCCAATCTGATTGGTGGTCATGATGCGAAGACTTGCTTTACTCAAAATGTGTTTTCCATTATAGTCGCCACCATTTAAAAGCATCTGCATAAAAATAGCATAGTCATATGCAGTGGATACGAGCCCACCTCCGCCCGAATAAAAACTTCCACCCGGAACATTTGGATAGTCGCGATAAAAATTTCCATTCACCTGAACCATTTCGGGCGACTTAACAATATGTTGTGTACTATCCTCGGTGTACAACATGGTTAAGCGCGATTGTTTTTCTTTGGGCAAATAAAAATAAGTATCCTTCATGCCCAGTGGTCCGAAAATATTTTTTTGAAAATACATATCAAGATTCATTCCACTCACTACTTCCACCAAGTATCCTAATACATCGGTGTTGAGTCCGTATGTCCATTTTTCGCCCGGCTGATGTGCCAGTGGCAGCTTTGCGAGTTTTAAAATATTTTCCGAAAGCTTCATTCCTGCAGGCAGGCCAATACCTCCTACCACTCCGGCTTTTGCATAAATAGCAGTCATGGTTGGCGTTCCGATTTGCGCATAACCAATCCCCGAAGTATGTGTGAGCAAGTCACGAATGGTGATCTCTCTTTTTGCAGGTAGGGTTGTATAAGATGAATCCGCTTTGTTGAATTTGTCTAAAACAACGGGTTTGCGAAATGCAGGAATATATTTTGAAATGGCATCGTCGAGTAAAATTTCCCCTTCTTCAAACAACTGCATCACGGCTACACTGGTAATGGCTTTTGTTTGAGAGGCAATGCGAAAGATTGCATCTTTTTTGATCGCCTGATTTTTTTCTTTGTCAAAACCAATGCCTTTGTAATAAACAATCTGTCCGTTTTTTGCAACCAATCCAATGGCGCCATTAATCCAACCGCTATCCACATACTGCTGAATTATTTTATCGATTCTGGCAAGACGCTCTGCAGAAAAATTATTTTTTTCAGGACTGCTCATTGTGAGAACCTTACCCTGTTGTGCAAAATTCTTTTGAAATAAAAAACAAGAAAATAGTAATAGAATGAATTTGATTTTTTGCATGGCAATAATAGATTGAGCACCCAATTTAAAAAGAATTCAGTGCAAAGCATTATTTATTCGCGACTAAAATTTCTTTTACAGCTTATTCAACAATTGTTCGATCTGCAAGGGGAAGTGTGCATATTCTAGTTCATGAATTTTTTTGGCGAGTGAATCGGGGCTATCATTTTGATCGATGCTGCAAACAGCCTGAAAAATGGGAGCCCCTTCGTCGTAGTGCTCGTTTACAAAATGGATAGTGATGCCACTTTCTTTTTCGCCTGCAGCAATTACAGCCTCGTGTACTTTGGCTCCAAACATTCCCTTTCCGCCATATTTCGGCAAAAGCGCGGGGTGAATATTGATGATTTTATTTGGGTAAGCAGCAATTAAAGCATCGGGAACCTTCCATAAAAATCCGGCAAGTACAATAAAATCTATTCCGGCAATTTTCAAATCCGGTAAATAAGCATCGCCTTTAAAAAACCTTTCTTTATCAATCAGAAGGGTTGGTATCCGATTGTCGGCAGCGATTTGTAAAACACCCGCACCGGGTTTATTACAAACAATCAGGGCCACCGAAACGGTTGCACTTTTTTGGAAATGTTTGATAATATTGGCAGCATTTGAACCGGCTCCGGAAGCGAAAATGGCGATTTTGATCATTTTAAAACGATTTCGGGGTGAATCATTTTGCATACCCCTATAATTGAATATTTTTCCTCAAACTAAGCGCTTTTCAGGCCCTGGTTTTCCGGCAACTTTTTATACACGGGTCAAATTTCAGATAAAAATTCGAGCAATGCTTACATGCAAAACAAATTCATGTGTTTCTTAAAAAAAAGATTAAATTCAATATTAATTTTATACGTATAGCCGCGTAATTCGCTGAAATGCAGACCAGACAAGGATAAATTTTTTTTTTAAAGGTTTAGCTTTTGTCATGACTGTATCATATTTTTGCAGCCGTTCACGGATATTTTTCCACACCAAGAACCACAGTTTGTGAATATGATATCGTTTAGACGTATAGCCAAAACAATCCTTTTAAGCACAGTATTATTATTGGGTTCTTCTTTAGCGATGACTATCGCCGCGCAAGATGGCAAAACCTTATTTAGTACCAATTGTGCCGCTTGTCATGCCGTTAATAAGCGCTCAACAGGTCCTGCGCTCGCAGGAGTTGAAGACCGCTGGCCCGATAAAGCGAAATTGCATGCATGGGTAAAAAATAGTGCAGCTTTCCTGAAAACAGGAGATGTTTATGCTAATAACCTGTACAACGAGTACAATAAAACAGCCATGAACCTGTTTCCCGGATTGTCTGATAAAGACATCGACGCGATTCTGGCTTATATTAAAACAGTACCGGCACCGGGTTCTGAAAAACCTGCCGCGGGCGCCGCTGCTCCGGCTGCTGAAGGCGATAATACCTTATTATTTGGTGTATTAACCCTGATCCTTGCGGTAGTTACCCTTATATTATTGCAGGTAAACAGCAACCTTAAAAAATTAGCAGTTGAGCGTTCTGGTGAAGCATCTGAAGAGCCTGTTGCTTTCTACAATAACAAAACCTATATCGCTCTAATTACCATCCTACTGTTTATTGTAGGAGGTTATTTAACTACCAAAGGCGCGATGGGATTGGGTCGTTCTCAAAACTACCAACCGGTACAACCTATTTATTACTCTCATAAAGTGCATGCCGGCACCAATCAGATCAACTGCTTGTATTGTCATGGCGGTGCACAGGAAGGAAAGCAGTCAAATATTCCAAGTGTGAATGTTTGTATGAACTGTCATATGAGTATCAACGAGTACAAGGGCGAGAAAATATATACTGAAGAAGGTGTTGAAGTAGATGGTACCAAAGAAATCCAAAAGCTTTATAAATATGCCGGATATACAGTAGGTAAACCATGGGATGCCAACGATGCTAAACCTATCGAATGGACCCGTATTCACAACCTGCCCGACCACGTTTACTTTAACCACTCACAACACGTGAAAGCCGGTAAAGTACAGTGTCAGACCTGTCATGGTGAGATTACCAAAATGGATGAAGTAAAACAATTTGCTGACCTGAGCATGGGCTGGTGTATCAACTGTCACCGCACAACACAGGTGCAGTTCAAAGAGAATGGTTTTTACAGCATCTATGAAAAATTCCATCAGGATCTGAAGTCCGGTAAAATCGATAGTACCAAGGGTATTACCGTAGAGAAAATTGGCGGAACGGATTGTCAAAAATGTCACTATTAATCTAGGATAAATGCATACGGCCTAGCCGTTTGTTTTTGATCATAAATACATAAGAAAGCTGGGGTTGGCGCAAACAACCTACCGCTATCAACCAAACATATTATGGAGCAAAAAAAGATCTGGCAAAGTTTTGGTGAGCTGAATCAGTCTGACGCTTTTAACAAAGATGTAAAAGACGAATTCAAAGAAGAATTACCGTTTGTTGCTGAAGAAGGTAAAAGCTTTTTAGAAGCCCAGGCACCACGTAGGGACTTTTTAAAATACCTGGGATTTAGCACTGCTGCTGCAGCTATTGCGGCGAGCTGCGAAATACCTGTGAAAAAAGCGATTCCATTTGCGAACAGACCCGAAGACATCGTTCCCGGTGTATCTAAATACTATGCCACCACCTATGTTCAGGATGGTGATGTGGTAAGTGTGATTGCCAAAGTGCGCGATGGCCGCCCTATTAAATTAGAAGGTAATGATTTGAGCCCTGTTACAGGTGGTGGTACTTCTGCACGCGTACAGGCTTCTGTTTTGGATTTGTATGATACTGCCCGTTTGCGTTTCCCCACAATCGATAGTAAAGAAGTTACTTTCGAAGCTGCCGATAGTGCTATTGCAAATTCTTTGAAAGGGCTGAGTGGTTCTGTAGTTATTTTAACCAGCACCATCACATCGCCTTCTACTAAAGAAGCCATTGCACAATTCCTCGCAAAATTCCCCGGTAGCAAGCACATAACTTATGATGCCATTTCTTATTCTGGAATGTTGCAGGCGAATGAAATTTGTTACGGTAAAAAATCTATTCCATCTTATCAGTTCGATAAAGCAAAAGCAATTGTAAGCTTGGGCGCCGATTTCTTAGGTACTTGGTTGAGTCCTGTTGAATTTGCAAAACAATATGCAGCAGGTAAAAAAATCAACGAGAAAAAACCTGAGATGAGCAAGCACATTCACTTTGAAAGTGTAGCCAGCTTAACAGGAGCAAATGCCGACGAAAAATATTTACACCGCCCTTCTGAAACAGCTTCTGTTGCTGCTGCTTTACTAAGTGCGGTAAATGGTTCTGCAATTAATATTGCTGATGCAAAATTAAAAGCGGGTATCGAAAAAGCTGCAAAAACGCTTACCGAAAATAAAGGCGCTGCATTGGTTGTAAGCGGAAGCAATGACGTAAATGTTCAGGTTATTGTAAACGCTATCAATGAAGCAATTGGTGCCGGTGGAAAAACAATCAACTGGGCCAGCACACTAAACTATCGTCAGGGTGTGGATGCCGACTTTGTGAAATTAGTAGACGAAATGAATGCGGGTACTGTTGGAGCTTTGTTGATTCACGGAGCAAATCCAGTGTATACCTGGTTTGCATCTGATAAGTTTGTAACCGGATTGAAAAAAGTAAAAGCCAGCATTTCGTTCAACACGAAAGTTGACGAAACAAGCGCTTTGTGTAAATATGTTTTACCTGATCATCATTTCCTTGAAAGCTGGGGTGATGCAGAAGCTAAAACAGGGTATATTTCTTTTATACAGCCTACTATCAATCCACTATTCAAAACACGTCAGTGGCAGGATAGTTTGTTGAAGTGGAGCGGCGCAAGTACCGACTATGCTGCCTTCTTAAAAAATTATTGGTCTGCAAAAGTTGGTGGCGAAACAGGTTGGGATAAAACCTTACAAGCCGGTGTTATAAATCCAACTACCGATGCTGCTCCTGCAAGTGCATCGTTTAATAGTGCCTCAGTTGCTTCTGCTGTTTCTGCTGCAACATCTGTAAAGAAAGGCGGTGCGGTTGAATTGGTATTGTACGAGAAAATTGGTATCGGAGCAGGACAAGGTGCATCAAATCCTTGGTTACAAGAATTACCAGATCCGGTTACCCGTGCAACCTGGGATAACTACGTGGTAGTTTCTCCCAAGATGGCCAAAGAATTGGTTAAAATAGATTTGAATAATAACGGTCAGGCAGATGCTTACGAAGTAAATCCTCCTAAGCCTGTTGTAAAAGTAACCGTAAACGGAAAGAGCCTTGAATTACCTGTGTTGATTATTCCGGGTACTCAGGAAAATACAATTGGTATTGCAGTTGGTTACGGGCGTTCCGAGAATATTGGTAAAGCTGCTGCAGGTGTTGGTAAGAATGCTTTTGTATTAGCAGGCTTATCAGGCGCAACAGTAAGCTTTAGTAATGATAATGTTACAGTAACCGCAACGGGCGAAAAATATCCGGTTGCCCTTACTCAAACACATAGCCGATACGATACTGCACAGGGTAATCGTACCGAAGTAATGAAAGAAATTACGCTGGCTGATTATCTGGCACATCCTACCGAAATCAGAGATGAGCGCGAAGAAGAATTAAAACCTTATGGTGGATTAGAAAAATTTGAAGGTCAGGGAACCATCTATCCAATCTATAACAGACCGGGTATCAAATGGGGAATGAGTGTTGACCTGAATAGCTGTAATGGTTGTGGCGCCTGCGTTGTAGCTTGTAACGCCGAAAACAACGTTGCAGTTGTTGGTAAGCCTGAAGTATTGCGTGGACACGAAATGCATTGGTTACGTATCGACCGTTATTTCAGCGGCGATATGGAAAATCCGAATGTAGTGTTTCAGCCACTAATGTGCCAACATTGCGATAATGCACCTTGCGAAAATGTTTGCCCGGTAGCAGCTACTAACCACAGCAGCGAGGGATTGAACCAAATGACTTACAACCGTTGTATCGGTACAAGATATTGTGCTAATAACTGTCCGTATAAAGTTCGTCGCTTTAACTGGGCCGATTATACAGGAGCAGATAGCTTCCCCGACAATCAGGAAGGCATCGTAAACGATGTGGTACTGAACATGGGTGATGACTTAACAAGAATGGTACTGAATCCAGATGTTACAGTTCGTTCACGTGGTGTTATCGAAAAATGTTCTTTCTGCGTACAACGTTTACAGGAAAGCAAATTGGCAGCAAAAAAAGAAAGTCGTCCTTTAGAAGACGGTGATCTGAAAGTAGCTTGTCAGCAAGCTTGTCCAACACACGCTATTACTTTTGGTAACGCTAACAATAAAGAAAGCGCTATTTCAAAAGTTCGCGAGGATAATCCAAATCGTTCTTTCTACGTGTTAGAGCAGTTGCACGTTTTACCGGGTGTAACTTATCTGGCTAAAGTGCGCAATTTGGAAGCGGAGAAAGAAGAGAAAAAAGAAAAAGCAGAGACTAAATAAAATAACTTGGTTAACCTCGGTTAGCTAATTAAATACCAAGACCAGATGCATTTAAAGTACGAATCACAGCTTAGGGAACCATTGGTGTATGGCGATAAAAACTATCACCAGGTTACAGAAGATATTGTTCGCCCGATTGAAGCTAAGCCTACCCGTTTGTGGTATATAGGTTTTTATATTGCGGTGTGCTTATTGTTATTCGGTGTTTACGCCATTTACAGAGATGTAACTTATGGTATCGGACAGTGGAACCTGAATAAAACAGTAGGTTGGGGTTGGGATATCACCAACTTCGTATGGTGGGTTGGTATTGGTCACGCCGGTACATTAATTTCTGCGATCTTATTATTATTCCGTCAGGGTTGGAGAACCGGTGTAAACCGTGCAGCAGAAGCGATGACCATTTTCGCCGTAATGTGTGCAGGTCAGTTTCCTATCTGGCATATGGGTCGTGTATGGATGGCTTTCTTTGTACTGCCTTATCCAAATACACGCGGGCCATTGTGGGTGAACTTTAACTCACCGCTGTTATGGGACGTATTTGCGATCTCTACTTATTTTACCGTATCCTTATTATTCTGGTATAGTGGTTTATTACCCGATTTTGCAACCGTGCGTGATCGCGCCTTTACCAAATTACGCAAACGCTTTTATGGTATTGCTGCATTTGGTTGGACGGGCTCTACTAAACATTGGCAACGCCACGAATCTTTATCTCTGGTGTTGGCCGGTTTGAGTACGCCGCTTGTATTATCAGTACACACAATTGTATCGTTCGACTTCGCTACTTCGGTAATTCCCGGATGGCATACAACTATCTTCCCGCCTTACTTCGTTGCAGGTGCTATCTTCTCTGGTTTTGCCATGGTGCAAACCCTGATGGTAATCATCCGCAAAGTATTTGGTATGGAAGATTATATCACCATGGGCCATATCGAAGCGATGAATAAAGTAATTGTATTAACAGGTTCAATTGTGGGTGTGGCTTATCTCACAGAATTGTTCATGGGTTGGTATAGTCAGAATAAATACGAAGGATATACTTTCTGGTATAGCCGTGCATATTTGTTTAGTCCTTATGGATGGAGCTATTGGGGTATGATGGCTTGTAACGTATTGAGCCCTCAGATTTTCTGGTTCCGCAAAATGCGCAGAAATTTATTTGTAACATTCTTCATGAGTATCATTGTAAATATCGGTATGTGGTTTGAGCGTTTTGTAATTATCGTTACTTCATTGTATCGCGATTACTTACCATCAAGCTGGTCTGTTTACTATAGCCCTACTATTTGGGAAATTGGTTTCTATGCCGGTACATTCGGATTATTCTTTACCTGCTTCTTCCTGTTTGCAAAATACTTCCCTGTTATTGCAATTGCAGAGATCAAGTATGTATTAAAAACAACTGGCGAAAGTTATAAAGATAAAATGGGTCATTTGGAACACGTGTCTGTAGAAGTGTTTACCCATAGTGGACACGGACATACAGTGGTAGAAAACGAGAGCGCTAATTAAAAGAGGAAAGAGCATTTTTTAAATAATAAATTCCCTTAAAGGAAATTTGATATGGCAAAAAAGAAATTCGTAGTAGGCTGTTTCGATGATGAAGCCGTTTTATTTCCTGCAGTAAAGAAAGTTCGTACAGCAGGATATAAAATTCATGATGTGTACACGCCTTTTGCAGTGCACGGATTGGATCATGCAATGGGTTTACGTGAAACCAGTTTGCATACTGCCGGTTTTATTTATGGTATTGCAGGAACTACTACTGCACTAAGCTGCATTAGCTGGATCTTTACCAAAGACTGGCCTTTGAACATCGGAGGTAAGCCGCACTTTGCTTTACCGGCATGGATTCCAATTACTTTTGAGTTAACTGTATTGTTTGCAGCAGTGGGTATGGTTTTAACCTTCTGCTATATTTCGCAGTTGGCTCCTTTTGTAAAGAAGCACCATTTCCACGCACGTTCAACCGACGATCTTTTTGTAATGGTAATTGAGTGTACCGAAAAAACAAATGCAGAAGATCTGAAAGCGTTTTTAGCTGCCAACGGAGCCGTTGAAACCGATATTCAGATTGCAGAAGAAGGATGGTGGTTAGGTCGTTACGACAAAGATGAAATGCGTTATGAAAACAAACAAACTGTAGCTGCTTAATACTTGAATTGAAAAATGATGAAGAAACTATCTATCATAACTGTTTTGACTTTCGCCGCAGTAATTATTTTTAGTTGCAGCGATGTAAAACGTGAGCCCGGATCTGTGTACGTGCCTGATATGGCTTATAGTCGTGCATACGAAACATATGCCGACCATAGCAATCTTGCTGATGCAGGAATTTTTTATAATAACCGCCCGGTAGCCGGCACAATGGCACGCGGTGAAGAATTACCTTTTCATCTCGCAAAAGATGTGCCAGGTGATACTACTAATTATACTGCATCTAAACTGATAAAGAATCCGATTGATTCTCTGTCAGCAGCAGAGTTTAAAGAAACAGAACGTTTGTACCTGATCAATTGCGGTATCTGTCATGGCCCGAAATTAAATGGTAACGGACCTTTGTATAAAGATGGTAACGGCCCCTTTGCTGCTAAACCGGCTACACTGGTGGGCGATCCAAAATTTGATGCAATGCCTGATGGACAAATGTTTTATTCTGTTGCTTACGGAAGAAATATGATGGGATCATATGCATCGCAACTGAGTCGCAAGCAACGCTGGATGGTGATTAAGTATATTAAATTAAAACAGGCAGCGAGTAAAGCCGCCGCAGCACCAGCAGCAACTGCTGCTCCTGCAGTGGCAAAAGATTCAACTGCTAAGAAATAAGATTAACGTTCTTTCAATTGAAAGAATAAAGTACTAACTGATATAAAAGAGTAAAGATGGCATCTATCAGATTGCAATTTGAAATACCCGGAAAAATGAAAACCTGGTCACTGGGTTTAATTGGAGTTGGGTTGGTTGCTTTGATCTTTGGTATGATCACCAAGGGTTTTAGCACCGATGAACACGAACAAGTTCATTTTTGGGGAACACTGATGTATAATACAATCTTCTGGACATTGATATGTAATGCCAGCATGTTCTTTATATGCGTAACCACTCTGGCAATGGGTGGATGGCAGCAAAGCTTCCGCCGTATTCCAGAAGCAATCTCTACACTGGTTCCTATTTTTGGATCCATCACTTTCGCAGTTTTGTTATATGTAGTGTTGAGCGATAAGCACCATATCTATCATTGGTTAGATAAATCTGCTGTTGCAAAAGATCCGATACTGACTGGTAAATCAGGGTTCCTGAATGTAAAATTCTTTATCATTTGGACTACCCTCGCCATTGGCTTTTGGAGTTTCCTTGGTTGGAGAATGCGCCAGTTGAGTAATGAGGCAGATATTGCTCCGATGGATCACGAATCAGGAACAAAATTCATTTTTAGAAATACCGTGCGTGCGGCTTTATTCACAGTTTGGTTTGCACTAACCGTTGGTTCAACCGTACCTTGGTTATGGATGATGAGCATCGACGCACACTGGTACTCTACAATGTATAGCTGGTATACATTTGCTAGTACCTTTGTATCCGGATTGTCATTGATCGCTTTATGGCTGATCTACATGAAAAACAAAGGTTATATGGAATTGTCGAATCAAGAACACCTGCACGATCTGGGTAAGTTCATGTTCGCCTTCTCAATCTTCTGGACTTATTTATGGTTCTCTCAGTATATGCTGATCTGGTATGCCAACATTCCGGAAGAAACCGTTTACTTCAAACACAGAGTACAAGGGCCTTATAAAGGAATCTTCTTCCTGAACCTGATTATTAATTTCCTTTGCCCTTTATTAATATTGATGAAGCGTTCTGCAAAAAGAAACTATACTTTAGTAACTTTTATGGCGGTATTGATCATCTTTGGACACTGGATCGATTTTTATCAAATGGTAATGGGAAGTTTAATGAAAGAAAGCGTGGAACTGGGTTGGTTAGATTTCGGTATCCTGAGCTTCTTTGTAGGCATGATGATTTTCTTTGTAGGAAGAGCTTTGGCAAGTAAGCCTTTGATTCCTAAATATCACCCATTCTTAAAAGAAAGTGTGATTCATACAGTGTAGTTTCATAGACAGGATTTATTTGAAGAACGTTTGTTTTTATAGTATCTATTATAAAATATTGATCGAATTATGACCATTTATTTGACCATTGCAGTAATCGTACTGATTTTCGTCGTGATCTTCCAGATTTCGAAGGCAAGTGAGTATGTATCAACATTAAAAGGCGATGAAACCAGCCGTAAACAAAACAACAAAATCAACGGAGCACTGATGGTTGTGTTTTTAGTGTTGGGCTTATTCGGTGTATGGTATTGTAACCATATTCTCTTCGATAAAACTTTGCTCGCACACGATTCAGGAAGTGTGGAAGGTGCAAGAGTAGATAGCATGTTGTGGGTTACACTTGCTGTTACCGGTTTTGTTTTTATTGGAACACAAATTGTTCTTTTCTGGTTTTCATATAAATTCCAGGAAAAAGAAAATAGAAAAGTATTTTACTTTCCACATAGTAATAGCCTCGAAGTATTATGGACCGTTGTACCCGCAATTGTTTTAACCGTGCTGGTAGTAATTGGTTTGCGTAACTGGTTTTTGTTTACAGGAGCACCTCCACAAAATGCAATGCAGGTGGAAATTACCGGAAAACAGTTTGGATGGATTTTTCGTTACCCCGGTAAAGACGGCGCTTTTGGAAAAAAATATTATAAGAACATCGACCCTGCAAGCAATTCAATTGGCTTGATCTGGGACGATCAGTTAACCCACGATGATGTGGTTACCGAACAAACCATGTACCTCGTGAAAGGCCGCCCCGTTAAATTAATCATCGGATCGCGCGATGTAATTCACGATGTAGGCTTATCTCAATTTCGTTTAAAAATGGATGCGGTACCTGGTATTCCAACAACATTGTGGTTTACTCCAAAGTACACTACTGCCGAAATGAAAGAAATTACGGGCAATCCGAATTTCGTGTACGAGATCAGTTGCGATCAGATGTGCGGTAACGGTCACTACTCTATGAAAGGTATCATTGAAGTAGTTTCACAAGAAGAATATGATTTGTGGATGGCAAAACAAAAGCCATACTATCTTGCTGCATTCCCGGATAAAGATCCAACAAATGCACCGACTGTTGATAGCACAAAGTTGAAGCCGGTTGTAGCTAAGGCCGAAATAAAAATGTAATAGTAATCAATGACCGATATTTTGTCGGTTGTTATATATCGAAAGAAGAAATTATAAAGTAACAGAGTATGAGTAACGAAGCTGTTCTGCACACACATTCGGGAGCACATGATGGTCATGGAGATCATTCTCATGAACATCATCATGAAACTTTTATCACCAAATATGTGTTTAGTCAGGATCATAAAATGATTGCAAAACAATTCCTGATTACAGGTATGGTTTGGGCAGTATTGGGTGGCTTGATGAGTGTTTTGTTCCGTTTGCAATTGGGTTATCCCGATCAGAGTTTTCCTTGGTTAGAAGACATCCTTGGTAAATGGGCAAAGGGCGGACATATTACTCCCGAAGCATATTATGCATTGGTTACAACACACGGAACCGTATTGGTGTTCTTTGTACTAACTGCAGGATTGAGCGGTACATTCGCTAACTTTTTAATTCCATTGCAGATCGGTGCACGCGATATGGCATCTCCTTTTATGAACATGCTGAGCTACTGGTTTTTCTTTATTGCCGGTTTGGTAATGCTTTGCTCTGTTTTTGTAGAGACTGGTCCGTTTAGTGGTGGTTGGACTGCATACCCTCCGTTAAGTGCATTGGGTGATGCTTCACCCGGTTCTAAAACCGGTATGGATTTATGGCTGATATCAATGGCATTATTCGTTGTATCTTCTTTGTTGGGAGGTTTGAACTATATCGCAACCGTATTGAATATGCGTACAAAAGGTATGAGCATGACCAGATTACCTTTAACCATCTGGGCTCTGTTCTTTACTGCGGTGTTGGGTGTATTATCATTCCCTGTTTTGTTCTCAGGTTTTATCCTGCTCATCTTCGATCGAAATTTTGGAACCAGCTTCTACCTGTCTGATATTTTTGTGAACGGCGTAGGCGCATTACCAAACGAAGGTGGTAGCGCAATTTTATACCAACACTTATTCTGGTTCTTGGGTCACCCCGAAGTATATATCATTTTGTTACCGGCCATGGGAATGGTATCAGAAATCATGTCGGTTAATTCACGCAAACCCATCTTCGGTTATATGGCCATGATTGGTTCTTTGTTTGCGATTGCTATTCTTGCATTCTTGGTATGGGCGCACCATATGTTTGTAACCGGATTGAATCCATTCTTAGGATCTGTATTCGTGTTATTGACTTTGTTGATCGCCGTGCCTTCTGCAATCAAAGTATTTAACTGGTTAACTACTTTGTGGAGAGGTAATATCCGCTTTACTCCGGGTATGCTTTTCGCAATTGGTTTTGTAAGTTTATTTATCTCAGGAGGTTTAACCGGTATCTGGTTGGGTAACTCTGCTTTGAATATTCACTTGCACGATACTTATTTTGTAATTGCTCACTTCCATATTGTAATGGGTGTTGCATCAATGTTTGGAATGTTTGCCGGCATCTACCACTGGTTCCCTAAAATGTATGGTCGTTTCATGAATAATACACTGGCATATATCCACTTCTGGGTAACTATTGCCGGAGCATATATGATTTTCTGGCCCATGCACTACGAAGGTTTAGCAGGTATGCCACGTCGTTATTACGATTACAGCATTTGGGAAAGCTTTAAACAATTTCAGGGCCTCAACCAATTCATTAGCTTGGTTGCAATGATTGTATTTGCAGCACAGTTCCTGTTCTTGTTTAACTTCTTCTATTCGGTTTTCAAAGGAAGAAAAGTAACTACTCAAAATCCTTGGGAGTCAAATACATTGGAATGGACTACACCCATTCATCCGGGCCACGGTAACTGGGTTGGAGAAATTCCGGAAGTACACCGTTGGGCATACGATTATGGTAAGGATGGAGTAGATTTTATTCCGCAAACAACACCGGTAGGAGCAGACGAAAGTCACCACTAAAAATAAAACATACCTGACAGATCAGGATGGTATGGGAAGATATCGCTGCAATGCTCCCGATCGATCGGGAGCATTGTTTTTAAAAAACGATCATCAGGATAAAATGAGTGAGTATGATTTGATCAGACGGATTCTGATAATCTTTTAATAAATGACAGAAAAAAATACAACGGGTTCTTATAAATTTTCAATTGCTGCTAAGGCAAAAGATTATTATCAACTGATAAAATTTACACTGAGTTTTACAGTTGTATTTTCTTGTGTGATTTGTTATTTGCTGGCGCCCAAAATTGTGGATTTTGATTTGGGAATGATTTTGCTTTTAACAGTTGCAGGAATGTTGGTTACCGGCAGTGCCAATGCCATCAATCAGGCTGTTGAAAAAGATACCGATGCGCAGATGAAACGCACCAGTAGCAGACCGGTTGCAGCAGGAAGGATGTCGCAAAAAGAAGCTTATGTTTTTGCTGCAATATCCGGAGTAGTTGGTTCTTTGATGATGTGGTATTACTTTAATCTATCGGCTGCTTTATTATCAGTCTTTAGTTTGTTTCTGTATGCATTTATTTATACGCCGCTTAAAAAAATAAATTCAATAGCAGTATTAATAGGAGCTTTTCCCGGCGCCTTTCCATGTTTAATTGGATGGGTAGCAGGAAATGATGATTTTTCGGCAGGTGGTTGGATCTTGTTTGGCATACAGTTTCTATGGCAGTTCCCACATTTTTGGGCAATTGCCTGGGTAGCTCATAGCGACTATAGCAGGGTAGGTTTTAAATTATTACCAACAGATAAAGGACCCACCCGATTTACTGCTTTGCAAGCTGTGATGTATTCGGTGTTGATGATTCCGATAGGAGTATTGCCGCACTATTTTGGATTAACCGGGCAAACTAGTATGTATGTAGTAATTGCTTGTAATTTGTTTATGGTAGTTCAGAGTTTACGTTTGTATAAAGAGATGGATGTGAAAGCAGCAAGGCGTGTGATGTTCAGCAGTTATATTTATTTGCCGATTGTATTATTGGCATTGCTTGCAGACAAAGTGCATGGATAGGGATGGAATAATTTGATAGCTAGAAAAAATTAATAATAGTGATGACGACAACAGTGCCTGGCAGAGTGCCGCAAAGAATTCACCCGCACAAATTTGTGATGTGGGTGGCAATGAGTGGAATCATTATGATGTTTGCCGGTTTAACCAGTGCTTATATCGTAAAGAAAAATCAGAGTAGCTGGCTGCAGTTCGATCTGCCCGTTTTATTCTGGTACTCAACCGCTGTAATACTATTGAGTAGTGTAACAATGTTTCTGAGCGCTCGTGCTATCAAAGCCGGCAAGACAAACAGTTATAAACTCATGATCACTATTACAGCCACATTGGGTGCGCTGTTTTTATTGTTGCAGTATTTAGGATTCAGAGACCTTCAGGCAAAAAATATTGCACTTGTGGGTCCGCGAAGTAATTCTGCCGCATCATTTGTTTTTGTAATTACGCTGCTGCATATGCTGCACGTATTAGGTGGAGTAATTGCTTTATTAGTGTTTGCGGTTAAAGCAAATGCGAAGAAAGCAAAAGATTTTAGTTTTATTCCTATTGAAGTGCTGGGCACATACTGGCATTTCGTAGACTTGCTTTGGATTTATTTGTTTTTGTTTTATAACTGGATTGGATAGTTTCAGAAAAATTTGGGATTAAATCACTATTTTTCGACGCCAGCCAATATTTTTGTACCGAAATTTTTAGCGCAAACATGTCAACAACAACAACTGCAACAACAACAACCAAGCTTTGGGGCGGAGGTAGAAGTCCCTTCAACGTAGAGTACGGTAAACTGATGATGTGGTACTTTCTGATGAGCGATGCCCTTACTTTTGGAGCATTCCTGATCTCATATGGTACCATTCGCTTTTCTACCAATGGATGGCCTGACCCTAACAAAGTATTTAAGAGTTATCCCTTTGCAGCCGAAGGTGTGAATGCGCCCTTGGTGTTTGTGAGTATCATGACTTTTATTCTGATCATTAGCTCTGTTACCATGGTATTGGCAGTACAGGCTGGTAAGGATATGAAGAAAAAAGCGGTAGCCATTAACCTTATCCTGACCATCATTGGTGGTTTGGCTTTCTTAAGCTGTCAGGCTTGGGAATGGAACCACTTGCATAACGAAGGCGCTTGGTGGGGAATGAATCCTTTTCCAAATGCTGATGGAACTGCATCTTCAACAAATTTCACCAACTACTTTTTTACCATTACAGGATTTCACGGATTCCACGTATTCTCTGGGGTAATTATCAATATCATTATGCTGATTATGACGCTGACCGATCAATTCGAGAAACGCGGGCACTACCTGATGATCGAGAAAGCCGGTTTGTACTGGCACTTTGTAGATCTGGTTTGGGTATTTGTATTTACCTGTTTTTACCTGATCTAATTTCAAACACACTAATTAAGAAAATAGTTATGTCACATACTGCAATACACGAAGATCATAGCGCTGAAGTAAAAAAAGAAGTTGTTAGAGTAACCATCATACTTTCGGTATTAACAATTATTGAACTTGCTCTGGGATTTTTTATGATGGGTATCGATGCCCCAGGTACACGTTTACTGATTAAAGGCATCATCGTTATTTTAATG
This sequence comes from Chitinophagaceae bacterium, assembly GCA_019752295.1. GTDB lineage: Bacteria > Bacteroidota > Bacteroidia > Chitinophagales > Chitinophagaceae > Sediminibacterium. The sequence goes on along the minus strand of JAIEMK010000086.1, from coordinate 8,196 downwards.
CTGTCGAAAGCATTTTATATCGTGGCTTATTTTATGCACTTAAAGCATGAAGTAAGAAACCTGATCATGACCATCTGTGTTCCACTTTGTTTGTTTTTCTGGTTTATTACTGCGTTCTTATACGACGGTAATTCTTTCAGGAACCTGCGTAATACCTACGACCCGCATTATAAAGAGCAAAGCACCATTAAAGTAGAAAAGAAAGAACTGAAGCACGAAGAGAAGAAAGAGGAAGCTCCTGTGGATACTCAAAGAAGAACCGATTAATTTTTTCAGAATTTATAACCATAAGCCATCACAAAAACAGTGATGGCTTTTTTAATATCCTATTTTTGTGGAATGAACAAGAAAGCCATACTGGGTCTGATACTCGCACTGCTGGTGCCGATACTCTGTTACCTGGTTTTAAAGTATAAAAGCGACAGGGCCGTAGATATTCCCCGGAAATATCTTTTAGACACTGTTGTTACCCACATCGAAAAGGGCAAAGAAATTTCTGATAGTATTTGGCATACCACAAAAGATATCCGCCTCGTAAATCAATTGGGCGATACCGTTAACCTATTTAGTAAAAAAGGAAAGATCATCGTAGCCGATTTCTTTTTTACAAGTTGCGGAAGCATCTGCCCCAAGTTAACGCGCAATATGGCCAAGCTGCAACAATCGTTTATCAGGGGCGGCGACCTGCGTAATAAAATTGATACTTCGATTGTTCAATTTGTTTCCTTTAGCGTTGACCCGCAAAGAGATTCTGTATCGGTATTAAAAGACTATGCCGATCGTTTCGGAGTAAGCCACGATAATTGGTGGATGCTCACCGGCAGCAGAGATTCGATTTATCAGTTTGCATTCGAAGAAATGAAGGTTGATAAATTTAGCATGGAACCAATTAGCCCCGATTTTGTGCATACCAGTCGCTTTATATTAATTGATAAAGACAAATTGGTACGAGGTTATTATAATGGACTAGATACCGTTTCAATCTCCAAGCTTGCGAGAGATATTGGCTTGCTGATGTTGGAGAAAGACACTAAACAAAAGAGCACTGTATTTACAGAGATCGTTAATTTAAGTTGGTTGTGGTTACTGATTATATTGGCTGTCATATTTTTTATGCTGTATATGAATGGAAGAAGAAAAATTAACGGATAGAATCAGATTTATTCAGATCATTATAAAGTTCAAACTAAACACATTTAAAATTATTTAGAAAACAGATTATGATAAAAGCATCGATACAGAAGAGCGACAAACAGGCATATTGGCTGATCGGCATTTTTTCGGTAGTAGTATTTACTGCAGTAAGTGTATTAACAAAGGTAAAACTCAATGTGAATCTAGGTTTCGACGTGCACCTCTTCGCTGCCTTCAATGCATTTATTAACGCTTGCATTGCGGTAATTCTGGTAGCCGCATTGGTTGCCGTTAAGAAAACAAATTATCGTTTGCACAAGCAGTTGATGATGGCAGCGTTGGTTTTGTCGATTCTTTTTTTGGTTTCTTATATCGCACATCACTTGCTTGCGGGTGAGGCAAGATTTGGCGACAGTAATCACGATGGCATTGTTAGTGATGAAGAAAAAACCGCAGTCGGTGGATTACGTTTTGTTTATTTAGTAATTCTGATTACCCATATTTTTCTGGCTGGAATAATTTTGCCTTTTATTTTATTTACGGCTTATCGTGCGTTAACGGCAGAATTTGCGATACACAAAAGACTTGCAAAAATAACATGGCCTCTTTGGTTCTATGTTGCAGTAACCGGCCCCATTGTATATTGGTTGATTAAACCTTATTATCTGTAATAGACTTTATTTTTGAGCAGAAATTAATCAATCGATAATTCAATAGCTGGGTCCCAGAATTTTTTCTTGAAGTCAACCACCACATCGTCTTTAACAAAAGTATTTTCTTTAGCCAGCAATTCTTCCATTAAAGTGGGGGTGGCAAAATGCGCTTTTCCGCTGAGCATGCCATTTCTGTTAATGACGCGGTGGGCAGGAACTTTTGGTGTAATGCCATGTGCGCCATTCATTGCCCATCCCACCATTCTTGCGCTCATTCTGGAACCAAGATAAGCAGCAACAGCGCCGTAGGTAGTTACGCGGCCTTTTGGCACCAATCGTACAACATCATACACCAGCTCAAAAAAAGAAGCCTCTTTTTTGCCACTGGGCAAAATTGTTTTTGGTTTTTCCTCTATATTTTTTGTGGAAGAAATTTTTGCCATATCAAAGTAAGCTAAACAATTGTTGAAATAAATTACTTTAAAATACACTAAAATTAATTGGGAACTTCTTCTGGCTGATTTAGATTTTTCAGAAACATAGATCTTCTTGGTTCTGGAACGGCTTCGTATTTAAACGGGCAGTGCCGGCAGCCATGGCCACAGCAGAATCCTTTTTTAAGATGATATGCTTCGGTGAAAACAACTAATCCGTTTTCATCAAAATAGTAGTCAGGATTTTCACTCATTTTCGGGCTCACTTAATAATTGTTTTAGTATTTCATCTTTTTCCAAAGGCAATGCCTGATCAATTTTAAAACAGAGATAATGGATCCGATTGCTTTGAGCGATGTCCAATCCTTCGTAATGCGTTTTGATCAGGAGTTCGGACTTTACTTCGGGTAAAGAATGAATATGATCTGAATCTTCTAACAACTCAAGTCCGAATAAGTTGATGACGGTGCGGGTAAAATTATACAAATCGGGGCTATCCGTTTTTAAATGAATTAAACCGTCTTTTGCAAGAATTTGCTGGTACACCCTCAGGAATTTTGGATGGGTAAGTCTTTTCTTTGCTTTAGAACCCCTCAACTGCGGGTCGGGGAAAGTGATCCAGATTTCTGATACTTCGCCCGGATTAAAATAATCTCTGAGTTTGTCGATATGCGATCTGATAAAAGCAACATTGCTTAAACCATTATCGAGAGCTGTTTTTGCCCCTCTCCAAATTCGATTACCCTTGATGTCGATTCCAATAAAATTACGATCTGGGAACAGGGTACCCAAACCTACTGCGTATTCGCCCTTGCCGCATGCCAGTTCCAGCGTAATTGAATGCCTGTTATTAAAATAGTCGTTCCATTTTCCCTGCATGCCCTGAGGATATTCATGCACATTACTAAATCCTTTAATGGCCTCAAAGCGAATGAGTTTCTTCTGTCCCATGTGCGCAAAACTAATGGAAATGGGGCTTTTTTTGTCATTACAATCAATGAAGGGCTAGAATTTAATCAACAGAAGTAATATTTTCCGACATCACCCACTTGCCATTTTCTTTTACGAAACGAACGGCCGACCAACTCATTTCTTCTTTCGATAATTGAGTACCAATGCGTAGTTCTGCATTGTTGCCATTGATCTTTACTTCAAAATGATTTTTTTTATTTGTATACCATTTTACCAAATAGTCTGCTGTTTCCTGTCCGCCACCCCACCTGTCAAAATCAAAGCCAACAGGCAATTGTTCTTCCGGGTCAGCTTTAAAACAACTGTCTGAAAATTGAAAATCCTTTTTTTCGTTTTCTATATATGCTAGGCCAACAAAGGGAACATGCTGTTGTAAATACAAAATATATCGGTCCACTTCTTTCCACTGCATATGAAAAGGCGGGGCATCATTTGCTTTTCCTACTCCTTTGTACAGCTCAAAAGAATTAAACTTTTTTTCGTGTTGTTGATAGAAGTGTAAGAAATCAAAAAAAACCTTTTTGATCTTCTGTTCCTCTGTACTTAATTGAGAATAACCATTTAAAAATAAAAGGGCTAATACAATACTTAGGGTAATTTTTTTCACAAAAAAAGGTTTGAATTTAAATTTTAAAGTTAGAGACGAACTTTTCAAAACAAATACCCTCTTGCGGGTATTGTAGTAGTTTAGGTGAAATATAATTTTAGGTTTCAAAGAATCATCAACAGCAAAAAGAATATATGGCATACATAATTGGTCACAAAAGCATTTCCCTAAAAAATGAAACTGTGGTGGAAAGATGCGAAAACTGCGGGGAGCAGATGAGTGTTACCATACACGTGTTTCAAAAGTATGTACACTTTTTTTGGATTCCTTTTTTACCGGCGGGCAAGACTGGTATTAGCGAATGTGCGAATTGCAAGCAAACCTTAACCGAAAAACAAATGCCGGCATCCTTGTTGGCGACCTATCAAAATTTAAAATCTGCTGCAAAAATCCCCATTTGGATGTTCTCGGGGGCCGCTCTGTTTGTTGTTTTATTTATTGGGTTGAAAATAAATGAACAAAACAAAAATCGCGAAAATGCGAAACTAATTTTGGCACCCAAAGTGGGCGATGTGTTGGAAGTAAAAAATAAAGACAAGCAATACACGCTTTGTAAAATTGTAGATCTGAGAGGCGATAGTGTTTTATTAATCAGCAACAAATATCAATCAAGCGATCCTGCAGGGCTATCTGCTTTGAAAGATAGCGCTTACAGTGAGGAAATATCTTATATCGCAAAGCCGGAGTTAAAAAAATTATTCGACAAGGGCGATGTCATAGATATCCATAGAGAGTAGAAGGAATTTTATAAAAGCCCTGATTGCTATTGCCGGGATGCTAGGGCATAATTCAAATTTTCACATACAAAAGAAACATTTTATATGGAGACATTAACCCCAGCTTTTAAGCTGGGGATCCTCTGAATCCCTTGCAAACACTGGGCTTTAGCCCTCACGCCTTTTTGATATTAATGAAGAAGATCTAAGCGGATGGGTGAGGGGCTAAAGCCTAGGGTTAATGTATCCAAGAGAAGCAATTTCATCAGAGACGTTACTATCATTTTGAAGGAATACAAACTATGCTTAAGTAATACTATTTGCTAAAATGAATTCAAAACAGGCTGCTTAACCCGCGAAAATTTGAATTGCAACTGGATGCTATTATATAAGCTCAATGAATTAACTTAGTAGAAAGTAACAACGGTGGATAAGACGAATTGGAAGGATGAAGCAAAACAAAAGAAGGTGATCAAAATTGCTATTGTAGACGATCATCAGATTGTGATAGATGGGTTGGTATCATTGCTATCGAATTATGCGCAGTTCTCGATTGTTTTAGTTGCTGTATCTCCCATCGAAATATTGGAGCAACTCGAAAATATTCAGGTAGATGTTTTGATGACTGATGTTACAATGCCACAGATGAGCGGATTGGATTTGGCAATTGCAGTAAAAAATAAATTTCCTCAGACCCGGATATTGGCGCTTAGCATGAACGATCAGGGTGAAGTGATTAATGAAATGATTAATAAGGCAGGCATCTCCGGCTATCTGATTAAGAATGTAGATAAGACAGAACTGGTGAGTGCAATAGAAACAATTGCTGCAGGAGGATATTATTTTAACGAAGAAGTTTTGGATGAGCTGGATAGTCATTGTTTAAAACAATCGAGGAACAAAGGAGAGGTCTTAACCAATCGGGAGAAGGAAATTATTAATTTAATAGAGAAAGAAAATTCTAACAAGCAGATCGCTGATCAACTCTTTATCAGCGAAAGGACAGTAGAGACGCATCGAAAAAATATTTTCCGAAAAACAGGAACCAATTCCGTGCTGGGCCTTATCAAATATGCTTATCAAAACAAAATCATTCTCGATAAAAAGTACTAGAACCATTTCATTTCTGGAAAGCACAAATACCTTCTGAACGGTATTTTTCGGAGAAATAATGATGATATATTTAGTCTTGGAATTTTTGACTGCCCGTAATTTATTTGCAGCAAGTACAACCATTATCTGTTAGAGTAAATTTAATTAATGTTATGAAGACTATTTATGCTACCCTTTTGCTTTTGATTTGTTTTAATGCTTGTGTATTGCCCAATCAAAAAAACGCATCGGTGATGATTGATACGGCCATTTATAAAGTTGATACGATTATCAACCCTATTTTGATTGATAGTGTTCGATTTCAAGCAGCCGTTTTGCGCGATAGGTGGAATAGTCAACACCAGCAATTTAAAGATTCGAACCAATCGCCCGTTACGCTCATTGTATTTTCAGAAAAAGAAGTTCTTTTAAAACAAAAATTCTCTGCAGCGGAGAATGACTTGCCATTCTGGTACCATAAATTATTTAAGTATCATCAAAAAGCAACAGATTCGATTGGTCGATTATTTTTTGCTGCTACTTCTTACTTTGGAGGTTCTTCTTCCGTAACATCAGTTTTTTTAATTCGCCGGGCGGGCTCAAAACTTTTTGCAGACTCTGTTTTTAAAACAAGTGGAGAACTGTCGTATGAGCTAGCAGACTCATCCGGAAATAAAATACTATTGATAGAAGGCCTGTGGAATATGAGCGAAAACGAAACACATTTTTCAGATCATCAATTGCGATTAACTGTTTTTGATTGCAGTGTTATCCCGATAGCGAAGAGCATTCCGTTAACTACAAAAAATAAATATACCCTCCCCGACGATGATGCTTCGGCGAATATACTCCTGCAACAGATCCGCAAAACTGAGCCGGATATAAGTAAATCTTTATTGTTTTAGCATTCGAATAAAAGCAAATAACTCCCGTTTTGGCCGCTTATAATAAAGTAAAAGCGGCCAAAATGTGTCAAAAATATAATAACTTTGGCCGGTTATAATAAAACAAAAGCGGCCAAAACGGGCCTTTTCTTAACTCCAATTAAATCTTGTTATGGAAAAATTGGTAGGCAGGGTAGCAGAAAGGAGAATATTGGAAAATGCGCTAACATCTGCCAGAGCTGAATTAGTGGCCATATATGGAAGGCGCAGGGTAGGAAAAACATTTCTGATCAAATCGGTCTATGAAAAGCAGGTTGCTTTTGAATTTACAGGCGTACACGATGCGAGTATGCCTGAACAATTAGAAAATTTCGGACGGGCTTTGACAAAAGTTACGAATAGCCCTGGAGCCTTAATTGCACCCAAAACTTGGTCTCAAGCATTTGACCTACTTGAAAAATTTCTGACACCAATTGTACAACGGAAACGTGTTGTTGTTTTTTTTGATGAGTTTCCGTGGATAAACTCTCCGAAATCTAATTTTCTAAAATCGTTCGATCACTTTTGGAATACTTGGGCATCAAGACATTCTAATCTAACAGTTGTTATTTGTGGTTCGGCTGCATCATGGATGATACAAAATATAGTTAAAAGCAAAGGGGGATTGCACAATCGGGTTACAGTCCGAATGAAACTATCGCCTTTTACCTTAAAGGAAACCGAGAATTATTTACAGAGCCGATACATTAAACTTGATCGCTATCAGATTTTGCAATTGTATATGGTAATGGGTGGCATTCCCCAATACCTTTCAGGAATTGCGAAAGGCGAAAGTGCCGCAGCAGCAATAGATAGACTGTGTTTCACCAAGCATGGATATCTAATTGACGAGTTCGATACGCTGTACGCGTCTCTATTTGATCATTCGTCTAATCATATTGCCCTTGTGCGTCAGTTGTCAAAGGTTAGTCAGGGACAAACAAGAACTGCGATGATTAAAGCTGCAAAACTGAGTTCAGGTGGTAGAATTAGTAATGCATTAATAGAACTGGAAGAATCAGGATTTATTCATAGTTATATACCTTTTGGGAAAACTTCAAATGAAGTGGTTTATCGTTTGTCGGATGAATACTCTCTTTTTTATTTAAAATTCATGGAGAAACAAAAAGCAACAGGGAAAAATGTTTGGCTACGTCTTAGTAAAACGCCATCATGGACGAGTTGGAGTGGATATGCTTTTGAATCAATCTGTATGAAGCATGTTGAACAAATTAAAGAGGCTCTGGGCATTGCAGGAAATTTAGTGGAAGAATCTCTGTGGCGCTATGTTCCCGGAAAAGGGCTACCCGGTGCACAGATAGATCTTTTGCTTGATAGGGATGATAGGACGATAAATATTTGTGAAATGAAATTTTCGACTGGAACCTTTACGATCAATAACAAATATGCTGCTGAACTGGAACAAAAGAGAGAGGTATTTGTGAATGCAACGAAAACAAAAAAAACGATGTTCCTTACAATGGTCACCACATATGGAACTGTCAGAAATGCCTATTATAACAAATTGGTCCAGAGTGAGCTGACAATGGATAGTTTGTTCACTTAAATGACATAAATAAAAAAGTCCCAGATTCGTATTCTTAGAGAATCTGAGACTTTTAAGTGCTGTAGGGGGAGGGATCGAACCTCCACGAAGTAGTTAGC
>JAIEMK010000083.1 GCA_019752295.1 Chitinophagaceae bacterium | reverse complement strand
CAGCCACGGCAGGACATAGACGATATGGAAGCGGGAATAGACGAACCCTACGTTTTTCAGGACATAACTCTAAAAACAAGTGAACTAAAATTTATCCCTTTCGAATATGATGGAAAGAAAAAAATAGACATGATTGTCTACCTGAAGAATTTTACTATTTATTCACACAATAAAAATCTACCAACCTTAATCAATATCATGCTACAGGATTTACTTGGAGAAAAATCAATGGCAGAAAATATCAATTTCGTCCAACTGGCACAAATGCCCGATCAGGAAGATAATGATTTGATTTGTTTATATGATTTGCAATTGTACCTTGACGATATTAACAAACAAAGAAATATCGTAGACTCTATGATCAGAACACGAGATTAATTTGCCATGGCAAAGAATGAAATGAAATTAAATTTACTATACTTCAACATTAAAGGTTAAATTTGAAAACTCGTATTAACTATGCTAACCGATACTTTCCTCCGACTCGTAAATAAATATTCCAACAATAATGAGCTGGCAACTAACCTATGGTTGGAAATCTTTACCAAATATTCCGAATCCAAAAGGTACTATCATACGATTGGTCATTTAGAAGCTGTTATCAATGAACTAAACGAAGTCAAAGATGAAATAATCGATTGGGATACTGTATTATTTGCTGTTTTCTATCATGACATTATCTACAAAGCATCTAGTAGCACCAATGAGGCTGATAGCGCGAAACTGGCAATGCAAAGGCTTGCAGAATTCCGATATCCGGCCGAGAAAATTGCAAAATGTGCTAACATGATTTTAGCAACTAAGGAACATCAGCTTTCTGAAGATAATGACACCAACTATGTTATTGATGCTGATTTATCTATATTGGGAAGGAAAGCAGATGACTATCAGAAATATACCGAACAGATAAGGGAGGAATATTCAATTTATCCTGATTTTATGTATAGCAAAGGAAGAAAAAAAGCATTGCAGCACTTTCTGCAGGCAGAAACAATTTATAAAACAGAACACTTTATAAAAAAATTTGAAAAGAGCGCTAAAAAAAATGTTTCAAACGAGTTGATGGACTTGTAGATATAAAATCATTTTTATCCAACTCCTGCCTATTCCTGATACGATTGCTCAACGAGCTGCCGCTGCTTGATAATACTGACATCCTTAGCCGGTGGGTTACCAAACATACGGGCATACTCACGGTTAAATTGTGATGGGCTCTGATATCCAACCCGAAACGCGGTGTTTGCCACATCGATATCCTGCGATACCATTATAGAACGTGCTTCTATGAGCCGTAGTGATTTTTGAAACTGCAAAGGACTCATCGCGGTAACCGCCTTAAAATGGAAGTGGAATGAAGACACGCTCATGTGAGCGATATCGGCAAGTTCCTCTACAGTTATAGTCTGTCTGAAATCCGTTTTTAACTTTCGGATAGCGTTAGCTATACTCTCCATATGGCTTCCCTTTCTTGCAATCTGTGCCACCACATCGCCATATTCATTGCATAAAGCCCTGTATAAGACTTCCCGCATAGTCTGGGTAGCCAGCGCAGAAATATCCGCAGGGGACTCCAATAGCCTGGCCAGCCTCAGTACACTATCGTACATAGTCTCGTCTACTTCTCCAATAAACACTCCCTTTTTGGTCTTGGAAGCTTCCTTTGCATTAATATTGGTATGCACCAGCAACTCCGCTAAGAGTTTAAGGTCAATGTCAATTTTAATCAATAGGGCTGGCTTGGCTTTCGATGCCTTTGTTATCTTATTCATCAGCGGAAGATCAACTGAAACAGTTTGGTACTGTGACGGCACATAGTTATAAATCTCCTTATCGAGCATTACTTCCTTGTGTCCCTGCACAATAATACAGAGGTACTGGTTATAAACATTAGGAACCGATACGTTTACTGCCGAAGACCTGAACAACGACACTCCCGGTATCTTAGTCTGGATCAGGCCATCGTTTACGATGTGTCTGTTAATCAAAGTAAGTAATTCATTATTATGTTGTGACGGTGTCATAAGACAATATGGTTTATACTTGAATCTATCTCACGGCAACGCACAACATAGGCAGGCGTTGTTGAAAAGAAATTACAAGGCTTAGTTGTTAAATAAATTTTTTAAGCATTTTGATATAGAAAACAAGTGAAGGGATAGGTGGCTTAATAGCGTCACCTATCCTGACTTGTATTTCCAACAGGCTCATAAACAGCCACTTTTATAGTAAACTTATGAAGCTGAAATCATGAATAAAAGTAGAATTCCGGGCTTTTAAGTAAATGCATATTAATGTGAAATAATTGCCTATTCCTACAGTTGCATTTCCCAATCGTTAAGTCATGCTTGCCTGCCGGGTTGTTGTGGTAAAGACACTTACATTAAAAGACTGGCCGGTATTGTTTTAAAGAAAGGAGCAGCCACAACCAATTAATGCTCAACAATACCTGTGGCTATCGATTGGATCGCCGGGATATTGTTGAGGCTTGTACCAACCCAAGTCACAAACTTCTCCGGGATTGTGCCTGAGCTTTTAAAAAATAAGGGAATTCGTGAATTAAAAGTTGACCGCGTGGAGTAAATCGTAAAAAGCCAACCTAAGCACAAATATCTGTTAGGTGAAGCGGCAAAGAGCCGCTCCCTTCTACAGTTTGCTCAAACAATTTAAAGAAAAGCACCCACAACCTACTGCCGAATGCCTACTTTGAAGAACATAATCTAAAGCCACCCTTTTTTAACCCGGTCCTTAATTAAAAACTAGTCAATAATCAACCGCAGTTTCATGTTCTGGTTAAAACAATTTGGCTATATCCTGCAATTTTATAGAAACGTCCCAAACCTCTCAAAGTGACACGTATAACCATTAGGATTCTTTACAAGATAATCTTGGTGGTAATCTTCAGCAAGCCAGAATTTAGTGAAAGGCTCCAGTGTAGTTACAACCTTCCCCGTCCAACGCTCCGATTGATCAACTACATCGATAATTTCTTTAGCATCGATTCGTTCTTGTTCGTTCTGGATAAACAAAGCCGAACGATAACTGGACCCTCTGTCATTACCCTGTCTGTCTACCGTACTTGGATCATGAATTCTGAAAAAATAATCCAATAGTGCCTTGTATGATGTCTCATTGGCATCGTAGGTAATTTCTAACCCTTCGGCATGCCCGGGATGGTTCTGATAGGTAGGGTTTTCGTTTTGCCCTCCTATATAACCAACTTCGGTATTTTTTACTCCTGGACGGACTCTGAAAAGATCTTCCATTCCCCAGAAACAGCCACCGGCTATATAAGCTTTTTTTAAATTTTCCATAATTAATAGGTTTTCATTTGTTTTACATTTATGTCAGTATTCTTTTTTTCTAAAGATCATTTGCTTATTTCTTCATTAATCGCATAATCTAATCTCAGTAATGCACGGTTTGGATCTGAACCAAATATGGAACGGATAACCTTGCCGTCCTTATTCACCAGAACCCAATGTGGCGTTCCCGCAGCTTGGTAGTCATGGAACGTAGTGGCAAAACCAGAATCTTTAAAAAAAGGAAATCTGGTATGTAATGATTTTAATGTACTTATAAGATCATCATCACTATATTCGGGCCCTTCAAAATTACTATGGATACCGAGTACATTAATTTTATCTCCGTGTTCATAAACCATCTTATTTGCAAAGGGTATAGCTCTTCCTATACAACCGGGACAACCCAGGTAGAAAAACAAAATCAATAGGGGCTTTCCTTTAAAGTCTGTGTAATGCGGCACTTCTTCACTTCCCACACTTTCTATGTGCCAAGGCTGAATTTCATTATCTAAAATTTCCATATAAAAGGATTTAATTTCCTCTGCCACAATTGACAGCGAATGATATTGAACAAAATTTGTTGGCTGCCTGACCAGGGATGTCATTCCAGGTGATTAGAGATTAGTGTGGCTGTCCTCAAACAACGATTGTACTTGTCTGATCATTTGATTGGTAAAGCCCCACTCATTGTCATACCAAGCCAATATTTTCACCAGATCCCCATCAACAACCCTTGTCATCTCTAAATCTATTGTAGCTGCGAAAGCGCTCCCTATGATATCAGTGGAAACGATTGGGTCACTAGTTACGGCAACTACTTTTTCATACCTGCTCGTAGCAGATTCTTCGGTCAGTATTTGATTGATTTCTTCAACGCTTGTCGGCCTTTCAGCGATGAAAGTAATATCAGAAATGGAACCAACAGGAACAGGAACTCTCAAGGCAACACCATCAAATTTTCCGGCGTATTGAGGGAGTACTTTGGTAGTAGCTGCAGCCGCACCGGTAGATGCAGGTGCAATATTAAATCCTGCTGCCCTGCCCATTCTTGGCTCTCTTTTCGAAGGTGCATCAACTAGTGCCTGCGAGGCTGTATAGCCATGAATAGTGTTAAGAATAGCTTTTTTAACACCAAGTCTTCGGCCTAAAATTTCAATAATTGGGCTAATGTTATTAGTGGTACAACTCGCACATGAGAAAATCGAGACTTTCCCTGTTTGGGTATTTACCCCATGTACTACTGTCGGAGTATCTTTGGTCGGACCAGAAATTACTACATTTTTAGCCCCTGCTGCAATATGCTTTTCCGCATCCTGTTGACTTGTAAATATTCCTGTGCTTTCAATAACCACGTCTACATCGAGGTCGTTCCAAGGTAAGCCTGAAATATCACGTATGCTTGTGTACTTAATTTTTTTATCTCCTACAAAAATGGTATCACCTTCAAATTTGACATCTTTATTGTATTTTCCATAGTTACTGTCGTATTTAAGAAGATAAACAGCATTTTCTATGTCCATCAAATCGTTTACGCCAACAACCTCAAGATCGTTAGTATCAAAAATTACTTTTAACGCCGATCTTCCTATGCGACCAAATCCGTTGATTGCTACTCTTTTCATTTTATTCTGTGTTTTGTTGTTAAATTGTTTTTGTCTTTTTAACGTTAGTAGCGGCAAGTATCCAAACCTTACAAAAAAGATTTTAAACTTCTGTTTCTATACCTAAGCCACTACCGTTTAATTACTTATCTGATACCTTTTTGGCAAATTCAATCAATCCTTTGCCATCTACATACCCTACATGATTAGCGATTATTTTTCCATTCTCATCAAGAATAAGCAGTGTAGGCAATGCCTCAACCTTCCATTTTTGTGCCAAATTGGGTCCTTCGCCTTTTTCAATATCAATAGTGAAGTTTATGAAATTCTTGTTGTAATAAGCAGCCGCCTTCGCATCCTTAAAGGTGGTCTTCTGAAGTTGCTTGCAAGGTCCACACCACGTAGCATAGGCATCAACAAATATTTTTTTATGTGTTTTTTTGGCCAATGCCAGCACTTGCTTATATTCTTTAGTGCTAAAGGTTATTTCCGTTTTGGCTTGAATTTTTTGTTGCGCATTCCCATTCAATGACCTGATCGTGAAAACCAAAAGCAAGAAAGAAAGAATGAATGAGCTAATATTTAAATTTTTCATGATGAATATTAATTAGATTAATAGATTCCTAAGAGAGCTGAAAGTAATCACCCGCAACAGTTGTATATACTTCCTGGCCTTGTGTAATATGATTCACTAAAACCTTCTGGCTAATGGGAGGTACAGAAATCATTCTGACATCTCCCATTCTACCGAGGTCTAATTTCAATGAAATGTTGTTTTTACAATGTGGGTGCCACCGGAAAATCGACAGGAATATTGGTCAGATTGTGTAAATAGTTCATGGCAGTTTTGTCGCTTATCTGAAGGATTAAATCCACAAGGTTTTCGTTGGTATAGCCCTGTTGAAAAAAAGCTGCTTTATTCTCCTCATTCACCCTGCCACGATTTTTCGTAATATCAGAAGCAAGTTGCAGTAGCGAATTTAGTTTTACGTTTTCACTACGTCCCTTACGCATGTCTAAAATCTGTTCATCGTTAAACCCATTCATTTTACCTAAAATGGTGTGTGCACTTTGGCAGTATACACAACCATTCACCTGGCTTACAATAAGGTTGACCGCTTCTTTTTCTTTATTGGACAGTGAACTCTTGGCGTTTTGATAGGCCAGGTACCTGCTAAGGCCATTGGCCGAATGACCCATCGTAGCATAGAGGTTAGGAAGAAACCCCAATGACTTTTTCAGGTTATCAAAAATCTCTTGATTTACTGAACTAACTTCTTCTCTTGTTGGAACGTTGATTACATTTTGCATTTTTTTACTTTTTTGATATTAATAATTTATTCGTTGGTCTAAAAAAAACTTTAAGCTCCTGTTTTTATAACTTTGTCTGAGAAATATTGAAAACCTTACAAACATTTATTTTGTGATGAATATTTGCTGAGACACTAACGCTTATCAGGTTTTTTCGAACCTCTTGCTTCTAGCTGGTAGTATTTAATTCAGTTAATTATCATAATTTCATGTAGATAATGCAGTTATTGCATTTGTAAGCTGTCTGTCTTGATCCTTAAAATCTCTGATACAATCTTAGTTTGTACAGAGGCTAATTCCTTACGGCTATCATTGAATTTTATAAAAAGCTCTCGCAATAAAACCACGACGGGTTGGTCAAACTATTTCAGTCTTCGAAACTACCGTAATATTCAGGCTCTGATCTCACTACAAACAAGCAGTAAGTTAGAATAAAGTGCTAAAGAGGCAAGGCAGACGTTTTTCTGAATTCTGGTTTCGATTTAATAAACTAAAGGAAGTTTAGTACAAAATAAGAAAGTCTGTTATACCTCGGGTCGATTTCTAATATAAGAGACCACTTAATAATATTCATTAAAGTAATTTATTGCCAGGACAATTGCTTTCTTTCATCCCAATACAATAGTGGCTCAACTTTATAACTGCTCAACAATTCCACCTCTCCTTCTTCCAGTTTAAAAGTTGTAGCGGCTAAGTTAGACTGGAGTTGATCAACACTACTGGCGCCGCTTAGACTAACTGCATCAGGAAAACTATCGATGCAAAATCGAATCGCTATAGCATCAGCTCCAACATCATATTTATCAGCCAGTTTTGTTATATAGTTGTAAAGGCCATTATGTTCTTTAAACGAGGTATTAGGAATCAAACGCCCGTTGGCTAATGACTCCTTAATTATTAACTGCCTGCCAGTACCGAGAAGGATATCTTTCAAAGGCAAAATAGATTGCTCCATAATATTATAAGTACTCTGGAATGAACCGAATAACAGTTCATTCTCTACCTCAATATTTACAGCTTTTTTTAGTACCTCAACCTGATTAACTCCTGTGGTTGTGAGCCCGATAATAATATTATATTCTTTTTTAATTTGATATAAGCGTTGCAATACAGTTTTGTTATCGAGCACTCCCGTATCTAAAGTTGCCGAATGTATCTGGTATATCTTTAAATTTGGTAATAATTTTCTTGAAAACTCCCATTGCTCATTTAGCTTTTCAAGCGAATGCTCCTTTATCTCATGCACCTTAGCATTTACATTAAAATCGGCAACATAGCTATATCCCCATTTAGTGGCAACAATAATATCCGGATCATTCTTTTGCTGCAGCCATTCCATTAAGAGTGATTCAGCCAAACCATAACCGGGTGAAGCGTCAAAAAAACGAATACCGTTCTCGTATGCATCATCCAAAAGCATAATACCGTTTTTTCTGAATGCTGCCAAAGATAAATCCACACGAGGTTTTTCGTGTCGAATGTTTATGTAAATCGGACGCCCTATGGCAGCTGTTCCCAAACCTATAGTATTCATTTCTTTCCTTTATTCTATAAAGTGTTTACCCTTGTGCCAATTTAAGACACATTCAAACATTCATGTTAATGACGATACCAGCCGTTTCCGTTTCAGAAAAATAGTCCCACATCACATTTAAGTCACACTATTTGCAAGCACTAAGAACCGGACAACTTTAGTTCTGGTAAATTACTCCCGTATTAAGTTACTCAGTTCTTTAATTAAATTACAGTCACAATCCCTATAGCGCAAAAGTCAATCTCTTTCCGAAAACAAAACTACGCAGATAGTATTGATTACTCCTCTATTCCTTTTTCTTCCTTAACCAACGCCTCACCGTTCATGCAGTAGCGAAGGCCACTCGGAGGGGGACCGTCAGGAAACACGTGTCCCAGATGCGCATCACACACATTGCATTGAGCTTCTATGCGAACCATCCCAAATCCACTATCCTTGATATACTTTACGCTATTCTCTTTTATGGGTTGTGTAAAACTTGGCCAGCCTGTTCCTGATTCAAACTTTTCAGTAGAATCGAATAGCAAAGTATTGCAGCAAACACAAGAATAGATCCCAGCTTCCCAGTTTGTGCACAGGTCGTGGCTATGCGAGCGTTCAGTTCCATGTTGGCGCGTTACAAAGAATTGCTCAGCGGTTAGAAGCTCTTTCCATTCCTTTCCAGTTTTTTCAACCCTATTATCCGGTGCAGGATTGCCTTCGTTGGCAAACGTTAGCACATTGTTCCAGTCAAGCATAAATTTAGTTTTTAGGTTATATAATAATGTTAGTGATCATTTTTTTTATTGGCATCCTTTGCTACTTGAAATAGCGCAGGATTAATATGGCAATATCCACCGGGATTATTTTCAAGATAGTCCTGATGATAGTCTTCCGCTTTATAATATTTTTTCAAGGGAGTCACCTCCACAACAATAGGTCGGGTATGTTTTGCAGCTTCAGTTTTTATCCTTTCATTTATAGAGGATAGCTGCTCTTTTGATGTATAGTAAATACCTGTACGGTACTGATTGCCATAATCATTACCCTGTTTGTCCAGGCTTGTTGGGTCAATCGTGAGAAAATACAAATCCAGCAGAAGCTTCAAATCAACTTTCTTGGGATTGTATAATACCTTAACTGTTTCGGCATAGCCAGTGTCCTCGTCAATTACATCATTATAAGTTGGATTTTCAGTATGTCCATTAGCAAAACCCACTTCTGTACCGATAACTCCGTTTACTTGTTTGAAAAAATGCTCCGTTCCCCAAAAACATCCTCCGGCAAAATAGATGACATTCGTGCTGTCATTAATAATTATATTTTCCGTAGTAATAGTTTTTTTCTGTAAAGATTTTGTGCTGGAACCATTTACACAACTCATAATTAAAAATAATCCAAACGCCGTAGCCAACATGATTTTAATCGTTTTCATATATCTATTTTGTTTCACTTTCTTTTTGTTGAAAAAGTTGTTTAAAAACAGATTTGGTAAACCTAATAAACTTTTTCTCTGTGTTATCGTATCCTACCCATAGTTGCACATTTCCGAAACTACAGGTGGGAGCCCCTTCCTTATTGCCCGGTACTAAAGTAAATCTGTCAGGGTTCTGTCGATATATTTCCGCGGTTACCTTATCCATTATAATAATTTGATGTTGATTTATGCACTGTCACATTACTTTATCCCCTGCAATCTTTTTAACATAGTCGTAAAATTTATTAAAACCTTACAAATCTCTATTGTTAATTATCCATGGCTAAGAAAATCATCAGATAACAATACTAGCCATTTAAACCTTTGAGCCATTGTTAGTCCTGCTTTCTCTATATTTGGTTAATTTTGGAGAGATCACTAACTGACAATAAGGAGCTTCTGGATTTTCCTGATAATAATTTTGATGGGCCTCTTCCGCCTCGTAAAACACAGCAAACGGCTGTAATTCAGTAACTATAGGATTTGTATATAAACTTTGGAATTTTTTGATAGCTTCTTCAGCCACTATTTTCTCATTATCGTCTCCATATAAAATAATACTCCGATATTGATTTCCTTTGTCTGCTCCCTGTTGGTTAAGGGTAGTTGGATCATGCGTCATCAGATGAATTTCCAAAAGTTCTTGCAGGCTAATTTTTTCAGGATCATAGCTTATCTCAATTACTTCCGCATGGCCTGTTCTTCCGGTACGGACTTCCCTATAGGGAGGGTGCTTTATAAAGCCGCCACTAAATCCGCTTCTAACGCCAAGCACTCCAATAGTCTCTCTGAAAATGGCTTCTGTACACCAGAAGCATCCACCGCCCAGTGTTATACTCTTATTTTTCATCATGCCTCCTTTTATTTTTGATGAATTACTTTATATAGTGCGATACGCCCAAAATAATCAACACTAAAACAGTAGAAAGATTTAGCGCTGATTATTTCTTGATTCTTCGTTAATTCGCAATTATGCAGTAGTAACAGCAGCTGGTTTCTCGATATTGGCGGCAATCAGATCATCTATTCTTTTGTGTACTTCAGCGCTGCTTTGAACACCATTAAATTGATCCACCACGACACCATTCTTCATAAGGAATACAGCCGGAATACTTCTAACTTTAAACTTTGCCGCTAATTCCGGATTGCTGTCCACGTTAATCTTCACAATTACAACGTCTTCACCATAATGAGTGCTTGCAGCTTCTAAGATTGGTAATAATGCCTGACATGGTCCACACCACTCTGCATAAAAGTCAAGTACTACTGGTTTTTCACCGGCGATAATTTGTTCAAATTCTGTGTTGTTGTTAATCGTTTTCATAATAAAATCTGTTTTAAATGTTATTGTTAAATATATTTTTTACTTTCAAAGAGACAATGCTTAACCTAATCTTGTCCTTTTTATGTCTTAGTATAGATAATGAATAGTTCCTTACAATCTATTTTAAGTTTTTTTTAGATTGGCAAATCTAAAGGGAACTATTCTTCTAATAGGCTAATTCATTCATCAGATTAGTAACAGGATTGTCTCGTTACTTACAATAGAGATTCAATAATAATTTTATACTTTATCTGGGGAAATAGGTAAATATCTTTTAAGCTTTTGAAGTTGTTGGAAGTATAAATGAATGGTTTAAATAAGGAGAAGTTATTTAAAGCGCATACTGAGAAAATAATTACGCTAACCGACAATGAGTTCGGACACGTACTTTTTAAATTAACAATAGCCAAAATGACTTCTAATGCTTTTTCACATTTAAGTATAGGACCATTAATCTCAATTTCTACAAAGTTTATTTTAGAAAGTAAATTCGTTAACTTTAAATTTAAAATTCCACAATTTTTTATTCAACTTAATTGTTATTCATTACTCTTTCTGCTAATTCACGGTTAAATTTCGGATAAGCGTCAAATGCCACTCTTGCTAATAGTAAGCTGTGTTTTGATGCATTTTCTCCAGTGAATTCATCAGTTTGGATAAACCGGGTTACATTTTCTGATATGGCTTCAACTTTAAATAAATGGTTGTCTTTATTGCCACTAAAATTGCCTGTTAGGGGATCAGACCAGCCAAAATATTCTCCTTCATTAAAAATAAAAATATGGTCGGCTATCCAAATTTGTCCGTCGAAATTAAAATGACTCTGTATGTTTCCCTTATCTTTTATTTCGCCACTGATGTTTACCATCGTTGAGCTCCATTGGTTCATGCTTTTAAAGTCTGATAATACATCCCAAACTTCTTTTTTTGATGCATTAATGATGATGTCAGAATACACCAAAAAATGTCCGTCTTCATGTTGCTGTATATAGCAAGTTTCAATTTGTTTCAAATTACTCATTCTTTATGATTGATTAAATAATTAATGTCCGATACTTCTAAAATTTGTTTGTTATAACTATTGGCTGAAACGAAAATCATCGCTTGTGCAATTTGTTTTATGGTATTGTGAGGAAAAAATAACTTCATCAATGGTAATAAGGTTTTGTGTACTAATTTGTTATACCCCTGAAAATTTTTCTGATTTTTGCTTGGTTTCATCAAAGCTGGTCTGAAGTTGTAAGCCTTTTTTCCAAAAAGTTCGATCAGTGCATTTTCCGTTTTGCCTTTTATCCTTGCCCACATTACTTTACCCTTTTCGGTAGAATCGGTTCTGCTACCGGAAACAAAACAAAAAGTAATAAGTGGGTTGCAGTTTTTTAAAACGGTAGCAATTTCTATGGTAAGGTTATAAGTAATAGCCATATAATCTTGTTCTGACATCCCATTGGATGTTTTTCCGATACAGTAAAAACAGCCATCAAAACCTGTGAGTGATGCCGAATAGGATTGCAAATCGAGCAAATCCCGAACTACCAATTCTTCCACTTTCTGATGTTTTATGCCTAATTTTTTTCTACCAATAACGAGTACTTTACTCACTTGTGGGTTTTCTATACATTCAAGTAAAACACCTTCGCCTACCATTCCTGTTGCACCTAATACTATTACATTCATCTATCTATAATTTATTTGGTCTAATTACTATACAATTCAATAATCTAACGAATGTTGTCTTCAGCACTTTTATTTTTCCCCATTGATTTGCATTTTTATATAAGTTTATGTAATGATTTTATTTTTTAAACTTCAAAGGAAGCACGCATCAGTTCGGTAAATTCTTGATCTGTTTTACTGGTTCTCAATTGTATCCATCCTTTTGCATCCTCGCCAACCACATAGCGAAACTGATTGGAATTATCTGTTGCTGCTTTAAAAGTTTCTTGTGCTACTGTTTCTGCTGACGTCAGATTGTCATACATCGTTTCAAATTTTTTAGCAAATCTTTCTGTGTAAGATTGATAGTCAGTAAGACTTTTGTCTATTGCATATTTTTCTTTCGATGTGGCATGGAATGCAGTATCTACACCACCCGGTTCGATGAGTTTTACTTTAATATTTTGAGAGGCCAACTCATATGACACCGCTTCAGAAAATCCTTCCATGGCAAATTTGGAAGAGATATACAAAGAAATTACAGGTATTCCGATACGACCTCCGGCAGAGCTAATGTTGATGATAATTCCTTCCTTATTCTTTCTGAAATGGGGCAATACTGCTCTTGTCACATTCATTGTACCAAACACATTGACTTCGAATTGCTGGCGGATTTGTTCAGTGGAAATGGCTTCAAACAGCCCGTATTGTCCAAATGCAGCATTATTGACCAAAACATCCATTTTTCCAAACTGCTCTATACCTTTTGTCATAGCTCGTTCAATACTTTCTGGATTGGTAATATCCAATTGGGCAATCAATATGCTTTTATAGGTAGTTAATGTTTCTTCTTTTTGAGGCGTTCTCATTCCCGCTATAACGTTCCATCCGTTTTCGGCAAATAAAATAGCACAAGCTCTCCCTATTCCGGTAGATGTGCCTGTAATAAAAATTGTTTTTGTCATATTTTTTATTGTTTAAGAATTAATTAAACAACAAATATCCGAATACTACCAGTAAAGCTTTAACACAAAATACTTAATATCTAACACAAAAAGAAACAGTTAAAAGCAACTTTTGAATATTGTTTATCCTACTTTATTAGCCTTAAAAAGTGGTTAATTGAAACTGATTTGTATCAGTTTCTGCGATTAGTTTAGTTGCCTGAATTCTAGCGGTGTAATGCCTGTTTGTGCTTTGAACATTCTGCTAAAATAGTGGGGATAGTTAAAACCCAGTTCATAGGCTATTTCACCTATCGTCTGTGGCTGATTTAATAACAAGGTTTTCGCTTTTTCTATTATAAAGAGATTGATGTGCTCTTTCACACTTTTACCAGTTTCTTTTTTAAAAAGGTCTCCTAAATAATTTGCTGAAAAGTTTAATTTGTTGGCAAAAAATTCTACTGTTGGAACACCATGTTCTGCAAAACTTCCATCTTTATAATATGCTTTAATTAGAATATCGAACTTGCCAATCACATCTATATTTTGTAGAGAACGTGTATTGAACTGCCTTTCATAATACCGATTTGAAAAATTAAGCAAAAGCGCAATAGCTGATGAAATGACCGTTTTACTGTGATGATCAATCCGTCCTTTTATTTCTTCCTGGATGATTTCAAAACATTCAGAAATGCTTTTTTGCTCCGCATCAGAAAGGTGAAGCGCTTCATGCACATCATAGGAAAAAAACTTATAATTATCGATAGATCTCCCGAGTGATGTATTTCTGATTAAATCAGGATGGAAGAATAGAACTTTTCCTTGTATCTCATTATAATTAAGTTCTTGTGTAATTGTAATGACCTGATGTGGTGCCGCAAACAATAAAACCCCTTCGTCAAAGTCATAAGAGTTTCTACCATATTCCAATCCACAACTCTTGTCTTTTATCGAGACATAATACATTCCTAGTGTAATTTTTTTGTTAATCCATTCTTTGCCATATTTCCAATTGGAAACATCCATTAAGCTTATTAAAGGATGCATAGGCCTTTCAAGTTGAAATGCATCTGCCAGTTTGCTGATGGATTCAATATGCAAAATCTCTTGTTTCATATTTGTATAAATAAATAACAAAATTCGGAAAAATACTAGTTTTAGGTTAACACAAATTACTTTTTAACCAACATAGAATCCTAATAATAAACTAAAAATTCATATTGACCCATCTTGACATGTTCAATATTCTATTAGAAACAAACTGTTTAAGAACTAAATTAAAATTATTGCGTGAGAGTCTAACCTAATCAAAACTTCTTTATCATAACCACACCCACAATTAACAATGCAATACCTAAAACTCGTTGCCATGTAATTTGATGAATCGGAAAATTAAGCAGCCCATAATGTTCTACAAATACAGAAGATATAAGTTGACCTGCTATAAAAAAAACAATCATATTTGCCGCTCCTATCTTTTCAGGAACAATTGTAAAGGTTACTATGTTCATTACTACTATAAAAGCCCCCAACCACATTTTCCAGTTGGTTTGTGAAATACTACCAACTGTTATTCCAGGGCTGTTAGTAAACAACACTATTAAACCAATTAATCCTATCGCCAAAGCAAATATCCCAAAGGTTGCAGTGAATGGACTACCAAAACTCTTACTTAATGACCCATTAGCTGATGCCATGATTGGCAAACACAAACCTACAAATAGGGTTAAAATGATATACACTGAACTGTTCATAGTACTAATTTTCATTACTGTTTCTGTTTATTTTTTTTGATAATACTTGTCTGTTATTATGGCAATTGGTAATCCAACTAAAACCATATGCCAGAAAGCTTCGATTACTGATACAAAATCCATTGGCGACTTTGGAATATTAGAATTAGGTAGTATGATAGCATTCATAAGTAACCAAATACTAAGCCCATAAACTAATCCGGCTACAATTATATTATTTTTTATAAATCCAACTTTTGGATAAATAAAGAAGAAAAAAATTGCGAAAGTATAGGCAATTACGAAGTGGAAGATCAATCCAACAACAACATATATCAAACTCCCATCGGCTGTAGATGGTCCAAAAACACCGCTAGCTACATATTGTAGTACTTGAAAGGGATTTAAATCTTTAAAAAACCAATACACTACAACGGCTGCGTTTGCATCTAAAATCCCTGCTATTAATCCACCCCAAAAAATGGTCGATAATGCTGATTTTTCTTTTATTAACTCCATTATTTTTAAATAGATTATTAGCATATCCGTTGGATGTGATTAACCTTTACATAATCACACCCAACGAAATATAAAATTATTTAATATTATTTTTTGACAAGAAATCCTTGATGAGTTTAGCGGCTTCCGTGTGTTTTTCTTCCAAAACAAAGTGCCCTCCATTTAACAAACTGATTTGAGCATTTGGCAAGTCTTTCTTAAATGCCTCCGCACCAGGAGCTGTAAAAAGTTTGTCATTTTTTCCTGAAATTACTAGAGTTTTTGGTTGGTACTTTCTAAAGTAAGCTTGCCAAGTATCATATAGTGGAAGATTAGATCCGTAGTTTCTGATTAATGTTAGCTGAATGTCTTTATTCCCTGGACGATCTAAATAATATTGGTCAGTGATATAGCTATCCGGATTTATTTTATTTACGTTTTCTGCACCATCAGTATATTGCCATTTGGTTCCATCAATAGTTAAAAAGCCATTAACCGGTTTTACTGTTTCTTCATTTGGATTTTGGATATAAGCTACCAATGGCATCAGGGCTTCTCCTAATCCTTCATTGTAGGCATTAGCATTTTGAACAATTAATGCTTGAATTAATTCGGGTCTTTGTGACGCTATTCTAAAACCAACTGGTCCACCATAGTCTTGCAAATACAAAGTAATTTTTTTTAAACCCATTAAGTCTATAAAATGATTTACTGTGGTGGCTAAATTATCAAAAGTATATACATACTCTGAAGGTTTTGGAGCCGAGCTTTGTCCGAAACCAGGGTAGTCTGGTGCTATTAAATGATAGTTACTTGCCAAATCTTTGATTAGATTTTCGTACATTCTGGATGATGAAGGAAAACCATGTAAAAGCAATAGGGTAGGTTTTGAAGGATTCCCAGCTTCACGATAAAAAATATCGAGATTATTTACTTTAATTGTTTTGTAACTGATTGAATTATCTATACTAGTTACTTTTTTGATTTGGCTTTGCGCTATAACTGTTGACAAAACCATTACTAATGTTAGGACTGCTTTTTTCATTTTTTCTGTTTTTAATTGTTTTTTTTATGATTATTTTGTCATTATTGACTTTACAAAGATGCAAGCAATCAGAAGCATTTTCCAATGAAGTAGTTTAGGAAATTTAAGCTAACTAGTTTGTGTAAAACAGTTAAAGTAGATTAACTTTTTTAGCCCTCTTATTTTTAATTTTAAGTGACGTAATTTGTATCTTATTGATTTAAAAATAAACTTTCATCCAGTATGTAACTATAAGAGTCAAGTTTCTGGTATCAAATTCTTTCGCAGTACAATTATTTTTACCGTCTAATTGAAGCGCTGAAAATCTTCCCTTTGGATAGGTTATGATTTGCGTGTAGTAATGATTGTTATAAAAAAAATATTTAAAATAATTAATGTATATATACGCCTAGCTTTACATATATACAAAACACAACCTAAAATAAATGAATTGTTTACGGTATAGAAGTGATCAATTAAAAGACTGTCGGTATTCCAACGGTGAAATGTCAGTTTTCTTTTTGAAAAATTTATTAAAGGATTGCGGATATTCAAATCCCAGCTGATAAGCAATTTCGGCAACCGATAAATTGCTTGATGTTAAATACTCCTTTGCCTTTTCAATCATTTTGTTGTGGATGTGCTGTTGGGCATTTTGACCAGTCAATGAACGGAGCATATCACTTAAATAATTGGGCGATAGATTAAGATTGTGTGCTAAATATTCTACTGTTGGAAGTCCATTTTGCAGACTTTCACCTTTATCAAAATAGCGATGTAACAATTGCTCCATTCTAATCAATAAATCATTGTTCACAAACTTTCGGGTAATAAATTGGCGTTCATAAAAACGAATGCTATAATTCAGAAGCAGGTCAATTTGGGAAAGAATAATATCCTGTGTATGCCTGTCTATATGTTGGTACTCTTCATCGATTTTTTTAAGAATCTCTATAATGCTATTTTCTTCTTTTTCTGAAATGTGTAATGCTTCGTTTAGTGCGTAAGAAAAGAATCCATAATTTTTGATGCTAGCCGCTAATGGGTGTCTACCTAAAAAATCGGGATGAAATAGCAGGACATATCCTTGTCCACATTCCTGATTGATCAACCTGATATCGCTTATACTTAGCGACTGCACTTGTTTAGGGGCAAGGAAATTCATTACACCTTTGTTGAAATCATAATACTGTTGTCCGTATTTTACTTTTGCCGAAACATCTCTCTTCAAGGATACACTGTAAAAATTAATATAAAACTGTTCCCACACGTCAGTTTCCATGATATGGGTGTCAGCAACTTGAATAATGCTTACCAATGGATGCAGAGGTTCGGGTAGAGATAACAGCTGATGATATTCAGAAATGGAGTTGATGATGTTCATAGCAAATCTAATTTTTACAAATTTACAAAAGACAACTGCCCAAATAAAGCAGTTGCCTTATTAAATACCAAATTGTTAGTTTCCTAAAAATATATTGTCCATTTCTTTTCGTGAAGCTTCCGTTCCAATTTGCAAACGTCTTTCGTAGAGATTTTTGGTGTCTTCGCCTGATACATAAAGTAATTGATCTTTTCCATCTGTGGCGGCTTCATATACATATTCAGCT
The DNA here is from genome assembly GCA_019752295.1 of Chitinophagaceae bacterium. Taxonomy (GTDB): domain Bacteria; phylum Bacteroidota; class Bacteroidia; order Chitinophagales; family Chitinophagaceae; genus Sediminibacterium. The sequence goes on along the minus strand of JAIEMK010000083.1, from coordinate 10,486 downwards.
ACTTCTTCTGCTGTCTGTCCGCTTGTTTCAGGGTTCATCATGCCTTTTACAACATTCATATAGTTACTCATCAGTTCATTATAAGGTTCAGCAGAAACCATAACGCCATTTTTACCAAAAGCTGTCCTGATATAGCCCGGAGCAACTGTTTTTACAGCAATTCCAAAACGTGAAAGTTCATAACTCAATCCTTCGCTGAAAGCTTGTAACCCAAATTTCACAGTGTGGTAAAGGCTGTCTAACGGAAATGTCACCAGCCCTGCCATAGAAGTAATATTGATGAATGTCCCGCTTTTCCTTTCTCTAAAATAGGGAATAAAGGCCTGGGTTACCCTTATCGCGCCCAATAAATTCGTGTCAATTTGCTGAACGAGTTGTGCCTCGCTGACACCTTCTAAAGGTCCAATGATACCAACAGCAGCGTTGTTCATCACAACATCTATACTTCCTAGCGCTAATGCTTTATTGGCTGCTTCAATAATTTGGGCTGGCTTGGTAATGTCCAAAGGTAAAATGGTTACGTTTTCAAGCTGATTAAGTTCCGTTTCTTTTCCTGGGTTGCGCATTGTAGCGATGACGTTCCATCCTTTGGAATGAAATAGTTTAGCGGTGGCTTTCCCCAATCCGGCAGATGCTCCTGTAATAAAAATTGTCTTTTGCATTTATAATTTTGTTTTAAATTGATAAAGCAAATGTCTGCAGAAGGCATCAGCCAGATGTTTCCAAATTAGGGATAGTTGTATCCAAAATCACGAGAGAGGTCAACATTACCAGTAATGTAAGTTTTATGGATCTAATTAAATGCTGACAACAGTACTAAAACTTTCGACTGAGTTACTTAACTTGAATAGGTCTTTTTTTGTATCTGCCCCAGGCAACAAACGCAGCAAGTACGAACAAAATGATTACCGGAAAAAATGGTTCACTGTGCGAAATATGATAGAAAAATGCCGAAATCATAATGATGGCAATTCCAAATGCCGCAAGCGGTGTAAGTATTGGTTTAATACGCAGTGCGGCAGGAAGAATTAAACCTATTGCTCCAAGCACTTCACTAATTCCGATGAAACGAACCATTTCTACACTGTAATAGTTGACGAATGTCATCCCGCTTTGGGCCAATTGGTCAATAGGTACAGATATTTTCATAAACCCAGCCATGCCAAACGCTGCCGCTAATAATCCCTGTGCGATCCACAATGCTATGTGGAGTCCTTTTGATTTTTTTTGTTGTGTCATTTTATTTTTGTTTTTATTTTAACTGTAAACTACTTTACCGTATTTTCCACCCTGGAAATCGGCATACGCTTCGTTGATTTCTTCTTGTGTACTCATCACAAAAGGTCCCTGTGCCACGAATGGCTCCCTGTATTTTTCACCACCAAACAAAATGATATCCGCTTCTGCTTCCGAATTATTGATAAGTTCAATAATTCCTTCTTCTCTGTCAAAGCCAATAAAATCACCTGCGTTGTATTCTTTGTCATTAATTGTAACACCTCGTTGCGGAAGAAAAACTGCATATTCCAAATCTTTTTCCGAAGAAAGCGTAAATTTTTTACCCATGTTAAGATGAATGTGATAAAGATATTGTTTGGCGTAAGTCGGCACCTTAGATCTACTTCCATCATATTCTCCAACCACTACTTTCAACCAGCCACCATTGTCATCTAAATCAAACAAGGGAAGCTCGTTCGCCTGAATAGCCATATAATCGGGGTTTTCTTTTTTGTTTTTTGATGGAAGATTTATCCAAAATTGGAATGCATGAATCAATAAGCTATTCGTTTTTGTATCGGGGTTAACTGTTTCATCGTGAACAATGCCGTTTCCTGCCTTCATCCATTGAACACCGCCCGAATGCACTGTGGCACGATTTCCATAACTGTCGTAATGCTCGGCTTCTCCTTTTAAAATATAGGTAAGTGTTGCAATACCTCGATGTGGATGTGCAAAACCCGTATCGGGCATCATTTTAATCTTTCGCTCAAACGGTGGCACATAATCCAAAAACACAAAATGGCCAACGTGGTGAGCGTGTTGGTTTGGCAATAATCGATATATAGAAGTTTCTCCAATGTCGGCACGATGTCCACCTATATTAAAACTAATTTGTTTTTTCATTTTTTTTCTTTTTGAAATTCATAATGCAAAATTACATTCTATTGGTTTACATTTGTAATCAGTTACCTTTTGGTAATCAAAAAAATAGTATTCAATGAAAAAGAAAGAGCACAAAGAATGTCTCTCAGCATTAGTTCCTGTTAAGGATACGCTTGACGTAATTGGCGGAAAATGGAAGATCTTAATTTTGATTTCCGTTTGGGAAGGCAATAGACATTTTAGGGAAATTGAACGCAGTATTCCAAAACTCAGCACCAAAGTTTTAGCGAAAGAGCTAAAGGATATGGAAGTCAACAAGTTGGTTATTCGTACTGTCGTTAATGGTTTTCCTGTCCGGACTGAATACACGCCAACCGAATATTCTAAAACCTTACAAAAGGTAATCAATGAATTACGAAATTGGGGCGTGAACCACCGTAAAGAGATTTTCGGGAAATAGTCATATTTTCCTTTCTTCTCATTTGCGATGTCGATGTCAGATCACGTTCGATTTCTTTTTACAGTTAAAGTATTCGATATTGGCGAACAAGCAATATCTGTAACTTTTAGCCAAATATTTGGGATATTAATTCATCCAAAGAAAGAACATTATGCTGCAATAGCATCTCCAAAGTTGCATAAAAAGCAACATATACCATCTGAAATGTCACTGTCTGCCAATCTGATTTAATTGATTTGCCAACAATCAAAAAGAGCATAACCAATGAACCTGCAATTATAGCCGTTTGGGTAAACAATCCAGCCAGTAATAGTAACCCTATCACGAACTCAGTCAATGGCAGGTATAAGGCAAACAGTCCAACTGCTTTTCCTTCCAGTAGGGTGTCTGCAAATTCGGCTTCTATCACTTTTTTAAAATTGTATCTTCCCGCTCTTATTCTAACTAATCCGTGTAGAAAAATATTTAACCCCAATCCTACGCGGATAATAAGATATGCTAATTCAGTATTCATTGGTTATATCTTTAATTGTTTACTATTACTTATTAAACACTTTCCTTTGCCAGAAATACTCTTATGTTATCCGCTATTTCCTCAACGTATTCTTCTAAAGCAAAATGTCCGGTATCATATAAATGCAGGCTGGCATTTGGCAAATCTTTCAAGTAGGCAGTAGCGGCAGCTTCTGGAAAAAACACATCATTCTTACCCCATACCAGTAAGGTTTTGGGTTGGTGTTTCCCGAAATAGTTTTGCCAATTTTCAAACTGAGGGATATTGCTCGAATAATTATGCAGCAAATCCAAGTGAATATCAACCAGGCCTGGTTTTGACAAATTTTGTAAATCTGATAAATAGTTATCAGGATTGATGGCTTCTTTGTTGTTAACACCAGTAAAATAGAAGACTTTGATACCATCTAAAGTCATTAAAAAACGAATAGGTTTTTCTGTTTCTTCATTTCTATCCTGCAGAAAAGGCATTGCGGCATCAAATCCATTTCCTATGCCTTCTGCATAAGCATTTGCATTTTGTATGATCAGCGATTGGATCAGTTGGGGACGATTGCTGGCTATTCTAAATCCGATCGGCCCACCATAATCAAAAGCGTAAAGATTAAAAGCATTTAGCCCCAAATGGTCAATAAATTTGTCCATTGTACTTGCTAAATTATCAAAAGTATAAGCGTAGTCTTTTCCGGAAGGAGCATCGCTGTTTCCAAAACCTGGATAATCCGGAGCTATTAAATGAAAGTCATTTTTCAGTTCGTCCATCAGCCTTGCAAAAGTTATTGATGACGACGGGAAACCGCCCAACAACAAAATAGTTGGATTTTCCCTATTTCCTGCTTCTCTGTAAAAGATGTTCAAACCATCTATATTGACGTTATTGTAACGCATTTTATTATTAGTTCTCATTTTTTTTCTTTTTATCTATTGTGAATAAATGGCTATATTAAATTTTTTCGGCTAATGGAAAATCAATTTCAAAACCGGTGATATTGTGAATGTAGTTGCTGATAATTTTATCACCGATAACCATTATTACATCAATTAAATTTGCTTCGTTATAACCTGCTTCAAAGAAAGCATCTATAATCTCTTGATCACCCGCACCATGATTAATAGTTACGCTTTTTGTAAACTCTGCCAACGCATTAAGTTTGCTGTCAAAAGAAGCTGACCCACTTCTGATTTCTAAAATTTGATCATCTGAAAAGCCGTTCAGTTTGCCGATTGCCGTGTGGGCCGATTGGCAATAGTGACAATTATTAATTTGGCTTACAACCAGGTTTATTACTTCTCTTTCTTTTGCCTTTAGAGTACTTTTACGATTTTGCAGGGCCAGGTAATCGCCTAATGCGGTCTCATTTTTTGCAAAATAGGCGTACAAATTTGGCACAAAGCCAATGCCTTTTTGAAGTTTGTCAAATATTGCTTGATTGTTTGCAGAAACGTCTGCTCTTGTTGGAACTGAAAAAGTTCTTTCTGTTGTTATCATCTTTATTATTTTTTAATGATTATTTTGTCATTATTAACATTACAAAGATGCAAACAAGAAGATACCTCTTCCAATGAAGTAGTTTAGGAAATTGGGGCTAACTAGTTTGTGTAAAACAGTTGAAGTAGATTAACTTTTTGTAACCCTCTTATTTCTCAATTTAGATAGATACTCTGTGGTCATTCCAATATAGGATGCAAAAACATATTGAGGAACACGAAGTGCTAAATGTGGATAATTTTCCATTGCCTCATTATATCTTTCCTCAGCAGTTTTTGATAGGTTTGAAACAATTCTTCGTTGCATAAAAGCCAAGCAACGTTCTAAAATAATTCTAAAATAAGTATTGTATTTTGGATTGAGCGCTTTAAGCATTTCTTCTTTAGAATGATCAAGTTGAAGTATCACAGAATCTTCAAGTGCCACAATAAACATTTGAGCTTCTTTTTGGTTGTAATAGCTTTCATAATCGGTAATCCACCAGTCCTCAATCGCTAATTGTATAGTATTATCTTCACCACCATCCCTAACTACGTAACTTCTAAAAGATCCCTGAACTACAAAGTTTTGATAATTTGATGGAAAGTTTGGCTGCACAATAAATTGACGCTTCTTTATTTTGGTTAAAGTAAATTGAGAAAGCATAAATTCTAATTCTTCTTCCGTCAAGTTTACTCTGGAAAGTATATGCTTACTTAAAAGTTCATATTCACTCTTCATATTTTTGAGATTAAATTTTTTGACAAATGTAACCATTTTGTCATACCAACAAATACAAAATAAATTTTAGACTGAATGACAAAGAAGAAGTGTTAAATGTAGGTTTTCTGTTGTTTGTTTCTTTGGTGTTTTTATGATAATTCAAATTAAGGTTTTCGAAAACACTCTCTTGATTTTGACCTAAATTAGTCTACTTTTTGCTGACGATTTACAGTTGTATAAGAAGCATAATTTTATAATATAACGTAACATGCTAAAAGAAAAAATCTACATATCGCGTGTTATTCTGATCCCTTTCCAAAAAGCTACGTAATTCTCTATCTTCTTCGCATAGTCACTTACTTCAGGATAGCACCAGGCAGCTTCATCCCTGGACTCACCCTTTACTTCTATAGTATAATAATGTGCAACTCCTTTTTCATCACAAATAGAGCTTATCCTGCTTGGTTTAAAATATTCCTGAATGATGCTGCTTTTTGGGAAATAAGTGCTCCCTTCGAATGAAATGGTTTCATCACTTTCCGCGATAATCTGATTGTTGAATATTGCTTTCATAAAATTATATTTATTTTATAAAAGTACTAATTTTCTCTGCTATTTTTTTAGCCTCGATACTATGATGTGAATCCCTGTATATAACTTTCCGGTCTATCAAAACAATAACTTGTGGTGACTGGTGTATTACTTCTAATTTTGCTGCTATAAAATTAGAAATAGCCCTATACGAAAGTAAATCCAAATAATTAAAATCGGCTTCATTTTCAATTAAACCATATCCATCAATAAGTCTTTCTTTTGCAAAGGCACTGATACCACAAGTTACACTATCTTTAAAGATAATTTGAGGTTTCACAACAGATTTTTCTATAATATCCAATACGTCATTTTCTGTCAAAATAGTATTCCATTTGTTTGGTTTCATAAACTTAAATTTATTATTGTTGTTGGTTAGTAAGAAATACAAGACTCCACATGAAATTCGGCTTTGTACCTTTTTAATTCTTGTATTTTAATTCCTTTTCAGGATAATTTTTTTAAGCTAACATATGTAGCTTGTTGCTTTTTATGGCAATTGCTTTAATATAAGAACAAACGGCGATACCTTTAATTTTATTTTCATGTAAATAGTCAAAAGTTTTTTCAACCAATGCTTTGCCTATTCCTTTTCCTCTTAGATGTTCTGGTACTTCTGAATGTGTTAAATAATAACAATTCTCTTTTTCTGTGTATTCAATTTTGGCAAAATCATCGCCAACTTTCATTACGAAAAGCTTCAATTCCGGATAGTGTTGTAATTCTAAATTTTCCATTATTATAACTATATTACTGCTTTTGTTTCCCTTTTTCTTTTTTCAAAAGTAAACTCCCAAGGTGCTATCCTTGGGAGATTTACATCAATCAACTTAACCATAAAAAAACAACTATAAAATGATATTTATGCATTTTCCTTTAATCTGTCTGCGTACATTTTTCTCAGTTTCCCCACTTTAGGGGTTATCACTGCATTACAATATCCTGCATTGCTATTGTGATTGTAATAGCCCTGATGATACGCTTCCGCAGGGTAAAAAACTGCAAGTGGACTTAATTCTGTAACTACCTTGTTATCAAAACTTGGATTAATGAGTGCCAAAACTTCTTCGGCTACAGCTTTCTGATTCTCATCATGATAATATATAACCGAACGATATTGTGTTCCGTAGTCAGCTCCCTGCCTGTTCAAAGTTGTTGGATCATGAGTCGTCATAAAAATTGCCAGTAATTCATCATAAGTAATAATCTCTGAATCAAATGTTACCTGAATAACTTCTGCATGACCGGTGTCGCCATTACAAATGTCTCTGTAGGTCGGATTTTTTGTGATTCCACCTGTATAACCCGAAACTACCTTTTCAACACCTTTTAATCTTTGTATGACCGCTTCTACACACCAAAAACATCCTCCGCCAAACGTAGCTAATTGTATGTTTTTCATAATATTAGTATTTATAAATTAAACGGCTACCCTGCAACTACCATGATAATCCTGATGGAAATCTTCCGCCGGATAGAATTTTTCTAAAGCAACGACTTGTGTTACAACTTTTTTTCCGCTTGTTGCTTCCAGTTTTTCAAATACCTTTTTTGTTGCTTCTTCCTGTTCGCTGTTTCGGTATAATACAATAGATCGGTATTGTGAAACAGAATCTAAGTTAGAACTAGATGTTTTACCATATTTTGGAATGAACTTTTCCAACAACGAACTATATGAAATCACATCCGCGTCAAATTCTACGTTTACTACTTCTGCATGGCCCGTTCTGCCTCCACAAACATCAGAATACGTTGGATCAATAAAAGATCCTCCGGCATATCCTGAGACCGCATCTATAACCCCTGGAGTGTCTTGCAGAAATTTTTCAACACCCCAAAAACATCCCCCGCCCAATGTGGCAAACTGTATATTTTTCATCTTTTGCTATTTTAAAAATTAGATAATAATCCTCCTTTAAAATTGAATACCTCAATACAATTAAGCATTTATTTCCTTAATCTTTCAGATAGTAATTTATAGTACAAATTTACATCGATGAAGCAATTATTTAATAATTCAAATTTCCTTAATACTTGTAAATTATTCCTTAATTTAGGATTTATTCATTTTTAAACGCTTGCTTTTTAATGATAGATGAATATTGTGGACCAAAAAATTAAAATACATAGCCCTATTATATTTATGGCAACTAAATACACTGGATAAGAAGGGAGGCTTTTCATAAACCAATGCAATCATTGCAAATAATTCCCCGGAAATTATTCCACCCTAATCGCTGTAGGTGTTTTTTTTGTTTGCTTTTTTATAAAATTGCTAAATGCCTGTACATCTCCGAAAGAGAGCTCAGCGGCAATTTCCTGGATTGGAATAGTAGAATATTTTAATAATCTTTTTGCTTCCAATAGTCTCCTGTTATTAATAATCTCAAGTGGTGTTTTGTCAATATGCATTTTAAAAAAATTAGACAATGTCTTAGGGGATTTAAAAAGCAGGGCCGCATAAGCTGCAACAGTAGTTTTGGTTTTATAGTGTTTTTCGACTAAGAAATTAAACTCTCTGATAACACCAATTGAATTCACATCGCTATTGACATTTAAGCTTTGATTTTTATAAATCCTGACACATAAGATTAAAAGACGCTTTAATAATGACTTGAGCATCTCAAGAGAGTAATCATCCATTTGCTCAATTTCCATTTCAAAAATTTTCCACAACAAATCAAATTGCTTTGAGTTCTCCTTTTCTATCTGAATTTTTGGCACAGTGGAAGCTCCAAAAAACAAAAGCCCTTTGCAGCCAACATCACTATCGTGATCTTCAACACAAAAAAAAGGCTTATTGAATTGAATAACCCTTAATTTTTCAAATTCTAATTTTTGAATAGTATGAAAACTGGTTATGAATATAAAACAATCTTTTTCTATTGTATACGGTTGACTGTCTATAGTAATACTGGCTTGTGTTCCAATATTCCAAATGATAGACAAACCTGTTTTTAAATCCTGATTGAACATGTATGTTCTTTCGGGAGTTATCTCCGACACAAATAAATATTCTTCTAATTTTCCATTAAATATCATAATTGTTAAATTATTTCTCCTTCATAAAAGAGTGTTTAAAATCCCTTGAAGAGCTGTCTTAATTTCTTTCTAAAATATAATCCGCAAAAAGATTATTGCTATCGATAATTTTGTGTTCCCAGGTAATATCTGTTTTAGACAAAATTTGCTTCACAACTTGATCATCGTACTTTCTTGAAACCTCCGTATGAATCAATTCGTCCTTTTCAAAATTAAATTGATGATCCCCTAACCTAACTGATTGTTTAACTAAACTTTTAATATAGCTTTTGGCAATTCCCATTTCTTCATCATAAACTGGAGCGTGGATAAAATAATCTCTATTAAAATCTGCTCCTAATTCCTTATTGATTCTGTCCAATAAATTTAAATTAAATTCAGCTGTAATCCCCTGACTGTCATTGTACGCTGGCAGGATGATTTCTTTGTCTTTTTTCAAATCAACGCCTAAAATAATTTTGTCTCCTTTAGCTAAACTAGAACCAAGTTGGTAAATAAATTCGGTTGCCTGCTCATCAAGCAGGTTTCCAATATTTGACCCTAAAAAAAGAATAATCTTAATTGTTCCATCCTGCTTTAAGCTTTCTAATGCTTTGAAATAATCCGTATGGCTGGGTTTCACAACTAATGTCGGAAGTTCAGCATTTAAAAAAGTTTTAATTCCATCCAGGGCATCGATAGAAATATCAACTGGTAAATAGTCAAAATCAAAATTTCTGTTTGTTAAAGCTCTTAATAAATGTATAGTTTTAGTGCCATCTCCTGCTCCGAGTTCCACTATACTGTATTTTTTATCTCTATCCAGCTGTAACGCAGTAATAATATCGTTAGTTTTTTTCCGAAATATTTCCATCTCTGCACGCGTAAGATAATACTCTGGTAGTCGCATTATTTCTACAAATAACGCATCTCCTTTTTTATCATAAAAATATTTTGAAGGCAATGTTTTTTGCTCTGTTTTGCTTAACCCTTCAATTACTTCTTTTTTAAATTCTTCTAACATTAGTAGTATTTTAATATTAATTCCGTGCTGGGGCAACAGCTTTAGTAAATGGGTTCATAAGACTGAAGCAATCCAATTTCAGTTTTTACGCTCCTTTTTTTTGTTTTTTAATTAATTTATTTGCGAAAGAAATGATTATATACAAGTATAAAAGACTGAACGGTAATGCTAGAATAATAAGTAAATTGCTAATTGCTTTAAGCAGGTCGTTACTACCAACGGCGCTTAGCCCGATCGCAGTAGCTGTAATAATAATACCCCAAAAAAGTTTATGCTTTTTTGATGGATCTTCTTTTCCGCTGTCGCTAAACATTCCCAAAACAAAAATGGCCGAATCAACTGAATTGATTATCGAAACTAAAACTAAGATAGCCGCTAAGAAAACAGTAATTACGGATAAAGGATAGTGCTCCAAAAAAACAAACAATGAAGTAAATACATTATCGAATTGGCTGGTGTTTGAGGTTTTTACAATTTCAAATGCACTGTTTGCAAAAACAGAAAACCAAATGATCGTTGCAATTGCCGGAACGAATATTGTGGCAAAAATAAACTCTCTAATTGTTCTTCCTTTAGAAATCCG
>JAIEMK010000062.1 GCA_019752295.1 Chitinophagaceae bacterium | reverse complement strand
TCTTTGATAATTTGCAAATAAGCCAGCTCCGTGGACCATTAATGGAGGAAACGCATTACTATCCGTTTGGATTGACTATGGCTGGGATATCTAGTAAAGCTGCGGGGAAATTAGAGAACAAGTTTAAGTATAATGGAATTGAGCATAATTCGGATTGGGATGTTAATACCGATGATGCGTTCTTCAGGACATTAGACCCTGCTATAGGAAGATGGTGGCAGGTTGACCCTAAAATAGAAATGGGACAAGAGAGTTGGACTCCCTATAATTCTATGATGAATAATCCTATCAGGTATCAAGATCCTAAAGGGGATTGTGTGCCATGTTTAGTTTTAGAAGGAATTGGAGAAGCAGTATCTATTGGATACAGAGCATATAGGGCGGCCAAAGGCATTGAAGCTATTTCCAATGCAGTATCACAAGCAAATGCACCCAAGACGGTAATGACGGAGATGATAATTACCACAGATGCTATGGGTAATACGGTTGCTGTGCCTTCGAGTAGACTTGTATCCTACAGTATTGGGCAAGAGAAGATACAAAATACAATGGCCAGTGAAAAAGTTAGTGAATTAAAAGGCGAGATTAAGTCTTTAGAAAATGGTATTAAATCCAATGAAAAGCAAATAAAAACACATCGGGAAAAGTTGAATGAGTATAAAAGTGACCCAGAAAAAGGAGATAATAAGGGGAAGTTGGAAGGTAAGACACCAGAACAGCAACAAAAGGTAATCGATGGAAGGATAAATAGACTTGAAAAGACCATTGAAAAACATCAAAGGGAAATTCAAAAGAAAGAGGCTCAGATTAATGAAAAGAAAGCTGAAATAAGTAAAATACAAACTAAAGAAAATTAAGAAATGAGTAAAATTCTTGTATCAGAAATTGAAGAATTATTTAAACTTCTAATATCTAAACTTAAAAGGGATGGTATTGAAGACATAAACATTGAAACCGATGAATATTGGATAGTTTTGGCAGATGAATGGAATGTACAGAATAATTCTCCAAAACTTTCTGTTGGCTCTTTAGAAGAAGATATTACTCTTTTAAAAGAGACAATAAAGAATGGTGAGATGCACAGTTATGTTGATTTTGATAAAATTTCTTCGGTACTAAGAGCAATAAGTGAAAAGGAACTTCCCACTTCATGAAAATCTTTATATGCTAATAAGAAGCCGTCTCAATACAAATTGAGGCGGTTTTTTATTTAAAATGTTTAAAGAGGAAGTTTTGGGATTTTGGTTTTTGGGAAGTAATGTAACGAGTGTAGGTTTTTTGAAAAAGGAATTGAAGAATGCGGGATTGAGAAGTTCTCCTTTATTTATTGAACCAAATGGAGTGCTGGATTCAAATATGCGACTACATCATGAGTATTATTCAACGCTTTATTAAGCCTCTTTTACAAGCAGAGTACAATTATTTTATTCGGCATCAATATTGTTCCTTTATTTTTTGCAATCTTTTTTTATCGTCAATATAAACTGGAAGAGCATCCTTAATCAATTCTAAAAATGGGCGACTGGATATCGTGATAAAATAGGAAAGTCCATTTGCCCTCTTTTGCTTCCTGCCACCATTGCTGGCGCAGCTCCATACATTTTTTTCCGTCGTAATCGTATTTTGCGATAAACCTGCTTTTCATTTGTTGTAACTGAGGTGCTACATCTCCGCCATAAAAAACAGTGTCCCCATTTTGGTGGATCCAAAAAACCTGGTGAAAAATACTATGCCCCCCTGTTAATTGGTATTTGATATAACCATCAATCCACCCCTCATCTTCTGTAAGCCAAACTACTTTGCTGAATTCTTCGAGTAGCGAAAAATCTGCTACCACATACGAACCTTTATGATTGCTAAGCGCATGATCAAATTCTCTTTTCTGAACATAATAGGTTGCATAAGGAAAACTGATAAAACGATCGTCGCTATGCGCGGATGGAATGCTTACGCCACCTGCATGGTCTTTGTGTAGATGGCTCATCAATACTTTTGTTACCTGCGAGGGCAGGATACCCGCTTCAAATAATCGCTGATGCAATTGTGAGTTGCCCGACTGGGTTAAAAAACCAAGACCGGTATCCAATAGAATAATATCTTTTTCGGTAACCAGTACAAAGGGCTGAATCTCTACCAATAAACTGCCAACAGGCCGGTCCTGAATAGATTCTGAGTCCGTATCAATGGGTGTAAAAACTTTTGTTTTATCAACAGTATATGATCCCTCCGACAATGGTATAATTCGCATGCTATACAAAAATTGAATGAGCAAAGTTACCTGCTCAAAAACAAAATAAAATTGAATTTCCTCATTTCAAAAATCGCTAACGCAAAACCATTTGCCTGTCGGCATCCAATCGCAAGAGGATAAAAATGAGTACGGTAAAAGTAAGTAAGGAAGAACCTCCATAACTAATCAACGGCAATGCAATTCCGATGATCGGAAACAAGCCGATGGTCATGCACACATTTACGCTGATATGAAAAAACAGGATGCTTGCAACACTATAAGCGTACACCCGGCTAAAGGTACTTCTTTGCCGCTCTGCAATATTTACGATCCTGAATAAAAGAAACAAGTAGATTAGTAAAAAAATGGCGCAGCCTACAAATCCAAAAGCTTCTCCCAGCGAAGTAAAAATAAAATCGGTATGTTGTTCAGGAACATACTTTCCTCTTGTTTGGGTACCCTTTAAAAATCCTCTTCCACTAAATCCACCCGAGCCAATTGCTATCTTACTCTGACGCACATTATAATCGTCGGGCTTGAATGCAGCTTTTGCGCCCGGAACTTCCGACTTATTGTGTTTATTTAAGCTGCAATCATAATCTTTTCCAACAGCACTGTAGATGCGCTGACTCTGATAACATTCAAAAACATTATTGAAAATATAAGGCACTGCAAAACGCTGTATGCCTACGCAGATGGCCCATGTAGCCACAATCACTAATAATAGTTTGCTATTTCTTTTGATCTGCCTCCTTAAAAAATAAATGATGATTGCTGCAATAATAGTGAGAGCGACGGCAAGGGTATTGGGCTCAACAATAAGTGTAGCTACTACAAGCGCTCCAAAAGAAATGCCTATCACCAGAATACTTGCAGGTAACCCTTCGCGATACATGGCAATAAAGAAACTCAGATAAACCAATGCCAAACCGGTTTCGTGCTGGAACCTTGCGAGTACCGCAGGCAATAAAACAATGCCGCAAGCAATCAACTGCGAGCGCGTTTTGGTAAAGTCCATATTCTGCATCGACATGTATTTTGCCAATGCCAGGGCCACAAATATTTTACACAGTTCGGCAGGTTGCAAATTAAACCCGCCACCCAATGAAATCCAACTCTTTGAACCTTTAATGTCTTTTCCAATTACAAAAGTGGCCAGCATGAGCAGGATACCAAAAGCATAAGCAAGGTTTGCAAAAGCAGTAAATAATTTACTGTCGGCTAAGAGAATAAATGTGGCGATGAGTGTACAAACTCCAGCAAAAATCAACTGCTTGCTATAATTGGTTTTTCCCCCTAAAAAAAGTTGCATCCAGTTGCTTCCTGTTCTGTACTCAACCATAAAAATGCAAAGTATGCCAATGCCAACCAGTATTGCGTATAGTGCAACAATGGTCCAGTCAACACCTTTTGAAATAGAACTATTTCTTGAGTTCATACTAATTATGCCTTTGTTTTTTTAACTGTCATCCGATCGTCGGCCTGTATAAAATAAGCTGTTGCGTTGTTGTTTGTTTTTTTATTTCCCGAATCTTTTTTAACCGGGGGCACAACAGGCTTCACTTGTTTTTTGTTTTCGGGTAATATCATTTCCAATTGCTCCTGGTAGGGACTGTTTTTGTCCTTGCTCACCGGAATTTTGTCGCCACCCTCTTCTTCCTCCACACCCGCAGATTTTGCCTCTGCATTCATTTCGGCTTTTGCAGCCGCAGCTTCCATTGCCAGTTTTGCCTGACGCTGATTGTCTTTTCTTACATACCATTCTTTAATGGCATCGGGAATGAGGTTGGTATTTGAAATGCGTTCCACTTCCGATAATCTGTCGGTGGCAATGGTATCGTTTAAATATTTTTCCATAATAAACGCGCCGATAGGGCCGGCCCATGTTGCACCATAGCCTGCATTCTCAACAATCACGGCAACGGCAATGGTTGGATTATCTTTTGGTGCAAAACAAACAAACAAAGAGTGGTTCTTGCCATGCGGGTTTTGCGCTGTTCCCGTTTTTGCGCAGTATTCCACTCCCGGAACTTTAATGCCCGACGCTGTTCCATAAATCGTTACATCGTGCATGCCATCGTGTACCGCTCTAAACACCGTGTCGGAAGTATGTGTAACTGCATGCTTTACTCTGTATTTAGCAAGGTAGGCCGTATCGTCTTTTTGTTCGTGCTCAATGCTGTCTACAAAATGTGGTGTGTAATAATATCCCTTATTAGCGATGATGCACATCATGTTTGCCAACTGAACAGGGGTAGCGGTCATTTTATCCTGACCAATACCCAGTGTAAGAATAGTACAACTGTTCCACCGGTTTCGGCCGTATGCTTTATTATACACTGCGGTATCGGGTACACTTGCTTTGTTTTCGCTTGGCAAATCCACATCCAGCCTTGTACCCATTCCGAATTTATTCATGTATTCCTTCCACTTTAAATATCCCAGTGTAGGATTGTGGTATTCTGGATTATCAATAGCCATTCGAAACACTTGCGAGAAATAAGAGTTGCAGGAATTTGCCAACGCCAAACGCAGTGATGCGGCATGCCCTGCATTTTTGTGTTCACATTTTACGGTAACGCCACAACTATTGTACGAACCGTAGCAAGGAAATCCATAAGCGGGTGTAATTATTCCTTCGTCTAATGCAATCACTGCACCCAAAGGTTTAAATGTAGAACCCGGAGGATACTGCCCTTTAATAGCGCGATTAAACATGGGGCGCGCAGTATCCAATAACATTCTGCCCAGATTTTTTTTCCGGGCACTTCCTGTAAGATCGTTGGGGTTATAATTCGGACTCGACACCATGGCAATGATGCCGCCGGTTTTAGGATTTATTGCAACAGCACTACCAATTTTATTGGCTAATAATTTTTCGGCCAACTGTTGTACTTCTACATCCACACTGGTGTATAAATTTCTTCCTGCAACGGCACTGGTATCGAACATGCCATTTTCGTAAGGCCCTTGTATACGACTGCGATTGTCTCTAATAAAACGTTTAATGCCTCTTTCGCCCATCAACACTTTTTCGTAAGTCCTCTCCAATCCGTTCATTCCTGCATAGTCGCCCATTTCGTATCCTTCGTCGCGATGTTTTTTTAAGAAGCCGGTATCCACTTCCGCAATATATCCCAATACCTGTGCGCCTGTATTAAAGGGATAGGTACGAACAGAGCGATCGATAAGATTAAAGCCCGGAAATTTATACATGTTCTCGTAGAGTTTGGCATACAATTCCTGCGACAGGAGTGCTTCAAAAATACTGGGCTTGACCGCCGTATTTTTGAAAACAATTTCGCGCATTCTTTTTTTATACTCTGAGGTATCAATATTTAATAAGGCACAAAGCGAAAAGGTATCGATGCCCTTTGCTTCAACAGGTGTAACTACCAGATCGTAGCTGATGGTATTTTCGAGCATCGCTTTTTTCTTGCGATCGAAAATGATACCGCGGTCGGGGTAAATAATCTTTCTGTAAATGGCATTGTTCTCTGCAGCCAGTTTGTATTTGGCAGAAAAAATCTGAAGGTTGATGAGTTGTACCAGGATGACAATAAAAATCAAGAGAAAAATGATTTGAACTACCCGGCTTCTGCTTTGATTAAATACAGACATAAATGGTTACCAGAAAATTATTTTGCGAAATAAATGTATTGATACAAAGTTGCTGATTCGGAACTGATGCAGCATCAATTTTTAAAAAAAAGTTATGCATACATGTTGATAGTGTAAGCGCGGTTAAGCATTGGTACGAAACTTCGCTTTTCTGAAAAACAACATTTCGGTAATAAAGATCAACAAAAGACTGATGGCTGTTGTACCGGCAATTTTTCCAACGAAATACATAAAGGTTCCAAACTGTAGCCATTCGATCAATATCAACAAGAAATGGTGTGCCACCGTAAGGATCACCACGTATAAACTATAGGGAGCCCAGCCCATGCTTTTAATGCTTGGTTCCAGATAGCTGTTTTCGGTAGTGTCTTGCGGTATCAACAGGTTTAACAAATAGGGGCGCAAATAAGCAATCAATACACAGGGGGCTGCGTGCAATCCGCCAGTTCCGGTAAAATAATCCAACACGGTTCCAAAAACAAAAGCGATGATTAATAGGGCAAAGCGATTGATGTTGAAGGGAAGCCAAAGGATAAACAGAAAATAAATATAAGGCACTATAAATTGATGCAGCGGCGGCACTTCATTCAGGATGAATACCTGAAAAAAGATAAACAGTATAAAACGGACAATATTTTTTATTAAGTCGCTCATTAATTTTTTTCTGGTGTGGATTCAATAGCGGTCTGTTCGGCATATCTTGAATTCTCCACTAAGTAAACGTATTGTATGGAAAAAAAGTTAGTTGCTGTTTTTACTTTTAGTGTGTAGAAATTGCTCGAAGGGTCGGCCACCACATTATTGATAGTACCTACTAAAAGATGTGAAGGAAAGTTGGCAGAATAAGTACTGGTAAGCACTGTATCGCCCTTCGCTACTTTAGAACTCTTCGGAATATTTTTTAGAATCAGGTACGAAGGGTCGGCACCATCCCACTCAATGCTTCCTGCATCATTGTCTTTCTTCAGCATGGCACTCACCCTGCTGTTGCGGTGTAGTAAGCTCATTACCCTGGAATTATTTTCACTCACTGCTACTACCACACCCACAATTCCCGAAGAGCTGATGACGGCCATTCCTTTTTTAACGCCTTGCAAACTGCCCCTTTCGAGGGTAAGAAAATTGGTTTGCAGTGTAACAGTATTGCCAATTACTTTTGCGGGAAGCAAAGTATATTTTCTGATTCTACCAAGGCTATCTTTTACAAGAGAATCAATCCTGATTTTTTTGCTGTTATCTGCCGCCTGAAAATTTTCGGGCAACAAATTTCTCAGCCTTGCATTTTCTGCAACTAATAATTGGTTGGTTTCTTTTAGACTAAAATAGTATCTCCAGTTATTATATTGTTTGTCGAATCTGCCGGTGAGTTCGTTAGATGCGGATGTAAAAAATACCTGGTGTGTTTTACTGCTGTTGCTTAATAATACAATACAAGCAATTTCCAGCAGCAGAAAGCTGAGGAATGTAAAATTGCGTTGTATGAAAAGAAAAATGTTTTTCAAGTGTTAATTCAAACTCCTGTTAGCAATGCAACAATAAACGTATAAATCCTTTCACGAATTGCTTTGGGGCGATATTATCTCATGATGAAAGGAAAACGCTGATAGTTTTTCAACGCCAGTCCGGTACCGCGTACCACACTCTTAAGTGGGTCATCGGCAATGTGTACGGGCAATTTAATTTTAGCGCTCAAACGTTTATCAAGTCCGCGCAATAAAGCTCCGCCACCTGTAAGGTATAAGCCCCTGCGATAAATATCTGCGGCCAATTCGGGAGGAGTTGTTTCGAGTGCTTTTAAGATTGCTTCTTCAATTTTAAAAATACTTTTATCGAGCGCTTCTGCAATTTCCTGATAGCTTACCATAATCTGTTTAGGAATACCAGTAACAAGGTCGCGACCATTTACGGGCATATCATCGGGTGGGTTGTCCAAATCTTTCATGGCCGCACCAACAGTAATTTTAATTTGTTCGGCAGTGCGTTCACCAATCAACAAACTGTGGTATCTACGCAAAGCCTCCATGATATCTGCGGTAAATTCATCTCCTGCAATACGAATACTCTGATCGCAAACAATACCAGCCAGTGCAATTACAGTAATGCCGGTAGTACCACCACCAATATCAATAATCATATTACCAACGGGTTCTTCCACATCAATGCCAATACCCAAAGCTGCAGCCATGGGCTCGTGAATCATATATACTTCTTTAGCGCCGGCCTGTTCTGCACTATCGCGAACGGCACGCTTTTCAACTTCGGTAATAGAGGATGGAATACAAATTACCATTCTCCAACTGGGCGGGAATAATGGTTTTTTGGGATAGATCATTTTAATCAATTCCCTGATCATCAGTTCGGCAGCGTTAAAGTCGGCGATCACTCCGTCTTTCAGCGGGCGAACGGTGCGGATACTTTCGTGCGTTTTTTCGTGCATCATTAGGGCTCTTTTCCCTACAGCCAAAACCTCTTTCGGGTTATTACGGTTTAATGCCACGATGGAGGGCTCATTAACCACCACTTCGTCATTATGTATGATCAGGGTATTTGCTGTACCGAGGTCAATTGCAATTTCTTGAGTAAAAAAACTAAACAATCCCATTGTATATATATAGTTCGAATGTATGAATGAATGCCTGCAAAGGTGTCTTAAATAAATGAAACTAACAAAGCCTTAATCTCTGATTTTTCAAGGGTTTGGGGATATTAACAACAGTTTTTAAATATATTAAATTTTACTGAAATTCATATCCAATATCCCTTCTGTAATACATTCCTTCGAAGCTGATCTGATTCATTGCCTTTCTGGATTTTTTTACCGCTTCGTCCATTGTATTACCATAAGAGCTTACTGCTAAAACCCTGCCACCATTTGTTAAAACGCCATTTTCGGTTGATTTAGTACCTGCATGAAATACAATTGTGTCTTTATCTACAGGGGTTTCAAGGCCCGAAATCAATTTATTTTTTTGGTAATCTCCGGGGTATCCGCCACTAACTGCCATTACGGTAGCACAGTATCTTTCATCAAAATTGATATTTGTATCTGCCAAAGTACCATTATCCATTGCAGCAAAAAGGCTTACGAGGTCGGTTTTTAAACGGGGCATCACCACTTCTGTTTCCGGATCGCCCATACGGCAATTGTACTCAATCACCCAAGGTTCGCCATTTACATTCATCAGTCCGAAGAAAATAAAACCATGGTAATTGAGTGCTTCTTTAGTCAATCCCGCCACGGTTGGTTGAATAATGCGATCGGTAACTTTTTGCATGAAAGCCGCATCCATAAAGGGAACCGGGCTTACACAGCCCATGCCTCCGGTATTTAAACCGCTATCGCCTTCGCCAATTCTTTTATAATCTTTTGCGTGTCCGATAATTTGATAGTCAACACCGTCGGTCAGCACAAATACGCTTACTTCAATGCCCATTAAAAATTCTTCTACCACCACTTTGTTGCCGGCATCGCCAAACTGGTGCTGAACAATCATTTCTTCAAAACTTTTTAAAGCATCTTCGGTACTCAGGGCAATAATCACGCCTTTGCCCGCAGCCAAACCGTCGGCTTTTAAAACAATGGGCAAATTGTGTGCGGCAATGTATTTTTTACCTTCTTCAAAATTTTCCTTTGTAAACTCTGCATATGCCGCGGTAGGTATGCCGTGGCGATGCATGAATTTTTTGCTGAAAGCCTTACTGCCTTCGAGTTGTGCGGCGGCGGCAGAGGGGCCTACCACCGTAATATGTTGCAGAGCGGGATCGTTTTGAAAAAAATCGTAAATGCCGTTTACCAAGGGATCTTCGGGGCCCACCACCAGCATACCAATTTTTTGTTCGAGGCAGCATATTTTGGCCGCTTCAAAATCGTTGGGGCCAAAGGGCATATTTCTTCCAAACTGCGCTGTGCCAGCATTTCCGGGAGCTATAAAAAGCTGGTCACAATGATGGCTCTGACTCATTTTCCATGCCAATGCGTGTTCTCTGCCTCCCGATCCTAAAAGTAATATGTTCATGTGTGTAAAATTGCCGCGAAAATACTGCAGTAAAAATAAAAAAGCCGTCTTAATGCAGTTGCGGAAAAAATAATCCCGATAAATGCAGTAAGACGGCTCCCATTAAATATTGATTAGGCAGGTTCCGTTTCAGAATCTTCGAGACCTACATAACTTTTTTCAGGTAATCTTTTGGCTACAAAAATGTACAATACAAAGAAGGCAGTAATGATACCGATGAAGAGCCAATAGTATTTGGCGCCGGTGAACTTGGCAAAAAATCCGTTGTTCGCAATGCTTTTATTAACCAGACTAACGAAATAGTTTCCAAAGGAAATTCCCAGCAAATACAGGGCACTCATGGTGCTCTTCATTGATTTTGGAGAATGCGTATAAGCATATTCTAAGCAGGTGATCGACACCAGAATTTCTGCAATAGCCAGTATCAGATAAGCCAGTATCTGCCACCAAACACTGGGATGCCCGCCATGGTCGATGTTTTCCTGAATCAGTGCGATGATCACAAACGTAAGGCCCATTAAAAAAAGGCCGGCGCCGATTTTGCGCAAGGGGGTGGGGGTGATCCCCATTTTTTCGAGCAGCGGAAATACAGCATAGGTCATTACAGGAATCATACTTACCAGAAAAATCGGGTTAAATGTTTGAATTTGTTCTGCAAAGAGGGTATATCCGAAAAGGTTTAAGTCGAGCTTCTTTGCCTGAAGTACCCATTCAGCAAGGTTTTGATCCCAGAGCGCCCAGAAAATGGGTGTAAAGGCAAATATCATTAGGATGCGGTAAACGGCCTGCACGCCATCAATTGATTTAGCAGAAAAGTTTTTTTCGGCACCCAGTCTTTCCCAGAAAGCCCTGCCATCTTTTTTCCTAAATAATTGACGAATCGCGTAAAAACTAATGACCATAAAATTTTCTCTCTTAAAACCTGAGGGAGCAACCCGCACATATTTTTTTCTGCCCATCCAGAAAATAATCGTGGCCGCACACATCAACACACCGGGTATGCCAAAAGCCAGTTCGGGTCCGTATTTGTTATAAACGATTGGAATAAGCATGGTTGAAACAATGGATCCTGTATTGATGGTAAAATAAAACCAACCATACATTTTCGACAACAGGTGTTTGTTTGATTTATCGAACTGATCACCCACATTGGCCGACACGCAAGATTTTATTCCCCCGGCAGCAGCGGCAATTACTACCAAACCCACAGTAAACAAACTAAAATTATGGGTGGATAAAGCCAGTATCAGGTTACCCAATGCATAAAAAATAGAAACAACCAGGATTACTTTGTATTTGCCGAAGAACCAATCGGCCATAATGCCACCTACCAAGGGCATAAAATAAGCCAAGGTTACAAAGAGATGCACCATTTCGTTCGACTTTGCTTCAGCCACATTTTGCAACATAGGATTCATGGAAGGGTTGAAGAATTGGGCCACCAGAAAGGTGCTCATAATGGAGCGAATGCCATAAAAACTAAAACGCTCAGCAGCCTCATTTCCAATAATATAGGGAACCGCCTTGGGCATGCCTGTTTTCTGTACTTCGCTTAGAATTTCACTCATAAGTTGTATTTTGGATTTTTAAAGATATCGGAAAATCCCGTTGCCGATTCTATCACATTAAAATCTAATCATGTCGGAAGCAAAGAAATCTTTCAAACCATTTGTGGCCCCTGAGTCAGAGATGAAGGAATTAACCGTTAAATCTATTTTAATGGGGAGCTTATTCGGCGTGATTTTCGGCGCCGCCACCGTGTATCTTGCTTTGAAAGCCGGACTTACTGTTTCTGCCTCCATTCCAATAGCAGTAGTGGCTATTACGCTAGGCAGAAGATTTTTAAAGACCACCATTCTCGAAAATAATATTATTCAAACAACGGGCTCTGCGGGCGAAAGCATCGCTGCAGGTGTGGCTTTTACCCTGCCCGGATTTTTATTTCTCTCTTCGCCCGACAGCGCAGAATATTTTAATTACCTCACCATTCTGATTCTTGCAATCGTAGGTGGTTTGCTGGGTACCTTATTGATGGTGCCTTTGAGAAGAGCCCTGATAGTTAACGAACACGACACCCTGCCTTATCCCGAAGGAACTGCCTGTGGTGATGTGTTGAAAGCCGGCGAAAAAGGGGGCGATTTTGCCAAGACTGCATTCTGGGGCCTCGGCGTGGCTTTTTTGTATGCGCTGCTGCAAAAAGTATTGCACCTGATTGCAGAAACACCTTTCCATGCTACCAAACAGATCAATAAATTCTTTCCTTCTGCAAAAATAAGCGGAGAAATTACGCCAGAATATATGGGGGTTGGCTATATCATCGGACCCAAAATTGGGGGCGTATTGGTTGCGGGTGGTGTACTGAGCTGGCTGGTACTGATACCATTAATGGCATCGCTGGTACCTGCCGATGTGATTGCAACACAACTGGTAAAACTCGGATACCTTGCAGATATTACCAAGGCAGGTGGTAAGGGTGGATGGGATCCCATAACCCATCAGTTTGCAGATTATGCTGCTGCTGTATATTATGCTTTTATCCGCCAGATTGGTGCTGGTACGGTTGCTGCAGGAGGAATCATCACACTCATCAAAACAATTCCTACCATTGTTAAATCGGTGAAGGGAAGTGTAGCTTCTTTAAAATCTAATTCCGTTGCGGGCGCCCCTTCAATTTTACGAACCGAAAAAGACCTGAGCCTGAAATGGGTAGGACTTGGAACACTCGGCCTGATTATACTCATCACCGTTTTACCACAGGTTCCGGGCGATAATATTTTACAAAAATTACTGATCGGTATTTTGGTCATCATATTCGGAGCATTGTTTGTAACAGTATCGTCGCGTATTGTGGGACTGATTGGCTCTTCCAACAATCCCATCAGCGGCATGACCATTGCAACCGTAATGGGTACCAGTTTAATTTTTTTGAGTGTTGGTTGGACAGGTCAGAACTACGAACCGCTGGTGTTGGTAGTAGGAGGAATGATTTGTATTGCAGCCGCCAATGCGGGGGGAACTTCGCAGGATTTAAAGAGCGGTTATATTGTTGGCGCAACGCCGCGTAATCAACAAATCGCTTTGTTTGTGGGGGCAATTGTTTCTTCGATCGTTATCGGCATTACGGTTAAATTTTTGGACAAGCCTTCATCCGAAATGCTGAGTCAGGGCATACACCATGCCATTGGTACCGAAAAATATCCGGCACCGCAGGCTACCCTGATGGCAACTTTGATTAAAGGAATTCTTTCGCAGAACCTCGACTGGCAATATGTTTTTGCGGGAGTATTTCTTGCCATTACCATGGAATTATGCGGAATTAAATCATTGAGTTTTGCTGTGGGTGCTTACCTACCATTGGCAACTACTTTACCCATATTTATTGGAGGTGCCATTCGCGGCATTGTTGAAATGAAACAACAAAAAGAAGCAGGGGATAAAAAAGTGGCAGAAGAAGACGAACTCGGTAAAGGCAATCTTTTTGCAACGGGATTGGTTGCAGGTGGCGCCGTAGCCGGGGTGGTAATTGCCTTTATTGCGGGGTCGGATGGGGGAGAAAAATTGCTGGCGGCCATTAGTATGGAAAGCAAATTAGTGGAGGCTCTCTCGAAAGGAGGCTATTTTATATTGGGTACAGCATTTTTTGCTGCCATGGGTATGATACTGTATCGTGTAGCTAGAAAAAAATAAATTAACAGTTTTTGCAGAGCAACTTTCTTCAATCAGGTATCTTGATTGAAGGAAGTTGTTTGTTTTTTAAGGCTATCAAGTTTTAACTACAAGAACTAATTGTTAAAGCTACAACGAATAAAGGCGCATACGATAGGGTGTTAAGTTAATGGAAGCTATCTTTGTTTTGACAATAATTCGGTTTAAAAAACGTTTAGAATTGCACGATCCGGTGATAGTTTATACGGAGAACGTTTGCCCCCAATGCGAATGAGTGAAATGTAAATCGTAAAACGAAAATGCGCAAGATGCTTTTAACCTCTCTAAAATCTGATTCAGGAAAATTGGGGCTTCCTATGTTCAAACTACTTAAACTAAATTTGGTTTTGTTGCTGTTGATTTTTCAATTTTCCGGGTCTGCTCAAAACGGAATATTGGTGAACGGAAAAATTCCGATCGACTCCGCAAGATGGTATCAACTTAACAATGTAAGTGCATCTGTTGGCGGACTTTTTGATGGTGTTTTAAATGCAAATCTAAATTTTGGATATGGACTGATACTGGGTAACTGGGATATGTATTATCCTGTTTTGCCGGGCGAAATAATTCAAATCGAAAAAATTAGGATGTACGATTGGGAAGGCGTATTTACCAATCAACCCGTTACCATTTATGCGATCGACGATAAATTTCAGCGCACCGTGATTGGTAAGTTTACCGGGCCAACATACGACAGATGGGTAGGCCCCTATATAGATAATCCGGACCAATATGACCTGATTACTCCAGCAACTAATGTAAAATACATTCAGATAAATACTTACGGGCCAATGCCCAGTGAGATTGAATTCTATGGAAATTATCAAAGCCCCGACCCCATCAATTTTAAACAACCTACCGTTACAATTAATAAACTTTTTGGAACAAACGGATTTGAGTGGAATTTATTACAATCGAACGGCTACGATGTTGATAACAAATCATTGAGTCTGGCTAAAAAAGCATTCACGGGTTTTAGGCATTATCTCGATTGGGGTAGGATGGAGGTTGAAGAAGGCGTGTACACCTATAATCCAAGTTTTTCGGGTAGCTGGAACCTCGATACCCTGTATGCCATCTGCAAACAATCAAATATCGAAGTGCTGGTTGATATCAAGAACCAACCCAACTGGATGCAGAATACGTATCCGGCGGCGCGACAAAATTCAGAAAATGTTCCTGTTAAATTCGGCAAAGATTTTAGTCTTCCCCAATCTTATTTGGAGATGGGAAAAATGGCATTTCAATTTGCTGCGCGATATGGCGCCAATGCCGCTGTGAACAGATCGTTGCTTTCTGTTAACTCTACTCCGAGATGGACAAACGATCCACCGAATACCATCAAAACAGGATTGAATTTGGTGAAGTATATGGAGTGTAATAACGAAACTGATAAGTGGTGGAAAGGAAGGGATGCGTATCAAACAGGTAGAGAATATGCAGCAAATCTTTCGGCATTTTATGATGGGCATAAAAACTCAATGGGCCCCGGTGTGGGTGCAAAGAATGCAGATCCTGCTATGTTGATTGTTGCTGCCGGTACAGCTTCCACATCACCCGATTATATCAGGGGAATGATTGATTGGTGCGCAGAATTCAGGGGATATCATGCAGACGGTACGATCAATTATTGTTGGGATGTATTCAATTATCATTTTTATTCGAACGATGCACATGATTCGCAAGGTGGATTTGCAACAAAAGGCGTTTCACCAGAAGCGGGGGGCTTTGAATCGGCTGCCTCAAAATTTGTAAGCGTATCTAATCAATACGGAAATAATCTTCCAGTATGGTTAACCGAAACGGGATATGATGTGAATGCTTTAGGAAGTACCCAATATGCTCCGGTAATTGGTAGTAAAACGGCAAAAGAAACACAGGCCGACTGGTCGTTACGCAGCATTTTGCTTGCTGCAAGAACAGGATTGGACAGGGTATTTTTTTATGAGATGTACGACGATAATCCCTTTGGTGGCCAGTTTGCAACCTGTGGCTTTTTAAATGGCGATAGCACACTCCGACCCGCTGCTGATTATAGCCATCAACTTAAAAAGAATTTCGGCGATTATGTTTTCAAAGAAAATCTCGGACATCATCCAGAAGTAGATCGCTACGAGTATTCGAAACAATCGATGTATGCTGTGTGGATGCCTACACAAAACGGCAGCTCCAAAATGGTTACGCTGGAAGTAGGAAAGATGGACTCCGTATCGATCTACTCTCCGAAAATTGCTTCCGATACCATGCTGCTTTCGAGAACCAATAATACCATGTCTACCATTGCGATCACCGCAACGGAAACACCACAATTTGTAATCCCGCACCTACATCAGATCGACCTGATTGATTTTAAAATAACAGGCACTGTAGATAGAAAAGTTGATTTGAGTTGGACGGTAAGTCAGGATTCAAGTGTGCAATCTTTTACACTCGAGAAAATGAAAGAATCGGATAAAACTTTTTATACACTCACAAATATTCAACCCAAGGCAAAACCATCGCCAATGCCTGTGTATACTTTTCAGGATAGTTTGGCCAATATGGGTTTTAATCATTATCGTTTAAAAATATTATTGAGCACGAATTCTTATTTCTATAGCAGTGTGGTAGAAACTTTTATAGGCAAATTAATTACATATCCCAATCCATTTACACAAGCAATTACCATACAAGGTTTATCTGCCGATCGTACTAATAAACTGGCCATTTATTCTTCGGGGGGCAATTTGGTTAGAACCGCTACTGTTAACGGGAAAAGCTATCAGTGGAATTTGAGTAATCTGCCAGATGGTGTTTATTATCTTGTTGCCGACGATGGAATTAGTAAGCAAAAATACCGCCTCAATAAAATGCCGAGAAAATAAGGGTTGACTGCTGCCCTCGTGTTTACAAATATTTAGCATATCGCTGCTGCATTGCATTAAACCTGTTTGAATTAAATCTATCCAAATTCAAAGCGGTGGATATGAAAATTAACAGGATGCTAAAAACTTTTACGGTGGGTGCGTTATTAACCGTAGTATTTGCTTTTACACAAACTAACCATCGGGAAATATATAGAGCTATTAAAATGCCTTATAAAAAAGCCGGCCTGAGCGAACGTCAGGCTGCGGCTCATTTACTTAGCAGGTTTAGCTTTGGTGCTCGCCCCGGCGAAGTGGATGCCGTGGTGAATATGGGGCTTGAGAATTGGTTGGCACAACAGCTAAAGGCCAATCAAAACGATACAGCACTGGAAAAGCGTTTGCAGAATATGGATGCATTGCACATGAGTAACGAAACCATTGCCAACACCTACTTAACACCCGGACAGCTTCTGAAATTGGCAGTTAAAAATAATCTCATCAATAAAGATTCTACAGCCAGTGCCGATAAAAAAGAGTATCGCGAAAAAATAAAAGTCCTGATGGATCAACAGGGATTGAAGCAGTTTCAGGATTTACAAACGCAACTGATCAATCAAAAAATTTTACGGGCAGCATATAGTAATAATCAATTGCAGGAAGTGCTAACAGATTTTTGGTTCAACCATTTTAATGTTTCGCTTACTAAACCGCAGTGTCAGCAATTTATTCTCCCTTATGAGCGCGATGCCATTAGGCCGAATACACTCGGCGATTTTAAAGAACTGCTGATCGCCACTGCAAAGCATCCCGCCATGTTGCAATATCTGGATAACTCTTCCAGTGTGAGCGATAATAATGAACTTTCAAAAAGGCCCGGCAGAATTGCAGCACAGAAAAAAATAGAGCAAGCAATTGCTGAAAAAGTTTCTGACAATTCTAAGCCAGGAAATGCATTTGTACAACAAGCACTTAACGCAAGAAAAGTGCAGGGATTGAACGAAAACTATGCGCGTGAAGTAATGGAGTTGCACACACTGGGAGTTGATGGTGGTTATTCACAACAGGATGTAACAGAAGTGGCAAGAGCACTAACGGGTTGGTCGATGAAGCCATTAGACAGAGAAGGGGCAGGCCGAAAAATAATGGATCGTGTTGGTGTAGAAAAAATGGAAAAGCAGGGCTTTGTAATGGATGGAGATTTTCTATATCGTGCCGATAAACACGATGATGGAGAGAAACTGATTTTAGGAAAATCGTTTCCTGCAAATGGAGGATACGAAGAAGGAATGAAAGTATTTGATTTATTGAGTAGTCAGCCAAATACAGCGAAGTTTATCAGCAAAAAAATCGCCACAAGATTTGTGAGCGATCATCCTTCTGATGCTTTAGTGAACGGGATGGCCCAAAGCTTTTTAAAACATCATGGCAATATCGCTGAAGTAATTTTAACCATGGTGAATAGTGTTGAATTCTGGAAAGAAGATGCAGTGCGCGAAAAAATAAAATCGCCATTTGAACTAGCCATCAGCGCTATTCGATCAACCAATGCCGAAGTGTTGATGCCAATGCAAATATTTAACTGGTGCAGCAGGATGGGGCAACGCATATATTTTTATCAGGCGCCTACAGGCTTTCCGGATAAAGCGAGTTATTGGATCAATACGGGATCGCTCCTGAACAGAATGAATTTTGGATTGGCATTTGCAACCGGAAAAATTCCCGGAGTGAATCTCGACCTGCTTGCACTGAATCAACGCCATGAACCAGAGAGTGCAGAAGATGCTTTGAAAATTTATAGCCGACTCTTATTGCCCGAAAGAAATCAGGATGAAAATATTAAACGCTTAACCGCACTAATCAAAGACGAGCAAGTTGGCGATAAAATTGTAGCTGCTACAAATAATTTACCCAAGCCTGTTGCTGAAACAGAAATGGATATGATGGATTCGCACGGTCAGCGTTTCGAGAAACAACAAGAGAGAGCCATGCTTAGTAAGAAAAATTTTGCAGTTAAACCAACTATGTTGCCGGGTAATAATTCTACTGTAGCACAGGTAACGGGCGTGATCATTGGGTCGCCTGAATTTCAGAGAAAATAAAATGATTGATATGGTGAATCGCAGAGCATTTATGAAATCGGGTGCATTAGCACTGTTTGCAACTGGTATTGGTGGCTTGCCTAATTTTATTGCACAGGCTGCCAACAGTAACAAAATCCATTTGCCCTATAAAAAAAATAAAATACTTGTTTGTATTTTTCAAAGAGGTGCCATGGATGGCCTGATGACAGTGAGCCCTTATGCCGACAGCAACCTAAAAATATTACGTCCCGGCTTGTATATGAGTCCTTCGGATAAAGAAGGCGCTTTGTTTGACTTGGATGGAAAATTCGGATTGCATCCTTCTCTTGCAGCATTCAATCCTTTGTTCAAAGAGAAGCGCATGGCAATTGTACACGGTGTGGGTAGTCCGAATAATACCAGAAGCCATTTTGATGCCCAGGATTATATGGAAGCCGGAACCCCTTTTAATAAAGGCACTTCAAGCGGTTGGCTTAACCGCGTGTCGGGATTGTTGGGGCACGATGCAACTCCCTTTCGGGCTGTGAGTTTAACCAGTGCTTTGCCAAGAAGTTTTTATGGCGATAACGAAGCATTGGCGATTAGTAATCTGCAGGACTTTGCATTGCAGGTTCGCAGTAATCCCGCAGTGAATAATTTAACAGCAAAAAGTTTTGAAGAATTATACGATCAAACATCCAGTAACCTCTTGAATAAAACGGGTAAGGAAAGTTTTGATGCAATGAAAATGTTGAATGTAAATACCATCAAAAATTATCAACCTGCAAAAGATGTGATCTACCCTGCTTCTCCTCTTGGAAATGCTTTAAAACAAATCGCGATATTGATTAAGATGAATGTGGGATTAGAACTGGCATTTGCAGAAAGTGGTGGATGGGATACACACGTAAATCAGGGAACAACAAATGGTGCGCTAGCAAGAAATTTAAAAGACTTCGGCGATTGCATTGCGGCTTTCTGGAAAGACCTTGCTGCATATCAGGACGATGTAACCTTAATGACCATGACCGAATTTGGCAGAACGGCTTATCAGAATGGTACCGGTGGAACAGATCATGGAAGAGCGAGCTGCTTATTTGTTTTGGGCAACGATGTGCAGGGAGGTAGGGTATATCAAAATATCAAATCACTTGCAAAAGAAGATCTTGAAGACGGAAGAGATTTACCGGTAACCACCGATTTCAGATCTGTGTTTAGCGATGTAGCAAATAATCATTTAAGGATTAATAATAATCAAATCATCTTCCCCGACTGGAACGGGCAATCCATTGGAATGATGCGCAATTAATTTTCGATATCCTGAAAACACAACAGAGTACTTTACTTTGGATCGCATGCATATATTTGTAACCTAAACAAATGCTGCATGCTGCAATTATTGACGGTAGATAATCTAGTCAGTTTCTTTGTATTGGTTGTTCTTGAAATTGTATTGGGAATCGACAATGTAATTTTCGTTTCAATAATCATCAACCGTCTGCCTGCAAATAAACAAAACAAGGGACGGTTTGCGTGGATGATCACCGGCATGATCATGCGATCTGCTTTATTGTTTGCCTTAACATGGTTGATTGCTCAAAAGGGCAAAGCCATTTTTAGTGTCATGAATAAAAGTTTCGACTTGTCGAGCTTGGTAATGATTGCCGGAGGTATTTTTCTGATCTATAAAACAGTCAAAGAAATTCACCACAAATTAGAGGGCGACGAAGACTTGGCAGCAGGCATCAGCACCAAGCCGCTTAACTTCGGCAATGCCATCGTGCAGATTATGCTGATTGATATGGTATTTAGCTTCGACAGCATTATTACTGCAGGAGGTACGGCCAAGCGCATCGAAATAATGATTGCAGCCGTAGTAATTGCCATGCTGGCGATGTTTTTATTTAGTCCTGCAATTTCAAAATACATCCACAAACATCCTACTTTAAAAATGCTGGCATTATCGTTCTTGGTAATGATTGGATTTGTATTGCTGGTAGAAGGTTGGGATAGTGAGCGGGCGCACGATTTGCAGTTGAAGAACTATGTTTATTTTGCAATGGCATTTTCATTTATAGTAGAGATGATGAATATGAAGGAACGCAAGAAGCGCAGACCTGTGCAGTTGAGAGAGCCGCAATTAAAGAATGGGAATTAAAAGAAGCTTACCAAAGCATTAACCAATAGCAGAACAAGGTTTGAGATGCATTCGATAATTTTGTTTCAAATTATTCCGCATGAGTATTGAAGTACGAGGATTACAAAAAAATTACGGAGCACAAAAAGCGGTAAACGATATTTCATTTAGTATCAAAAAAGCAGAAGTAGTTGGATTTCTTGGTCCGAATGGGGCAGGGAAAAGCACTACCATGAAAATGATTACCGGCTACCTGATGATGGATGGGGGAATTGCTTCTGTATGTGGAATGGATGTTTCGAAAGATCCGATTGCGGTAAAGAAAAAAATTGGTTACCTGCCTGAATCAAACCCTTTATATACCGATATGTATGTGCGGGAGTACCTAGATTTTATTGCGGGCATCCATCAAATCGCCGATAGAAAAAGAGCCATCGAAAAAGTAATTGAATTAACCGGCCTCTCCATCGAGTCGAAAAAGAAAATCGCTGAATTATCAAAGGGCTATAAACAACGTGTAGGCCTTGCTGCAGCACTGATACACGATCCGGAAGTATTGATATTGGATGAACCAACCAGTGGACTCGATCCCAATCAAATCATCGAAATTCGCAACCTGATCAAAGCACAGGGACTAAATAAAACTGTTTTATTTTCATCGCATATACTGCAGGAAGTAGAAGCAATTTGTGATCGCGTGATTATTATCAACAAAGGAAAAATTGTGGCCGACGATCAACTAAAAAATTTGCAAACAGGGGGGCATAGCCTGGAAGATGTATTCAGAGAGCTAACCCAATAATTTACGAATATGAATACTGCAGCCATTAGCATCACAAGAATTAATAGTTTTGAAGAACAATCTTGGTGCGCGCAGTTGATGGCCGGATCGGAACCCTGGATAAGTTTAAAAAGAACTTTTTCCGACGGGCTTGCGTTAATGCAGGTAACAGATGGCGGTATGGAAGCCTATATCGCTAAGAGTGGCGAAATCAATCTTGGGTTTGTAGTAATTAAAACTGCCGGAGCATTTGTTGGATATGTTCAAATTCTGGCGGTAACTGAGGCCAGCAGGGGGAGGGGTATTGGCAATTTGTTGATGGATTTTGTGGAGCAAAGAATTTTTGAATTCAGTCCCAATGCATTCATCTGTGTTTCGGATTTTAATGAGGGAGCGCGCAAATTATATGAAAGCCGAGGCTACCAGTTGTTAGGAAAACTCGAAAACTATCTCGAAACAGGCTTTACAGAGTTATTATTGCGTAAAACTATCGGATCTATCAATGATTTCAGGGCAAAAAAGCTGCATAATGCTTAAATTGCACACTGATTACAAATAATTTCAAACAACCAATTTAGTTATCATGAGTTACATTGTAGAAGTTCATGCACGTCAAATTTTAGACAGTCGTGGAAACCCAACAGTAGAAGTAGATGTTTTAACCGACGACGGAGCATTAGGCCGTGCATCTGTTCCAAGTGGAGCCAGCACCGGTATACACGAAGCAGTAGAATTAAGAGATGGCGATAAGAAAAAATATGCATCTAAAGGTGTTTTAAAAGCAGTAGCAAATGTCAACGATATCATTGCTGAAAATTTGATCGGTTACGATATTTCGCAACAGGCAGCGATCGATGAGGCGATGATTGAATTAGACGGCACTCCTAATAAAGGGAAATTAGGTGCTAACGCAATTCTTGCAGTAAGTATGGCTGTAGCAAAAGCGGCTGCAGAAGAAGCGGGTTTGCCTTTGTACAGATATATCGGTGGAACCAATGCTAAAACATTGCCTATTCCAATGATGAATATTCTGAACGGCGGTGCACACGCAGATAACAAAATCGATTTTCAGGAATTCATGATTATGCCGGTAGGCGCTCCTTCTTTCAGCGAAGGATTGCGTTGGGGTGTAGAAATTTTCCATGTATTAAAAAGTGTGTTGAAGAAAAAAGGATTCAGCACCAATGTGGGTGACGAAGGTGGATTTGCTCCAAATATTCAGAGCAATGAAGAAGCTATCGAAACGGTGTTAGAAGCTATTCAGGCAGCAGGTTATAAAACAGGTTCTCAGATTGTAATTGCAATGGATGCGGCTAACTCTGAGCTTTGGGATAACAAGAAGAAAAAATATGTATTCCATAAAAGCAGCGGAAAAGAACTAAGCAGCGATCAGTTGGTTAAATTCTGGGAAAGCTGGGTGAAGAAATATCCTATTGCGTCTATCGAAGATGGTATGGCAGAAGACGATTGGGCAGGCTGGAAGGCTTTGACACAAGCGGTTGGAAGCAAATGTCAGTTAGTAGGTGATGACCTGTTTGTAACAAACGTATTGCGTTTACAGGAAGGTATCGACAAGAAAATTGCAAACGGTTTGCTGGTAAAAGTAAATCAGATTGGTACGGTAACCGAAACCATCAATGCAGTTAGTCTGGCTCAACACAATGGTTACAACACCATCATGAGTCATAGAAGTGGTGAAACAGAAGATACCACTATTGCAGACCTTGCAGTAGCATTGAATTGCGGTCAGATTAAAACAGGTTCTGCTTCACGTACCGACAGGATTGCTAAATACAATCAGTTGATTCGTATTGAAGAGATGCTTGGAAGCACTGCGATCTATCCAAAAGGAAAGATCAAGTTTGGCACTAAATAAACAGTTGTTTATAAGTTGACAATCCGGTTAAATGAGTAATTACTTATTTTTAAACCGGATTGTCAACCTTTTATCAAATGCAAAAAATAACAAAAATCCTAACCAATAAATACCTGCTCACAGCAGTATTTTTTCTGGTGTGGATGTTATTTGTAGATCAGCGCGATTTTTTTCAGCAGAGAGAAAGGAAGGCAGAGTTACAAAAGCTGGAAGCCAAGAAGCGATACTATCAGGAGGAAATCAACAAAGCCCGCAAAACCTTGACGGACTTACAAAGCAACCCCGCAGCTTTGGAAAAGTTTGCCCGCGAGCGTTACCTGATGAAGAAAGACGGCGAAGATATCTTCACTTTAGAAGATTCTACCGCAATAACAAAATAATTCTCTCTCTTTTACGTTCGGCAATTTTTTTTAATATTTAATACAGGAAATCGGATACATCAGCAATATTCATCAGATATCGCCGTTTTGATGATACCGTATCCTCTCAGCGAACAGCGCCATCATATGAAAAAAATCAAAGAGGAGGACCTGATGAGTTATTTATACAAAGAGGCTTCACCGGCCATGGTGAAAGCCATAGAGCAAGCCATGATCGATGACCCTTCGATTAAAGATCAACTAGCGTTATTACAGTTTAGTATGAAGCATTTGGAGCGATTGAAATTAGAATCTCCCAGCGCAGAATCTGTGCAAGCGATTTTAAAATATGCTGCTTTGCACAAAAAACCTGATTAAATAATTGAAGTTTCCAATTCAGTTGAATGGCATACAGATGACGCAGATAAGGCAGATTTGCATAGATAACAATCTGCGATGATCCGTTTAATCCGCGTCATTCGCGTGCTATCTTTATACTTTTTAAAATGACCAAGAAAGAAAGATATCAGCAAGCAATTGCATACTTCGAAGAGCAGATCCCTATTGCAGAAACAGAGTTGGTATATGATAATCCATTTCAATTATTGGTAGCTGTTATTCTTTCCGCGCAGTGTACCGATAAGCGTGTAAACCAAACCACGCCCAATATTTTTCGCAAATATCCTACGCCAGAAAAAATGGCGAAAGCTACATTCGAAGAACTCTTTCAAATTATTAAAAGCATTTCTTATCCCAATAATAAAACCAAGCACATGATCGGCATGGCAAATATGCTGGTGACAGATTTTGCTGGAGCGGTTCCGATGACGGTTGCAGAATTGGTGAAGCTCCCCGGTGTGGGCCGCAAAACGGCGAATGTGATTACAAGTGTTATTGACCAGCAACCCAATATGGCTGTTGATACGCACGTGTTTCGGGTATCAGCCCGACTAGGATTAACAACCAATGCCAAAACTGTTTTGGAGGCAGAGAAACAACTTATCAAATATATTCCGCAGCAATTAATACATCGTGCACACCACTGGCTCATTCTGCATGGGCGATACACTTGTTTAGCGCGTTCACCAAAATGCAAAGAATGCGGACTTACAACGATGTGTAATTACTATAAGAAAGTGAAGAATGAAAAATTCAAAATTGAAGAAGAATAAAAACTAAAAATATCCCCTCCTGTTTGCTTGCAAATAGGAGGGGTGCGACGCTGGGTGGTAAAAAAACTCGTAAGCGAAGAAATTGTTACTCTGGCGCAGTCGAGGGTAATCGTTAAGGGAAAATCTGTTCTTTTTTCACTTTTATCTCTTCACTAAATTCTTCTTACCGCGGACTAGTTCATAGGAGTGGTCAATCATTTTCTGAAGTTCTTTATTTGAAATAGAGCCATCAATAATTACCGTATTCCAGTGCTTCTTATTCATATGCCATCCTGGGATTACAGCGGCATACTGTTCTCTCAATTCCAATGCCAGATCGGGATCGCACTTTACGTTGAACTGAAGCGGAATGCTATCGAATCCTGTAAGCAAAAACATTTTGCCATGAATCTTATACACCAAAGTGTCCGGTCCAAAGGGAAAGGTTTCTTCTGCATCGGGTTTGCTCAATGTATATTCGCGTAATTGTTCGAGATCCATTTAATTTATTTTAAAAGGTAAACATTCGATTGTAAAGAACGGTATATCCAATTGCAACTGTTACTGAAACCAAATTTCCTATCAGATAAAAATCATTGAAAGCATTTTCTTTATTATCAGGGTCTTTATGTCTTAATCTGGTGGCCAATTTTAATGCACTAAAAAAAGTTAATGCATGGGGGTAATTATTCAATAATGCAATCATCAAAAATACCCGCTCCATTATGCCTTTAAAAATGGAGCGAAAATCAAAGCCCAATTTCTGATAAAACACTTGTGCGATTACAGCAAATAAAAATGCCAATACAATTTCCGATATTAAGATCAACCCTCCAAAATAAGCGTATTGCATACTTATAGTTTTGCAACTGTTTCAATGATAGTTCTCACAGCATAGTAGTCTTTCATTTTTAAACTTTTCTCCCTTTTCCAAATCAGCGAGCGTTCTTTTTGCAAAAGCACTGCAATGATTTTATAATCTCTATACTTTAAAAAATGCGCAACCAGTGTGTAATCTTTTTCGTTATTCCATTCCGAAACAATTGATTGATAAAGAATAAACGACTGGGTCAGAATTTCATTAATTGGTTTTTGATTTATGGAAATCAAAAACCGGTTTTTCGTTACTTTTAATTCCCCAAGCCATTGTCTTGCATCAGTTAACCCTTTTCCCAACATTTCATAAGCAGACGACTTATTCAAACCTGTTCCTATCTCGCCCTGATTTAAAACATAACGTAATTTAAAATGCTTATTACTCTGAATCAAGAATTCTTCAAGAAATAAAATGATTTTAGTTGCAGTTTCCAGATCACGAATAACTCCTTGAAATTCATCGCCAAGAGTAATGGTTAACGGCGAAATAATGGCTTTAGCGTATGTTTTATTCGCAGATGCTACAAGCTTCTTGAAATCTTTCATCAAGTTTTTGGCGTCTTTTGAACCACTCCCTATGACATCAGCCATTAAAATATATTGTTTCATTATTTATGAAATTATATAAATTATTTCATAAATTGTGAAATTTTCTTAATCTACTTTAATATTGTGCTTGCATAACAACCCTCTTCACTTTATTTTTTTATTAAATCCGATCAAAACCAGTAGCGCAGATAATAATGCAAAACTATAAACCGAGGTGTGAGAATAAATATCGTTTTGCTCGGTAGCCACATAATTGTTTACCATTTGTTTTACTTCATAATTCGCAAGCACACCAAACAAAAAAACTGCGATAGCGGTAGCATACCATTTGCTGATGCCTTTCTGCGAAAATGCGAAAATGCTGCCTCCTAATGCCGCCAGAAAAACCAACGCAATGGGCAGTGCCAACGGTATAAACCAATTTCCTCCACCTGATAATTGTTCTATTAAAAAAAGATAAGGGATGAGCGTGATGGATAAGCCGGCAAAGGAAATCCACTGTTTCATTTTCAGACTAGTCAGCAGTGGTGCCAGAAATGCCCAGATCATTACCAATGCGCCAATGGGGTAAAGACTCCAAGAAATCTGTTGGTTTACGGAATAGTTAATGATGCCGCAAACAAGGCAAATGAAAATAATAACGGAGCTAAAAATTCTGAGACCTCTGTTATTTGAATTGGTTTCTTTGATGGAATCGTTCATCATTTTTAATTAATGGTTTTCGGATAAATAGCGTTTTTTCAAAACGTCTTCACCGTATTCGTTACCCTTTTCTCTCCAGATTGCATGAATATGATTTGATGATTTTCAAGTGTAATTGGTTATGGGTTTAAAATTAAGAACCGTTATTTTACCAATATACAACTCTTGTCCCATGTAAAACGATCTTCTAATAGTTTAAACCCGATTAGTTTCTTATCAAAATTATCTATTATTGTCTTCTTAATAGTACAATATGAAATGAACCAAAATCATTAGTTGATATCAACTGAATTGATCATTGGCGAATTCCATGTAGTAATTAAAAAAACAATCAATAGAATTACATGAAAAAAACGATTTGCTTATTAGCCATTTTATGTACATTTCAATTGGTTCAGGCGCAACTCCAAACAGGAGAAGATGTGGCAGTAACCAACACGGATGCTGGAAAAGTTCGAGGCTATATTCACAATGCTGTTTATACCTACAAAGGAATTCCTTACGCGGAAGCGAAAAGATTTGAAGCGGCAAAAAAACCAAAGCCTTGGACTGCTATTCGTAGTTCTTTAACCTACGGACCTGTTGCGCCATTACCCACACCTACTACAACCGTACAAGACGAAAGTGAATTTTTATTTCACCACGATTGGGGATATACCAATGAAGATTGCCTAAGAGCAAATGTGTGGACGCCAGGAATTAATGATGGAAAAAAAAGACCTGTATTGTTTTGGATCCATGGTGGTGGATTTACTGCAGGTTCTTCTCAAGAGTTACCTTCATACGATGGTGAAAACTTAGCCAAGCGCGGAGATGTAGTGGTAGTATCAATCAACCATCGTTTAAACGTGCTGGGATTTTTAGATTTATCTGCTTATGGCGAAAAGTACAAGCATTCTGCAAATAACAGTATCCTAGATATTAAAATGGCACTTGAATGGGTCAAGGCAAATATTGCCAACTTCGGTGGAGATCCTGATAATGTTACCATTTTTGGTCAGTCAGGTGGTGGCGCAAAAGTAAACACCCTAATGGCAATGCCTTCTGTAAAAGGATTGTTCCACAAAGCTATTAATGAGAGCGGCTCTTTTCGTTCTACTCTGAAAGAAAAAGCGTCTACCCAAGAAGTTGCAGCAGAGGTATTGAATGTTTTGAATATTCCTGCTAGCAATGTAGATAGTTTACAAAAAATTCCTTTTCAGGTATTGAGCGATGCAAGTGCAAAAGCATTTAAAATTGTGAATGATAGAAAAGGAAAACCAGCCGATTTATTGAGTGGTGGATTTGGTCCAAGTGTAGATGGTATAGATTTGCCTTATCAATTATTCTCAAAAGAAGCTTTTGAATTATCAAAAGATGTTCCATTACTGATTGGAACCGTAAAGAACGAGTTTGCGCCATCGATGTTTATGAATATGTCGAAAGCAACTAAAGAGCAAGTAGTTGGATTTATAAAGAGTCAACAGAAAGATAAAACGAATGCATATATCGCGGCAGTACAGAAAGCTTATCCTAACGACACCAAACCAACTGATTTGATGGATGTGGATGTGATATTCCGTCCGGGTGCTATTCGTCAGGCGAAGGAAAAAGCGGCTTTGAATGCGGCTCCTGTATACATGTACTTATTTACTTGGCAGTCGCCCGTTATGGATGGTAAATTCAAGGCAGTGCATTGTATGGAAATTCCTTTTGCATTTTTCAATATCGATAAGTGTGTAGAAATGACGGGTGGTACCAAAGAAGCCTATGAATTGTCTAAAAAAGTAAGCGATGCTTGGATCAATTTTGCTCGCTCAGGAAATCCAAACCATAAGGGCTTACCCATATGGCCAAAGTTTGATGCAAGCAAAACTGCCACCATGCACTTCGATAATAAGTGCGAAGTGCTGCCACAAATGGACAAAGAGTTATACGATCTATTGGGACTTTAGCAGTAAGGCCGATTAAACAGAAATTATCTCTGTGAAAAGCTAACCCCATCTCCAATTCTCGGGATGGGGTTAGCTTTATAAAAAATTATGAAATTAATATGCATATTTGAAATAGTCTTAAGTGAACTTTTTGCTGATTGCTCAAATGGGCAAACTAATATTTGAAGGAAGAAAATAAAACCCTACAATTGTAAATAGCCACTGATATAAAATTTTAATTGGGAATTGCATAAGACAATAGCGTTAAGAAAACATATCGAAGAAATTGTATTGTTAACAACTTAAATAAGCACTATGCAAAAAAGGATTTTCTGCATACTTCTTGCAACAATCGGCTGGTTTGCGGTAATAACGCAATATTCGCTGATGATCGAAAATAGGGTTGCATCAATTACAGAAACGAATATCAGGTTCTTTAGTTTTTTTACCATTCAACCAACCTGATGGTAACCCTTTATTTTACCTGGCAAAGTTTTTCTAAAAACTAGCATATGAGCGCTCTAAATAAACCAGATGTATTAACTGCCATTACAATTTATATTATGGTGGTGGGCTTGGCTTATCAAGTATTACTCAGGCATGTTTGGAAGCCAGAAGGGTTGCAAAAATTGGTAGATGAACTATTGCATACCATCATTCCAATATTGGTCATTATTTTTTGGTATCTGTACGAAACAAAGAAACAACTCAGATATATCCAGATATTTAAATGGCTGATATATCCATTGATTTACCTGCTGTATATTTTAGTGCGTGGCAAAGCTTCTGGTTTTTATCCCTATCCCTTTGTTAATGTAACAAGTCTCGGCTTGCAAAATGTATTAATCAATTCGGCTTTCTTAATGTTATTTTTTCTGCTACTTGAGATGTACCTATAAATCCGGACAGTAAAGTGTCATAAATTTGAGTGACAATGACTTTGCTAAAAAACAAGAGAACCCGCCG
>JAIEMK010000080.1 GCA_019752295.1 Chitinophagaceae bacterium | reverse complement strand
TTCCTAATTGCAAAAAGGGTGATGCCTACTGCAGTTTTTGCATTTATTTTTTCTGAAATTTTCCTCCGCCAGCTTTCAACCGTTCTAACACTCATAAAAAGAGTTTTTCCTATTTCCTTACTAGTTTTTTCTTCGCAGATTAACCTAATCATTTCTTTCTCCTTTTGACTCAGAATATCTTTTTTTTGATTTTTGTGAGGATCAAATTTACTCTGTGAAATTAGCTTGACCAGCCGGATAGAAGTTGTCTTACAGTAATAAGGTAAAAAGGTATATACAGTTTTTATTGCCTCAAAAATCTCTCCTTTTTGGGCATTTTTTACTATATATCCTAAAGCCCCCGCTTCTAATGCATCAACAATCATTTGCTCACTATCAAATGAAGAAAGAGCAATCATACGAATTGTGGAATCAAAGTTGTTTATTTCCTTGATGGCTTTGATACCATCCATTAGGGGCATTCGCAAGTCGGTTAAGATAACATCTGGTTTATGGAGTTTGGCCATTAATACGAGCTTCTCGCCATTATCGGCCTCGCCGACAATTTGGATTTCAGGGTTCTTTGATAGTAGTAATTGTAGTCCGTCACGATAGATGTCGTGGTCATCAGCTATTATAACTCGTATGGGTAAAGGGGTGGCCATAATTGTTAAATTGGAATTTCAATTAAATATCGTGTTCCGTGTCCTGGTGAAGTAGTGAGATAGACAGCACCTTTTAAAAGATCAACCCTTCCCAGAACATTGTGTAACCCAAGGCCTTTGTTGTTTTTAATAATTAATTCTTGGTTGAAACCGATACCATCATCTTTTATGTCGACCAGTAAATTGTTTTTTTTCACTTCGATTGTTATGTCAATTAATTTAGCTTTTGCATGTTTTAAAACGTTGTTAATGATTTCTTGAATTACCCGATAAATATGAATTTCTCGTTCTTTTTCTACAACTAATTCTGGTACAGAGCATTTATAATTAATGTGTAAAGAATCTTTTTTATCCAATGTTTCTGTGTAGGTTTCTAGCGCAATAAGTAGCCCCTTGTCATGCAGTATTTGGGGCATTAAATTTCTAGAAATCTCACGGATCTTTTCCATCGCACTATCAATATACAAATCTGTCTTATGAATAATTTTCTCATCCTCGGTATCAGTAGTATTTAGATTTTGAAGGTTTATCTTAATTGAAGAAAGTAACGCACCAAAATCATCATGTAGATCAAAAGCGATACGCCTTCGTTCATTTTCTAATATAGTCACTTCTGCCATCATTTTTTCATTATTGGATTGGATTTTCCTTTTTTGATGCTTAATGATAGATAGAATAAAAAAAATGATAATGGTAGCTAGAAGGAGCCCTGAGATCAATATGGAAGCGTAAATTCTCGTTTCTTCGGAATACATAATACAGCTATTGCATAAGCCAAGTTAGCTACAAAGTTTATAAATAAAAGGAAAAGTACAATACTTGTATAAAAATAAGTACTGAATTTTATATGAAATATATAAAATACTTCAATGAATGTTTTATAACTGTAATAAACGATAAAGGTCAAGTAGATTAAAAACATCGCATTTCTAAAAATATTTTTCTTGTTATCGACAATAAGTCTATTGATCTGATTAATACTTAGTAATACGATGACAAACGAATAATAAACACGAAATAGAGAGTTCCTTTCTAAAAGAGAATGGAGCAAAAAATTATCAATAATCCAAACGCAAAATCCTGTTAATAAAAGAGAAATGTAAACCTGTTTTATTCTTCTTGAATTCCACATGTAGAATAATAATAGGATTAAAAAGAACTCTAAGAAAACATAAATATTTGAATTAATGCTATTGCTTTTTTTCATGAATACAAATATTAGGCTTACTATTTCGTTTAGTAAGCCTAACCAAATAAAAAAAATAAAAGGTCGGTATTCTTTTAAAATAGAGGGGTACCTAATTATTCCTAAAATTGCCGCTAGTGCAATGGAAAAACTAGAGATAATAGAAATAATAAAATAATTCATTATTAACTGTTTAAAAGAGAAGGCGGAGGGCAAATAGGAGGGCAAGTTATGCCATCTTCTACTATTTGATTTGGATCCCCAGCAACAAATGACATGGATGATGGTAAAATATCATTTCCCGCAGCATCGGCCACTACCAAAATTGCATGAATTTTTCCAGTTGTACTCATGCCATAATAAATTCTTAAACTTGCGGCTAGTGGATTTGCAATTAAAGACTTTATTGCACTTAAATCAAATGTTTCGCTAATAGACAAAGAAGAAGGTTGATTTAGTCTGTAAAGCTTTGTCATGTCAACCGCTTGTTGTAAGGGGATGAAGTGGTTACTCATATGTATGTATTTTATTTGAAACCAAGTTCTACAAATACTACTGAAAAAAAATAGTAGAAATACTATAAATGCAGAGAAATGTATAGTTATTCAAGCCCGTCTTTTTTAAATAATTTTCTCCCTTTATTCTGTGTAAAGATCCTTTATCCAATATTCAATGAAGGAATCAATCAGATATAATACCTTTTTAACCTCTCTCTAAGCCAAATGTGTGAATTGTGTAACCTTTTTTAAAAGTATATAAGACTTATCAGTACAAGATAGTTCAACTTGCGTATTGTAACCTGCCTGCGGCAAATATCTTTAATGACAAGGGTAAGGAGCTTCTAATAATAGGTTTCAAGAATTAACTATGATAGCTAATCACCGAAATGCTCCGCTTCACATTCTCCTTGCTGATGACGATAAAGACGACCGTTTTTTTTTTGAGAAAGCGTTACAGGAAATCTCTATTGCAACTGATATTAATATTGTTAATGACGGAGAGCAGCTAATGGATTATCTGACTAAGAATGCAG
This sequence comes from Chitinophagaceae bacterium, assembly GCA_019752295.1. GTDB lineage: Bacteria > Bacteroidota > Bacteroidia > Chitinophagales > Chitinophagaceae > Sediminibacterium. Next base: position 27,653 of record JAIEMK010000080.1, on the reverse strand, counting down.
AAAATATTCCGGATATACTTTTCCTAGACTTAAACATGCCTCGTAAAAATGGTTTCGAATGTTTATTAGAGCTAAAAGGAAATATACAATTTAATGGAATTTACGTGATAATGTTTTCGACTTCATACCCCCGCGACGTGAATTATGAGCAGGATATGATAAAAAGGCTCTATAAGATGGGGGCACAAGATTACATTCGCAAGCCCGGTGATTTTGCACAGCTTAAACAGGTTATTCACCTTGCTATCACTAAAGCAATAGAAATTAAATCGCATCATCGTCAGGAAAAAGTTTTGTAATCAGAGCACATTCCGGAAGGCAGTTTTAAAATAATAAAAAATGATTTCAGCACAACCAACTAATGGTAATTTGAAGCCACTGAAAATTTTGCTTGCAGATGACGACAAAGACGATCGCCTGTTTTTTAGTATGGCTTTAGAGGCATTAACCATTCCCACTAAGCTCGCAACTGTAGTAGATGGAGAGAAACTAATGGACTACCTTTCTGAAAATGCTGATCAGCTTCCTGATGTAATTTTTCTCGATATCAATATGCCCCGTAAAAACGGCATTGAATGTTTGTCTGAGATAAAACAAAATAAAAAGTTGAAGGGTCTTCCTGTGATTATATTTTCAACGTCTAACTCCAAAGATAAGATAGGTATGGTTTTCAAAAACGGAGCAGATGTATATATTCATAAGCCTAGCGATTTTTCGCAGCTCAAGCAAGTTATAGTCCATGCACTACCCATTGCAGTTGAAAATATATTCTCAAACGGATCGCTGAAATATATTCTTAACGCATGAATACAAAACAATTGAATATTCTGCTTGCGGATGACGACAAAGACGATCGCCTGTTTTTTAGTATGGCTTTGGAGGCATTAACCATCCCCACTAAGCTTGCAACGGTTGTGGATGGAGAAAAATTAATGGCTTATCTTTTTGAAAATGAACAGCAACTTCCCGATGTTATTTTCCTGGATTTAAACATGCCTCGAAAAAATGGTTTCGAATGTTTACTAGAAATAAAGCGTGATCAAAAATTGAATCAACTCCCTGTAATAATATTTTCCACCTCCTTCGAACAAGATGTGGTGAACATGCTTTACAAAAACGGAGCAAAATATTTTATTCGCAAACCTTCTGAGTTTTTACAATTCAAAAAAATAATTCAACAAATATTTACACTTATATCGCAGGAAAATATGCAGAACCCAAGTAGAGAAAATTTTGTGCTCACAGTTTAAAGCAGTTAGTGTTTTAGTGATACCTGACGAGCTCTTAATTCATGCGATTTAGTACTGTACTTAAAAAATGGAACTAACATAATATGACTAGTATAAAAAAACCTGATGAGGAGGAGTTAGTAATCACTCGCAAAGAGCTTGCACTTCAAAAAGAAGAGAAAGAAAAACTGGTAGAGGAGTTAATTATTGCCCGGAAAGAGTTGGCTTTTCAAAAAGAGGAAAAGGGGAAACGTGCTGCAGAGCTGGGTATTGCTAATATAGAGCTTGCATATCAGGATGATGAAAAAGGAAAACGTGCTGTAGAGTTAGGCATCGCCAATATAGAATTGGCTTTTCAGGACGATGAGAAAGGAAAACGTGCCGCAGAATTAGGTATTGCCAACAAAGAATTGCTCTTTCAAAATGAAGAGAAAGAAAAACGTGCTGCCGAGTTAAGCATTGCCAACAAAGAATTGCTTTTTCAAAATGAAGAGAAAGAAAAACGCGCTGCAGAGTTAGGCATTGCCAATAAAGAGTTGCTCTTTCAAAATGAAGAGAAAGAAAAACGTGCTGCTGAATTAAGTATTGCCAATAAAGAACTGGCTTTTCAAAATGAAGAGAAAGAAAAGCGTGCTGCTGAATTAATTATTGCTAATAAAGAATTGGCATTTCAAAACGAGGAAAAAGAAAAACGTGCTGCCGAGTTAATCATTGCTAACAAAGAGTTGTTGGCATTCACCTATATTTCAAGTCACGATTTACAGGAGCCATTGCGTAAAATACAAACCTTTGTTACAATTATACTTGAGAATGAGAATGAAAATCTATCAGAGAACGGAAGATATAATTTTCAGCGAATGCAATTGGCAGCCGGAAGAATGCAACTACTCATTGATGATTTATTAGCCTTTTCCAGAGTAGCAACTACCGAACTGATTTTTGAAAAAACAGAACTTAATTTAATTATAGAAGAGGTAAAAGCTGACCTGAAAGATACCATTCTGGAAAAACATGCAACCATCGAAGTAACTGAAATTGGTTCTGCTAACATCATCGCTTTTCAGTTTCGGCAGCTCATGTATAACCTTATCAGCAATGCACTCAAATTTTCGAACCCGGATATACCATCACACATAATAATTGACAGTAAAATTGTAAAAGGAGTTAAATTAAATAACGAAAAGCTTTCTCCCGAAAAAAATTATTGCCATATTACCGTTAAAGATAATGGTATAGGCTTTGAACCCCATTTTAGCGACCGGATTTTTGAAGTGTTTCAGAAATTGCACGGCAAGGAAGTATATACCGGAACAGGCATTGGTTTGGCCATTGTAAAAAAAATAGTAGAGAACCACAATGGTATTATTACTGCAACAAGCGAACTAAACAAGGGTGCATGTTTTGATATTTATATTCCTGCGGGATAAAATATGGCCTGAAAGGAGTAGGAACATTGAATGGGCAGCTTAGAATACACGGTTACAAGTTGGCAGTATATGATTTCCCATTTCTTAAGACCTGCTTTTCGAAGCCCAACTATATTGTGTATCTTTAAGGGACTTACTATTTAGTCCTCATTTCTGTTTTAACGATCTTCAAAGGCAAATATTTTTTGATAAAGGGGCGTTAATGATTCAAAAATGAAAGCGAAAAAGATAAAACCTAAAATAACCGAGTCGGTTATTCAATCTGTCAACCAATTTCCTGTTGTAGGTATTGGGGCCTCGGCCGGCGGCTTAGATGCTTTCAAGAAATTACTCAAAGCCATCCCTGAAGATTCGGGGATGGCATTTGTATTGGTGCAGCATTTAGATCCAACACATGAAAGTATGTTGCCCGAGCTGCTACAAAAAGTTACCAGCATTCCTGTATTCGAAATTACAGATGATATTAAAGTAGAACCCAATCATATTTACGTTATTCCCAGCAACAAAATGATGGTAGCTACTGATGGCGTTCTATTACTAGCTGCACGCCCTGCAAAAAGTAAAACCGAACGCAACCTGCCCATTGACCTTTTTTTTACATCATTGGCAGAAGTGCATCAGGCACATGCCATCGGAGTGGTTTTATCGGGTACAGCAAGTGATGGAACACTAGGGTTAAAAGCCATTAAAGATCATGGAGGTATTACTTTTGCACAAGACGAAGCATCAGCAGCTTACCAAGGTATGCCCCATAACGCGGTACAGGCAGGTGTGGTTGATTTTATTCTTCCACCCGAAAAAATACCGAAAAAGTTGTTAGAAATAACCAGTATTATCATTGGAAAAGGAGGTGACGAAAAAAACATTCCTCAGCATGATGAGGAAGTGTTTAAACAAATACTTTCATTACTCCGTATTCGAAAGGGAACCGATTTTACTTATTACAAACAAACAACCATCCGGAGAAGAATACTCCGTAGAATGGCACTGAACAAAAACGAAGAACCAGCAGCTTACCTTAAATATTTAAGAGATAATAAAACAGAGCAGGATGTTTTATATCAGGATCTTTTAATTCCAGTAACTTCTTTTTTCAGAGATCATAAAAGTTTTGAGAATTTATGTGAAACTGTTTTTCCGCTACTAATAAAAAATAAAATTGCCAGTGAGCCGATAAGGGTATGGGTAGCAGGTTGCAGCACAGGCGAAGAAGCCTACTCAATTGCTATGTGTTTTAAAGAATTTTTAGCCGACAATCAGAGAGTGCAGATTTTTGCCACCGATTTAAGCGAACCTGCTATTACAAAAGCACGAACAGGTATTTATACAAAAAACGAGGTAGATGGCGTAACCGAGCAGCGGTTGAACCACTTTTTTACAAAAACAAATGGCAGTTATCAGGTAAATAAACAGGTAAGGGACATGTGCGTATTTGCAATCCATAATTTTTTAAAAGATCCTCCTTTTGGCAAGATGGATTTTATAAGTTGCCGCAATGTGCTTATATATATGGAGCCCTACCTGCAAAAAAAGGCGCTTACAACTTTTCATTATTCATTAAATCCAAAAGGATTTTTATTGCTTGGTAAAACGGAAACCATCAGTGGTGTGCCCGACCTTTTTGCTGCCGCAACAAAGAATGATAAATTGTTTTCGCGTAAAGATGTGCCAGGCAGGTTTATGCATGTGGCAAGCGAACGAAGCGAACAATATATCAGTAATACCAATGCCAACCCAAACAATGAAATTATTAGGACCGACTTTCAAAAAACGGCAGATGATATTATGCTCCGAAAATACACACCTGCCGGTGTAGTTGTAAATGAGGCAATGGATATTGTTCATTTTCGTGGCAATACGGGCAATTATCTAGAACAATCTCCCGGCAAACCTACCCACAATTTATTGCAGATGGCAAAAAACGGTTTGGCATTTGAGCTGCGTAATATTTTGCACAAAGCAAAAAAACAGAAAGCGCCCGTTATAAAAGAAAATATACCCCTGCTGGTAAATGGCAACTTGCGCAACATTTCAATTGAAGCCCTACCACTTCCTAACACCATTGAGCCACATTATTTAGTACTCTTTCACGATAATAATTTAATTGGCGATAAGCAATTAACAACTCGCAATAAACAATCAGCAACCGACAATCAGAAATCAGTAAAAAAGGATGATAAAGATGTACGAATACAACAATTAGAGCAAGAGCTTGAGCAAGTACGTGAAGACATGCGCAGTATTTCCGAAGATCAGGAAGCAGCCAATGAAGAACTGCAAAGTGCCAACGAAGAATTGTTGAGCGGCAGCGAGGAATTGCAGAGTTTAAACGAAGAATTGGAAACTGGTAAAGAAGAACTGCAAAGCACTAATGAAGAACTAACGGTTGTAAATCAGGAAATGATTAGTTTGAATGAACAGATAGCAGTAGCGAGAGATTATTCTGAAGCTATTGTATCGAATATTCGCGAACCGCTGCTGGTACTTGATAAAAACCTGCGAATAAAAACTGCTAATAATGCTTTTTATAAAACGTTCCGTGTAAATGAATCGGAAACAGAAGGCATTTTAATTTATGATCTTGGTAGCAAGCAATGGAACATTCCTGCATTGCGAACTTTGCTTGAAAAAATACTTCCTGAAAAATCTGTCTTTAATGATTTTGAAGTAACACATAGCTTTTCAAACATTGGTGAGCGGGTAATGCTATTGAATGCTCGGGAGGTAATAAATAAAAATAGTTTAGATAAATTAATACTACTGTCTATAGAAGATATTACGGAAAAAAAGAAAGCGGAAATTATTTTACGGAATAGTGAGGTTCAATTTAGAGAGATGGCTGAATTAATGCCGCAAAAAGTATGGACTGCAGACGCAGAAGGCAACAAAAATTATTTTAATCAGATATGGCTTAACTATACTGGGTTGCCTTTTGAGGAATTAAAAGACCATGGATGGGAAAAAGTTATTCATCCAGATGATTTGGAAAAAACCAAAAAAAAATGGCTGCAATCTATTCGCACAGGGGAAGATTATGAAATCGAAAACAGGCTGCGCAGAAAAGACGGAAAATACTTATGGCATCTTACAAGGGCAACAGCCTTGAAAGACAGTGATGGAAAAATAAAAATCTGGATTGGCGCTAAAATAGAAATACAGGAGCAGAGAGAGCAAAAAGAAGAATTGGAAAAAGCAAAAAATAATGCCGAACAAAAAACTCAAATAGCGGAAGATGCATTAAAAGCAAAGCAACAATTTTTGTCGAATATGAGCCATGAAATCCGCACGCCTATGAATGCGATTGTTGGGTTTACTAATGTGGTATTAAAGACAAAATTAGATGAAACACAAAAAGAATACATCCATGCAATTAAAGTGTCGGGAGATGCACTGATCATTTTAATTAATGATATACTGGATCTCGCTAAAGTAAATGCAGGGAAGATGAGCTTTGAGCAAATACCCTTTAACTTATCGGATTCCATTTCTACCATGCTTCAGTTATTTGAAACAAAACTTAAGGACAAGAATATTCAATTAATAAAAGAATATGATGAAAGTATTCCTCAGGTTGTAATAGGCGATTCAATGCGGTTGCGCCAGATAATTTTAAATTTGATGAGTAATGCGGTGAAGTTTACATCAGAAGGAAAAATAACGATGAGTGTTCGCCTGCTGAAAGAAGATACAGAAAAAGTAACCATCGAATTTATGCTGACCGATACGGGCATTGGAATTCCTGAAAGCAAGTTGGAACACATTTTTATTAATTTCGAACAGGCACACAACGATGTCTCCAACTCTTATGGAGGAACCGGATTAGGTCTTGCCATAGCGAAACAATTAGTAGAACTTCAGGGTGGAGCTATTAACGTAACCAGCGAAGTAGGCAAAGGATCTGCGTTTAGTTTTATACTTAATTTTGGAAAAAATGAAGCAAAAGAGAAACCCGGTAATTATCAGATGGAAAAAGATGAAGATCTAAAACCGGCTCAAAATAGTTCACTTACAGAAAATGTAAATAAAAAAGTAAAAGTGCTGGTTGTAGAAGACGTGGCGCTTAATCAGCTTTTGCTGAAAATAATATTAGTGGAATTTGGCTTTGCAACAGACATTGCCAATAATGGAAAAATTGCAATTGAAATGATGCAAAAAAATGTGTATGATATTGTTTTGATGGATTTACAAATGCCGGAAATGAATGGCTATGAAACCACGGCATATATTCGTAACGAAATGAATTCTCAAATTCCGATTATTGCACTTACGGCTGATGTAACTACAGCGGATGTAGAAAAATGTAAAGCTATTGGGATGAATGATTATATATCCAAACCCATTGACGAAAAATTATTATACAGCAAAATTAGTAAGTATTTGAAGATACCAGCTCATAATTAAACCTTTACTTGCTTAAAAAAACGCTACGGTCTTATAGGCAAATGCCTGCACTGTGTTTAAATTTTCGGGTATTAAATTTAGAAGAGTCTGATTGTAAATTGAATGTAAAAAATAAATGAATTCCTGAGTTTAATTTATTATTAGCATTATATGAATAAACTATTACACAATTATCATTAAATGGTTAATTGCTATGTACGGTAAATTAAAACAAACTTAAAAATAAAGCTTTGCGTCATCAAAACTAAAGTATGATGCAAAATAGATCTCAAATAGGCAAATGCTTGGTACTGTTAGTCTTAGTATCAATCTTATATACAAGAATCGTATTCGCGCAACAAGCAAAGCCGATCGCAAGCTATCAATTGGTTACCGGCGGCGATTTTGTGCAGTCAAAAAACTACTATTTATTAACCCTGTTTCAGGAACTGCCCGATGTTAAAAAATTATTGGTAAATGATACTGTACTTAGTTCAATTGCTAAACTAAAATCCGATTCTTTGGCAGCCTCTTTTGCTGATTGCGGCAAGGAAGGAAACTGTTATTTGAATAGAATGAAATTCACCGAGGATGAGATTAAAACTGTGGGTGAGCGTCTTTCTATTTTATATCAGCCTCAGAATGCACTAGGTAAACTGGTGCAAAATCACCTAATCCCTTCGGGTTGCTATGTCTTGTTTCAAAATTTTTCTGCAAAAGATATGCTGCTAAAAGCATGGGAGCAGGATGCACATGGTGTTAACTTTTGTATCGACGTATATGCAGGTGGTAATAAGCCCAACTATCCGAATATCGACTCCATCAGTTTTTCAGTCAGGGATCCTCGCAATCCAGCAGCTTATTCAAACGGTTATCTTAACCTTCTTTATAATACTGCTTCTCTTGTAGCAAAAGAAAGCAAATCGAATAACTTATTTTTTTTGACTTCTGTTACCTGCGCCCTTCATTTTTTGGAAATGAATGAAAGAGATCAGGCTGCGGATTTCGAACCAATGACAAAAACAGAAAACAAATTGGCTTTTGAGAAAATTAAAACTACCAAATGGAACGATTATAAATACTCGGTTATTTTGATTCCAGGAGCCGGCCCAGATGATCCTAAAGTTGCACTTAGTGCCGAAGGCATGTTGCGTTGCAGATTGGCGGCAATTTTGTACAAAAAAGGATTGGCACCATTCATCGTAAGTTCTGGAGGGAAAGTTCATCCCTATAAAACAAAGTTCTGTGAGGCTGAGGAGCAGAAAAAATATTTAACGGAGAAACTCGGTATTCCTGCGAGTGCTATCATTATTGATCCACATGCACGACATACGACTACTAATATGCGTAATACCGTCAGGATGATTTTTAGATACGGGATGCCTTTTGATAAAGCCGCTATTACCTGCACTACTAAGGGGCAAAGCAACATGATCGCCGGAATGATTCCTAGGTGTATGAAGGAGTTGAATGAAGCTCCATACAAAAACGGCAATCGTTTATCTGAAACAGAGTTGGAGTTTTACCCTTTAATCGAGGCTTTGCATATTAACCCAACAGAACCCATTGATCCTTAACAAGTGAAGCGATTAGATATATTGATAATCGCATAAGAATTGGAAGTCTTTAAATCACTTTATCCATCCATCCATACCTGTTCATTAAAAGAATGAAAACCTTTATATCAACCCTTATATTCTTTTTTGTACTCGCATCTTTTGCAGTAGACAAGAATATGGTGATAACTCATTCGCAAACAATCGATTCATTAGGGGCTTGTCAGGGTATTTCTAATCAAAACGGTCGTATTTTTTTGTATGGTGATAGGGAAGTGGGAATGATAAGAGAATATAAACTCGAGGGTGATAGTTTGAAATACCTCAACAAAGAAATGCGCTTAACCCTGAATGATACAGATGTCATCAACCATCCAACCGGTATTGCTTATCAAGATAAAATGCCGGTGTTTATTGGCAATAGTATTCGTTTGAACAAAGAAGGTAATTTATGGAGGGCAGTTATTTATTGCATTGATTGGGATGGGCTACAACGCACAAATAAACTGGACGGGAACTTGATCAACACTATTGATGATGATGCTTGTGTTCAGGGTACAAGGCCCGAATATGTTCAATATAAAAACAAATGGTATGTAGCTACAGCAGACTATGGCGAAAAAGCTAATGAAGTAAGATTATATAATTCTTCTGCATTAAAATATGCAAAGCGAACAACAGAAAAGGGAGTGCTCTTTAAAAAATTCAACTGCACGCCCTGGGTGCAAAATCTTTTTGGGATGGCCGATAAGGGGATACTGGTTTTGATCCAAAATAAAACCGCTGGTAAGCAATGGCGGTTTACTTATGTGGATTTAGAAAAGTCAATCGAATCTGGTAAAGAGTTCATAATCAAAGTTGTTGACATCAATGAACGGGTGGATGAATTAGAGGGTTTCGCCTTTTTGAATAACAAATATACTTCTGGTATTGCAGTTACGTCATCCCAAAAAAATAATGTAAACCTAATGGGGGTTAACTGGTAAAATACGTGAAAAGTTTTTATTAAAAACCAGCGAACATTATTTGCATGAGACACAAACAGAATATTTTTTTAAATCACTATAACCAAAAACAGAACTGATATGCAACAAAAAAATCTTCCAAATCCCTTTATGAAAACGATGAGGGTATTTGTTCAAATCTTATGCTATTTATTAGTAGCTGGTGTGTTTACTGCAATGCCAAATTTTGTAATAGCAGAGGTTCACAATACGGTTAATACCACCACAATTAATATAACGGGTATTGTAACCGATGAGAATAATCGCCCGTTGGTTGGGGTGAGTGTAGCCGTTAAAAATAGCAAAAAAGGAATTGTTACAGATGCCAATGGTCATTTTAGTATTGAAGTTAATCAGGGTACTATTCTGGTATTCAGCTATGTAGGATTTTTGTCGCAGGAAATATCTGCTGTTCCGGGAAACATGAACATAAAGCTTAAGGAGGATGTTAAACAATTAGAAGAAGTAACAATCGGATATCAACGCCTGCGTAAAAGCGATTTGACAGGTTCGATTTCCAGTTTGAAAGCAAGTGAATTAAATTTATCAAGCCCTACACTTAGTCAGGCCTTAGTTGGTAAGGTGGCTGGAGTTCAGGTGTCGCAGGTTAGCGGTGCACCTTATTCGGGCGCAAAAATTAGGGTACGCGGAATTGGCTCAATCAATGCAAGCTCTGAGCCTTTATATGTGATTGATGGTTACGCTATGGGTGGTAATGTAAGTCAGGGACAAGGTAATGGTGGTAACGCAACTAACGGATATAATCCGGCTACAGCGGGTAATGATATCTTTATAAATCCTGAAGATATTGAATCGATTGAAGTTTTGAAAGACGCTGCTTCAGCAGCCATCTATGGTTCAAGAGCATCTGCCGGTGTGGTTTTGATTACTACTAAAAGAGGAAAAGCTGGTAAAGGAACTTTTACCTATGATTATCAGTTTAGCAGTCAGAGCTTGGCTAATAAAGTAAAGATGTTGGATGCAACACAGTTTACTGACTTATTTGTTGACGGTAGGAATTCTAATTATAAAGATATACTGATCTCTAAAGGCATTACATGGAGTGATAGTTATTATTCGGATGATAATGCAACGCGCATAGCTAAGGCAGGGCAAACAGCTACGGGATGTTCTGTTTGTATCTTGAAGGATTTATATGATTTTGCCAACCAAAAAATCATTCAGCCAAAGTACAATACTGATTGGCAGGATGTATTGTATCAAAACGCTTTGGTACAAAGACACAACCTTTCTTTTTCAGGCGGAAATGCAGGCACGCGTTATTTAATCAGCGGTGGTTATTTAGATCAACCTGGTATTTTGAATAGTACCTACCAAAGAAGAATCAATTTAAGAGCCAATATTGATGCCGAGGTTAACAATCGCTTAAAGGTTTCTTCCAGTGTATTTGTTACCAACAATAATAACCGTGAAGTACAGGAGGGACGTTTCAATCAGGGGCCTATTTTGGGTGCTTTGGTATATATGCCAATCTTTCCTGCATATAATGCGGATGGTACTTTAGCACTTTCGGATAAAGGAGCAGGTGCGCAAACGGACGGTTTCTCCTATGCTTTTCAGGGTATCGAAAATCCATTGGCCTTAGCACAACGTGTAAACATAACACGCAAAGGAACTCGGGCTACTTATAATGTGAATGCAACTTATCAGGTGGTGAAAAATCTGTCTGCCAAACTAAATATTGGTGGAGGCAACTACAATGAAAAATATGAATACTATTACCCGACCAATTTAAGCAGTGGTATTAATCCTGCTGGTTCACCTCAATCAATTCTTGCAGCGAATTCTTCTGCTCAGAACTTATCTAGTCAGGATATATTAGGAGAGTTTACGCTGAATTATAAAAAGCAATTTGGCAAACACAGTGTAGACGGACTTGTTGGATATTCTGCACAAGAAACCAATACAGATATTGTTGCAGTTGGTACAAAAAACTATACGAACGATTTGATTCCTGAGATTACCAATGGAGGTTCTGTTCTGGGTGATTTTTATAGATTAAATGGAACTGGTAAATCAACTACGACTTTACTGTCTTATTTGGGAAGGATTGTATATAGTTATAACAGTCGATATTTTGTAACAGGCTCATTTCGTTCAGATGCCTCTTCTCGTTTTGGCCCACAAAATCGCTGGGGTCAATTCGGTTCAGTTTCTGCAGGATGGACGCTTTCGAACGAATCTTTTTACGGGGATTGGTTAGGCAAGCATTCTACTTTGAAATTGCGTGCCAGTTGGGGCCTGACGGGTAATAATAATATTGGTAATTATAGATACGAGCAGGGAATAACTGGTTCTGGTGGTCAGGTGTTTGGTAGCACTGTTTACAACGCAACCTGGGCTGGAGGAATTACGGATGCTAAATTGGGATGGGAATCAACAGCACAGTACAACTTTGGTGTAGATGCAAACATGCTTGATAACAGGTTATCAGTTATTTTAAACTACTACAGCAGTAAGTCGTATAATTTATTATACAATCAAAGCATTTCTTCCTTGTCCGGTGCAACTTCTATTTTAACAAATCTGCGTAATTCAAATATCCAAAACAATGGGTTCGATTTACAGTTAGACTATAAAGTTATCCGCTCTAAAGATTTCAATCTGAACATTAGTGGAAATATTACAGCTAATCGAAACAATGTTAAAAGTCTTGGTGGTGCAAGTGAAATACAGATTAATGGCGCAGAAAGAAGTTATATTACCCATGTTACAAGGGAAGGCAGCCCTGTAGGTTCTTTTTATGGACTAAGGGTTGCAGGTATGGTTACGCAAAATGATATGGCAAATGTGAATGCCGATCTTGCTGTTTTTAAGGCCAATGGTAATAAGTTCCCTGCAGGCTACAAATTGTTAGCGTTCCCGATTTCCACGTATTCAAGTACGCCTTTAAAACCTGGTGATCTATATTTTAAAGATACCAACGGTGATGGTATCATTACAGATGCAGATAAAGAAATAATCGGTACACCCTATCCTAAATATACTTATGGATTTGGTTTTAATGCAAGCTATAAGATATTCGATCTAAGTGCTTCGTTCAATGGATCGCAAGGAAATCAAATTATCGACGGGCAGGATTATTACATCCGAAACATGGAAGGATCCGGTAACCAATATGCTGTAATAGATCAACGATATCGCAGTGATGCACAGCCGGGTAATGGCCATGAGTACAGAGCTTCACGCGGAGGCTCTCAGAGTAATAGTACCCGTTTATCAAACTACTATTTACAAGACGGTTCTTTCTTCAGGTGTACTAACATAACTTTTGGAGTTAACCTTACGTCAATGGCTTTTACTAAAAAAATAGGTATCAATAGTTTAAGATGGTACACGTCGATTGACAATGCCTTTACTATTACTAAATACCTAGGCTACAATCCGGAGGTTGACTTCAATAACGGAAACAACCTTACACCGGGTGTGGACTATGGTAAATATCCTTTGGCACGTTCGTTTAATACAGGTATAAAAGTTCAGTTTTAAGCATTTGATCAAAACCAATAAAAAAAATTGTATGCGTAATTTACTCTCAATAATCACAGTGTTGTTTTTGCTAACAAGTTTTAGTAGTTGCAGCAAATCTTTTCTTGAACAAACAAATCCTAATGGGGTATCTGTTGATAAAGGATATCTGACAGAAACAGATATCGCTACCGGTGTGAATGGTGTTTATCAGGCATTAAGAAGTTCTAACTGTGTGGGTGAAGGTGCACAGTTATGGACAGATGATCGTGCTGATGATGTAAACACAACCGATAATCAGTCAAATAACGGCGAACCATTTCAGTTTACAGCATTTTCTTTGGTGGCTAGTAATAGTTATTTGCAAAGTCATTGGACTGCCTTATACACCCCAATTTCAAGAGCTAATTTAATATTAGCTGTTATTGATAATATCTCTTTTGCAAGCGCAGCTACTAAAACTCAATATATTGCCGAATTGAAATTCATTAGGGCATATATGTATTTTAATCTGGTAAGAGAATTTGGTGATGTGCCGTTGGTAACGGATCGACTCAGTTCCGCTGAACAATCTGCTGCTTTGACTTTCCGGGTAAAAAGAGAATTAATTTATGCACAGATTATTTTGGATTTGAAAGATGCTTTGAATGGAGGGCTGCCCATTGTTCAACCAGTTGCTACAAAGGGAAGAGTATCGTTACAGGCAGTCAATGCCCTTTTAGGTCAGGTGTATTTGACTATGGCCACAACACTAGATGCTTCAAATACTTCAACTAATCTAACTAACGCGCAAACTTATCTGCTTGCCTGTTTCAATCAAAAAACGTTTACCAATTTAGCTGATATTCCTTTTGCAGATGTATTTGATGTAAATAAAAAATCCACCAATCCTGAAATTATTTTTCAAATTGTTTACAAGCAGGGAGATGCAACCTATTCTTCCTCATTGGCAAGGAGCAATCAGGCAAAGGGTGAAACTATCAATTCTTTATTTCCTTCACAGGGAGCAGGGGGCTTGTTTACAAAAGATCTTTTGAACGAATTTGAGAGGGGTGATGTTCGTACCAGCTTCTCTATAAAACTTGCTCCTGCAACATCAGGCTATTTTATTACAAAGTTCCGTGATGCCAGCGCTACTGCAAGTGTGTTGGGTTATGGAGGTAATGATTGGATTCTGATTCGTTATGCGGATGTGATTTTGAATATTGCTGAAGTATACATGTATCAGGGAGATAATGTAAATGCGGTAAAATATCTGGATATGGTACGTACTAGAGCTGGTATGCCCGCTTATTCAATAATGCTTAATGATGCAAATTATGTTGCAAAATATCAAACTCTGAAATTGGCTATTTTGCATGAAAGAAGAATAGAGCTTGCATTTGAACACCATCGCTGGCACGATTTAACACGTTTCTTTAAAGCTACAGAGTTGGTGGCTTATTTCGGTTCGAAAAATCAGGCCAATTACGACAATTCCCCTTTGACAAACTGCACTACAAAAGATTATTATTTTCCTATCCCTTACAATGAATATAAACTGGATCCGATAAAAATGTATCAGAATCCCGGCTACTAATCATCTTTCGCTCGAAAATCATTTTGAAACAAAAGCTTCCCGGAAAACAATTTCCGGGAAGCTTTTGGTTTTTGTCAACTGACTGATAATTATCATAAAATATACTGTTCTTTTTCGCTACCTTATGTTGTTAACAAATGTCTTGATTATGAAGAAGAAACTTAAAAATTTGGTTAGTTATGCCATTTGGATAGATCACAAAAAAGCGATAATTGTAAACGTTGGCCCAAAGGGCGCAGTAAATGAAGAAACAATACTTTCTGAAGTTGAATCGAGAGAGCGATTTAAAGGGGAGACAACCAATAAAACCCGTTTGTCGAATACAACTTTGGATGTGGAAAAGAAAATGCAAAATCGCGATCATGAACTGATCCATCATTTTCATAAAAAAATAATCGAACTCATTCCACTTCCAACTGTATTTGTTTTGATTCTTGGACCGGCAGAAGCAAAGTACGAGTTGCACAAAACATTTAGTAAGAAAAAGTCTTTATCGCATATGCGAATTGAGGTAAAAACCACCGGCAAACTAAAACCGGAAGCAATTGCCGATTTATTGCTGGAAAGAATAAAGAAATAAGTGTACATTCTATAATATCCCAATTGATTATATGTCTTTCATTGATTATTATGAAGTTTTGGGTATTGGCAAAAATGCCACAGACGATGATATAAAAAAGGCGTATAGGAAATTGGCTAGGCAATATCATCCGGATCTGAATCCAGATAATAAAGAGGCAAAGAGTAAATTTCAAAAAATAAATGAGGCCAACGAAGTGCTAAGTGATCCGGAAAAGCGAAAAAAATATGATCAATATGGAGAGCACTGGCAGCACGGCGAAGCCTATGAACAGGCAAACCGAGCACGGAAAAACTCCGGAAACGAAGCAGGACAGGGGTTTTCCGGATCCTATAGTGAATCTGATTTTTCTGATTTTTTTGCTTCCATGTTTGGCAATGAGGCAACCGGTAGGGGAACTGCGCATGTGAAATTCAGAGGACAGGATTATCAAAGCGAACTGGAGATACCATTAACAGAAGCTTTTAAATCGCATCAAAAAACGCTGCACATTCACGGAAAAAATGTACGTATTTCCATTCCCGCCGGCATCGAAAACGGACAAGTAATTAAGTTAAAAGGATATGGCGGTAAGGGTGTGAATGGTGGCCCCGACGGGGACTTATATGTTACATTCCACATTCCCAATCACAGCAATTTTAAAAGATTAGCAAACGATCTTTACACCACTGTAAATCTCGATTTGTATACTGCAATTCTTGGAGGAGAAATTACTATCGATACATTGCATGGTAAGGTTAAATTAAAAATACATCCCGGAATTTCAAACGGATCAAAAACCAGATTAAAGGGTAAAGGTTTCCCAGTGTATAAAAAAGAAGCTGAGTTTGGAGATTTATATGTTACATACCATATTCAAATGCCTCAAAATTTAACCGATAAGCAGAGGGAATTGTTTAGGGAACTACAAAATTTATCAAAATAAAAATCACCTAAATGGAAATGCAAGAACGTATACCCATAGATATTTTTTGCAGGCAACACGGAGTGGAAACGTCTGTAATCTTTTCATTTCGGGAGTTTGGCTTATTAGAGGTATTTACCATTGATGAACTTGATTATATAGACCATCAGCAATTAGAGCTCGCAGAAAAATTGGTTCGATTATATGCAGACCTTCATGTGAATCTGGAAGGGATTGATGTGATCAATCATTTACTGGAACGAATTAATGAAATGGGGCAAACCATCATAGTGCTCAAAAATAGATTGCGCCTTTATGAAGATGTAATATGAGCCTCTTATATCACTGCACTGAAGTGGGTATTATACAACAAATAATACTTAAAGTGTAAGCCAGTAGGTCATTATAAGTTGATCTTTGAAGGATAAAGTTTATATATAAATGAGCCATAACAAAATTTGTTAGCAACCGAAATGTTGATAAGCGAAGTATATGTAGCTAAAATCAATAAAAGACACATGAAAAAGAATATTGGATTACCCGTAAAGAACAGACAAAAGGTTGCAAATGAATTATCAGTTCTATTAGCAGATGAATTTGTACTCAGTACAAAAACAAAACATGCACATTGGAATGTAGAAGGACCTGATTTTCATGATAAACACTTATTATTTGAAGCTCAGTTTGAAGAACTTGATACGATAGTTGATGAAGTTGCAGAACGTATAAGATCACTGAATCATTATGCACCGGGCAGCTTAAAGCAATTTTTGCAATTAACACATTTGACAGAAATTAGCGCTGGGGATAAAAACGATAGTCAATCTTTTATTAAGGATTTATTAGTTGATCACGAAAGTATCATCATTCATTGCAGAGAAAATGTTCGCCTCTTTGGAACTGATTTAAATGATTTTGGGTCTGCCGATTTTGTTACTAAACTTTTGGTTACTCATGAAAAGATGGCCTTCTTCTTACGAGCCAGCTTATAATTATTTAGCTTTTATAATAAACTACCTGACTTTCAACACATAAGTCAGGCAGTTTTGTTTTATAAATCATGCTGAAAATTCACTTTTTCCACGAATTAAATAAGCCATATTAATAAGTAAAACATATAACCCCTTTGAGTATTGCTGTAATACTTATCAAATAAATGAGTTGGATCTTTAGAATATGAAAAAGAATATTTTAAAATCATGGGCTGCATTATTATTAATGGGTGCTATTTTCTCTGGATGCGTGGAGGAACGGTATTACAGACATAATAATCATCATTCTTCAGGTTATTATGAACGTCGTCAAATGATAGTTCCTGTAGGTATTGAATTTGAGATTCATAAATAGTATTTGCTAAAACCAAACGATCAGGTTTTTAATTCATCTTCTTACTGTTTTAGCTGCTGACATGGAGTGAATAATACTGTTATATGAGTAAGGTTAAAAGAAGGTGTACTGCTTGCGAAAACAAGCCTTGCGTTTGAGAAAGCGAGGGGCAATCCCGTTACTTTTCAGATGAGAGACAAAAACGTGATTTTTTTCCCAAGAAGAATAAATGGGAAACTGTTTTTTTTTCATCGCATAAAACCTGATATACAAATCATTGTAAGTGTAAATGAATTGATACTTAATAAACTGTAAAATGAGTAATGAAAGGTTAATCGCAAGAAAAGAAAATGACACTGTGAATACAGAAGCCGTTAATTACCTTAAAGTTGTTTTAGATAAAACTTATGCGCACAAAAAATTATCAGGGATATTGGTAATAACTTCTTACCCCCCCCGCGAATGTGGTATTGCAACTTATTCAAAAGATTTGATAACATCGTTAAAGCAAAAGTTTAATCATTCTTTTTCAGTTCAAGTTTGTGCAGTGAAAAGCGATTCTGATGTAAATGATTATTGCGATATAGCAGAAGTTAAATACATTCTTAATACAGACTGCCCTCCCTCTTTCTCCTTACTAGCTGAAAGTATTAACTCTGATACGGGTATCAATGTTGTTCTTATACAACATGAATACGGTTTTTATAGAGCAAATCCTGAAGCCTTTTATGAAATGCTAAAAGACATTCTAAAACCGGTGATGATAGTTTTGCATACAGTATTACCCTCGCCCGATGAAGGACTCAGAAAATCTATGCAGGAGATGGTTTCTTTAACTGCTGGTATTATAGTAATGACAAAGTCATCAGCAAAAATTCTTGTTGAGGATTATGGGTTAAATATGGATAAGATATCCATTATTCCGCACGGCACCCACCTGGTACACCATATGGATAAAAATGTATTGAAAGAAACTTATCATCTTTCGGGCAGAAAAGTAATCTCCACTTTTGGTTTGTTGAGTTCCGGAAAGAGCATCGAAACTACAATTGCAGCATTACCTAACGTAATTAATGAACATCCAGATGTACTATTCTTGATAATTGGGAAAACACATCCTTCTGTATATAAAGCAGAAGGCGAAAAATACCGTAGTATGTTGGAAGAGATGGTAATTAGTCTTCACCTTCAGGATCATGTTATGTTTATTAATAGTTTCCTTCCTTTAACAGATCTCTTGAATTATTTACAACTTACGGATATTTATGTATTTACTTCGAAAGATCCCAATCAGGCAGTAAGTGGAACTTTTTCATATGCTATTAGTTGTGGTTGTCCAATTATATCAACTGCAATCCCTCATGCACGTGAAGTGCTGAAAAATGATGCAGGTATTATTATTGATTTTGAAAACTCCTCACAACTTTCGGCAGCATTGAATAAATTACTTGATGATGAATTGCTAAGAAATAATATGAGCAATAATGTTTTGCATAGAATGGCTGCCACTTGTTGGGAAAATTCAGCAAATAAACACGCGCTTCTAATAAAAAAAATAGATCCTGATAATATTTCATTACAATACAGTTTGCCCCCAACTAATCTGGCACACATTAAAAAAATGACCACTTCATTTGGCATTTTGCAATTTTCTAAAACAAATCATCCCGATATTAATTCCGGCTATACCCTTGACGATAATGCCAGAGCGCTCATCGCCATCTGTCAGAATTTTGTGCTTACGAAAAACTGGGAAGACATCGAATATATAAGTATCTACCTGAAGTTTATTAGTTTTTGTCAGCAGCCACAAGGCAATTTTAAAAATTATGTAAATAATGAAAAGCAATTTACTATACAGAATAACGAAACCAATTTAGATGATTCAAATGGCCGTGCAATATGGGCTTTGGGATACCTTATTTCTTTAGAACCTATTTTGCCGCTAGATTTGATTGTGTTAGCAAAATCGGTTTTGGCAAATGCAATGTATAGCATGATTGGCATGCACTCAACAAGAGCCATGGCATTTTGTATCAAAGGGCTTTATTATGCAAATTCTGTAAAAGAATCACTGTTGGGAATATTTCTAATACGAAAACTTGCGAATAGATTAGTACAGATGTATCGTCATGAATCTTCAAATGAATGGGAATGGTTTGAAAGTTATCTCACTTATGCTAATTGTATTGTGCCAGAGGCACTCTTATGCGCTTGGTCTGCAACTAAACAGCCGGTGTATTTAGAAATCGCAAAAAAAAGTTTCGACTTTCTCTTGTCAAATACATTCAGAGATGGCCATATTAAAGTAATCTCAAACAAAGGATGGTTGCAAAAAGGCAATAATTCAATGTTGAATGCTAATGGAGGCGAACAACCAATTGATGTGGCATATACAATTATAGCGTTGGCAAAATTTTATAAGTTTTTTAAACAAGAGTCCTATTTAAGGAAAATGCAAACTGCATTTCAATGGTTTTTAGGAGATAATCACCTACATCAGATTATATATAACCCTTGTACAGGAGGTTGTTATGATGGGTTAGAAGAAAACTATATAAACCTCAACCAAGGAGCAGAGTCGGTAGTTAGTTATTTAATGGCAAAATTAACCATTGACGAGTATTCAAAAGAAATTCAGGATTTGAATTTATATCAACAAACTAACCCAACGGTAATACGAAATTTGTTTGTTTAATCTGTGAATGATATAAATCTAAGCTGTGTATTTGTAAGATATATCAGGCCTATCATCGCCAACTTTGTGAAGTTATTGAACCTGAAATATCATTTGCATGTAAGGGCTCTACAATTTATTATTTTCAATAAAAAATTTTTATGAAACAGAAAAGCAACAATTTAAAATTAGCCGCTGCCGTATTGGTTGGCGCGGCGGTTGGCGGTGCAATTGGAATTTTATTTGCTCCCGATTCAGGAACTGGAACAAGAGATAAAATACTTGCAAAAGGCGAAGATCTGACCGACGCCATGAAAGATAAATTTCAACTTGTAGTAGATGAGACCAAAAAAGAAATTGCACAGATGAAAGAAAAGGGGCATGTATTTTTAGGAGATGGACTGGCAAAAGCAGAAAAGTTTAATTCGGAAAGCAAGTTGGTATAAAATGACTTTTCAATATAAAAAATAGCTGCTATGTAATTATGGCGGCTATTTTAATGAATGGGGTAAAGACGCTATAGTTTTTTATTATTACCTGAGATTAGTTATTTGGGTGCAAACATGTGAAAAGTGTAATTAATAGGTTCCCAAATGTAACGCGTAGGAAAATCCTTAACATAATTTTACCTTCTGTTATAAGCATCTGCTTTTAAAACTTTAAAGAGTTTGAGAACTCTAACTCAAACACAAAACTTTCTTCTTTTCACTTTATAATTTTCATTATGAAAAAAAATTATTTCTCGTCTGAGACAGGCATATTATGCGCCTCAACGAAGCTTTCAAAAACTTATTTAAACAAGTGGTTTTTCCTATCACTTGCTTTTTTGTTTTCTTTAAGTTGTAAAAAAGTAACAGAACAAACTGGACTAATTGGAATTTGTCCGCAAGTCATATCTGTAACTCCTTTAAATGCATCAGGTGGTAATAGTTTAACACCCTCCATAAGCGCGGTGTTTAATGAACCCATGGATGCTTCAACTATTACCATTGCTACTTTTACGGTAAGAGAGGGCACGGTACCAATTGCTGGTGTGATTGCATTTTCTGGAAATACTGCAACATTTTCGCCAACTAAAGCATTAACGCCATTTACTACCTACACTGCAACTATGAATGCTGGTGTAAAAGATATAGCAAAAAATGCAATGATTAGTGATTATAAATGGAGTTTTACTACCGGTGCAGATCCTGCGCCAACTGTTACTTCTACAGATCCAGTTAATCTTGCAACTGGAGTAGCATTTAATAAAATGATTAGTGCTGCATTTAGTAAGCCGATGGATTCTTTGTCAGCAACTAAGAGCATTTCAATAACCAACACGTCGCTTGGTGGAACAGTTGTTTTAGGTTCAGTTACTTATAGCGGAACAACGGTTGTTTTTAAACCAACAACTAATTTATTACCAAGTACCTCTTATTCAGCAACAATTTCAACTGTTGCAAAAGACCTTGCAGGTACATTTTTAAAAAGCAATTATACTTGGAATTTCACAACTGGTAAAGCACCAGATATCATTCCACCAACAATTGTAAGCACTGATCCAATTAATTCTGCTATTGGTGTACCATTTAATCAAAAACTGTCTGCAAATTTCAGTGAAGCGATGGATCCTGCAACTATTACTGCAGCAAATTTTAAATTAGCAAATACTACACTTGGAGGAACTAATGTAACTGGAACTGTTCTTTACTCAGGAACATCTGCCACATTTACTCCTGCTGTTTTGCTTTTGCCTAATACAACTTACACTGCAACCATTACAACTGCAGTTAAAGACCTAGCTGCTGTTTCACTTACAAGTAATTATACTTGGAGCTTTACAACAGGAAATGTTCCTGATGCTATTTCTCCTACTATTGTAAGTACTGATCCAGCACGTTTTGATATTTCTGTTCCTCTAAACAAAACTATAGCTGCACTATTTAGTGAGGCAATGGATCAATCAACAATTACTACTGGAACTTTCACTTTAGCTAATGCAACACTAGGTGGGATAATTATTCCAGGTACTGTTAATTATACTGGTGTTACAGCAGTTTTTGTTCCCCTAAATAGTTTATCGCCAAATACAACTTATACAGCTTCAATTAGTACTGGAGCTAAAGATTTAGCGGGAAATTCTATAGTAAGTAATTACTACTGGAGCTTTACAACTGGTGCAATAATTGATGTTACAGCACCTACTGTAATTTCTACAGATCCAGCTAATAATGCAACAGGTGTTGCACTTAATAAAATAATTGCTGCAACATTTAGTGAAACAATGAATCCTGCCAGCATTTCTATTACTAGTTTCTTATTAAAGAATGGGACTACACCAATCACTGGAATAGTAAATTATGTAGGCGTTATTGGAACTTTTACTCCTACATCTTTACTTACAGCAAGTACTTTATACACTGCTACAATTACAACTATTGCAAAAGATTTGGCTGGAAATAGTCTTGTTAGTGATTATGTATGGACTTTTACAACAGGTGCTGCATTGGATATTATTCCTCCAACTGTGATCTTAACAGATCCATTGAATAATGCGATCGGTGTACCTGTTGATAAAAAAATTACTGCAACCTTTAGTGAAGCAATGAATCCTGCAACAATTTCTACAGTAAGTTATACTTTATATAATGGAGCTAATGGTGTTGCCGGAAATGTAACTTATTTGAATAATGTTGCCACATTTTCACCATCAGTAATTTTATTATCAAATACAGTTTATACTGCTACAATCACAACTGCAGCAAAAGATCTCGCTGGAAATGCATTGGTGAGTAATTATGTGTGGACATTTACAACTGCCTTACCAATTATACCGCCAGTGGTATTAGGTTCTGCTGCAAACTTTGGAGCATTTGGTGGATCAGCAGGCATTACTAATCAGGGATTAAATACTGTTATTAATAATGGCGGAATCGGTACAACTGGTGCTTCTACTTTGATAACTGGATTCCACGATGGATTAACAGCTGCTGTATATACTGAAACTCCACTAAATGTGGGAAATTCAACTGGTGGAATTTATACAGCACCGCCTGCACCTGGAACGGCTACATCTTTCACAATTGCACAAAATGGATTAAACGATGCCACAACAGCATTTAATAGTATTTCTCCAGCATCAAAACCTGGTGGAACAGATCCAGGAGCTGGTGAATTAGGTGGACTAACACTTGCACCAGGCATTTATAAATCTGCTAGTGGAACCTTTAAGATTACAAATGGCAATCTTACGCTCGACGCGATGGGTGATCCTAATGCATATTGGATTTTCCAAACAGCTTCAGGTTTAACAGTAGGTATTGCAGGCCCATCAGGTGCAAAAAGTGTCCTAATGATTAATGGAGGCTTACCTAAAAATGTCTACTGGTATGTAGGTAGCGCTGCAACAATTAATGGAGCAGGTGGTGGAGTGATGGTGGGAACAATTCTTGCTTCTGCAGGTGTTACGTTCTCAACTGCTGGAAATGCTGTACAAACAGTGTTGAACGGAAGAGCCATTTCTTTAAATGCTTCTGTTACTATGGTAAATACTACAATTAACGTACAATAAAGAATATCTGTTTTTCATCTTACCAATTTTGGTAAGATGAAAATTATAGAAACAATGATCTTAATAAATTAAAAACAGTTTTATGATACAGACTCATATTTCAAAACATAAATTCACATTCCTATTCCTAGTATTAGTGTTTACGGGAATTTCTGGAATCGCACAAACTGAAAAACGAACTGAGCCGAAATGGTGGTTTGGATTGTCAGGAGCGGCTAATTTTAATACCTATCGTGGAACTACTCAATTGTTAAATGAAAGTATTACCGTTCCAACTGCTTTTCATAAAGGAAAGGGTATTAAACCTTATGCTTCTATTTTAACTGAATATCGGCCAAATAAAACTTTTGGTTTCATGTTAAATGTAGCTTATGATAATCGGGGCGGTAAATTTGAAGAAGTAATTGCACCTTGTAATTGCCCAGCAGATTTAACTACTCAATTGTCTTATGTTGCAGTAGAGCCTAGTTTTAGATTGGCTCCATTTTCAAATGCATTTTATTTGTTTATTGGTCCAACTTTTAATTTCAACGTCGTTAAAACATTTTCTTACGATCAGAGTAAGCAATATTATATAAAAGATGATTGGAGTAGTTTGCGCAAAACTGTAATGGCAGCTCAGGTTGGCGCAGGAATTGATATTCCTGTATCAAAAAAATCAAGCGCCACTCAGATGACGATATCGCCTTTTGCTTCTTTTCAAACTGATTTACTTCAGGCACCTCGTACGGTAGAATCATGGTCGGTTTACACTATTAGAGCCGGTATTGCATTGAAGTTCGGTACGGGTAAAACCAAGCCGGTAATAGTGGTGGCTCCAGTTGCGGAACCAATTGTAATTGCCCCAGTAGCAGTGGTAGAAAAAGAAGTACAATTTTCGGTGAGGGCTCCTAAATTTTTGCAAACTAACAGGCAGGTAAAAGAAAGTTTTCCAATACGCAATTCCATTTTCTTCAATGCGGGTTCTGTTGAAATACCTAATCGTTATGTATTGTTGGACCTAAAAGCTGCATCATCATTCAAAGAAGAACAGTTGCAGGAAGATCAACCCAATAATTTGAACAAAGGAAGATCTGCACGACAATTAGCAGTGTATTATAATATTTTAAACATTACCGGAAGTAGGATGCGTATGAATCCTGCAACTACAATTGTTTTAACAGGCTCCTCTGATAACCATCCTGAAGAAGGAAAACAGATGGCAGAGAATGTAAAATTATATTTGGTAAATAGCTATGGTATTGATGCTTCGAGAATTAAAACTGAAGGAAGAGATAAACCGCTTATCCCTTCTGAACAACCTGGAGCTACGAAAGAATTAGCGCTTTTAAGAGAAGGTGATCGTAGGGTTGATATTACTAGCAATTCTGCAGGTATCATGATGCAAGTGGGTGGTACACTTACCAATTATATGAAACCTGTTGAAATTAGGGCTTATCAGCAAGATCCATTAGATAGTCATGTAATTTTTACCGCTGAAGGTGCTTCAACCAGTTTTAAAACATGGTCTGTTGAGCTCACCGACGAAAAAGGAACTATGCAAAGTTTCGGCCCTTTTACGGGCGATCAGGCATCTGTTCCTGGAAAAACAATTTTGGGAAATGATCCACAGGGCAATTATAAAATTGTAATGATTGGCCAAACCAATGCTGGTGTAACTGTTAGAAAAGAAAGCTATGTGAGCTTGATAAAAACAGAAGACCCAAAACAAGAAGGTTTACGCTATAGTATTTTATTTGATTTTGACAAATCAAAAACAATTGAATCTTATGAAAATTTCCTAATACAAATTGTTTGCCCGTTGATTCCCGAAAATGGCACTGTCATTATTCATGGGCATACAGATATTATTGGAGAAGATGCTTATAATTTGAAATTATCTAAAGACCGTTCAAACGGTGCTCAGAAAATTATTGAAACGGAATTGTTGAAGGAAGGTAAAAAGGGCGTTCGATTTGAATCTTATGGATTTGGAGAAGCTATTTCTATGGCTCCATTTGAAAATAACTTACCAGAAGAACGTTTTTATAATCGGACTGTAATTATAGATATCATACCCAATAAATGATACGACAATCATAGCTAATTGTAGCTATTTCAATCCCCATTTTTTGATTTATTCAAAAGATGGGGATTTTTTGCTTTGGGGATTCCAATGTAAAGGTTTAAGATATCTAACTAAAGAGTTAGGTGGCTTTGGATAGTTAGACTATCTTACAATCGATAAACTGTGTTTCTGCATCTGAATGAGTGAAATATGTAAGTTTTACGTGCACAGTTGCAATGTGAGCAATTAGGATATCCCCAACTTTGTATTGTTCTTGGCTCTGCAAAATATAGAACTGCTATTTGTATTTTATTAGGTATCTCATTTGAGTTTTAAGGTATTTATTTAGTCATAATGAAGTTGTATATCAAGTATATGGTAAGCCTCCGTTGTAAAATGGTGGTAAAAGAAGTTCTAAAATCGCTCGGACTACATTTTATTGTAGTAGATCTGGGCGAAATCGATATTATGGAAAATTTATCGTTAGATATGCTTACCCAACTAAAGCAAGCATTATCTGTAACAGGCTTGGAATTAATGGATGATCGAAAGGCCATTTTGATTGAAAGAATTAAACAGGTAATTATAGAAATGGTACATCACACTGATGAATTACCTCTGGTAAATTATTCAAATTATATCAGCGAAAAACTCAACCACGATTATACCTATCTCTCTAATATATTTTCGGAAGTGAAAGGTATTACAATTCAACAGTTCATCATCATTCACAAAATTGAGCGGATTAAGGAATTGATTATTTATGATGAAATGAATATTACTGAAATAGCATGGAAAATGAATTATAGCAGTGTTGCACACTTGTCGAATCAATTTAAAAAAATTACTGGCTTGTCGCCTTCACATTTTAAACAATTAAAAGACAAACGAAGAAGTCCTATTGAGGATATTGGTAACTAAAGCTTAAAAATAGATTATGGACTCCACATTAAAAGAATCATTGTACACCAGAAGTCTTATCGAAGCTAGCCTTGATCCGTTAGTAACCATTAGTAATGCTGGTAAGATTATGGATATGAATCAAGCACTATCAAACATTACTGGAATAACACGTATAAAGCTAACAGGAACAGATTTTTTTGATTATTTCACGGAGCCGCATAAAGCTAGAGAAATATATCAAGAGGTGTTTGCAAAAGGGTCTGTGGCGGATTTTCCATTAACACTGAGACATAATAAAGGAAAACTTACAGACGTATTATTTAATGGCTCCGTTTTTAAAGACGATGCGGGTAAAGTAATGGGTGTAGTAATTGTTGCTCGAGATGTAACAGAACAAAAAAGAATTGCTTCGGAATTGGTAGAAGCCAAAGTGTTCGCTGAATTTGCTACAGGAATTGCGGAGAGTGCAAAAAGTAAAGCTGAAACAGCTACTCGTACTGCTGAAGATGCCGTTAAGGCAAAGCAACAATTTCTTTCGAACATGAGCCATGAAATCAGAACACCCATGAACGCGATCATTGGGTTCACTAAAGTGGTATTAAAAACCGAGTTATCGGAAAAACAGAAAGAATATTTGCAAGCTATTAAACTGAGTGGTGATGCACTGATCGTATTGATTAACGATATTCTTGATCTGGCAAAAGTTGATGCAGGGAAAATGCGTTTTGAGCAAACTCCATTTAAGATGGCGTCATCTATTTCAGCTATGTTGCATTTATTCGAGACTAAAATACAAGAGAAGAATCTGGAATTAGTGAAAGTGTATGACTCTAATATTCCGGAAGTGCTTGTTGGTGATCCTGTTCGGTTACATCAGATAATATTAAATCTGGTTAGTAATTCGGTGAAGTTTACTACCGAAGGTGTCATTACTATTACTGTGCATTTATTGCAAGAAGATGATGAAAAAGTTACCATTGAATTTGCCGTGGAAGATAC
>JAIEMK010000047.1 GCA_019752295.1 Chitinophagaceae bacterium | reverse complement strand
CATTGATGAAACCAGTTCACAAAAAGATGTGCTGGATATCGTGTACGTTTTTGCACAATCAAAAGGATTGGACGAAGCGGAAATTGAATTCGACAGTGAAATGGGATTGAATAATATTCCTACTTACGCTGTAAGAACTTCTACTTATTTATTGCATCCCGTTTTCAATACTTATCATAGCGAAAGCCAGATGATGCGTTATTTAAAACAATTGGAAAATAAAGACCTCTCATTAAATACCAGCATGATTAGCCTTGGAAGCTGTACCATGAAATTAAACGCTGCGTCAGAAATGATGCCGGTAAGCTGGCCAGAATTTAGCAGCTTGCATCCTTTTATTCCGGTAAATCAAACTGCAGGATATCAGCAAATCATTTCCGAATTAAATGCAGCGCTCTGCAAAATCACGGGCTTCACAGCTTGTAGCTTACAACCCAATAGCGGTGCGCAGGGCGAATACGCCGGCTTATTAACTATCCGCGCATATCATCATGCAAATAACAATGCACATCGTAATGTGGTTTTAATTCCTATTAGTGCACACGGAACAAACCCAGCAAGTGCTGTGATGGCCGGATTTAAAGTAGTGGTTGTAAAATGCGATGAGGCCGGAAATATTGATGTAGCCGACTTACAGGAAAAAGCAATTCAGTATAAAGATACACTGGGTGTTTTTATGGTTACTTATCCGTCCACACATGGCGTATTTGAAGAGACTATCAAAAATATCTGTGAGATCATTCACGAAAATGGTGGATTGGTTTATATGGATGGAGCAAATATGAATGCGCAGGTTGGTTTAACCAGTCCGGGTACAATTGGTGCCGACGTTTGCCATTTGAACCTGCACAAAACATTTGCAATACCACACGGTGGCGGAGGACCAGGCATGGGACCAATTTGTGTAAACGATAAACTGGCTCCTTATTTACCGGGGCATGTAAATGCGCAAACCAAATCAACTACGCATGCAGTGAGTGCAGC
Organism: Chitinophagaceae bacterium; assembly: GCA_019752295.1. Taxonomy (GTDB): domain Bacteria; phylum Bacteroidota; class Bacteroidia; order Chitinophagales; family Chitinophagaceae; genus Sediminibacterium. The sequence goes on along the minus strand of JAIEMK010000047.1, from coordinate 29,814 downwards.
AGAATTTGGTTCTGCAAGTATCTTACTCATCAGTTATGGTTATATTAAAATGCTTGGTGCAGAAGGATTAAAAAAATCTACAGCTTACGCCATACTCAACGCAAACTATATGCGCGCAAGACTAGAGAAATATTATAAAATTTTGTATGCCGGAGCCAACGGAACCTGTGCACACGAATTTATTGTTGATCTGCGTCCGTTTAAACAGAGTGTTGGGGTAGAAGCTGAAGACGTTGCAAAACGTTTGATCGACTATGGCTTCCACGCTCCTACACTAAGCTTCCCGGTAGCAGGTACAATTATGATTGAACCTACCGAAAGTGAAGACAAAGCCGAATTGGACAGATTCTGCGATGCACTGATTGCGATTTATGAAGAGATCAAATCAATCGAAACAGGAGCTTTGGACAAAGTTGACAATCCGCTCAAAAACGCGCCACATACGCAGGCCGTAGTTTGCGCAGACGAATGGAATCATAGCTATAGCAGAAAAATAGCAGCATTTCCGTTGAGCTATGTTTCTTTAAATAAATTCTGGCCTTCTGTTGCAAGAGTCAATAATACACATGGCGATAGAAATCTGATCTGCACATGTGAGCCCGTAGCATCATACGCATAAAATAAAATCAGCATCTTTAAAGCATAACGCCTGTTCGTTCGAGCAGGCGTTTTTATTTGATTTCGGTTCAAAAAATTCATATTATTTTAATCTCGGGTACTTTTAAATAGGAGTATTTTTATAGTAGAAACTCCCCCTCAACCATGCTAACGAATACTATTGCTAAGGTAGAAATCACAGAAATTGTTCTTGATCGTATGAATGTCCTGATCAAATGTCCTTCCCTAAAAAAATCGCAACTCCGATATTGTATATCTAATACCAGCAATCAATCGGTGAGAAAAGGAAGCTTTTTGGGCGAATGCATTCAATTGAATTTAATTCACGTTCCGGATGGCGATTATTTTTTTAAACTATCCAACGAAGAAGGCACCGAATACTCACTTCCATTTTATAAAACCAGCAGACAGTCGACTACTATTGCGCTTAAAGAATATTAAACTTTTAAGACCACAGCAGGTATTCCTTCAAAATGATAATGTCTCTCTACGAAATACTTCTTTTGGATACATTAACCCTAGGCTTTAGCCCAATGTTTGCGCGGGTTTCGTAAGATCCCCAGCTTAAAAGCGGGTTAATGTTGATTTATTAAGTTATCATATAGGGCTTTTTGTGTGCGAAAATTTGAATTCACCCGTGATCTTTACGGCACAAATAATGGTTACCTTTCGTGAAGAATTAAAGCTTTATGAAAAAGTTGCTGCTCTTATCCTGCATTGCCATTTTACTATCCCTCGTTTCACTTCAGGCTCAAACAAATAACAAAGAAAACATTCTTGGCGCCGACATTTCGTTTTTACCTCAACTCGAAGCAAGGGGCATTGTATTCAGCGATAAAGGCGTTTCGAAAGATGCCATTTTATTACTCAAAGAAAAAGGCTTTAACTATATCCGCTTGCGCATATTTGTAAACCCTGCAGCAGATAGTGGCTATTCGCCAAAAAAAGGATTCTGTGATCTTGCCCATACTTTGCAAATGGCAAAAAGAATTAAAGCAGCGGGATTAAAAATTTTACTCGACTTCCATTATAGCGATACATGGGCCGACCCTGAAAAACAGTTTAAACCTGCGGCATGGGAAAAACTAAGTTTTTCAGAATTAACCAAAGCAGTAAAAACACATACCATCGAAGTGTTGGCAGCATTAAAAAAACAAAATACTTTTCCCGATATGATTCAGGTAGGAAATGAAATCAATCACGGAATGTTGTGGCCCGATGGAAATGCAAAAAATATGGATCAGCTTGCTAAACTTTTAAAAGCCGGTATTAAGGGTGTAAGGGCGGTTGATGGTTCTGTAAAAATTATGTTACATATTGCGCTGGGTGGACAGAATGAAGAGTCCCGAACTTTTCTGGATCAAATCATCGCACGCAAAGTTAAATTCGATATCATTGGCCAGTCTTATTATCCCCAATGGCACGGCACATTAGAGGAATTAAAAAACAATACCAACGATTTAGCAAACCGTTATCCGCAGGATATAGTAATAGTAGAATACACTGCCCACAAAACAGAAGTAAACGATATAGCATTTAGTGTGGCCAATAAAAATATCAAGGGAACATTTATTTGGGAGCCTCTAAATACATGGGAATACATTTTTGAAAAAGACGGAAAATCAAATGCCCTGTTGGATCTTTATCCGCAGATCAGCAAAAAATGGATTCTTCCAACCAACTAATCTGGTACTCAAAGAGCAAATCCCAGTTTTTAACAAAAAATTTTTCAAGGGGTAAAAACAATAAAACCCGTAAAATACAGTTTCAAATGATGAAATATACCAAGCAATTGGTATATTTTTTTATCTGTTATAGTGTTATAACCCTTTGCAGTATTGACATATGTATTTTTTAACAATGCGTAAAAATTGGAATCCTTCACATTATTTTACTAGATTTGTATAAATTTTGTTGTTTATGTATCGTTTAACCGCTAGCCTTTTAATCGTTTGCCTCTTGGTATTATCGGGCTGTACCGGTCGTAAATCTGCATCTTCAAAAGCATATTTGAAAGAGCGTGCTTCGCAAAGCGAGCCAGCGCAAAACAATGCTTATACGCCACCATCTGCTGTAGATAAAACGCAGTACACCACATATACAAAAGAACTGCAAATGAAAATGCAGGCTTACGCTATTGATTATAAAAAAGTGCAGATTTACCTCGATCAGAAATTGATTCTGGTTAAAAACATTGATAGCACTAAGGCAGATGTTAGTTCGGGTGTATTCAGAATCATTAATAATTCTTCTATTGAAGAGATCACGATCAATGCTTATACTCCGGGCGTAATTGATTCTATCGACCCCGATGGAATCTGGATTAAATTTGAAAACGGAAATAGTTTGCGCTTTGTACCACAGTCGGCAGAAAGTGGAGAAGATAATTTTGTAATTGCCGGTAATAACTGGGAAGAGGGAACTTGTGAAGTGTTGTATGCAAAGAAAATATATCGTGCAAGTTGTTTTAAGTGCCCGAGCATTGCTTCTGTTCATCCAATGATTAGATTGAGTGACATTGACAAAAGAGACAAGAAAACAAAAGTACTCCCCGGTATCAAAATCAACTAAAGAAATTTAAACTATAAAAAAAGCATCCTCAACAATCGGGATGCTTTTTTTATGTGGTATTTGCAAGTGGGGATCTTATGCATTCAAACTTCCCATCATCGATTCAGGATACCTGGTACCCGAAATCGCCTGTACCTTAAATAAGTCATTAATGAGTGCTAGTTCCTCTTTCGAAAAATGCAAATTGGTTGCTCCCACATTTTCTCTTAGATATTTACTACGTTTTGTACCTGGAATAGGGAAAATATTTTCGCCCTGAGCCATCACCCAGGCCAACGCCAATTGTGATGCAGTACAGGATTTTTCTGCAGCAATCTGTTGCAAATGCATTACCAGATCTAAGTTTTTCTGAAAATTTTCGCCCTGAAATCTGGGAGAAAATCTGCGATAATCATCTGCAGCAAAATCGTCGAAACTTTTTATCTCGCCGGTCAGGAATCCTCTGCCCAGTGGGCTATACGCTACAAATGCAATTCCTAATTCTTTACAGGTTTCTAGAACTTCGTCTTCCGCATCTCTGCTCCATAAACTATATTCAGTTTGCAAGGCAGATATCGGATGCACCGCATGTGCTTTACGCAAAGTGGCAGCCGACACTTCACTCAATCCAATGCCTCTTACCTTACCCTGCTCTACCAGTCTGCTCATAGCGCCCACTGTATCTTCGATAGAAGTTGCGGGATCTTTTCTATGCAGGTAATACAAATCGATATGATCTGTTTCAAGTCTTTTTAAACTTGCTTCACAAGCCGACTGCACATATTCGGGCTTGCCATTTAAAGACCTTACCGAATAATTTTCGCCCGAACGAACAATTCCAAATTTTGTAGCCAGCACTATTTTATCGCGCTTGCCTTTCAAAGCTTTGGCCAATAAAATTTCGTTTTTATAAGGGCCATACATATCAGCGGTATCCCAAAAATTTACGCCCAATTCCAATGCTTCATCCAGCACTTTCAGGCTTTCTGCATCATCGGCTTCACCATAAAATTCGCTCATCCCCATACAACCTAAACCCAGTTGCGATGCTATTAATCCTTGTTTACCCAATGCGTGTTTTTTCATGTGTAAATTTTTATGGTTTCTGATGCACTAATAACAAAAGATTTGATACAAAGTTGATGAATTTATACAGTTATGTAGATTATTTTTTATAAAAATGCCGCTTAAAAAAGCCACACTAAATCGCAGAAAGAATTGAATGAACTATATTGAGCATCCATAATAATACTATGCTTAAAAAAATATTATTCTTTGTTTTAATTATCGGAATAGCAATTGCGGCTGTCGTTATTTTTAATACCATCCGCTTCAGCAAAGCCATTGCAAATAAGCCTTCACGCGAATTACCCAATCTCCCCGATTCGGCAATCAGTCATATGCAGCAAGCCATTCAGTATAAAACTATTGGCATGGGTGATGGATTACCCGTTGATACGGCGCAATACGAAGCTTTCTGGCATTTTATTGAAAAAAATTATCCCCGGGTACACCAAACTCTTACACATCAAACATTCAATGGATTGAGCCGCCTGTATAAATGGGAAGGAAAGCACCCCGACCAAAAACCTTATGTGCTGATGGCGCACTATGATGTAGTACCCGTTGAAGCGGCAACCGAAAAATTATGGACCGTTCCTCCTTTTGCAGGACTTTTCAAAAACGATACCATTTACGGAAGAGGTGCGGCCGATGACAAAGTAAGCCTAATTAGTATTCTGGAAGCAGCAGAAAAATTACTATCGCAACATTTTCAACCAGAAAGAACTATCTATTTCAGTTTTGGAAACGATGAAGAAACGATCGGACACGGAGCACAAGCGATTGCTAAATATTTAGCCGACAATCAGATCCATCCGGAAGTGGTTCTTGATGAAGGTGGGGAAATTACGGAAGAAAATTTCAGAGAATTAAAACGCCCCGTTGCTCTGATAGCTGTTGCAGAAAAGGGTTATATGAGTTTCAACTTATCGGTTGAACAACATGGCGGACATAGTTCAACCCCCGCCCCGGAAACAGCAATTGATATATTGAGTAAGGCATTGGTGCATTTAAGAGAAAAACAAATGCCCTATCAGTTTCTGCCGGTAATCAAAGAAATGCTGAATCGTGTTGGACCGGGTCTACCCTTTGTGCAGAGAATGGCCATTGCAAATCCATGGCTCTTTGAAAAAAAATTAGTCAGCGAATTTGAAAAAGATAAAAGCAGTAATGCATTGTTTCATACCACCATTGTACCTACGATGATTCAAACTGGAGTGAAAGACAATGTTATTCCGAGTATGGCTAAAGCCGTAGTAAATACAAGAATTTTACCCGGCACCAGTATCGAAGAAGTGGAAGCTTTTATGAACCAACAGATCAACGATAGCAGGGTAAAAATTACCAGATACAGCCCCCCGGATAAAGTTGGTCCTGCTGCTTCTTACGAAAGTACTGCTTACCGGAAGGTAGAGTCTGCAACCTATCAGATTATGAAAGATGTGGTGCCTACCCCTTTTCTTTCGGTGGGTGCTACGGATTCAAAATATTTTCAGTCAAACGCAGACGCTGTTATCAAATTCACACCAACTATTGATGCCAAAGGGTTTCATGGGATAGATGAAAGAATCGGTCTTTCTGATTTAAAGCGAATGGTATTTTTTTATCAGATTATTTTAGAAGAAGCAGGCAAATAAATTCCCCGGTTTAACAAAGCGAATTGAACAAATGCAAGAATATCATTGGACTAGTTTTACAAAAAGAGTTACGATCAAAGCTCCTTCCTTTTCAATTTATGCGGCCTGGGCTACAAAGACAGGATTGGAAAGTTGGTTTTTAAGAGAAGTCATCATCAAAAAAGCCGACGGCAGTTTAAGAGCAGACGACGAGCCTTTCGAAGCAGGTGATTCTTTTGAATGGCGTTGGCATGGATATGATGATAACACCGTTGACAGAGGGAGGATCCTTAGCGCAAATGGAACTAACCAGATTCAGTTTACATTCAGCGGAAAAAATATCGCAAACATTACTATCGGGTACGAACAAGATGAATTAATCTGTACACTCGAACAAATTATGCAACAGGATGAGGAAGAAGAAAAAAGGTATTTCTATATTGAGTGCGGGTTGGGATGGACTTTCTACCTTGCCAACCTTAAATCGGTTTTTGAAGGAGGCAATGATTTACGAAATAAAAATGTGGCGATTCAAAAGTTGATCAACGCTTAGGAAAAACAAGTCAAAATTCAAAATTCAAAAGTAAAAAAAAAGGAAGACAGATGCAACTTATGCCATTAAGCTAAAGTATCTTTTGAATTTTGACTTTTGAATTTTTAACTAATTTAACTCACTTAATTCAAGCCATCGCAATTCTTTTTCTTCCAGTTCTTTTGCAATAACGATCATCCTGTCGCTTAGCTTTTGAATTTCTTCAAAACCCAAATTACCGGTACTCATTTTTTCGGCGATGGATTGCTTCTCGGCTTCCAGGGCGGGCATCTCTTTTTCTAAAATTTCAAACTCTCTTTTTTCTTTGAAAGAGGCTTTCTTTTTTGTCGCTTCTACCGTGTTACTCTTGTTTGCAACAGCTTCATCCATTGTTTGCCCCTTGCTTTTATTGGATTCTAAAACGGCCCATTTATTTTCTTTCTTTTCATTATCCTTCAGCCACAAACGGTACTGAGTATAGTTTCCGGGAAAATCGCGCACTTCGCCTGCTCCTTCAAAAACAAATAAGTGATCCACTAATCTATCCATAAAGTATCGGTCGTGCGATACGATCAATACACAACCCTGGTATTCGCTCAAAAATGTTTCGAGCACTGCAAGAGTAGGCAGATCCAGATCGTTTGTGGGCTCATCCAGTATCAAGAAATTGGGGTTGGTAAACAGAATTGTAAGTAATTGTAATCGCTTACGTTCTCCTCCGCTTAAAGAGCTTAAATAAGTGTATTGTTTATCGGGAGTAAATAAAAACAGTTCCAAAAACTGCGATGCACTCAAACTTCCACCCTTGGCAAGCGGAAAATTTTCTGCAAATGTTTTTACGTATTCAATCACACGCATGTCTTCTTTAATCACCAAGCCTTGTTGCGAAAAGTTGCCGAAGATAATGGTATCTCCTACCACAATTTTACCACTGTCGGCAGGCTCTATTTGTTGCAGTACATTCATGAAAGTAGACTTACCTACCCCATTCTTACCGATGATGCCAATGCGCTCCCCCTTACTAAAATTATAATCGAATCCTTTTAAAATTTTTGTTTCACCATAAGATTTGTACACTTTTTTCATCTCAACAATCTTTCCCCCCAGCCTGCTCATCTTTACTTCGAGTTGCAACTGTGCGTCTTCGATTTTTTGTTTGGCCTTCGATTCCACTTCATAAAAATTATCCTGACGACTTTTACTTTTAGTAGTTCGGGCTTTGGGTTGCTTGCGCATCCATTCCAGTTCTTTGCGATAAGTATTTTTTGCTTTATCGATGCTGGCAAGTTCACTTTCAATACGGGCTGCTTTCTTCTCTACATAATTTTCGTAGTTGCCGGTGTACACATACATATTCTCGCGCTCCAATTCCCAAATTTCTTCACACACAGCGTCTAGGAAATATCGGTCGTGCGTAACCAATAACAGGGTTACGTTTTCCTGATTCAGGTATTGCTCCAGCCATTCAATCATTTCCACATCAAGATGGTTAGTAGGCTCATCCATCATCAATAAAGTATGCTGGTGTTCAAAGCCAATATCAATCAGGGTTTTAGCAAGTGCAACGCGTTTACGCTGCCCCCCGCTCAATTCACTCACCGGATTTTTTAAATGATGCACATTCAGCTTATCCAAAATTTGCTTCACTTTCGCTTCAAAATCCCAGGCATTCAGGTCTTCCAATTCACCAATTGATTCAGCTATCAGCATACCATCTTCGCTCTCCATAGCATCTTCATATTTTCGGATAGCGGTAATCACCGGATGTTGTATATGAAAAATATTTTCCAACACCGTTTTGTCTTCCATAAAATGCGGATCCTGTTCAAACAGAGCAACAGTAACGTCTTTATGAATCCAGGCCTTGCCTTCATCCGCCGTTTCCTGTCCGGCTAAAATGCGTAGTAAAGTTGATTTACCCACACCATTGCGGGCAATCAGGGCTATTTTATCGCCCTCGTTGATATGAAATGAAATATTGCGAAAAAGTGGGTTAATGCCAAAACTTTTAGTCAATCCCTCTACTGAAACATAATGCATGCGGCAAAGATAAGGCTTAAACCCAAAGCCCAAAATCGGCAGGGTTCTGCACACTGGAGCGAACTTTGTACTTTTGCCACAGTTATTCAAATATTATGAAGCAATTCAATGTTCCGGTTGGTTATAGAAGTCCGCTGATAACTGCAGTAAAACAATTTCGCAAGCAGCAGGATAAACTCAAAAAAGATGATACCCCCACTTTATTGGATCTGGGTAATTTGCATATCTATCTGGCACGTCATTTTGGATTTTGTTATGGCGTTGAAAACGCAATCGAAATTGCATTCAGTACCATTCAGGAAAATCCCGGAAAAAGAATTTTTTTGTTGAGCGAGATGATTCACAACCCACAGGTAAACGAAGATCTGGTTGCAATGGGTGTTCGCTTTATGCAGGATACCTACGGAAATCAGATCATTCCTTTTGAGGAAATTCAATCCGATGATATTGTGATCATTCCTGCATTTGGCACAACGCTTTCCATTGAAGCTTTACTTGAAAGTAAGGGCATTGCAACAGCTAAATATAATACCACCTGTCCCTTTGTAGAGAAAGTTTGGAATCGCAGTGAGCAGATCGCATCAAGAGGATATAGTATTGTAATACATGGCAAACCCAAACACGAAGAAACACGTGCTACTTTTTCGCATGCATCAGCTCATACCGCCAGCATGATAGTAAATGATATGAAGGAAACCGAATTGCTTGCAAAATTTATCAGGGGCGAAAAAGATCCCGCTGAATTCTATGAAGCATTTAAAGGAAGATATTCAGAAGGTTTTGATATTTCGAAAGATCTGGTTCGTTTTGGAGTAGTAAATCAAACCACACAATTGGCGAGCGATACACAGGCAATCTCTGATTATTTAAAGTCGGTAATGATCAAAAAATATCAGCTTACTGCAACCACTATTGAGCAGCATTTTGCTGATACCAGAGACACTCTTTGCTATGCAACAAACGATAATCAGACAGCAGTTACCGGCATGTTGGAAACCGATGCAGACCTTGCAATTATTATTGGGGGATACAACAGTAGCAACACTTCGCATCTGGTTGAATTATGCGAGGCAAAGCTTCCTTCGTATTTTATTGATACCCCCGATAGAATTTTGAGTAAGGACGCAATATTGAATTGCAATTGGAGAACAAAAGAGCGTAGTGTTATCCATCATTTTTTGCCCGAAAAAAATCCTGTCAAAATTTTAATTACCAGTGGAGCAAGCTGCCCCGATGCAGTTGTGGAATCTGTCATCCAAAAACTGGCAGACTTATTTGGTACTGAGCAAAGCTTAACAGAATTAGTAAATGCTTTTAATTGATCAGGTCGGAAATAGCACCCCTGGCTACTCTGACCTGATCAATCCATTCAATTTATTCTAATAATTTTTTCACAACCAGTCCGCCAACCTGCTTTCCTGTTTCTGCTCCGGTATTCACGCTCAACATATAATGGATTCCGCCATACACACGACTGATAGAACATTCGGCTGCCGCAGCGTGCAAAGAAGTAAATTGTCTTTTCATGCCAATATAGTGGTAATCGCTTGAATCGGTAAAAGCCAGGTTATCTCTGTATAATTTTGTAAGCACGGTTGCTGCAGAAGCTGTGATGGTACTATGTCCGCTGGTATATTCAGGAAAAGGAGGTGTTTGCAAAAATGGAGCCCATTGTTTATCAATCAACTCATTAATAACGGTAACAGGTCGAACATAATTACTTCTGTATTTTTCGTCCCAGCATGCAATAAATGCATCGTACAAAGCAATAGAGGTTATCGCAAAAGTTTGAGCAGCTTTAACAGGATCCGCTTTTTCCTGTTCAATAATTTGAGCAGCGATACCCATCCAGTGGCCGCCCGGTGTTATTTTCTTATTCCCAAACATCATGTGACCGGAGTGTTCAATCACAAATGGATTATCATCCCAGTACTTTGCAATTGTTTTTTGTTCAGGTGTCAGGTTTTTATTGATATCATACACTTCCTTCATCATACCGTAAAAAGTGGAGCCAGGTTTAGGATCATATTTAGGAGGTCTATTGGGTTTGAATTGAGAAGCGGAATCCAATACCATCGGCTGCATGGTGTTCCAGCACCACTCTACCCCATCAGAGTAATCAGGAGGGGTAGGACGCCATTTTCCAGGTTCTTCACTACCCAGGAATTTTGATTTGCCCCTCGATTTAAAATAGCCATCATTCTTCGCCCGTTTTAATACAACTGCAGCAACGGTATCGCCGAATGCTACAGAAGCAGTGTAAGTAGCTTCGTCTAAATGTTGTTTAAAATTATCATGAAATGTTTTTTCATATTCATTGAGAGAATCCACTGAAAACACTTTTACATTTCTGGCAACTTTAAAGAATGCCACTGCAGCAGCCAGATTATAATCGTATTTTTTAGTTGCATCAGGAATCGGCATTTTACCAAACCCGTTTAATTTTTCCGCTATGGAAGCAGCATTGGGTTTTGAAAACCGTATCGCCTCATATGCGGCAATAGAAGAGTAAACGTATATTCTACTCGCAACAGGAGGCGTAAAAACATCATAAATAATAATCTTGGTGAGTTGCTCCTCATTTCCATCAAGCAATTTAATCGGGTCGATCGGTTCAGACTTTTTTTGTGAGCAGGAAGCCAGACATAAAACTAGTATACCAGATGTAATGAATTTTAAAAAAATATTTTTCATCGTTTGTCAGTTTATTAATACTAAAACTTTTAAACTCCACTTAAGAAAATACAGGCTTTATTTTAAAGAAACACTTCTTGTATTACCCTTGCTATCGGTGATACTAAGCGATACTACAGAAGCTTCAATTGTTAGGAATCTTCCAGACTGCGACAGGAAGGAAGCTCCATAATATAATTCCTGTGTTTGTTTTTTACCGTTACTGAAACTGAGGTGGGCAGTAACATCAAAAGGAAGTACCGGTATATTTTTAAAACCATTCTTTGCTTCAAATATTTTCAAAGGCCCGCGATTCTGTGAGGCAGCCAGTAAAGTTTTACCTGTCGCATTTCTCAATTTCACCAGAGCCTTTCCATTTCCCGGTATAAAAATACCACTTTGTAAAATACTCTTTGCTATAAATCCTCCTTTTCCATCCCCTTTTAGAAAAAGGCCATTTAGGGCATCATATCTCCCTACTGAGACCTCTGTTCCATAATCGTTTCCATTGATTACTAGATCCAGATTCCCATCTCCATCAAAATCATCTGCGATCATTCCATTCAGAACCGAAAACTGTGCCTCAATCGGTAATGGAATAATTGTAAATTTTCCGTTACCATCATTTCTTAAAAACACAGATTGCAGATTATTAGCTTCCAACTTCTGAGCTCCTTTCATTTGTTCTTTGGTAAATATCTTATCGATGGTTGTTACAGCATAGGTTTTATAATTTTGGAAATTTGTGCGCATGCCAATCATCTGTTTTACTATATCATCTCTTGTTTGTACGGGAAATGCTTTTTTATTTCCATCTATATCGGGCAAAAACAAATATGGAAATGCATCATAGCTGCCATTATTATCAAAGTCTTTCGCGATGATACCCACCGGCATTTGTTCGCTTGCACGATAAAAGCTATTCAGTCCCAGATTTCCAACCACATAATCAATATCTCCATCATTGTCAAAATCTCCCGGTGCAATCGTATTCCACCAGCCGGTCTGATTACTGATACCGGAAGCGGGTGTCACATTTTTAAATACACCTTTTTCATTTTTAAGGAATGTTATCGGCATCCACTCTCCTGCCAATACCAGATCGGGCCATCCATCGTTGTTGAAATCTGTAAATACGGCATCGCATACTAACCCAATATTAGAAAGGCTCTTGGCCACTTCCTCGGTTACATCAGTAAAATGTACTTTCCCGTTTTTTGAATCATTTCGAAAAATGAAACTAGATACAGGTTTAGGGTAATTCCAGGGATCTACTCTCCCTGAAACAAAAAGATCCAGATCCCCATCCTTATCATAGTCCACAGCACGTACACATAATTTACTTGTAAAATTCTTTGGCAAAGCAAAAGAATCTAACAGAAAATTGCCCTTACCATCATTAATAAATAATTTATCCTGATAAACAGAAGTATTTCTTTCATTCTCATATCCGCCACTTACAGTATACAAATCCAAGTCACCATCTCCATCTGCATCAAACAAAAGCATGCCAAGGTCTTCCCAGCGTTTGTTATTAATATCTGCATTGGGGATTACCGGTTTTTGTATAAAATTTCCATCAGGCTGTTGCAAAAAAACCTGCCCACTATAAGAAAATGATCCTCCTGTCACCAAATCGTCTAACCCGTTTCCATCAATATCTCCTACTGCTAAAGCAGGTCCATATTCAGAAAATTTGTGCGGTAATAGTTTCTGTATATTAAAGTCCACAAAATCTTTTTCAGATTGTGTGTATTGGATCTTCACAGCATCCGTAACCTCTTTGAAAAGTGTATTACTTGCAAAAATATCATGATTAAAAGTATAAGTATCTGCCGCATTTTTCCAGGAAACTTTCAACATCTGGTCCGCTTTAACATTAACTAGTTTCTGCATCTTTCCATTTGTCCATCTTATAATTATTGAGTCCATTATTTTTACTTTACCCAAGCCGAAATGGGCCCCACCAGCAACAGAAGACAAGTAGCCGCGATATGGATTATTTTCTATAAACTGTTTTTGACCATTATCATAATATAGCTCAGCCCAGGCCCCCAACCCGTTTTTATTAAGACTGTCCCCTTCAAAACTGATGTCCAGAAAATGGGCTGTTTCCTTATTGGTTTCTCTTTCATTATTTTGAAAAATGCCTGCTTCATCATTGATATTATTAACTACAAGATCCAAATCGCCATCATTGTCAAGATCTACATAAACAGAACCGTTCGAGAAAGAAGGAATTGTTAGTCCCCATTCAGTTGATACATTTGTGAACTTTAGGTTCCCATTATTTTTAAAAGCGTAATTATGAATTTTCACTTCGGGTATTTGTTCAAGCAACTGTTTTTTTGAGGCCACCGAAAAAGAACTGTTTCGAAATGCCACGAAGTCATGATCTGTTATATCTTTTGGAAAGCCATTTGTAACAATCAGATCTCGATTCCCATCGTTATCGAAATCTGCAACAAGCGGAGTCCAGCTCCAATCGGTTTCGGCCACTCCTGCCAGAAACGATATCTCACTAAAGATGGGCGCTCCAATGCTATCATTTTGCTTTACCCTTGGTCCTTGGTTGAGTTGTAATGTATTACGCACATATTGATATCCATAATTAAAATAATCGCTGTTTTGATAGGTCTGATAGCTATTGGGGTTCAGCATCATTTTTTTTCTATAATTGTCTTCAGGGTTCATATCCAGTGCCACAACATCACTCAGTCCATCATTGTTGATATCAATAATATCATTCCCCATGGCATTGGCAGAAGTGTGTTTAAAATAAGTGCTCAATGATTCTGTAAATGTTCCATTATGGTTATTAATCCATAAAAGATCGTTAGAAAGATAATCGTTTGTTACATAAATATCTTTCCAGCCATCTTTATTAATATCAGCAATCGATACTGCATGTCCATAGCCTTCGTATGTAATGCCTGCTTCTTTTGAGACATTAGTAAATACCGGATGATTTAACTCTTTGTTCCAATCGTTCCGAAATAATTTATCTGTATTGGGGTGTGACCCATCTTTCAGTACAGGGCGAAACCTGTTCGGAAAATCATTTTTTACAATTTCATTATTTGCAATATATACATCCAGATCACCGTCATTATCATAATCAAAAAAAGCGGCCATTGTACCATGGCTCGTATCAGCTAAGCCATATTCTGCAGCCATTTCCTTAAAATGTGGCACTCCGTTTTTATCAGCCCCCTGATTAATATATAAGAGATGTTCGCGTAATTTGGGATCTTTTCGTAAAGTTGCACACACATAAATATCCATCCATCCGTCATTATTGATATCAATTACTGAAACACCTCTACACCATTTCCCTTTTCCATCTACACCTGCTTCATCTGTCACATCTTGAAATTCAAATTTGCCTTTGTTGATGTATAGCTTATTGGACACTAGGTTTCCTGAAAAGTAAAGATCCTGCAAACCATCATTATTAAAATCGCCAACACCCACACCCCCGCCATTGTAAACGTTCTCAAGATCCAACACATTTACTGAATCATTTTCTATAATCTGATTATTGAAATGTATCCCCGAATGAGAAGAATTTATCGCTGTAAATAAGGTTGTATTGCTTTTGCAGGAAAACAGGAAAATAAGAATACCTGATAAAAGCAACTGACATTGAAATGATCTTTTTTTCATGAGATGAGTATTCAGAAAGAATCTGCAATAAAGAAGAATATATACAATAAAAATAAAGGAAACTAAATAAAAAAAAGATGATAGATAAATAGTGAAATGAAAAGAGGCAGTGTTTCAACACTACCTCTTTCAAATTATCATTTAATAAAAAAATTAGAAACCAGGATTTTGCTTCAAAACACCTTTGCTCAAGTCGATCTGTGACTGTGGAATGGGAAAATATTCGTTCTTGCCCTTAGTGAATGATGCGTTAGACATAAAAGAGCGCCGTGGCTTTTCTTTAGCAATATAAGCGTTCAGTTCCACATCTGCAGTACCATAGCGCACCAGGTCAAAGAAACGGTGCCCTTCCATAGCCAGTTCCAATTTTCTTTCAAAACGAACGGCCTTACGGGCCGTAACCTGATCAGCAAAACTAGTATACAAACCAATTTGATAGTTTGCAGCATTACTTCCATTAGGCATCTTAACCCAAGTTGAGGGATTGTCTTTGATTCGGCTTCTGACCTGATTTACATAGGTTACAGCATTAGCCAAAGAACCAACTTCTACTTCACACTCTGCAGCCCATAATAATACGTCTGCAAAACGAATGAAAGTATAGTTATTGGCAGTTACGCCAGAAGTCCAGAAGCTTTTATCTGTTAATGCACCCTCTTGACGTTTATAGTATATGTGTTTAATTGGGCTATATGGTCCACCATTGTTCTGATCGCGGATCCAATCATTACCTGGATGTAAACCCCAGTCCAAGTAGGGAATACCTCTTCTGCCCAGTGTAAAGTCTAAACGCGGATCAACTGGCACATCGGTATCGGGTGTAAAAGGGTCACCGGATTTAATGCCCTGATCGTTTTTGAATGTGCTATTGTTCCAGGTATCCAGCAATGGTAACCCGGTGATTGCATCTACCTGAAAGGAGTTCGCCAAACTAACTGATGGTTGATAGAAACCACAACATCCGCCTGGTCCACCGCCATAGGGGAAGTTCAACACATCTCCCCATCCACCATTACCACCACTTGAGTTATCGTTTACTGATTGCTGTGTTGAAAAAATAGCTTCAGCAGAGTTCTTAGTTTCTGCATTGAAGTTATCGAAGAAATTAGCAGACAATGCATATTTCTTTCCATTGGTAGTTACGCCGTTGGCGATAATATCTTTCGCCAACGTTAAAGCAGCAGAAAAGTTCTTTTGAAACATCAGGGCTTTTAATTTCAGTGATTTAGCAGCCCAAAGATTAGCTCTTCCTACAGAACTTTGGGTAGCAGGAAGATTAGCAATTGCAGCATCCAAATCAGCATTGATACCGGGCCAAGCGTCTTTATCGTTAGGAACATTGTAGTTTCCTGCAGCATAGGTGATAGTTTCATCTACATACGGAATATTGTTCCACATTTTCTTAGCTTCCATATGATAATGCGCGCGCAGAAATTTTGCTTCACCAGCGATGCGTTTTTTATCAGCATCGTTGATATCAGTTGCAGCGGCCATCAAACGTAATACGTCATTACAACGTTGTATTGCATCATAAACAGCCTGCCATTTCTGGTTAAAATAACCGTTTGACGCTGTTGGAGAATATGTTTCAATTGGTACAATGTCGGCCTGATCTCCAGGATCTGATCCTTTGTAAGCATCATCAGATGCCACACCACCATATACCCAGTTCGAACCAGCCGATTGCCAACCACCACCGGCACCTCCATATCCGTCAAGCATAGAATAGGCGCCAATCAAAACACCCTCTACACCTGCTTTATTGGAAAGTGTGTTCTGATCCAAAGACCCAATAGGCGCTTTGTCCAGAAAATTTTTAGAACAAGCGTACAACATAATTACTGATGCTGTTACACTCATTAATATTAATTGGAATTTTATTTTTTTCATGTTTGAAATTTTTTCTTATAATGATTTAACAGCTTAGAAACTAACGTTTACGCCAAAGTTGTAATTCTTTTGATTGTTTGGATAGTTACCATAGTCAATTCCAAAAGCTGAGCTGGAACCAGATAATTCAGGATCCAATCCTGTGTATTTGGTAATGGTAAACAAGTTAGCAGCCTGCAAATAGAATCTAACTTTGTCGATGCCCAATTTTTTTAATCCGGCAGTTGGCACTGTATAACCAAGAATCAGTGATTTACATCTGAAGTATCCTCCTTTTTCTTTGTAATAAGAATTAGGCACCTGATTGGTACTGAAGCTTGCATCGTTCTCAGCAATTGGTGTGCTGGTATTGGTGCGTGTTGGCAACCATGATTTATTTAAAGCATCTAAGCTCTTCACACCCTGAAAAGATGGATAAAAATCAGTCCAATAACGAACATAGTTGATTACGTCGTTTCCAAAAGAACCATAAAAGAAGGTAGAGAAATCCCAGTTTTTATAATTCACATTGATATTGAAGCCAAGTGTAAATTTAGGGTTCGGGTTACCAAAGAATGTTCTGTCGGCATCAGTGATCTTACCATCTCCATTCAGATCCTGATATTTAAAGCGACCTGCTTTAGCTCCATCTTGTGTAGGAGATTTAGATACATCTGAAGCATCTTGGAACAAACCAATTACATTGTATCCGAAGAACGCTCCTATTGGGTGTCCTACCTGGTTTCTTACGAAATTACCAATACGACTGCTACCATCATCAAAATAGTCGCCCGGCATTGAAGACACGTTCGTTTTATAAGATGTAAAAATTAGACCTACATCATATTTCAAATCCTTTGAAGGATTTCCATGATAGGTCAGATTTGCATCAACTCCTTTGTTCTCAATATTTCCAAGATTCACAAAAGGAGATGCTGCACCACCTGTTGCAATAATACCAACGGGATCTCTAAACAACAGTCCATTAATTTTCTTTTGATAATATTCAACAGAAAAATCGAGTTTGTTTTTAAATAGAACCGCATCTAAACCAAAATTTGTCAAAAGATTTTCTTCCCAACCTGTTTTAGGGTTACCGATTACTGTAGCATTAAACCCTTGTACGGAACTTGTAGAAGTACCATTGATATCATAATAGGAACTACCAGGAGCTCCGCCAAATTGACTAAAAGCATTGGAAGGATCTACGTTGGCTTTATTACCCAATTTACCCCAACTTGCACGTAGTTTCAGATCATTGATCCAACTTACGCTTCTCATGAAATTTTCACGCGAAATTCTCCAACCAGCAGCATATGCGGGAAATATACCATACCTGTTTTCAGATCCAAAAACAGAAGAGCCATCACGGCGTACTGTTACACTTAAAAGATACTTATCGTTATAAGCATAATCAGCTTTTCCAAATAATGAGTATAAAGAGTTTCTGTATGCATAACTATAATTGGTAAAGCCTGAAGAGCCTGCACTTAGTGTACGATAGTTTACGTTATCAGTAAAATATCCTAAAGATGTACCACCTACACCTCGTCCATAATTATCCTGAGCTTCCTCACCGACCAAAGCAGTCAAAGCATGTTTTTCAGCAAATACGTTGGCATATCTCAAAGTATTAATCCAACTCCATGACTTATCATAGCCGGCATTTTCGCTAAACGAATTTGAGCCGTTATTTTCTGCATTCTCGTATGATCGGTATCCGTAATTATAGTTATAAAAGTTACTCTGAGTACCACCGAAAGTAGTTTTGAAAGTAAAGTGTTTTAGGAAATCAATTTCAGCAAAGGCATTTCCCAGAATGTTCCATGTATTACCCTTATTATCATAAGTTCTGGCCTGATTTGCAACAGGATTCTGTGCATTACCCAAACCTTTTGCAGCAGTGCCTGCCCATCCTCCATTAACATCGTACACAGGAATAATCGGTTGCTCACGGTAGCTCATTGAAATAGCATTACCCTCGCTTTGGTTAGTAATCTTAGGATTATTCACGTTGTAGATATACAGATTTTCACCTACACGGATATTGTTCTTAATATTAAAAGTAGTATTCACGCGAGCGGAGTATCTCTTAAGATAAGTACCAATCAAAGTACCCTCCTGATTAAAATAATTCAAAGAGAACAAGTATGTACTTTTTTCATTACCTCCACTTGCTGTAATGGTATGGCTTTGGATACCTGCAGGCTTAAATATTTCGTGGAACCAGTCAGTACCAGTTTTATTTGCAGCAGTAATTTGGTAAATTCCTTTATCAAAATCAGTAACATTGTATTTAGCCAGATCACCTGCGGAGATAGAACCAATTATACCTGAATTACTTCCATTTAATAAATAATCAGGAATTACCGGATTAGAACCACTACCATATTGTGGATGAACAGTAGCCTGACCAGAGTTTTTGAATGCCAACCAAGTAAGATCAGCCATGCCCTGAGTACTTAAAAGGTTAAATGGATTTCCGCCTGGAGGACGTTGTGTACCTATATAAGCATCGTAAGTAACAGCAGCCTTACCAGATTTACCTCTTTTAGTGGTTACTACAATTACACCATTTGATCCGCGTACACCATAGATTGATGCAGCTCCTGCATCTTTCAATACCTGAATGCTCTCGATATCGTTTGCATTGATATCTTTTAAACCCGTTAAACTCGGAACTCCATCAATAACAACCAGGGGATCAACATTACCAAAATTCGTAATACCCCGAATGCGGATATTACTACTTGATCCGGGCTGACCAGAAGTAATAACGTTCAACCCAGAAGCACGGCCTTGCAGCATTTGTTCAGGACTACCAGCAGGTACTGCTTTCAAATCCTTCACATTTACAACAGAAACGGATCCGGTGATGTCTTTCTTCTTTTGAGCAGTGTAACCAGTCACGACTATCTCATTCAAAGCAGAAGTTGATTCTTTGAGCGAGACTTCATAGTTGCTGGAATTACCAATTTCAATTTGCTGATCCTCAAATCCAACATTTGATACGACCAGTGTTTTCTTTCCAGCAGGTACTTTAATTGAGAATTCACCTGTGGCGGATGTAGACGTTGCGATTTCTGTACCCTTCACCAAAACGGTTGCCCCAATTACAGGATTTTTGCCAGAATCCGTTACTTTACCAGTAACGCTCTTTTGTCCAAAAACTGTAGCTGAGAGCAGGAATAAAATGAAGGTTAACGCAAATTTCTTTGGAGTTAATTTGTTCCTCATAAGCAATTTTGAATTTTTTTGCAAATCGTTGCAATCGTTATAGAATGAGAGCTTAAATTGTACAAAAAATTTAACATTAACAAACCGTGAATTTTAAAAAAGCTACCAATATTCATAACTAATTGATTTTCATAACATTAAAAAATCCTTAAAAAAATTAAAATCGTTTAAAAGGGCAAAAAATTAACAAAACCCTTCAAGATTGGAGGATTTTTTAACAAATAAAAAAGTGCTAAAGTCTTTGATAATCACACTGTTGTGTATTTTTGACACGAAGCCATCGATTTTAACAAAACTGGGTACAGTTGAAAAAGGCAGAAAACTAATAGTACCGGCTAATTACTTTGAAGTTTTTATCGATTTTTACTTTCATTGTTCCCGTAGTGTCGATCTTTCTTTGTGCTTGAATCTCCTTTTCATTGGTAACCCTTACCTGAAATTCGCAGATATAGTATTTAGGGTCTTCAAAATAAATGATTGATTTAACAGTGTATCTGAACTTGTTTTTGACCAGTGAATCGTTATTTAAATAGTCTGTCATAGAGATTTTTAAATGATTGCTCAAATCGTCTTGCTTTTTTTTTAGAGAACAAGCAAATAGCAGACATCCAAAAAGCACTAATAAGGTATTTTTCATAAAGACCAATTTTAAATCGTTTCTAAATATTAAAGTTTCTAATTTAAAAAGGTGATAGAAGATTCTTGTTTATTAAGATCTCAAAATTAGATATTCCCTCTTTTTAATTCTGAAACAGCAAAATCAGCCGCTCTGGCTGTTAAAGCCATAAAGGTTAATGAAGGATTTTGTGTACTAGTCGAAACCATACAGGCTCCATCTGTCACAAATACGTTTTTGCATGCATGTACCTGATTCCATTTATTGAGAATTGAATTTTGGGGATCGTTTCCCATTCTGGCGCCCCCCATTTCATGTATATCTAAGCCAGGAGCTTGTTTTGTATCGATTTGCTGAATATTTTTACAACCAGCTTTTTCTAACATTTCAGAGCCTTGATTTAAGAAATCCTTTAACAACTTTTCGTCATTATCATCATAAGCAACTGAAGTTATGAGTTGAGGTATCCCCCATTGATCAACTTTAATCTTACTGAGTCGCACATGATTACTTGCTTTAGGAATTGTTTCGCCTTGCATCATAGCATATATGCTCCAATTACCCGCTTCAGTTAAATTATCTTTATACTCACCACCAATCCCTTCCGCATTGGCACGACCCCTTGTTGCAGAATAATGCACCATATACCCCCTGAGGAAATCCATCTCCTGTTGATGTACATTTCTGAAATTAGGCATCATTGCTTGTGTTGGTCTGCGACCATAATAGTACTGATCTTGAGGTCCATCAAAATCAGCGGTTATATTGCCGCGATAATTATGAAATGCAAGATACTGACCAAGTACACCGCTATCATTTCCAAAACCATTTGGGAAGCGACTAGAAGTGGAGTTCAATAAAATTAAATTAGTATTCAAACAGGCTGCATTGATAAAAAGAATTTTAGCGAAATATTCAGATGGGTTTCTTGTAATAGCATTTAAAACCCGTACTCCGGTTGCTTTAGTTTTATTTTCATCATATATGATTGAATGCACAATCGTATTGGTGAGCATAGTTAAATTACCCGTTTTTAATGCCCAGGGAATGGTTGAAGAATTAGAACTAAAATACCCACCAAAAGGGCAACCTCTTTCGCATAAACTTCTTGCCTGACATTGCGCCCTTCCTTGCAGTAAGTGTGTCTCGCTAGGCTTGGTAAGATGTGCACACCTGCCTTGCACTACAAAGCGATCTTTATAGTGAGACATGATATTTTTTTGCAATGTTTTTTCTACACAGTTCATTTCCCAAGCGGGTAGAAATTCACCATCCGGCAAAGTATCTAACCCATCATAGTTGCCGCTAATTCCAACAAATCTTTCTACTTGCGAATACCATGGAGCCAGTTCTTCATAACTGATAGGCCAGGGTGTGGCGAAACCATCTCTGGCAGGTCCTTTAAAATCATATTTACTCCATCGCTGTGTTTGCCTTGCCCACAATAATGATTTTCCTCCTACCTGATATGCTCTGATCCAATCAAATGGTTTTTCTTGTTCGTAAATATGATCTTTGTCTTTAACAAAAAAGTGTTCAGTGGTTTCATTGAATGCATAACATCTAGCGACTACAGGATTTTCTTTTACTATTTTTGATGGAGTTCCCCGCCGGTGTGTAAAATCCCAAGGGTCTTTAGTTGCAGTAGGATAATCTTTTAAATGCACAACATCTCTACCTCTTTCTATTAACAATGTCTTTAACCCTTTTTCGGTTAATTCCTTGGCAGCCCATCCCCCGCTAATTCCCGAGCCAATTACAATGGCATCGTAAGTATTTTGTTCTTGAGACTTGTTATTAAGATAGGCAGAATCGTTTGGCATAGATTTAGATTTATTAATGGCTTTTTTGCAAAATGACATTAAATCTAAAACTTTATTACCAAATCCCGAAAAGTCTAATCTTTTTCTTTCAATAAACTAATGAAGTCTTTTTTGTTGGCCCAGTCTTTATCCTCTTCGATCCAAATACACACATGGTCTTTGATATCATTCAACGATTTCCAGGCATCGTTAATAATATGAAAATCGTTTTCAGGAAAATTATCTCTTGTGTATTTTTTACCGAGCTTGGCAACAATCTTTCCATTTTTTTTCCGGAAAGTTTTATCAAAGAATTTGCCAAGTGGTGCTTTGGACTTTCCGAAGAAGCAGTTGCCAAGAATTACACCCAAAACTTTTTCTTTTTGAGTGTCAATAATTATGTTTTGGTACAGGTAGGCAATTATTTCACCCTCTTTGTCTACAATCGAGTTCATACGCAAAATTAGTATTCTTCAGCATTCATCAATATTAATTATCAAAATTGCAATAACCTCTTAGACTTATAATAGTTTTTATCTTGACTTTGCATCTAAATGAAATTAGCTTACTTTCTTCTTTTATGATTACTCTAATGAGAAATCGAATCAAGTACAAGCGTAATTAAGCAGTATTTTATTTTCGGCGTTATTTTACATATTTTATCACTGCTAACCGACTAAAAAAGAAACCTTCCATTTTATTGGCTAGAAGCCTTGATTTTATTGGTTTATTAATATTGTTTTCAAACAAATCTACAACAATCCGTAGGCTCCTTTTTTGGGCCTACTTTTTTAGTCCATTCTACTTAACTTTAGTCGGTTACTAGTGATATTTTATTAGTAAATGGGGGGTACTATGCAGTCTTTGCATTTTTAAATCTGTCAAATGTTAAAAATATATTCAGTTAAAAGAAATTTTAAATTAACATATAAAATTATGATATTCATGAACCAATATATACAACCTAAGCTATTTTTCAAAAGTATTGATTCTATCTTAACATGTCAATGGTACGAGCATAATTTGCTTTTAGAGATTGACTATATATGGGTTATGTTTCAAATTTGAAATCATGGCATATAAGACTAAATACAAAAATGGTAACGAAATACTTAAAAAAAGTTAATACAACATCGAAA
This sequence comes from Chitinophagaceae bacterium, assembly GCA_019752295.1. Lineage (GTDB taxonomy): Bacteria > Bacteroidota > Bacteroidia > Chitinophagales > Chitinophagaceae > Sediminibacterium. The sequence goes on along the minus strand of JAIEMK010000047.1, from coordinate 6,394 downwards.
ATAATGTCAATTTCTTTTGATTAAGTATACAAAAAGAAATATCTATAAACTTGCAAATACAAAAAATGAAGTTTCACTACTTTCATCAACCGGATTCTATGGACTGTGGGCCCGCATGCCTACAAATGATTGCCAAACATTATGGTAAAAGCATTGGGTTACAGTCGTTGAGAGAAATATCTCAAATTGGCAAAGAAGGTGTAAATATGCTAGGTATAAGTGAGGCCGCAGAAAGTATCGGATTCAGAACACAGGCTGTAAAATTGAGTTTCGATTCACTTACAAAGGATGTGATGTTTCCTTGTATACTTCATTGGAACCAATATCATTTTGTAGTATTATATAAAATTAAAAATAAGAAACTCTACGTGGCTGACCCTGCACATGGTTTAGCAATATTTAACAAAGAAGAATTTTTGGAAAGATGGATTAGCACCAGAGATGAAAAAGGAATTGATGAAGGTATTGCCTTACTACTTGAGCCAGGCCCCAAATTTTATGTTTATGATGATGACTTCTTAGCAAATACGAATGAAAAGGATGAACTCTTAGCATTCAAGAATATTTTCAATTATCTCCTCCCTTACAAAAAACTGATCTTTCAACTTTTCCTTGGTCTTGGGATTGCTAGCATGTTACAACTAGTGTTACCTTTTCTAGCACAAAGTGTGGTGGATGTTGGAGTGAATACCGCCAATATTCACTTCGTTTATGTTGTACTATTAGCTCAGGCTGCCTTAGTAATTGGTAGACTTTCTGTTGAATTTGTCAGAAGTTGGCTATTACTGCATATTAGTACCCGCATCAATATTTCAATCCTTACTGACTTTTTAATAAAATTGATGAGGCTACCTCTTTCCTTTTTTGATAGTAAAAAGACAGGGGATATCTTACAAAGGATGAACGACCACCAGCGCATCGAATCTTTTTTGACAGGTTCTTCTATCAACGTGCTTTTTTCTTTGGCTAACTTATTCATTTTTTCTATGGTGCTCGCGATATTTAACGTTCAAATTTTTTCCGTTTTTGTCGCTACAAGTACAATATATTCTATCTGGATTTTCCTTTTTTTAAAAAAAAGACGTATTCTAGACTATAAGCGGTTCGACATTGCATCCAGAGAGCAAGCTAACACCATTCAATTGGTTCAGAGCATGCAGGAAATAAAATTGAATGGTATAGAAAAAAATATGCGTTGGGGGTGGGAAAGGTTACAAGCAAAGTTATTCAAGCTAAGTATAAAAGGTTTAGCACTAAACCAATGGCAACAGTCGGGCGCATCCCTTATTAATGAAAGCAAGAACATTTTTATTACTTTTCTTTCGGCCAAAGCTGTAATTGATGGGCAAATGACTTTGGGGTCCATGCTAGCAGTACAATATATGATTGGGCAACTAAATAGTCCAATCGAACAAATGATAAATTTTGTACAAACTTGGCAAAATGCGAAGATTAGCATGGAACGATTGAATGAGATTCATGGGATGGAGGATGAAGAACCAACTGATAGGCATCTTTTGCAGGAGTTGCCAATCGCCTTCATGAAGCAATTAATTGGTGGAAAAAAACCATTATCAGCAGCACTTGAGCAAGTTGATATAAATGCCAGAAATTATCTAGACCAAATTCCAAATAATCCAGTTGACGAAATGAGGTATTTAGATGAGTCTTGGGTTGTTTTTTCAAACGTAAGTTTTACGTATCCGGGTGCAGGAAATAACCCAGTTCTGAAGGACATCACCTTAAAAATACCTAAAGGCAAAACAACGGCTATTGTCGGACTCAGTGGCAGTGGTAAGACCACACTTTTGAAATTATTATTGAAATATTATGAACCTCAAAAAGGAGATATCCGGTTAAATAACACTTTGCTTTCTACCATCAGTCATAAAGTATGGAGAGCTCATTGTAGTGCAGTAATGCAAGAAAGTTTTATATTTTCTGAATCCATTGCAAAAAATATTGCTGTTGGAGAAGATTTTCCCTGCATGAAAAAATTGCAGCATGCTGCGCAAGTTGCAAATATCGATGAGTTCATTGAAAGTCTTCCCTTAGGTTTCAATACCAAAATTGGAGCGGAAGGCGCAGGAATAAGCATGGGGCAGAAACAACGAATGTTAATTGCAAGAGCTGTTTACCGTGATCCTGAATTTATTTTTTTAGATGAAGCCACTAATAGCCTAGATGCAAATAATGAATTAATCATTGTACAGAATCTGGGATCTTTTCTCCATGGTAAAACAGTTGTAGTGGTGGCTCATCGCCTTAGTACCGTTAGACATGCAGACCAAATTATTGTATTGAACAATGGCGAGGTAACTGAGCATGGTACTCATCAGGAACTTGTAAATCTTAAGGGCAAATATTTTACATTGATAAAAAACCAATTAGAATTAGGAGAGTAACATTTGTTTATTTAGCGAATTCATGCAGTAAGTAAAAAAACGCAGTAAAGGAAGTTTATTATTGTTATAAAAATATCTGAAATATTTGAATGATTATTTGCCATTGGATTGCATATTATACTGATTAAATTATCTACTTGAGTTATTATTTTGAAAGAGTTAAAATATTTTAGTTTTTCATTTACTCCATCGTATTCCTTGCAAAGGAGATTTAATAAATTTTATTATGAGCTTACTCATTACAAAGCCATCCAAACAAAACGAGTTAATTAGCAATGAAGTTCAAGAATTGATTAATTACCGCCCTCATTGGATTATCAGGAAAGGCAATGTCATTTTCTTTTTTATTATTGCTCTTTTATTGACATCTACCTGGTTTATTGCCTACCCAGATGTTGTAAAAGGCTCAATGAAACTAGTGGCGATTAATGCCCCTAAATTGCAAATTGCTAAAACAGATGGTAGGCTGCAAAAGTTATTAGTCACAAATGAACAAGAAGTAAAAGAGGGGCAGCCGCTGGCCTTTCTGCAAAGCACAGCTAGCCATATACAGGTTTTAAGTTTACAGTCCATGCTTAACAGAATCGAGTTTTATACTATGAAAGATAGCCTTAATAAATTATTATTTATACACCTACCAACATACGATCACTTGGGAGAAATACAAACATCCTATCAGGATTTTTTAGGCACGCTAAATGAAACCTTGCAGACTCTAGCCAACGGCTATTATCAACAAAAGAAAAAGGCTCTTCAGAATGATTTATTCAATCTATCTGCTATCCAAACGAATACACAAATTCAGAAAGATCTGCTGAGTCAGGATTTTGAATTGCAAAAAAAAGAATACAAGATCAATGAAAAGCTGGCAAAAGATAAAGTGATTGCCCCCTTAGAGCTATATCAGAATCGAAGTAAGTTTATTAGCAAAGAGCATAGCCTTGCCCAGATATCTGCACAAGTCATCAACAACCAAATTGCAGAACAAAATAAAAAAAAAGAAATACTGGAATTACAAAAATATATTAACGATCAACAACAAAAATTTCGCTCGTCTTTGTACACATTAAAAAGCAAGTTGGAGCAATGGATACAGCAGTATGTGATTAGTGCACCTGAAAACGGCATTGTATTATTTACTTCATTTCTTCAGGAAAACCAATTAATTTTCAATGGACAGGAGATTTTTTACCTACAACCTCCTCAAACTACCTATTATGGGCAAATGTTAGCTCCGCAGAGCGGCTTGGGGAAAATTAAAATTGGGCAGCATGTTTTGATAAGAGTAGCAAGCTACCCAAGCAATGAATTCGGTTACCTGACAGGTGAAGTTGCCTACATTTCAAACATACCTACTGCGAAAGATAGTTTCCTAATAAAAGTAGATTTGCCAAAAGGGCTTCAAACCAATTATAACAAGTCGATTATTTTCAGAAATAATCTTGCTGCACAATCAGAGGTAATGACAGATAATAGGAGGCTCTTTGAAAGATTTGTTATAGGGTTGAGGAATTTAGGAAACCGTTAAGCAAAATAAATTCTAAAATGTATCCCTAATATTATTGCGAATTTGAATAAATTTATTTAGTGATACTCAAAATTTCGATAGTAATTTATTCAATTTTCAATCATTCATATTTTATGGCCAAAAGTTTTGACACTAGTCTTAAAAATGTTGCAATCGAATATCTAAAAATGTTGCAGGTAAGAATTACTGCTACTACAATTAAAAAAAACATTGAAGAACATCCTGATTATCCGAGCATCGTGAGCTTATGTGATTTTTTTCGTCGGTATAATATCCAAAATGAAGTTTTTGAGTTGGATGCCAAATATCTAGATCAACTGCCAGCACCATTCATTGCTTTGCTTGATATGCCAGTTGTTGGCAAAGATTTTGTTCTGGTAAAAAGCATCAGCAATAACCAAATCACATATAGCCATAAAAGCAGTGCTTCTAAAACAATTCCAAAAGATGATTTTTTAAAACTTTACCAGAGCATCGTTTGTATAGCTGAACCAGATGAAATGGTTATTGAAGAATCATATAAAGAAAACCTAAAAAGTGAAAAAAAAGAAAAAACAAAGATATTTATATGGGCATTCTCTCTTCTGATAACACTTGTACTTGCTTTTTTACTTAATAGCAGTTATGAGCTATGGGTTCCCTTTGGTTTAATTACCATAATAAAATTATTAGGTAATGCGATTACAATATTGCTTTTAATCCAAGAAGTAGATAAAGGTAACGTCTTTGTAAAGAATATTTGTACCGCCTCAACAAAATCAAACTGCGATGCCATTTTGGAAAGCGCGGCCGCAAAAATATTTGGCATTAGCTGGGCAGAAATTGGTTTTTTTTATTTTTCTAGCACATTGTTATTGCTTTTTTTCCCTGACATTCCTTATCACGATAAGGTAATAATAATTTCAATAGGAAACAGCTTTGCTATCCCATATGTGCTTTATAGCATTCTTTATCAATCTCAAGTTGCTAAACAATGGTGCCCATTGTGCCTTGCTGTTCAAGTTGTACTTATACTGGAACTGCTATGGTCTTTCCTTTATTTTTGGCATTTCCCTTATACGTTCAAAGTGAATGCATTGCTGGTAATAGCTTTATGTTTATGCTTATTATTGCCAATGATCGTCTGGTATGGTTTGAAAACTACTTTTGCGAAGGCAAAAGACTCCAATCTTTACAGAGTCGCTTATAAGCGCTTACAAAACAATCAAAATATATTTAATAGTCTTTTAAAGCAACAGCCATTAGCCGCAAAAGGATGGGATCAGCTCGGTATAGCAATTGGTAATAATAATCCGACATTTACAATTTTAAAGGTATGCAATCCATATTGTGGACCTTGCGCCAAAGCACATCCAATTTTAGAAGAATTATTAAAAGAAAATAAAGATTTACAGGTAAGAATAATTTTTAGTACTAGTAATTCTTTGGATGATAAAATGACCATTCTGGTTAAGCATCTCTTGGCTATTGCTGGCGAAGGTAATACTCGTAAAACCCAAAAAGCGCTGGATGATTGGTATTTGGCAGATAAAAAGGATTATGACCAATTTATCGTAAAATATCCCATTTCTGAAGAAATTTTAGGTCAACAAAACGATATGATAGGCTTGATGTATGATTGGTGCTCCCGTTCAGAGATTAGTTATACTCCCACCTTTTTTATAAATGGATATCTTTTACCTGAGAATTACAGCCTGTCTGATCTTAAACAAATCCATTAGTAAAACGAGTAGATAATTCTTATATTCCTTGAATCATTTACTTAAATTTTGCTAAGTTCATCTGATTGTAAATACTTTACCATTTAAGTAGGCTATTTTGATAATATGCAATAAAGGTTAATTTATAATTGGAGAGATTTGGTTTAAAAATATAACTTCTTGGTACTTATGTAAAAAGTATTAGGGATTTTTTTAATTTCTTGCTTGGGAGAATATATTTTTTTTAATTGAATCATGTGATATAATGATGCTTCGTATTTATTTTTGAATATAACTTTCCCATTTTGCCATTTAATCCTTCCCGGAAGATCTTCAAGCATACAAAAATTAAAATGTGCTTTTATGTACTTTTGTTCCACCATTCTTTTTACTAAATGTGTCATACTTTCATATTCGGATTTCACTTGAGAATAATGCCAGCCATCTGCAAACTCTAAAAAATGAAAATTAGTTTCGTCAAATCCTAAATTATCGGGGCAACTGAACACAAGTTTATAGTCCCTATTCTTAGTATACAGACGATTTATCTTTGGGGTATTCTTATACAAAGTAAGACAGCCTACTAAATAATCATGTCTCATCGTTATGATGTCATATTTTCCCAAATCCTTTGTTGTAATGAACCTTTTTAATCGTCCCAATATTATATCTTCGTCAATATGCCCCCAGAAATCATAGGGTTTTAAAAACTCATTAAAAATAACCCCATAGGCAGGCCTGAAATCACAAATCTTGTAGGG
>JAIEMK010000076.1 GCA_019752295.1 Chitinophagaceae bacterium | reverse complement strand
AGAGATTATTTTTCCTCGGTTCAAGCTTTTTCCCACCCCACTTCGCTGCGCTCGCACCCCTCCCAAACACGTTTGGGAGGGGAAATATTTTTACTTTTACCTTTAATTTTTTATCCAGTACTCTTCTTCAATTTTGAATTTTGAATTTTGAATTTTGCCTTTTAACTTTTGACTTTGATTTAACTACCTTGCAGCCTGAAAATTATTAAAATGTCTTCTTCAAAAAAATCAACTCCTCTTTATTTATGGAGTGCGTTTACCAATAGATGCCCGAGATGCAGAGAGGGAAAGCTTTATAAGCATAACAATCCTTACAATTTTAAGACCAATATGCAGATGAACGAGCACTGTCCTTTCTGCGGTCAACCTACCGAACTGGAAGTGGGCTTTTACTATGGTACCGGTTACGTGAGTTATGGATTATCCGTAGCTTTTTCGGTTGCCACATTTGTGATCTGGAAGGTTCTGATTGGCTTAAGTTTTTCGGTTGATGATAACCGCATCTTGTATTGGATGGGCGTAAATATACTGCTACTGCTCGTAACACAGCCCATGCAGATGCGACTCTCGAGGAGTCTTTGGCTGAGTTGGTTTGTGAAATACGATAAGGACTGGAAAGAGCATCCGGTGGAACAACCTGAAAGAATTGTTCCGGAACATATGCATAATTGGTAGGGGGTATAAAAAAAGAGAAGGAAGCCCTTCTCTTGATATGATATCGTCCCCCCGGAAGATATATATTCGAGGGATAAAGTTATAAAATAACCCGTCAAGATCAAATCTAGACGGGTTATTTTATTATGAACGGTAGTTTAATTTATTAGAAACTATACTTGATACCGAACTGTCCCTGCCAACGTGAGTTGATTGGATCCAGTGTGTAGTAATGTCCGTCGATACCTGTTGGTTTTACGAAGTTGAAAGTAGGCTGATATCCTGAAGCAGGAGCACCTACTGCCTTACCATTTGCATCTGCAGCAAATTTCAGGAAGTTAACAGTCTGGTTGTTGATATTGGTCACGAAGTTTATGTGTCCCCAGTTGTTGTTCAACAAGTTCAACACGTTAAAGATATCCAACGACACTTGTATAGCGTGTCTGGTATTTTTTTGGCTCAACTTAAATTCGTGCATCAGTTTCATATCCAACTGGTGAACCCAAGGAGTGCGTAAGCCGTTTCTTTCAGCATACTGTCCTTTTCTTGTGCTTAAATATTTATCGCTGTTGATCAGAGCAAATAAATCAGTAGCCTGTTGAGCAGCAGTATATACGCTTCCATTTAAAGTATAATCGGCTAAACGAATATCGCTTGCATCTTTTGGTACATAAGGTAATGGAGCATTAGAACCGTTACCAAATGGAGCCGACTGATAAATCAAGGTGTAAGGGTTACCTGACTGACCAGAGTAAACAAATGAAATGGAAGTTGCATTTGATTTATTCCACATGATAGTTGATCCAAATGAACCTACGATACGGTGACGTAAATCGAAGTTAGAAAAAGACAGATCAGGTGAATTTGGACTGATGGCAGGGTTCACTTCGTAGTTAGACTGGAATGAGTTACGGATACCGTTACTCAAATCTTTACTAATTCCATAAGTGTAAGCCAACATCCAGTTGAAATTCCAGCTATGTGCACCCATGTGCAGGTTGTTGGTACTTTTTGTGATTTGTGCCGTAAAGTTATAACGATAGCCTTGCGTGGTGTTCGTTAATAAGAATACGTTTGAATAAGCAGAATTGTATTTTCCACCTACATACACTGGAGTGCTGATCTGCGGTGTATTAGAAAAGTATGCTACAGAATCTTTCAGGTTAATCTGCTGGAATTTAACATCGTACATCGTTTGTGTGTACAATACATCCAATGTTAATTTATATCCGCGACCAAATTTAAAGTCAGTAGCAATGTCTGTTCTGAATACGCGAGGTAATTTGAAATTGTTATCGATCACATCAATCTCTCTGGTGCTGCTTCTTGAAGCGCCACCGTATTTAGTTACCGTATCTTTTAATCCTGCAGGATTGATTGCTAAAGGCACTTGAGTGGTAGAGTTGATACCATTCCAGTCGATATTACCATAAGTAGTACCACTTAAAGTATAGGCATAACCTAACCAAGCGAATGGCATTCTACCCACAAATACACCGGCACCGCCTCTTAAAACAACACTCTGATCGCCGTTAATATCGTAGTTGAATCCAATTCTTGGAGATAAAGTTGCTTTACCTAACCAACTGTTGCTTAACTGACTGAATGCTGTGTTTTTATAAGTTGGATTTCTAGAAACATAACCTGCAGAATTCGTGCTATTTAAAGCAGGATCTAATGGAGGCTGCTCGTTCAGACCAGAGTAGTCGATGCGTAAGCCCGGAGTAATTTTAAACTGCGGTGATACAGAAATTTCATCCTGTGCATAAGCGCTTAACAAAGAAACTTTGTAAGGATGGGGAGGATTGTCGTAGATATAGTTTCTGTCGTTTGGAATCTTAGGATCGGTAGTGAAAGCACCACGGATACGACTAGGATTATCATTCAAGAAACTGTTTACACCACGAGAATATTCCCAACGGCCATTCCATGAATTGATAAATCCATAAGCAAGATTATAGAATTCGTTGTGTGTTCCTAAAGTGATTTTATGAATTCCTTTAGTGATTGTAAGGTTATCGCTGATCTCGAAAGTTTTCTGCTTCATGTTGTAGATCGAAGCTTCTCTCCAAGTACCTAACCACATTTTACCATTATCAATATCGATAAATGGAGACAATACACCGGGGAAAGTTCTGTACTCGTGTACATCAATATAACTTACGTTAAATTGGTTATTTACATTGCTGCTGATTTTAGTTTTTAATTCAGCAACTAAGTTGATATTTTTTGTGTACTGTGTAAAGTCGGCAGAACCAAATTGGAAGTTTGTAGAAGAACGCTCCAGGTTATTACCCCAACCATTGGTGTACAAACCACGCAACATCAGACTATTTTTTGAGTTCAGATTAAAATCAAAACGTCCAAATATTTTATCGCTGTTGGTGAATATTCTATATGCACCTTTATAGCTTCCGGGGTCGTAACCCATTGTAGCTAATTTAGCTGCAACTGCATCTGCATCTGCCAGTTTAACTGCTGCGCCTGGGTCACCAATATTATAGAATGTAGGCTCCTGACGACGAGTTTGTTCAACGTTGATAATATAGAAGGCTTTGTTTTTAACGATTGCACCACTAACGGTTGCACCATATTGTGATTCGTGATAATCGGAACCGATCTTGGTTTTCAAACCATCCACACTCTTACCCATTAAGGCCTGATTCTTTCCAAAAAAGTAAACAGAACCATGTGTTTCGTTGGTACCACTTTTTGTAACTGCATTTACACTACCACCGGTAAAATTACCCAGCTTTACATCGAATGGAGCTAACTGAACCTGTACTTCCTGAATTACATCAATGCTATAAGGAACAGTTCTTGTACCAGAACCAGCAGCGCCCGACTGACCGCCACCACTTACACCACCGGCAGAGTTACTAAATCCAATCGCATCGTTATTGATTGCACCATCAACAGTAAGGTTGTTGTAACGGAAGTTAGAACCACCGAAGCTATTGTTGTTTGATTGAGGAGTTAAGCGGGTAAAATCAGCCAAACTTCTTCCCAAAGAAGGAAGTGTTGTGATCTGACGGCTACCAACAGTAGTAGATCCTGCGATCTGTTTTCTTGCATTAGAACTAACGGTAACTTCTTTTAATTCTGTAGAAGTAGCAATTAGTTTAACAGACACTTCAGGGTTATTACCCAATCCCAGATTCACATCAGAATATACCTGATCCTGAAATCCCAGGTTTGAAATTTTAACGGTGTAAGGTCCACCTACTTTGAGGTTAACCAGGGTAAAAATACCCTTACTATTTGTTGTAGTTGTTGTTACGAAACCTGTAGGTTCGTGTTTCACACTAATAATTGCACCATTTACAAATGCCCCTTTGGCATCGGTAACGTGTCCACTCAAATTGGCAACTGTTTCCTGAGAGAAAGAAGGAACAGCAATCAAAGCCAGAGCTAAAAATTGTACTAATACAATCAGCTTCTTTAACATAAAAAAGGTTTTTGTTTCGCGGCAAAGTTGAAACCGATGTGTTACGTAATTGTTAACGGAACGTTACCGCAATATTAAATGTTAAGAAATTGTTTACTTAATGTTACCAACTTCAGCTAACTCGTTGATTTATAATATCAAAAATCAATTAAATAAAAAAGCAATCTGAGAATACAGTTCAATTTTAATATAGAATTAATTATGGCTTTTTAATTAGTTAAGCGTTATTATTAGAATTAATGTGTTAGCGAGCGTACCTGATGGCTGTGCAAGAACTATTCAGTAATATTAAAGCACTTCGTTTTATTTCGTTTTAGTAGAAATCAGTATTTTCACTTCATTCTTGTTGCTTTCGTTTTTTATTTTTCATTTTTGACTTTTAACTTTTTAATTCTATGGATACTCATTTACATCACGATCATGTAGAACAACATCTAACCAGCTCGGAAACACTTACTGATATTGTGATTGGAATGTCGGACGGATTAACGGTTCCTTTTGCTCTGGCCGCAGGATTGAGTGGTGCTGTAAATGATAATGTGCATTTAATTGTAGTGGCAGGTATTGCGGAAATTGCTGCAGGTTCGATTGCGATGGGATTGGGAGGATATCTTTCGGGCAAGACAGAACAAGAACACTACGCCAATGAATTAAAAAGAGAATACGATGAAATAGAAAATCTTCCACTTGTAGAAAGAGAAGAAGTAAGAATATTTTTTGAAGGTTTGGGATTGAGTAGTTCTGTGCAGGAACAGGCTGTTGAAGAATTGATAAAAGATAAACACCGTTGGGCCGATTTTATGATGAAGCATGAATTGGGTCTTGAGAAGCCCGACCCCCGACGTGCCGGAAAGAGTGCTTTCAATATCGGCGCATCGTATGTAGTTGGGGGATTGATTCCATTGAGTCCTTATTTCTTTGTGAGCAATGGAATTGAGGGATTAAAGATCTCTGCGATAGTAACACTGGTTTGTTTATTCATCTTCGGATATTTTAAAAGTAAGCTCACAGGAACACCAGCATTTCAGGGTGCCATTAAAGTGGCCGTTATTGGCGCCATTGCCGCCGGATGCGCGTTTGGAATTGCCAAATTAATTGGAGGGTGACGAAAACTCCTATATTTGCAGCCCAATAAACAGAGAGGTGTCCGAGTGGTTGAAGGAGCACGCCTGGAAAGTGTGTATACGGCAACGTATCGAGGGTTCGAATCCCTTCCTCTCTGCCAGCTTTGCCACTATAATTCTACGGCATTTTTGCTATTTTTTTATAAATTAGGATACTTGAATAGCCTAATTTATGTAAATTACGTCACTCGAGCATCCTAATTTCAATATAATGGATATCAAAAGAATAATTCAGAAACAAATTGAATCTAAAATCGGCTTACAGAAAGTGATTATGCTGTATGGCACAAGGCGCACTGGCAAGACCACCATTATTGAAAATATTGTTCAAAAGTATGGTGATGAGGCGCTATTGCTGCAAGGAGAGGATATGCAAGTATCGGAGTTATTACAAAAAAGAACAGTAGCGAATTATAAACAGTTAACCGCAGGAAAGAAGATTATTGTTATTGATGAAGCTCAGGCGATACCAGAGATTGGCAAAATATTGAAATTGCTAATAGATTCAGTGAAAGGCATTACAGTAATTGCAACGGGTAGCAGCAGTTTTGATCTAGTATATACAACCGGCGAACCCCTTGTAGGACGAAATCTTGTGTACTATCTGTATCCAATTGCTCAAGCAGAACTTTCTTTAACCGAAGATTATTTGACAACAATAAGAAATCTGGAAGATCGACTGATTTACGGAAGCTATCCGGAGTTGTGGCACTTAAATAGCGCACAAGAGCGAGAGAATTATCTTAAACAAATGGTAAATAGTTATCTTTTGAAAGACTTGCTTACAATGGAAAATGTAAAAGGTGCCGATGTGCTGTATAAACTTTTACAAATGCTTGCATGGCAAGTAGGGAGTCAGGTTAGTACAGTAGAACTGGCGGGCAGCCTTCAATTGAATAAAGCAACAGTCGAAAGATACCTAGATCTACTTAGCAAAGTATTTATTATTTATCCATTAACCGGATACAGCAATAACCTGCGTAAGGAAATCAGTAAAAGTAAAAAATGGTATTTTTTTGACAACGGTATTCGCAATGCGCTGATTGGTAATTTCAGTCCACTGGAACAGCGAAATGATATCGGTCAGTTGTGGGAACAGTATGTTTTAAGCGAACGTATTAAATACAACAGTTACCGAAACTATCAACCCCAATATTTTTTTTGGCGCACTTATGATGGTCAGGAAATTGATTTTCTGGAATTACACAACGGGAAGTTGCAAGCTTTGGAATGCAAATGGAAGGAAGTAAAAGCAAAGACACCTATAGCATTTGGTAAAGCATATCCCGATGCTAAGTTTTTTTTAATTAACAAGGATAGTTATTTAGATTGGATTACTGATAAACAAGCAATATAAAACCCAGTTTTGATAGATTGATTATCTTTTAAATTAAAAATCAAATGCAATAAAGCTTGTTTTGTAAGCCTTTTTCTCTGACTTACTTTTTCGCCGCCATCCCCTCAACACTTGTTGCTATTCTTAAATTGTTTGCAGGTTTAGCAAGCACAATCGGTTGGTCGACCGGATGATTTGATTTAAATTTTTCTCCTAATAATGCAGAGATCGTAGCTGCGATCTGACTTTGATAGATCCGATTTTTTTCTTTCATTTCGCCCAGCGGTTCAATGCCCTGACCAATTGTTGCCATCCAAGCCTGACCCGATCCACTCACCCAAAATCCATGTGCATTCCAGCTAGAAGATTTCTTACCCCTTCCATGATCTGTGGTAATAATGAACGTGGTATTATTTTTATAAAAGGGATCGGTTTGTACAAAATACCATAACTCGGCTACCATTTCATCGAACTGGTGCGCTTTCTGCAAATAATGATCATACTCTCCCTTGTGCGCAAATTCGTCGGTTTCACCTAACCCAAGGAATAGAACTCTAGGATGTTTTTCTTCGAGATATCTTTTCGCACATCCATAAGTAAGCATGTCGAAACGACAATGAGTTTTGTTTATCACATTTGCCTGTGCCTGATTGATGATGGTGTTTACAGTGTCTTCCGATTCGTTCAACATTTCATACCCACTATTTACAGGCAACCCATTTTCTGATTCAGCAAGTATATAGGGCATGATATTCCAAGAACTATATGCCACTACTTTTCCTTTATATGCTTCCTGTGCATTTAACCATTCCAGAATATTGATATTGCTGTTACGAACTGCAAGGTTGGGAATAAAATTTCTATCCGGATAGCCTGTAAAAATTTCGTTGTACCCCGGATAAGAAATTTTGTACAGATTTTTTACATTCACTTCATTGTTCAAATCGCGATTACCTGAAAGTTGCCCCTGTTTCGCAATGACATTCCAAAAAAAAGGCATCAGTTTTTTTCGTCTTTCAAAAACATTGTCGTCCCAATATTGCTGACACATCAGGGCTGTATCTTTTACCTGATTGGGGTTGTGAAGGATGTTTGAATCGGCTCCCTTAAAAACTTCCTGCCACCTGAATCCGTCGGTAGTGATAATAAAGATATTGCGGGTTGGGGCTTTTGGTTGAGCTAACGAAATATTGCAGATAGCAAAACAAAAGAAAACAAGTTGTAATGTTTTCATGCTGATGTTTTGCAAAAGAAACCATTCAAGCTATCATGAATGTTAAGCACTCATTAATTTATCGTTATGGAATGTAAACCTAGATAAGGTACTTTTTCTTTAATTTTCGAAGCGCAGATTTATTTAAACCCATTTCTGTTTTGAGAAATTTATCTACTGATCCGTATTTATTGACGATTGCCTGAAAAGTAGCTTTTATATATGCGGCTTTTACGCCAATCACTTCATCCACTACGGCCGTGCTCATTTGCTTAAACATCTTCGATCTGTCACCCACTTCTTCTGAGCCTGCAGGTAAAGAAATTCGGATAGCATTATTCGGAACTTTATCGGGACCTGCAGCTACTTCAGAGGGGCCTCTAAAATCGAGTACATAATGAATATTTAGTCTTTCTAACTTATCAAGATCTTCTGCTGTTAAACGGTTAATTTCTGCAGAGCGATAAATCTTTCCCCACTGCACTGTTTTTCCATCCTTCGTTTTGTACCCGCCAATATCTCTGAAATTAATGGCGCCTTGCAATTTCACTTCTCGTTTTGTACTATCTGCAATTTGACAGATTGCAAATAGGGGAAATAACAGAACAGTAAATAAAAAAAACTTTTGCATTTTGATAGCTTTATTATTAGGAAGATTGATATCATTAAAAGGTCCCCCCGAGTGCTCGGGGGGACCTTTTAAATATTAAACTGCTACTATTTAATTAACCACATTTTCGCGTTCACATTATCAGAACCGCCGTACTGAGCAGTAACTGCAGATGTATAATTGGCATTGTTGTAGTTGATTTCATCCTGAGGATATAACCAACGAACAGGAATTAGATTGTTAGGAGTTCCGATACCGATACCACCCTGTGCAAAGGCTGGAACGCCCGTTCTACGCTGATTGTAGAAAGCCTGATATCCGGAATTACTAAAGAATGCCACATATTTCTGCGTTAGAATTTGATTTAGTCCAGTGGCATTATCACCTGCATAAACCACACCAGGTTGTGCTAGGAACCCGGCAATGTCGATTGTTGTTGAACCCATATTAGGTTTTGTGCCATCTAGGTTTCCGATAGTAAAAGTTTGTCCCTGTGTTAATTTATAAACACCCATTGAAGCATTGATGCCTTTTAAATACCAGTCAACCGCATTGATACCGGTAACCCAGCCACGATTGGCAGCTTCTGCAATATTGAAACACATTTCGGGATACCCTAAGAAAATGTATGGCTCGCAGTTAGCACCGGCAGCCGAAGAAAAGTATCTGTTCCAGTTCAGAAATGAATACTGACCTGCAGTAGAGTTATTACTCAAAGTTGCTTGAGAAAGATTCACATCTGACCCAATGTATGCACTAAAATCGCCTACAGCTTTACCGGCAGCTAATTGTGCCGGAGCTGGAACTGCAAAAGCAAAAAGTCTGGGATCTTGATTTACAGTTAAGAGGTCTATTAAAGTTTTGCTTGGATTTGCTGCGTATCCGTAAGGAACATAGCCCGCCCTATTGATTGGGTACTGATTATACGCAGAATTATACACATACTGCATATTATCAGAATTAGAAGTCATGATAGGATATTTTGCAGGGTTAGCGATGATTGCAGCAAATTGTGCTTTCACATTCAAATCTGCATTATCATCAGCACGTTTGCTCAAAGAAATTAATACACGCAATTTGTAAGTGTTAATTACTTTTTGCCACTGAGAATAACTTAATGCATAAATATCACCGGCAGCATCCAGTTTGGTATTTGCATTTGCGGTAGAAATCAATGCTCCCAAAATATTATTTGCGGTATCCAAGAGGTTTAATGCATTTTTGAAAACCTCTTTTTGTGAATCATATGCAGGCTGCAAAACATTTGGATCTCCTGCCTGATACATTGGGATATCTCCTACTCTTTCGGACAACCAAACAAATGAATGTGCTTTAAAAAACTTACTCAAAGCATAATAAGCATTGGTTTTGTTATTGTATTGTTTAAATGCCTGCTCTTCCATTTTGTTACAATATCTAACAATATCATAGGTATGACCGGTATTAGACCAGTTATAAAAATTTAATCCGAAATAG
Organism: Chitinophagaceae bacterium; assembly: GCA_019752295.1. Classification (GTDB taxonomy): domain Bacteria; phylum Bacteroidota; class Bacteroidia; order Chitinophagales; family Chitinophagaceae; genus Sediminibacterium. Next base: position 23,179 of record JAIEMK010000076.1, on the reverse strand, counting down.
TATTGATAATTAGAAACAATATTTTGGTTATGCTTCCAAACATCAGCGATGATCGGATCTTCACCTCTTTGCAAAGTTGAAGTGATGTGATTCAGGATCAGAGATGCAGGTACAGTTGAATTTTCTGCAGCCACATTTGGGTTCGACAATAAATCTCCTTTCTGACAAGCAGTAAAAACTAAGCTCGCGAAGATGATTGCCAATGCCGGTATAAATAATTTATTTTTCATAACAATGAATTTTTGGATGTTTAATTAGAAAGAAAGGTTTAGGTTAAAACCAAAGTTTCTTGTAGTAACACTTTGTAAAGCATCTCCCTTATTTAAGGATCTGTTTGAATCATTATAACCAGAGGTAAACTGATCGATATCGAAATCTTTTCTTGCAGCGAAGTATAATAAGTTTCTTCCAACAAAAGAAATAGAAGCCGATTTGATTAGTTTATTATTTCCTAACATTTTAGCAGGGAAAGTATAACCAAAACTAACCTCACGAAGCTTCACGTATGAACGATCGATCATCCAGTATTCAGTAACGTTACCAATACCTGAAGAGATAAAGTTTTGTACAGTTGAAGCTGTTGCATTTGGTGCAAAAGTCAAATCTTTCAGGTTGGTAATTTGTCCACCTGCATATACCGGTGTACCTCCGGTGATAGTAACTCCGTCAGCGATATATTTTGGAGTTGGAGCAACTGTACCAAGGCTGGTAGTTTGCCACTCAGCTAAACGAGCCGCACCAAACGCACCTGAAGCGCTTTCAATTGAAGTACCACCATTCATGCCATCTTTATAAATCTCATCATAGATCTTACCACCGATTCTACCATCAAACTGGAAGCTTAAAGTCCAGTTCTTAAATCCAAACTTGTTGTTGATACCGAAAGTATAATCGGGATTCAGGTTACCCAGGAATGCGTTGTTGCTGATATTTGATGGAGCACGTAGTGGTAAGCCACCGCTATAAATAATATTGTTAGAACCATCGCGCACAAATGCCGCACCGTAATAAGCATCCATTCTTTCGCCAACTTTATAGTTGTGTCCGTTCAATCCTAATACCGTTTCACTTCCATAAATCGACTGTAAAGTTTCTTTAAACGTAGCTATGTTTGCGTTGATATCCCAGTTTAATCCGTTAGCACTTTTTAAAGGAGATCCACTCAATGAAAATTCAAAACCCTGTTTCTTGGTAGTGATACCATTTACATTCTGTGCGCCATAACTAGTTGAAGGAGCCACGTTCAATGCATAGATTTGTGGTCCGTTGATACTCTGGAAATAGGTGAAATCGAATCCAATTCTATTTTTCAAAAACTTCATATCCAAACCTGTTTCAAAAGTAGTTCTGTTAAAAGGCTTCAGAGAAGGATTTGCAATAGTACTTGAAAAATCTACCGAAGCAGATCCGTTATAATAGCTTGTAATTGCGTACGCATTCTGATTAGTATAAGAAGGTCCATCATAAGAAGAATACAAATCAGATCCATATCCCAATAAACCACCATTCGTGCTTTTTCCGGTAACCTGAGTAAATGCAGAAGGAATGGCAGATTGTGTTAATCCTCCTTTCACATCGGCATAAGAAGCGCGGATTTTCATAAATGAAATCAGCTTAGGCAAATTTAAATAGTCTGTCAACACTGTACTTGCAGAAGCCGAAGGATAATAAAATGCATTATTACCATCTGCCAGTGTAGAAAGTTTATCTACTCGACCCGTGTGAGACAAAGTAAAGTAATTTTTATAGGTAAAGTCTAAACTGTAGAATGCACTGTACACCTGCATTCTAGAGCCCCAAGTATAAGAGAGGGCAGCATCTTTTGAGTTCGACAAAGTGTACAAACCAGGAATAGCTAAAGCTTTTGTAGTACCCCAGAATGAATTGTATTTGAAAGAACGCTCAGATCCACCGGCCAAAGCGCTAATCGTCCAGTTGCTGATCTTCTTATCGAAATTCAAAATCAAATCAGTGTTGTTCTCCATCAAATTCCGTTTGTCTTCATGATAATCACCGTACCAACCAAAATACCACCATGGAGTGTATGTTTGCAAGTTAGCACCTGCCGGAACTTTTTCAGTTCTTGTCTGGTTCCAAGTAGTTAACTGAGAACGTAAGCTGATGTTTAAATTATCATTGATTTTGTAAGAAGCTTTTACATAACCATAGATATCCGTTTTATCATGACTACGCAACCATTGCTTAGCCATAAACCAAGCGCTATTTTCTCTACCATATTCTTGTGCATACTGCATCAAACCCGGCACACCCTGAGGTGCTTTGTAAATGTCTTTCAGATCATCAATATTATAGTCAGATGAGCCATATACTTTAAACATGTAGATGTATGAATTAGGTCCGTAGTTTACATCGGGAATGTTAGGAGAATATTGTTGGTTCAAATTCAAACTAGCTTCTACCTTTAATTTAGAAGTGATATTGTAACCGGCATTTAAATTAAAATTATCTGCATTTAATTTTGTGTTCGGAGCAACACCTTTCTGATACATATGCGACACAGACATTCTAATATCATATCTATCACCAGATGCAGAAAGCGACACGTTATTAGTAGAGACTAAACCAGTTTCCATGAATTTGTTGAAGTTATTCGCACCGCGGGCTGTCCATGGAGTTGGCGTTCTAATACCCGTTACCGGATCGAAAGGGCTATCGAACTGGCGAACCGGCTGGCCTTCAAAACGAGGTCCATACTCCTGTAAACGCTGGGCGTTATCGTATAGTCTGTTACCGTAATCGTATTGGAAAGTTTTACCGCGACCATATTCAGTTTGACTTTCAGGAACAGTTAAGAAACCCTTCTGGAACATGTTGCTACTATTAACATCAACAGTCCATCCTTTTTTATCTTTAGTACCTCTTTTAGTAGTAATAACAATTGCCCCATTCAAGCCACGGAAACCATACAATGCAGATGCGTTAGTACCTTTCAGCACCGTATAAGTTTCTATATCATCAGGACTGATATTCCAAGTATCAGTATTAACTGGTACTCCATCCACCACAAATAATAAATCGGTGCTGCCGCGCAATACTAATTCGGGGCGGCCCAACATCTCAGCATTAGCGCCCACTGATAAGCCGGCAACTTTACCTGCCAAAGCATTCAGAGGATTCGCATCTCTTACTTTATTTACGTCCGATCCCTTAACAACTGAAGTAGAATAACCCACTCTCTTCTGCTCTTTTTTAATGCCATAAGCAGTAACTACCACATCGGTTAACAATGCAGGATCGTCGGCCAACACTACAGAAACTTGGTCGCCTGTTATTTTCTTTTCAATAGTAATAAATCCTAGTGAAGATATAACCAGCGTGGATTTATTGTCGGCCTGAACCGTAAAAGCACCGGCCTCATCGGTTGTAGTTCTAAAATTTGATTCTTTAACGCGTACAACTGCGCCAGAGATTCCCAAACCTGATTTGGTTAAAATTTTACCAGAGATTTTCTGGGTTTGCGCAAAAGCGCTCAGATTCCCCAAAGCCAATGCCATGACCAGCATTGTGCTCAGAAAATTGATAGTTAATCTCAATCTCATTTTTATTTTTTTTGATGATAAATAAACGGTTTACTACAGCCTTTCCGAAATCCTCAATTCGTTAAGGAAGAGCGAAACTATTGTTAAGGTTTTTGAAAGAGAAGCCATTGAATTGAATTAACAAACTGGTAATGATGCAGTAACCATTCGGTTACACTTTCTTCTTAATTAATTAATAAATCTTCTGCAGCAGAATTCTTTGAGCCATTAAATACCAGTAAAATCAGGCATTTAATAAGTTTTTAAATAAATAATCTCAAATGAAAAATCACTCAATAACTTTACTATTATTAGTCACCATGATACTTTTATTTATGCGCTCCTATTTTTTAGCATTATTTTTTGCAAGCATTAGTTGTACTGTTTTGGTGAATGCACAACCAGCAATGTATAGCACTGCAAATGCTCATTCACACAACGACTACGAGCAGGCACAGCCATTTTATTTGGCTTATCAGGAAAAGTTCGGGTCCATTGAAGCCGACATTCATTTGGTAAACGGAAAAATATTGGTGGGGCATGATGCTAAAGATGTTTCGGCAGATCGCAACCTCGAAAAATTATATTTGGATCCGCTTGCAGATTTTATTAAAAGAAATAATGGTTATCCGTATAGCGATCATAGCAGAACGATTCAATTACTAATCGATCAGAAGACGGATGCAGTACCCACTTTAAAAGCCCTGATAGAAGTTTTAAAAAAATATCCATCCATTATTCAAAACAAAAAAATAACCATTGCCATTTCGGGTAACAGACCTGATCCAAAAGATTTTTTGAAATACCCGGAATTTATTTGGTTCGACGGAAGGCTGAAAGAGAATTACTCTAAAGAAGCTTTGTCGAAAATTGCTTTACTCAGCGACGATTTCAGTGATTGGGTGAAAAAGAAATATCCCTTAGAGATTACAACGGAAGAGCGTGAAAATATCATTCGACAAATTAATCATGCGCACGAAGCAAATAAAAAAGTTCGTTTTTGGGCTGTTCCCGACTATGCTGTGGCTTGGGAGAAAATGATAGAATTTAAAGTCGATTTCATTAACACAGATCATCTTACAAATCTATCTGACTTTCTTTTAGAACAAAATAAAGAGCAACACCTGATGCCCTTTAACAGGATCATTCAATCGGCCGGCGAAGTTATTCGATTTGGAAAACCGGATTTAGAAAATCATGCATTGGATATTACAAAATTATCCGAGAAGGGATTGATGGTTGTAGAAGATCGTTATGGGATAGTAGCTTTAAATGTGTTAGAAAATAAAATAATTGACAGATGGACTTACACAGATATATCGCGTTATAAAAATTTTGTCAGCACTTATTCGGGTATCAAAGCTTTTGAATTGGATGGTAAAACATATGTGTTATGGAGTGCATCGGAATTGAATAAACCCAATGCCGCCATCATGATTGCCGAATGGGCTGATGGGTTTAAAAATATATCAGACATTGCCATCGAAAAAAGAGCGCCTGCACATAACGCTTTACCAAATGATCTGGCGGTAAAACAAGAAAATGGAGAATGGTTTATTTATGCAGTGCTCAATGGCAATAACGAATTACTAAAAATAAGATGGGCCGAAAAATCAATCGTTTGGAAATCGAATACCGGCAATGCGCCTTATGGTATTGCAGTAGCAAATAACAAAATTTATGTTAGCAATTGGGCAGGAAGCATTGCTACAGATAGTACTAAAGAAAGAGCAGGTGTGCCTTGGGGGCTTGCGTACACCGATCCACGAACTGGTGCAACAGCAACGGGCACTGTATCGGTGTTTGAGCAGAACAACGGAAAAATAATTTCGGAGATGAATGTTGGTCTACACCCCAATGCCATTAAGTGTTCTGAAGATGGAAAGTATATTTATGTTTCAAACGGTTCGAGTGATCAAATTTCTGTTATTCAAACCAAAACAAATAAACTCATTGAAACAATTGCGGTTGGTTTACTCGCTGCTAAAGACAGTTTGCCAGGAAGTACACCCAATGCGCTGGAATTAAATGACAATATTTTGTATGTTGCTAACGGGTTTAACAATGCGGTGGCTGTTGTACAACTCGGCAAGAATGCGGCCACAAATGGAAGAGGCAAATCTGTTGTGACCGGTTTTATTCCTACAGAAGCATTTCCCGGCGGCTTAAAAATTTACAAAAATTTACTAGTTGTTACAAATTTGGAATCGAACGGATCGAATGTAATTGATGCAAGAAAAAAAGCCAGAACCATACACCAGCAAATTGCATCGGTTAGCATCATCCCCATACCTGATGCAAAAGATTTGGAAATATATACGCAACAGGTTATTCAATTAAATTTAGCAAACCGTGTAGAGCAAATGCAATTAGCACCAAGGGAAAATATTGCTGCTTTGCCGGTGCCCGAACGCCTCGGAGAGCCTTCTGTTTTTAAACACGTGATTTATATTATTAAAGAAAATAAAACCTACGATCAGGTATTCGGAGATTTGCCAAGGGGTAGGAACGATAGTACTCTTTGTGTGTTTGGAGAAAAAGTTACGCCCAATCAACATGCACTCGCCAAAGAGTTTGGTTGGATGGATGACTATTACGCTTCCGGAAAATCATCGGCAGAAGGGCATCAATGGACAGACGCAGGAATGGTTTCGGATTATGTAGAAAAAATGGTAAGAGCATGGTTTAGAAGTTATCCGCATCGTCAGGCAGATGCGCTGGTGTATAATAAAAACGGCTTTATCTGGAATCAGGCTTTGGATCATGGCAAATCGGTGCGAATTTATGGTGAAGCATGCGAAACGATGTATGATACGAAACGCAAGTGGGCCGATCTTTATCGGGATTATACAAATGGAATAAACCCCAATTGGCATAATAGCAGCAGCATTGCAAGGATCCGTCCGATTATTTCTGCCACTTATCCTGATTGCGATAATATTAATTTTACCGATCAGCAAAGAGCTAGTATTTTTTTAGAGGATTGGAAAAATTATGAAGCCGAAAATAATTTGCCCAATCTATTGGTTCTTTCTTTACCAAACGATCATAGCGCTGGAACCTCTCCCGGGTTTCCTACACCAAATGCAATGGTTGCAGACAATGATCTTGCAGTGGGCAGAATTGTGGAAGCAATTAGCAAGAGCAAATATTGGGACTCAACCGCCATCTTTATTACCGAAGATGATTCACAAGGTGGATGGGATCATATTTCGTCTTACAGAACATTGGGTTTAGTGATTAGTGCGTACAGCAATGGAAAACTAGTAACCACAAACTATAATCAGACATCCATGCTACGCACTATCGAACAAATTCTGGGGCTTCCTCCGATGAATATCGTTGATGCCAGTGCAAGACTGATGACAGATTGTTTCCAAAAAACTAAAAACAATAAAACCTATACCGCTTTAGCTAATAATGTTCCGCTGAATGAAATGAATCCAGAAATAAATGCCTTATCGGGTAAGGCAAAAAAGTTTGCTCTACAATCAAAAAATGAAGTGTTTAAAGATGTTGATGGAGGTGATGATGATAAGATGAATCGCATCATTTGGTTTTATGCAAGAGGTAATAAGGCTTATCCTAGTAGATGATTTAAGCGGATGAGTTTGGGGCTGAAGCCAAATGTCATCAAGTTAAGGTTTAATTAGTTGTGTTATTGAGTTGTAAGTGCATTGTGGGTGTAAAGACTAAAGTCTTGTGTTTTGGAGTGCTATTATCCCCATGCGAAATGCTTCTTTTGGATGCATTAACCCTAGGCTTCAGCCTAGGGATGGCAGGATCTGTCTGGTTTTGGGCTTTAGCCCTCACCCTTCTCGTATTCTTTGATAAACTCCTCATACGCCTCTTGAAACGTAATTTTTTTATGATGTAATTCTTGCCCCTCGATATACCATCGAACCTGTTCTAACCTATTTGCATTTACTGAAACAGCGAAATATTCATTCGCCCATTCGAACTTTGACTTTGTCAGTTTTTGATCATTGATCCAATAAGCCGATTCCCCTTTCATGAGTTGTAGTGTTTTACTAATACTTAATTCAGAATGCAAGCCTAGTAGACAATGAAGGTGATCAGAATGTCCATTAATTCTATCAATAAAAATTCCTTTAGAGTTTGCATTTGTTTTAATGTGATTAATAATAGTCGGGCGAATTTCATTATTCAAAAAAGGGAGTCTTTCTTTTGTACCCCACACTGTGTGAACCATAATTTTTATAAATGACATAAAATTGAATTTTATGCATAAAGGAAACAAAAAAGAATCTGGCGATTCATCGTTTTAAGTATAAAATGATTTTATTAGTCATAATGAGATTCACGATGGAGTAGGGTGAGGGCTAAAGCCCAGTTTTTGTAGGGGTTTCGTAGGATCCCCAGCTTAAAAGCTGGGGTTAATGGCTCTATATGAAATTCTGCTTTAGAATGCATTAGACCTACACTTTCCACAAGCTCCACTAATTTAATTACCCCTTAACTTAATGACATTGGGCTAAAGCCCAAAATCCAAACAGAGCCTATCATCCCCAGACTGAAGCCTAGGGTTAATGTACCCAAAAGAAGCATTTGAAGGAATACTCAAGTGTCTTACTGATATTGGAAAATTTTTTCTGCATTAGCAGTTGTAATGGATGCTACTTCTACTTCGGAAACGTTTTTTGTTTCGGCCAGTTTTGTAACTATATATTTCAGATAACTGCTTTCGTTACGCTTTCCCCTGAAGGGCACAGGTGTTAAATAAGGTGCATCTGTTTCAAGCACCAGATGTTCAAGACCAATATTCAAAAGCGACTCGGGCAAGCCTGCATTCTTATAAGTAATAACCCCACCAATACCTAATAAGAAACCAAGTTCAACGATTTGTTTGGCCGATTCTGCACTACCACTAAAACAATGGAAGATGCCTTTCAATCCTTTTTTTGCAAATGGTTTTACCCGGTTGATAGTTTCCTGCATCGCATTGCGCGTATGAATTACAATGGGTCTATTTTTTTCAAAAGCCCATTGCATCTGTATATCAAAAGCATCGTATTGTTCTTTTTCGAATGTTTTATCCCAATAAAAATCTAATCCAATTTCACCAACGGCCACAAAATCTCTTTTATCGATCCATTGCTTTACGTGCTCTAGTTCTTCTGCCACATTTGCTTTTACATAACAAGGATGCAAACCCATCATGGGAATACAAACTCCTGGAAATTTTTGTTCTAATGCCAGCATCCGATCGGTTTCGGTACTGTCGATAGCAGGCAAAAAGAATTTAGTTACCCCTGCCTGCCGGGCTCGTTCAATTGTTTGGTCAATATCTTCCCGAAACTCTTCCGAATATAAATGACAGTGGGTATCAATCATGATCATCCTGCAAAAATCAAACTTTTCTGCTTATAAAAGTCCGGCTATGTTAATTCTAAAGAAAAAGCAATCTTTTTTCTATTTTTTTTTGTGCTCGCAAAATAAAATGAGAATGGTTGCCGTTTAATAATAGCGGAACATTGATACAACATCAGAAAGCAACAAATTAGCAAAGAATGGCTTTATGGATGAGGTGAAAGGATGAAGGTTTTAAGCGTAGGCTTTACAAACATCAATAGTATAAATAGTTAAAAATCAACGAATTAGGCAAGGACTAGGTTCCGGGCTTTAAAGAGTGTTTTCATAGGGTACGGATTAAAAACGGGCCGGGGTTTCTACCCTGGCCATTTTTTTGTCCCCCATCCAAGCCCCATTTTATTAGGGAATTGCTTCAAATAGAAAGCCTTTTCTGGAATAATAGTCCAACACTTTGGGCAAAGTTTTGTGCATCCTGTCCCAAGCTTTGCTGCTATCGTGGAAGACAATAATGCTGCCTTTCCTGGAATTATTAATTACATTTTCAAAGCATTTTTCTGCAGAGATCCGCAGGTCGAAATCGCCACTCAATACATCCCACATTACAATTTTTGCCGTAAGGCCTGCTTCTTTACCCGTTAATTTTGACTGCAGAAGGGATTTTATTTTTGCGATTGCAGATAATTTGATCCTTCCATAGGGTGGACGGAAAAGATTTGTGTGGATATAGCCAGAGGCCTTTTCAATATTATCTAAGTAAAACTGTTCCGGCACTTTCCATCCATTCAAGTGGTTTTGGGTATGATTGCCTACGCGATGTCCCTCTTTAATGATTTGGTCGTAAATTTCAGGTTGCTCCAGTACATTTTTGCCGATACAAAAAAAACTGGCTTTAGCCTGATATTGGCGAAGTTGACCCAATACAAAGGGCGTGGCTAGGGGATGTGGACCATCGTCGAAAGTTAGATAAATCACTTTTTCTGTTACTGGAATTTTCCATAGCAGCGAGCGATAAATCCATCTTAGCCATAGCGGTGCTTTTACAAAATACATACTGCAAAGATATTCCGGAATTTAAGATTTTTCGTGAATGCAGTTCAGAACGGAAATGCAGGTTTATCTTTGTTGCCTTATGAATCAAAAAGTCAGAGTTCGATTTGCCCCGTCTCCTACCGGTGGCCTGCATTTGGGCGGTGTTAGAACCGTTCTGTTCAATTATCTTTTTGCCAAACAAAATGGCGGCGATTTTATTGTTCGTATTGAAGATACCGACCAGACCCGCTTTGTAGAAGGTGCAGAAGCTTATATTTTTGAAACGCTCAAATGGTGTGGCATGGTTCCAGATGAAAGTCCTTTGCATGGAGGACCATTTGCGCCCTATCGGCAGAGCGAAAGAAAGGCAAATTATAAGCAGTATGCCGAGCAATTGGTAAAAGCCGGTTATGCTTATTATGCCTTTGATACTCCCGCCGAATTAGAAGAAATGCGCACAAATTATAAAACGGCTGAAAATCCATCACCTCAGTATAACCATGCGTTGCGCGACAAAATGCGCAATTCATTATTTCTTCCGGCCGAAGAAGTGACGGCTTTATTATCTACAAATACACCCTATGTGATTCGCATTAAAATGCCCACAGATGAAACCATTCAGTTTACCGATATGATTCGTGGTGAAGTGAGTTTTCATACTTCACAAGTGGATGATAAAGTGTTGTTGAAAGCAGATGGTATGCCAACCTATCACCTTGCCGTGGTGGTAGATGATTATCAAATGCAGATCAGTCATGCTTTCCGTGGTGAAGAATGGTTACCATCAGCGCCGGTACATTTATTACTATGGAAATATTTAGGATGGGAAAAAGAGATGCCACAATGGGCGCATTTGCCACTGATCTTAAAACCCGACGGGAATGGGAAATTGAGTAAGCGTGATGGTGATCGTTTGGGGTTTCCTGTATTTGCAATGGATTGGACTGATCCTAAAACCAATGAAACAACTATTGGATTTAAAGAGCGTGGATTTTTACCCGAAGCTTTTGTAAACCTTTTAGCAATGCTGGGATGGAATGATGGTAGTGATCAGGAAATATTTTCGATGCTGGAGTTGATAGAAAAATTTTCGATCGACAGAGTGCATAAAGGCGGTGCCAAATTTGATTACGAAAAAGCAAAATGGTATAATCACGAATGGATAAAACGTATGCCTGCAAAACATTTGGAGCTGAGTGTACAAAAATTGTTTGCCGAAAAAGGAATTACCATAACTGACGATTCCCTCTTAGCTAAAGCGATAGATTTAGTGAAAGATCGTTGTACTTTAATGCCCGACTTTATTCAGCAGGCTTCTTTCTTTTTTGAGTTGCCGGCAGAAATAGATATCGCTGCGGTGAAACCAAAATGGGACGAGAAAAAAAATATGTTCTTCACAGAATTAATCAGGGCATACGAATTAAGTACTTTATGGGAAGCTCCAGGATTAGAAATTGAGTTCAAAGAACTAGCAGCAGTTAATCAATTAAAACCGGGTGAACTTATGTTACCATTACGTATTATGTTGGTGGGTGGAAAATTTGGTCCCGGCGTTTTTGATATAGCTGCAGCAATCGGAAAAGAGTCTACCATCGAAAGAATAAAACAAGTAATGCGTTTATTAGAGTAAGCAGTACCCAGCGCTGTGATTTTATTTATATTGTAGTGAAATTTAGAAAATGCATCAAACAAAAACTGCCAAGTATATCATTGCAAGCTTTGCATTGATCAAATTGCTGGTTCCTTTTTTGTTCATTCATCAGCAGTTTGAATTACACAGAGATGAATATTTATATCTGGCCGATTCTGACCATCTTGCGTGGGGATTTATCGAAATGCCACCCCTGCTTGCAGTGTTGGGATATATCAGCAAATTAATGGGAGGCACAGTTCATACTGTTCAACTATGGGGAGGCGTTTTCGGGGCATTTACAATGGTATTCGTTGGAGAAATGGTGATCCGTCTAAAAGGCAATGCATTTGCCATTTTCATGGCCTGCTTAGGTTTTCTGTGCACCGGGCTTTTACGCATGAATATTTTGTTTCAGCCAAATTTTTTAGATATTTTTTTCTGGACAGCAAGCTCTTATTTTATTGTCTGTTGGCTTGATACGGACAAAACTAAATACCTGTATTGGCTGGGTCTTTGTTTTGGGTTAGGCATTTTGGGCAAATACACTACTGCATTTTATATCTTCTCTTTTTTAGTAGCGGTCATTTTATTAAAGAGAAGCGCATTAGCTAATAAGCATTTGTATTTTGCAATGTTATTGGGCTTTGCAATTTGTTCGCCCAATTTGGTCTGGCAATACCAGCATCATTTTCCGGTGTTGCATCATATGGACTTACTCACGAATCAGCAGTTAAAACATAATAGTAGGGTATTATTTTTGGCAGATCAGTTGCTAATCACTTTCCCTTCATTTTTTCTTTGGTTGGGAGGCATTTGGTATCTTTTTTTAAACAAATCAGTAAGGCATTATTTGTTTCTTGTACTCATTTATTTTGGCATCCTTTCCATCCTTTTATTTTTTAATGGAAAAGCTTATTATGCCGCAGCCATGTATCCTACATTGATGGTATTTGGTGGCATCTGGTTTTCTAAAATAAATTTTGGAAAAAGGTTTGGGTGGTTAAGAGTAGCAGTACCAGTGTGCATGATGCTTATCACTGCGTTTGTTCTGCCTATGATTTTGCCTTGCATGTCGGCAGATAAATTAGCAGCATATTACAAAGTAATTCGTATCGACAAAGGTTCGGTTTTGCAATGGGAAGACCGCCAAGAACATTCGTTACCTCAGGATTTTTCGGATATGCTTGGCTGGGATGAAATGGCAAAGAAAACAGCAAGGGTTTATAGCAGTTTGCCCGACTCTGTAAAAAATCAAACAATGGTTTATGGAGACAATTATGGAGAAGCGGGAGCTTTGAGTTTTTATCGAAAAAAATATGGGCTACCCGAAATTTATAGCGACGATGCAAGCTATTTATTTTGGCTTCCCGATCATTTTACGCAAAAATATTTTCTATTTGTTTGCAAACATCTTCCTGATGCAGATGATGCTTTCTTTAATCATTGGAATAAAAGAGAGATTAAGGATTCGGTTACAGAAAAGCTTGCAAGAGAATTTGGAACAAAGATTATTTTATACAGTCAGCCCGATGATTCTGTGAGGATCATTGCAGAGAGGAATATGCTGGAGTCGAGAAAACAATTTAACTTTAAATAATGAACAGGCCTATCCGTGTTTTAGTTGCGAAAGTTGGGTTAGATGGTCACGATCGGGGCGCTAAGATTATTGCCACTGCATTAAGAGATGCTGGAATGGAAGTAATTTATACCGGATTGCGCCAAACCCCTGAAATGGTTGTGAATGCTGCGTTACAGGAAGATGTGGATGCTATTGGTGTAAGTATTTTGTCGGGCGCACACATGACCGTTTTTCCAAAGATCATTAGCTTGCTGAAAGAGAAGGGGATGAATGATGTGCTTCTCACTGGCGGTGGAATTATTCCCGAAGAAGATATGCAAACATTGCAAGCCCTGGGCGTGGGTAATTTATTTGCACCGGGAACTACTACTTCCGAAATTGCCGATTACATTAAAGGATGGGTGAAAGAGAATAGGGAGTTTTAAAAATAGGGTGCTTTTATGGATGCAATTATTAACGATAAAAAATCTGTGTAAATCCGTTTCATCCGCGTCATCTGCGTGCTATAAAATCATCTCAATAAAGAAAATATGTATACTACTATCCTCACAAATCTGGAGAATAACATTTTCACCATCACCATCAATCGGCCAGATAAATTGAACGCTTTGAATAGCGCAGTTTTTACTGATTTAAACAAGGCGTTAGACGAAGTGTATTCAAATGATGCAATTAAATCTGTAATCATTACAGGCGCAGGCCCCAAAGCTTTTGTTGCAGGAGCCGACATCAGCGAGTTCAATCAATTGAGTAAGGCAGAATCAATGATACTTTCAAAAGCCGGGCAGGACACTTTTTTTAGAATAGAAAATGCCCCCAAGCCCATTGTTGCCTGTGTGAATGGTTTTGCACTAGGCGGTGGATGTGAGCTTGCAATGAGTTGCCATTTTAGAATAGCTTCAGAAAATGCGCGATTCGGTCAGCCCGAAGTGAACCTAGGCTTGATTCCGGGATACGGAGGCACACAAAGATTGGTTCAGTTGATCGGTAAAGGTCGCGCTATGGAAATGTTGATGAGTGCGGGTATGATTGATGCAGCCACAGCCTTGCAATGGGGACTGGTTAACTATGTTGTTCCCACAGAAAATTTATTGCAGAAAGCAACAGAAATATTGTCGGTTATCAATTCAAAAGCACCCCTTGCCGTAGCCAAATGTATTGAATCGGCAAATGCCGTTTTTGATGAAAGTAAAGACGGTTATTTAACAGAAATAGATGCATTTGCAGATTGCTTTGATACCAAAGATCGTGTAGAAGGCACTACCGCATTTCTGGAAAAAAGAAAAGCTGTTTTTACCGGTAAATAAATGTTGAAATAGCTGATCAGGAAAGTGATTAGTTACAAATATTAACTACTGCAAATTTACCTTCTTGTCCTACCTTTGCGGGGCAAAATAATATTCACAATTTTTAAATACAGAATAATGGAATATCGTATTGAGAAAGACACGATGGGTGAAGTAAAAGTGCCTGCCGATGTTTATTGGGGAGCACAAACACAGCGTAGTATCGAAAACTTTCAGATCGCGCAGGACATTAATAAAATGCCTAAAGAAATTATTGCCGCATTTGCTTATTTAAAGAAAGCCGCAGCATTAACCAATCTCGACGCAGGCGTTCTGTCGGAAGAAAAAGCTAAATTGATTGGTCAGGTATGCGATGAGATTTTAGAAGGAAAATTAAATAGCCAATTTCCTTTGGTGGTTTGGCAAACAGGTTCGGGCACACAAAGTAATATGAATGTAAATGAAGTGGTTGCTTATCGCGGACATATTATTAAAGGTGGCGCTTTAACCGATAAAGAAAAGTTTCTGCATCCGAATGACGATGTAAACAAGTCACAATCATCGAACGATACATTCCCTACTGCGATGCATATTGCGGCTTATAAAATTTTGATAGAAACCACTATTCCCGGCATTACCAAATTAAGAGATACGCTTGCCCTAAAGAGTAAGGAATTCATGCATGTTGTTAAAATTGGCCGTACCCATTTTATGGATGCAACTCCGCTAACCTTGGGTCAGGAAATTAGCGGTTATGTTTCGCAATTGAATCACGGATTAAAAGCCATCAATAATACACTTGCTCATTTAAGCGAACTGGCACTAGGTGGCACTGCCGTGGGTACGGGCATTAATACGCCAAAGGGATACGATGTAAATGTGGCTAAACATATTGCCAATTTAACCGGACTTCCATTTATAACAGCAGAAAATAAATTTGAAGCACTTGCAGCGCACGATGCCATCGTAGAAGCACATGGCGCTTTAAAAACTGTTGCGGTAAGTTTAATGAAGATTGCTAATGATATTCGTATGCTTTCATCAGGTCCAAGAAGTGGTATCGGAGAATTGCATATTCCCGATAATGAACCTGGATCTTCCATCATGCCGGGTAAAGTAAACCCAACACAGTGTGAAGCATTAACCATGATTGCAGCACAGGTAATGGGTAATGATGTTGCCATCAATATTGGCGGCGCTACCGGACATTTCGAGTTAAACGTTTTTAAACCCGTAATGATTTATAATTTCTTACACAGTGCCAGGCTGATCGGAGATGGATGTGTAAGCTTCAACGACAAATGCGCTGTAGGCCTTGCTCCTATTGAAGCAAATATCAAAAAGCACGTTGACAATAGTTTGATGCTAGTAACATCGCTCAACACCAAGATCGGCTATTATAAAGCCGCAGAAATTGCACAGACCGCACACAAAGAAGGAACTACATTAAAAGAAATGGCTGTAAAGCTTGGATATGTTACTCCTGAACAATTCGATGAATGGGTTGTGCCTGCACAGATGGTGGGAGAGATAAAAAAGTGAAGAGGGAAGAATGAACAGGCAATTCCTAAACGATTTACGCTTTTTTGAATTTCGCTTTTGCAGGGCTGTTTTATTACACGGAGATGAAACTGATTTGTGCAGATTTTATTTAAGTAGGGTTGAATAAATTAGTTTCCCCTCCAAACCATGGTTTGGAGGGGTGGCCGAGCGATTTAGCGATGGCCGGGGTGGTTGATTCTCTTAGAGATTATTTTTCCTCGGTTCAAGCTTTTTCCCACCCCACTTCGCTGCGCTCGCACCCCTCCCAAACGTGTTTGGGAGGGGAAATATTATTCAATCACTTTTCACTTTTTAGGATGCAGCGTTTGTGTATCTGTTGCAATAAATTCTAATCGATAACCACCACTATCCAAAATGGCTTTGGGAAAAGCGGTTTTTAAACTGATATAGTCTTGCCGCGAGATGTTCGTTCGGCCAATAAAAATATTCGTTAAGCTGTTATTTCCTTTCAATTGCATCAACCCATTTGCAGTTATCTTGGTGTCTACCAAATTCAGATACTGCAGGTTTTTTAGGGATGCAATTTGTAGCAAATCCTGATCAGAAATGTTGGAATGTTCTGCGCTTAATCTTCTTAAATTAGTTAACCCGGCTATTGTCTTCCAGGCGGTTGTTTCTAATTGCGCACCGGGTATTTTAAGCCAAATCATTTGATCTTTTAATGATGCTAACTGCTTCTCGATATCAGCATTCCATTTTGTGCAGTTAACAAAGTTGGCGTTAAGCCAGTGACTACTCTGTGAAATTTCAGAAATGGTAATTGCATTTTTGCGCAGGGATGCTATTGTTGCTTCACTTGCTTTCGGCGCTTCGCCCTCTGGCATATCTAATCTTTTTGTTACTACAACTTCGGCTTTTTCTAAAGAACTGAGTGCGGTTTTTATAGCAGCAGGCTGCTGCATGTCTTTTGATTTTTTCGCAAAATCCGCTCCCGATGCAATCCACCAATGCAGCAATAATCTTTCCTGTTCTGTTAACTGCGGTTTCCCTTTTGGAGGCATATGTTTTTCTTCGAGTGGATCTAACTGCACGCGCTTATAAATTTCGCTACTGTCTGCACTACCTGCATGCATTACTGCACCGTTTTTTCCACCTTTCAGAATCCATGTTTCGGAATCCAACCTGAGTCCGCCTTTTTGTTTGGTTGTCGCGTGACAGTTATAACATTTCTGTTGCAGCAGGGGTTGTATAATGTCTTTATACACGATTGCCTCCTGTGCATTTGCAATAGGTTTTAGTGCAATGGCTGAGTCATTCTTTGCGCCCGGAAAACTCTTCCATAAATATCCCTCACCGTGTGTGAGTGTTCCTCCAAGATGTCCGGTAACTGTAAGCAATATCAATAATAAAACAGAAACCCATTTTAATTGATTTATATTTTTTGTTCGCGAAAATAAATAGCCTGTTGCAGAACTAAATGCAACCAGTATACCCATCCATTGATGCAGGTTCAAAGTAGTTTCATCGTACTCGCCAGAGCCGGCCAATAAATAACCCGTTATACAAGACATCGCTGCAGTAACCGCTCCAAACAGATAGGCGGTTGGGATTGCAAAACGCAACTGTGCGTATTTTTCTTTAGTGCTCAACCAATGGAATACAATCGCCAGCAATAAAATACCTATTGGAAGGTGTACCAATACCGGATGAAAATGTGCTATGAATTCTGTAATCATAAAACTTTCAATTCTTTTTTTAAGCCTTGTATCTGTTTCGGAGCAATTGCATCATATGCACATTAATGCCCCATTGATCGGCCACAGGCTGGCGCGTAAATGGTAGTGTTGGCATATAATCGGGCGGACCAAACTCAGTAAGTATGGTTATTTGTTTTGCCCCGCTCTTCGTTTTAAGTTCAACAATTTTATCCCACCAGCCCAAATGTCTTTTCACTGCTTCTTCCCATTCGGGAGCCCGCGGGTCGTTCACTTGCGGACCTTCGGGGTGTCCCACTCTTGCATGAATATGATCGGTTCTGGCCAGAGCCAATTGCACCGTATCTTCCTGATCGTGTAATAATGATTCATGCACATTGCACCAGTGCGAAATATCGAGGGTCATGCGCAGGTCGGGAAACTTATTGATGTATTGTTTGGCAATATGTGCTGCAAATAAAATTCTGGAGCGATGCGATTCATGGCAGATGGTGAGTCCTGTTTCTTTTGCAAGATCAATTGTGTGCTGAATGATCTGACTGTTTGTATCAACAGGAAAATAATCTTTTCCGGAATGACAATTAATATAAAGCGGTCGCTGAATATTTTGTTTGGCTGCAGCATCAATCGATTGTTTAAATGCAGCAAGATGTTTTATGGGATCGGTTTCTCCAACGCCGCATAAAAATCCAATATCCAGTTGATGTTTTTTTAGGGCATCAAATAATTCGGTTTGAGATTTATTATCAGAAGGCCACCACATTTCAATTCCATCATAACCCGCCTCTTTTGCTTTTGCACAAAATGCATCTACCGATCCATTAAAACCCCAATTGGTACCCATGATTTTTAAACTAAATCCGGCAGGCAGTTTAAATGCCGGTTTAGTTGCAAATAAAGATTCAAAGGGATTAGCGGTGATTGCTGCAGCAGTTCCTGCTATTGATAAAAACTTTCTTCGGTTGATACTCATAAGAACTCGTTTAAAATTTTCTAGGCAACAATTTCATTAATCACCCTTCCGTGCACATCCGTTAATCTGAATGACCTGCCCTGAAAAGGATACACTAATTTTTCGTGATCAAATCCAAGCTGATTTAAAATAGTTGCCTGAATATCGAATGAAGTTACTTTTCCACTGATTGCACTATAACCGATCTCGTCAGTTTCTCCAAAACTGTAACCCTTTTTAATTCCGCCGCCGGCCATCCAAATCGTAAATGCTTCGGTATGGTGATCGCGGCCTTTGAAAGGGTTTTTCTTTCCGTCTCTGTTTTCGGCCATTGGTGTTCTGCCGAATTCGCCTCCCCAAACAATTAAAGTTTCATCCAGCAAACCTCTTTGTTTTAAATCGAGTAATAAAGCGGTAACGGGTTTATCAGTAGCCCTGCATTTATTTACGAATCCATAATCGATCGCAAGGTTTTCTTCTGTGCCATGACTATCCCAGCCCCAGTCAAATAATTGTACAAAGCGCACACCTTTTTCAACCAATTTTCTTGCAAGCAATACATTGTTTGCAAAGCAGGCTTCACCCGGTTTGGTTCCATACATTTCGTGAATATAGGCAGGCTCATTATTGATATTCATCACTTCAGGCACTTCGATCTGCATGCGATAAGCCATTTCGTATTGCGCAATGCGCGATACAATTTCGGGATCTTTAAAGTCTTCATAGGTTGCCCTATTTGCTTCATTGATTGCATCAATTGAAGCCTTTCGCAAATCGCGGCTCATGCCTTCAGGATCTTTGATAAATAATACCGGATCTCCCTCGCTTCTGCATTGCACACCCTGATACACCGAAGGCAGGAAGCCGTTGCCCCAAACACTTTTACCCGCATCCGGATTTTTACCTCCCGATGTAAGTACCACAAATCCCGGAAGATTATTATTCTCTGAGCCCAAACCATAAGTTACCCAGGAACCAATAGAAGGTCGGCCCAATCGCGGCGTGCCGGTATGCATTAATAATTGTGCAGGGCCATGATTGAATTGATCTGTTTGTACCGCTTTTAAAAAACTCAATTCATCAGCAACTGTTGCAAGGTGTGGTAGGTGATCTGAAATCCATGCACCACACTGTCCGCGCTGTTTAAAAGTAGCAAATGGTCCCATCATTTTTGGAACACCCCGAATAAATGCAAATTTCTTTCCTTCTAATAGTGATTGTGGACAATCTTGCCCATCGAGTTTTGCTAGTTCCGGTTTATAATCGAAGAGCTCCAGTTGAGACGGCGCCCCAGCCATATGAATATAAATTACAGATTTTGCCTTACCTGCAAAATGCGGTGCATGTGCCATCAACGGATTAGTATTGAGCATTGAATTTGAGCCGTCTTTTGATCCCAACCAATTACAACCGCCTAGTACAGAACCCAATGCCATGGCACCCAAGCCGGTTACGCATTCCTGAAAAAAATGCCGGCGCGTAACTTGTTCCAGAAACTGTTTGTTTGCTTCCTGAATGATGCGATTATTTTCTTTACTCATCCCTTTAATTTTTTGTGATGAATTCATCTGTATTCATCATGGCTTCTGCAACTATAATCAATGCTGCTGTTTCGGGTTGCTGTTTTAGTTTATCGGGTCCGGTTGTTGCAATCAGTTTTTTTCGATCGGCTTTAAACTGCACCAGTGCTGTATCATACAATTTCTCAAATGCTTTTTTCTTCGCATCACTGATTGGTTGGTGCAATGCAATCTCATATCCTTTTTCGATTTGTTTTGATTTATCAGAAGCAACAACCAATTTAATGCGCCACGCAAAATGTTGCGCTGCTTCCAGAAAAACCGAGTCGTTCAATGTTGTTAATGCCTGCAAAGGTGTGTTGGTTCTGATTCTTCTGGCAGTACATACTTCCCTGCTGGTTTCGTCAAAACTAATCATTGAAGGATAGGGTGCCGAACGTTTCCAATAAGTGTACACAGCCCTGCGATACTGGTCGGTACTATCACTGAGTTTCCAGTAAGAGCCATTCCAAGGGGAGTTCCAAATTCCTTCAGGCTGAAAAGGCATTACTCCGGGGCCATACATTTTTTCGCTCATCAATCCGCTTAGAACCAATGCCTGATCGCGTACCTGCTCGGCCGACAATCTTACTCTCGGCCCTCTTGCATAAAGTTTATTGTATGGGTCTTTTTCGATGGCTTCTTTATTCCACTTCGAATCTTGGCGATAAGTAGCGCTCATCACAATTTCTTTCATCAGTTTCTTCAGATCCCAGTGATATTCGTTCATTAATTGAAATGCAAGCCAGTCGAGCAATTCGCGATGTGTGGGAGCAATGCCCTGTGTTCCCATATCTTCAAGGGTTTCAGCAATGCCAACGCCAAAAAATTGTTCCCAGATTCTATTTACAATAGTTCTTGATACTAGTGGATTTTTTTTATCGGTTAACCACATCGCCATACCCAATCGGTTCTTTGGTGCGTTTGCAGGTAAGCCCCCCAGAGATGCAGGAGTATTGGGTTCTACTTTTTTTCCTTTTACCAACCAGTTACCTCTCTCAAAAACCTGTGTAGGCCTAAATAATTCTTTCGGATTATCCATCATAATGGGAGTAACGGTTACGAAAGATGGCTCTAATAATTCATTAAAGTTTTTAAGCGCTATATCATAATCCGGCAGGCCTTTTCCAGGAAACGGATTGGTAAAATTAAACCAGTCGAATTGCATGCCGGTTTCTTCCTGAGTTTTTATTTTGGGATTGTTAAATGTAAAAAACAAATGATGCACGCCAGTGGTTGGTATTAATGGAATGTTGTTAATCTTCCACCTATTTTTTGTTTCATCCACTTTTACACTACCAATGATTGTGCCATTCGGGTTATCTAAATGTATCTGCCATTCGCCACCGGGCTTCCAGCTAATATAGCGATACATGAGCTCGGTTTTATTGGTCAGGTCAACATCTTTTAATCGCGCCACAGCTTTGTTTCGAAACACCAACCACTTGGTATCCATCAATGCACTATTCACTAACTGATCAGCCGCAATTGAGTTGATGGCAGGTTGTTGTGTACGCACAAATTGTATCAATTCTTTTTCGCGTTCCGGTGCATTTTTTTTCACCCAATCTTTGAACGCTATGAATTTCAAACTATCGTTATCATGAAATTCGCGCAGTAAGGGATAGTCATCGTAAGTATCTTCATCGCGTGTGTTATTAAAGAATGCCATGAACTGATAATATTCATCATGACGAAAAGGATCGTAAGGGTGACTATGGCACTGAACACATGCAAAGCTGGTTCCCATTAGTCCTTCCCACGTTGCATTTACGCGATCGATAACTGCTGCAGTGCGAAATTCTTCGTTATCTGTACCACCTTCATCGTTGGTCATGGTATTGCGATGAAATGCAGTGGCAATATATTGTGCATCGGTAGGGTTGGGCAAGAGGTCGCCCGCCAACTGCTCTATTAAAAACCGATCATAAGGTTTGTCTTCGTTAAATGCCTGTATCAACCAATCGCGATAGCGCCAGATACTTCTGGAATCATCGCGCTCGTATCCTTTGGTATCTGCATAACGGGCAAGGTCCATCCACATGGCAGCCCACCTTTCACCGAAATGAGGTGAAGCAATTAAAGTATCTACTAAATGTTCGTAAGCATTTTTATCCTTACTATTTAAAAATGCATCGTTGATTTTTTCTGATGCAGGCATTCCTGTTAAATCCAAACTTACTCTTCTTAAAAGCATTGCCTTATCAGCTTCATCCGAGGGGGACATTCCTGCTGCTTTTATTTTTTGATAGATGAACTGATCGATATCGTTATTGATCCAAGAAGGGTTGCCAAATATGCCGAAGGGCCCGCGTTTATTATTTGGTATGGGCGTTTCGACAACTGATGTATAGGCCCAGTGCTCGCCCCATACTGCTCCCTGTTTGATCCATGTTTTGAGTGTGGTGATTTCTTTTTCTGATAAGGGTGCATGTTTATATGGCATCCGCTCTTCAGGGTCTTTCAGCGTTAATCTTTTAATCAATTCGCTGTTGTCGGGATCACCCGAAATAATTGCAGGTTTCCCGGATTTATTTTTAGCCATTGCCTCAGAGCGAAACAGTAAACTAAAACCACTTTGTCTTTTAACACCACCGTGGCAACTAATACAATTTTTATTGAAGATGGGTTTAATTTCTGAATTATAATCCACGCGGTGCCCCGAAAAAAAACAAGAAACAGTAAACGATAGCAGCACCAATGCAGATAATATCAAACCCGCTTTTGGAATTTTTTGGTAGTGCATAAGAATCGTTTATCGGTTTTAAAGTTAGGTGAAAAGATATTCGCTTTTCGCTTTATGAGGCTGTTTTTATGGCGAGCCGATGGCGCAGATGAAACTGATTTGCGCTGATTTTATTTAACTAGAGCTGATTAAAATAGTTTCCCCTCCAAACCATGGTTCTACTGTGTGGACACATCTTTATTAAAAGTTTGGTAGAGTTGCCAACCTTTGAACATGGCATAGAACTGAGTTAGCCCTTTTTGTAATACAATAGGGCCTGGTTTTCTTTGTGATGCATATCCTTTCCATCCACCCAGCCTAGCTA
>JAIEMK010000064.1 GCA_019752295.1 Chitinophagaceae bacterium | reverse complement strand
TCGTATGTTGCGTGAAGTAGAAAAGATTATTGTAAAAACTCCGGAAGTAGATGCTTATAGCAGAAGAACAGGTACACAAATGGGCTTCTTTATTACCGAACCAAATCGTGGAGATTATTTGATACAATTAAAAAAGAAAAGAAATAAAACCACAGAAGAAGTCATTAGTATTATTCGCAAACAAATAGAATCCACACAGCCTGCACTAAGAATTGATTTCGGACAGGTAATTGGAGATATACTTGGAGATCTTATGACTTCGGTTCAGCCCATTGAAGTAAAGATATTTGGAAGCGATCAGGCAACACTACAGGCTTTATCAAAAAAAGTGGAAAACATTATTTCGAAAGTTCCGGGTACCGCCGATGTGTTCGACGGAGTGGTGATTGCCGGGCCATCTATCAATATCGAGCCCAATTACAGTGCAATGGCACAGTATGGTATTACCGCTTCAAACCTGCAGTTTCAAATGCAGTCTTCACTCGAAGGAAATTTGGTTGGCAGTGTATATGATAAGGAGCAATTGAGTAACCTTCGACTTATTTATCCCGGAAGCAAAACACTGAGCGTTGCAGACATCAATAAAACACCCATCTTTTTACCCAATGGCAAATTGCATCCAATTAATCAATTGGCATCTGTACATATCAATAGTGGTGATGCAGAAATTCAAAGAGAAGACCTGCAATCCATGGGTGTGGTTACTGCAAGATTAGAAAACAGAGATCTGGGAAGTACTATCAAAGACATACAAAAAGCAATTAACTCAAATATTGTATTACCACAGGGATACGCAATTGTATATGGAGGCTCCTATGCAGATCAACAACAATCGTTTAAAGAGTTGCTGATCATTTTAATTAGTTCCAGTTTATTGGTTTTTGGAGTGATCCTCTTTTTGTTCAAAGATTTCCGTATCGCATTGATCATTCTTTTAATTGCAGTTCTGGGTATCAGTGGAAGTTATATGGGACTTTATTTTACCGGTATCGCTTTGAATGTAGGTAGTTATACTGGGCTGATCATGATTGTTGGTATCATTGGTGAAAACGCCATTTTTACATTCCTGCAATTTCGTGAATCTCTGAAGACGAGCAATAACGTAGATGAGGCATTGATCTACTCGATCTCTACCAGATTGAGGCCAAAACTAATGACGGCATTGGGAGCAATCATTGCCCTTTTACCAATTGCTATGGGAATCGGAACAGGAGCACAATTACACCAGCCTTTAGCAATAGCTGTTATTGGTGGGTTTATTATTGCACTACCACTGCTTTTGATCGTATTACCAAGCCTGATTCGCTTATTGTATCACAATAAAAAAATGCCAGTCAACGATTCAGAATTGCTACAAAATGCATAATTAGATTTGATTTCAAAAAAATCATTGAAATATGAAAACGCTCTTTTTAGTTTCCACAATCTGCTTATCACTGATTGCGTCTGCACAAAAAATTAAACTACCGGCAGCCGCAAAAGCAGCATTCGAAAAAGCACATTCTGGTGCCAGTAACATTCAATACGAAAAAGAAAATGGTAATTATGAAGTAAATTTTGTTGAAAATGGAAAGAAAATGTCTGTGGTAGTTGATGCTGCTGGAAAAATTCTTGAAACTGAAATTGAAATGAAAGTAAATGAGCTTCCTACTACCATTCAAACTTATATTAAGGTCCACTATAAGGATAGTCCTTTAAAATCAGGCGCCAAAATCATTAAAGCTGATGGCTCAACCAATTTTGAAGCAGCTATAAAAGGAAAGGATGTGATTTTTGATGCAACAGGAAAATTTATCAAAGAATCAAAAGACTAAAATTTCATTTTCAATAAATACCAAACCAAACACCATATGAAAAATTTGCTTATTAAATTAACTGCGATTACTGCACTTATGTTTTCGCTGAACCAAATTGCGGCACAAAAAGCCAGTGGCTATAAATTAACCAAAACCTTTCATATTGCGAGTGCGGGAGGTTGGGACTATATTGCTGTTGATGAAACATCAAACAGGCTGTATGCATCGCACGGCACACAAGTAAATATTCTGGATAAATCTACTGGCGATTCTTTGGGTGTGATTCCCAACACCACCGGTGTACACGGTATTGCTTTTATTCCTTCACTTGGTAAAGGATATACCAGCAATGGGCGGTTAAATAATGTTACTGTTTTTGATTTGAAAACAGCAGCGGTTTTATCGCAGATTAGTACAGGCGAAAATCCTGATGCCATTATGTACGATCCATTCTCTAAGAAAATTATTACTTGCAATGGGCGCAGTAAAGACCTTTCGATAATTGATCCGGTTACAGAAAAAGTGGTTGCTACCATTCCTGTTGGCGGAAAACCAGAAACAGCAGTAAGCGATAATATGGGGAAACTTTATGTGAATAGTGAAGACAAAAATGAAATTGTAGTTGTTGATATTGTAAAAAATACGGTACTATACCACTGGTCGCTTTTACCTGGCGAAGAGCCTACAGGCTTGGTGATTGATTTAAAAACAAACAGGCTTTTTGCTACCTGCGATAAACTGTTGGTGGCGATGGATGCAAGTAATGGAAAAATTGTTGGGCAATTACCAATTGGCGAAGGTTGCGATGGTGCAGCTTTTGATCCAACTTCCAATTTGATATTTACATCCAATGGTTCAGGAACTGTAACTGTTGTAAAAGAACTAAGTGCTAATAGTTTTTCAGTGACCGAAACAATTACTACAAAAAAGTCTGCACGCACAATCACCATTGATACCAAAACACATAGACTCTATTTGCCTGCTGCAGACATGGAAGCTGTGCCATCTGATGCACCTAAAGGAACTAGGCCTAAAATGGTTGCCGGCTCCTTTCAGATTTTGGTCTTTACAAAATAATTCAAAGATTAGCATTAACCCCAGCTTTCGAGCTTGGGTTAATGTTTAATACCCAGAATTTCTCTTATTTTTAGATAAATGAGCGCTTTCAAACGCAGTCTTTCCTTGAATACTACCATTGCTTTGGTGATTGGTGGCATTATTGGTTCAGGTATATTTATGAAGCCAGCTCTGATGGCTTCACAATTAGGCTCACCCATTTTATTGGTGAGTGTATGGGTTGTTGCCGGCATCATCACATTATTTGGTGCATTAAGCAATGCTGAAGTTGCTGCTATGTTTCCTGAGACCGGTGGTCAGTACGTTTTTTTTAAAAAAATGTATGGCGATGCATTTGCTTTTCTATATGGGTGGGCAGCTTTTGCAGTTTTCAATACCGCAGGTAATGCTTCTATAGCCTATGTGTTTTCGCAGTATACAAATTATTTTGTGGAGCTACCCCGTTTTAGCAATGCCATTGAAACAACTGTATCAGTACATATTCCGTTGGTTGGAAATATATATCCCCTCGAAAATTTTGGAGTCAAACTACTCACCATTTTACTAATTCTTATACTAACTTTTGTAAACTATTTAAGTGTTGCATATGGAGGTGCTTTACAACGTGTACTTACTGCGATGAAATCGGTAGCAATCGTTTTATTGATTGGAGGAATTTTGTTTTCGGGTAAGGGCACATTGCACAATATGTTTCATTCTATGCCTTCCATGCCGCATGGTTGGGCGCTCGTAACCGCTTATATGGCGGCCATTGCAGGCGCTTTCTGGGCTTATGATGGATGGAATAATATTACATTTGTTGCAGGCGAAATAAAGGATCCGCAGAAAAATATTCCAAAAAGTTTGTTTATAAGTTTGTCGTTCTGCATTATTATTTATGTACTCGTAAATCTTGCTTACATCTATGTTCTGCCAATAGAAAAGATGGCTGTTTCGCCCTTTGTTGCATCTGATGCATCTACTGTTACCTGGGGTTTGGCTGGCGGCGGCATCATTGCTTTTTTAGTAATGCTCTCCACCCTTGGAACTACCAATTCAAATGTGTTGGCAACGGCAAGGGTTACTTATGCAATGAGTGAAGAAAACCGTTGGTTTGCGTGGGCAGGTAAGCCACAAAAAAAATACAATACACCGGGAAATGCATTGATCTTAAATGCTGCATGGAGCACTATACTAATATTTAGCGGATCGTTTGATATGCTTACTGATATGTTGATTTTTGTGAGCTGGTTCTTTTATGGCATGAGCACACTGGGTGTTTTTCTGCTTCGCAAAAGAATGAAGGATACACCCAGAGTTTATAAGGTTTGGGGTTATCCGATTGTACCTTGTTTATTTGTTTGTTTCGTAGTTTTCTTTTTATGTTCAACTTTATACACCGACATTAGCAATTACCGAAATGGTACTGCTCCCATTATCAATTCGTTGCTTGGAATATTCATTACCAGTGCGGGGATTCCGATTTATTTTTTCTCCAAAAAAAGAAACTGATTATTTTTTTTCTGCAACCTGCACCGTTACACTCCATTCGTTTCCGCTGCCGATATGATACAGTTTAGCAAAGCTATCCATATTCAATGCAAAGGATAATTGCATCAGACTATTCAGGTACGACAAAGCTTTACCCCTTGCCACAGCGCCAAAAGTTTCGCTGTAGGGGGCTAGTCCCTCCCATACTTTGATTCCCTTACGATAAATTCGAACGCTTAGATTTTGCCCAAATTTCAAACCAATTTCCTGCACTAACTCCGAAGGAATATTTGTCCATACATTACCGTATTGAATATCCAGAATAGAAATATTTCCTTTCAAAATATTTCCTTCTTTTACTGCTTTTTGGTAAGGGATCTTTACAACATCATTTGCCAGCAAATCACCCACCTGTTCATAACTGATAGTACCAGACGCTAGCTTCGCAGCAGTAAATGCATACACATCTCTTCCGTGAAAAGTATAAGATTTTTGAGAGCCGTTTCTTCTGTTAACAGATTCATTAATCTCTCTTCTTTCTGCAATTCCTAAAGAGGATGCAATTAAAGTAAGAGTTCCATTATCGGGTGTTACGATAAAATGACCGGTTTTGGTTTTTACAACAACCGACTTACGATCGGTGCCCACACCCGGGTCTACTACCGAAACAAACACGGTACCAGCGGGCCAGTAAGGAACGGTTTGTTCTAAACGATATGCGGCTTCCCAGATATTATAAGCCGGAATCTCGTGTGTTAGATCGTATAATTTTAAATCGGATGAAACACTCATTGCAACTCCTTTCATTGCAGATACCGCACCATCTTTCAAACCGAAATCGGATTGAAAAACAACGATTTTATTTTGAGCAGAAAGGGCTGTTGTTAAACCAAATAATACAAAGAATAGGATACTAGTTCTAGGACGCATGGCAAGGGTTTTATAGATAAAAAAATCTGCGAACCGCCACAACTAATTGCAGCAAATTCGCAGATCATTCAAAAAACTATTTTAGAAATTCAACACTAACTTACCAAATAAACGTAAGCCGTTGAATCCCATTTGAACAGATTCCCACGGACCGCCGGTTTCATTATCCAAAGCCTCATACCTTGCATTTTTAACTGCTGCAAAATCAGGGTGCACGTTGAATAAATTATCAGCGCCAATAAATAAGCTTGCTGCTTTACAAAACTTATAAGAAGCAAAAATATCGGTTGTTACTTTAGGGCTATACCTGAATATTTCGGGAGTAACATGTACCTGATCGCTATACCCATCAATATCAACATAAGGATCGATACCTCCAAAACTTCCTGAAATAGCCGGATCGCCTGGGCCATTTGTTCCTGCCTTGCTGGCAAGTCCTGTCCATCCAAACCCTTTTGATGATTGTTCTCCGAAATAAGTAAAGTGTGCGCCCATTCCAATCTTACCAATTGTATATTCCAGGTTCAGTGTAACTTTTGCTTTAGGAGCAGAAGCTAATAAAAATGCTTCTTCGCGATCGCTAAAGAATGTTTTCTGATGCAGATAACTATCGTTCAATGCTGCCGGAACATGCACTGCATCAACCGTCATTTTCTGAATATTTCCGGCTATCAAAATTTTGAAACTTTGATTACTCCATTTCTTAGTATAATCTGCAACAACATCAACACCTGTATTGGTTGTGTTCACAGAGTTAGAGAAGAACTGAGCGGTAGCAACACCTAATTTATTTAACTGATCGGTAAATGCTGTAGGCAAGCTGTTATCGCTCGCGCTAAACAAGCCCGAGAGAACGATTCTGTCTTTTACTTTAACAGAATATCCATCTACCGTAACAGTAAATCCTTTGGCAGGTTTCCATGCAAAACCAATACTTGCATTCACAGAAGTTTCTTGTTTCAGATCGGGTATTCCCGCAGATTTTGTAACAGGATCATTATTGCGAGCAATTCTTGATTGTACCAATTGACCACCACTAAATGAAGTAAGGGTATTACTAAAATTAATCTGTTGCAATGATGGCGCACGGAAGCCGGTACTAATAGATCCGCGAAGATTAAAATTATCTGTCACTTTATATCGTGACGCTAATTTGAAAGTTTTTACAAATCCAAAATCGGAATAGTTTTCTATGCGTACTGCCCCATCTAATAACCAAGCTTTTGTAACATTCAATTCCGCATCAATATAGCCGCCTACATTGGTACGACTGGCTTTTACAACATCTGAAGGGCTGAATCCCGGAAAGCCTTGTGAGCCCGGAGCCTGACCTAAAGAATTGGTATAGCCAATATAAGATCCTTCTTCACCTTTATAAATACCATATTGTTCAAAGCGAAATTCAGCTCCCCAACCAATATTCAATCCTTCAGCAATTGACTTGAATGATTTTGTAAAATCTAAATTGGTTGTATTCTGTAAAAAATTAAATCCCCCATCATCAAAATGATTGGGTGCAGATTTCCCAATATTCGAAGCATTAAAAGTTTTATCTCCATAATAATGAAAATCATTTCTTCCGATTGTATTGCTCAAATCCCAACTCCAGTCGTTCTTTGTAACACCTTTAATTCCGGCAGATAAAGAAATGTCTTTAATGATGGTTTGAATATGTGGGTTATACCAAGTTTCACCATCTATATCTGTTGTCATAATACTCGGTACATCAATTCTTGCGCCGCTAGAAGTTACCGGAAAACGATCGGGTCTTGCACTCCAGTTTCTGCTGTATGCATAAGCATCCGATTTCTTATAATTATATCCACCAAATGCATAAAATGTAGTTTTTGCATCGGTAGGAATTTCCATGTTAAACATTGCACCGGCAGTGGTAATCGACCCATCACCAAATGCCCTTCTTCCTGAATTTAGAATTTGCGCATTGGGGTTAGTCATTACATTGGTATCAGCAACCTGTCTGAAAGTCTTTGCCTGATTCAGGAAGTCGAACGATACATTGATGAATCCACCTTTCTTACCAATCTTCACCCCATTATTTGCAGAGAAAGCGAATGTGCCTCCATCGATAGGATTACTGTATACATATCTTTTTGTAGCACGGGTTTTATAGGAATTGTATTTAGTATCGTCGTAGCCCGACCATCCTGCATTAATACTCCAATGATTGGTATCTTTTTTCAACATCAAATTGATAACGCCCGCCATTGCATCTGAACCATATTGAGCCGATGCACCATCTCTTAATATTTCAACCTTATCTACAGCCGATTGAGGAAATGCATTCAGATCAACACCTGAATTACCTCGACCCCTTGTTCCAAATAAAGCAACGAATGCGGTTTGATGCCTTCTCTTTCCATTGATCAAAACCAAGGTCTGATCAGGACCCAGTCCGCGCAATGTACCCAAATCAATATGGTCTGCACCATCAGCTCCGGATTGCTTATTGTAATTAAAAGACGGTGCCGCATAATTCAAAACGGAAGTAAGATCCATTTTTGCTGTTGGTACTCCCGCCTGATTGATATTGATAACGTCAACAGGAACTGCAGACTCAGTTTTTACACGACCTCCTTTTCTGCTTCCCAATAAAACCACTTCCTGCAATTCGATAGCTTCGTCCTGCAATACAATTACAAACGAATTGCTATTCGCTTTTACATTAATAGATTGGTATCCGATGGAACTGATAGACAAAACATCAGAAGAACTTACCTTGATGGTAAAAGCACCATCTTTAGCAGATGTGCTGCTTGCACCTGTGTTCTTGTTTCTGATTGCTGCGCCCTCAAGAGGCTGACCCTTACTATCCTTGATAGTTCCGGTAATGGTTTTCGCTTGAGCGAACAAACCATAAGAAACGAGAATCATTCCCAAAATCAGGAAAATTGATTTGATATTCTTCATATTAATTGATTTCGCGACAAATTAACCAAAAATTAATCAACTTATCGTCTCAAAACGGCTAATCGATTGATTTTTAATCATATTTAAATCCATTTAATGCGAAATAAGAGAGGGTTAAATATTATAGATTATCATATTCATATAAGGCATCAATATGTTCTCCGGCATTAATTTCAAAGACCGGTTTAATAATTCCGTCGTGCAAATCGTAGACCCAACCATGTAGATCAGGTCTGTTTTCGGTTTTCCAAGCAGCCTGAACAATGGAAGTTTTTGCCAGATTCATTACTTGTTCTTTCACATTCAGCTCAACCAATTTATTTACACGCAAGGTTTCATCTTCAATTGCATCTACTTCTTTTCTGTGAAAACGATATACGTCTTTGATATTGCGCAACCATTTATTAATGAGCCCCAGACTTTTTTGTGTCATTGCCGCCTTCACACCACCACAACCGTAATGTCCGCACACAATAATGTGTTTCACTTTTAGTACTTCTACGGCAAATTGCAAAACACTCAGCATATTCAAATCGGTATGTACTACCATATTTGCCACATTTCGATGAACAAAGATCTCTCCCGGCTGCGAGCCGGTCAATTCATTTGCAGGCACCCTGCTATCGCTACAACCAATCCACATAAATTCGGGATGCTGAATGTCTACCAGTCTTGAGAAATATTCGGGGTCGCGGGCAACCTGCTCTGCCGCCCAGATCTTGTTTTCTGCTAACAATTTCTCGTATGAATACATCGTCATTATTTTTTGTAGGTTTAATTAAATGCAATATCCATCAATGCAATTATATCTCTGCAAATAAAAAGCGCTACCCATTAAAATGAATAGCGCTTTTGGGAATTTTTTTGCTAACCCTTAAATATTTAATCCGCCACAAGCGCTTAGCACCTGCCCCGTAATATAGGCGCTCCAGTGGCTAGCCAGAAATAAAGTGGTATTTGCAATTTCTTCGGCTTTACCAAAACGTCCCAGTGGAATTTTCTTTAAGAACTCAGTGGCGCCATCACCATCTTTGAGATAGTGTGTCATATCTGTTTCTATGAATCCTGGGGCGATGGCGTTGCAACGAATATTTCGGCTACCCAATTCCAAAGCCATTGATTTTGTAAAACCAATAATGCCCGCTTTAGAAGCCGCATAACTACCCTGTCCTGCATTACCTCTTATTCCAATAATCGAACTCATATTGATGATGCTTCCTGATTTTGCTTTCATCATCGGGCGAATCACTTGCTTGGTCATATTGAATACGCTTTTCAGATTGGTATCAATCACATCATCCCACTGTTCTTCAGTCATTCTCAATAACAAATTGTCTTTCGAAATCCCGGCATTGTTCACACAAATGTCGATCGTCCCAAATTCTTTTAGCGTATCGGCAACAAATGATTCACAATCTGTAAAAATTGCAGCATTTGTTTGATAAGCTTTTGCTTTAACACCAAATAATTCTATCTGAGCTACTAAAGCCGCGGCTTTTTCTGAACTACTATCGCTCACATAAGTGAATGCAATATTAGCTCCCTGCTCGGCTAGCTTTAAAGCTATTGCAGCCCCAATTCCACGAGCTGCGCCGGTTACGATAGCTACTTTGTTTTGTAATAATTGCATGTTTACATTTTTATTCAGAGGCAAATGTAAAATAATTGCAGTTGGCAACAACGCATTCACTGAAGTTTTTAAGGCTTCACTTCCTTCGCCTGATTTGATTTTTCAAACTCATAGAAATTTCCATAAAAGAAAACAAAGGCAATCAGCAGCACAAAAACAAAGAGTAGGGAACCGGGATTATAAAAGATCAGGAAAAAAAGAACGGCCAGCATTCCGAAAACAATTTTCAAAAAATCCTCTGCTTTCATATCAGATGTTAATAGCACACTATGAAAAAATGCTGCCAGCGACAATAGTATTAAAACCAATTGAGGATAGTCGTTTATGCTAAAAAATAAAGGATAAGCCCGATAAACATATATCAATTCTGGCGAAAACAAAACAAGGTAAAGGCCCAGCATTTGTACAAACCTTTTTGTAAGTGTGATTGGTAGGTTTTTTGTAAATAA
Source organism: Chitinophagaceae bacterium (assembly GCA_019752295.1). GTDB lineage: Bacteria > Bacteroidota > Bacteroidia > Chitinophagales > Chitinophagaceae > Sediminibacterium. Next base: position 24,475 of record JAIEMK010000064.1, on the reverse strand, counting down.
GAGGAATTCATTTTCAAAAAAACGAATTTGATATATCATACTCATATGCGCTGCTGAAATCAATAAGAAAATGAGTAGTAGTGGGCGAATATCATACCCATCCGGCTCGTAAAAACTGATGAAACCATACAACACCAAAAAGCTAAAAACTTTCGTGATCAATAACATTTGCTTCCGCTCATGCCACAAAAAATATAATGGAAAAGCAAATAAGGGTTTTGCAAATTTTGGTTCGGGTAAATTAAGTTTGAAGATAAAAGACTCGGTACTCTGTTGTTGTAATACTCTAAAATAAGCTTGCGTGGCACTCACTATAAAAGCAAGGTTCGATATCGTAATGATGATAACTTGTATCCATTGATGTGCATGAACCGCAAAGGATAAGGCTATCAACACATAAAGCAGTACAGGCATATAAATCAAAAGATGTGTGTACAGCATCCAGCCCCAAACTTTTTTGGGCGCAAGCCGATTGATACAAGTTAAAAACAGTTGCCTTGGTTCCAATATGCGTTTAATAATATAGTCGGCACATTTAAGCGTGTACAAGCCCCAGGCAATTATTACCATTGCCAGAAAAACCGGGCTTGCCAAAAATGCTTTTATCAAACTTACATGAAAATAAATCAGTTGTTCTCCTCTTACTACTCCAAAAAACAAGAAGAAAAAAAAGGCCAAAAAACCGGCATTCAATTTATAAAAATGATTCACCAAAACGGTCTGCATCACTTTGATGATTGGCTTCATAGTTCCTTAATTTGAAGGGTTTGATGCTTTACCAAAACTGTTGAAGTAAAATGGATGGCCGTTTCGAACGACTGATGTGAAGAAATGATAAAAGAAACACCTTCCCGATCTCGCTTTTGTTTGATGAATTTACAAATCAGGTCTACAGATGCAACATCAATAGTGATGAGGGGTTCATCCAGCAAAATCAATTTGGGGTTACCCACAAAGGCCAAAACAAGACTTAGTTTTTTTACCATGCCGCTCGAATAAGTCCCTACAGGTTTATAATATGCATCTTTTATATGCAACTCACTCAGAAGATCCATGCTGTCTGTTATAGCAGCATTCTTGGTATAACAATATAATTCCAAAAGGTCTTTTGCAGTTAGAAAAGACGGGTACAGCGGCTCTGCTTCTCCATAATTTACTGCCGAAAGAAATTTGTTTCTTTGTTTTTTGATGCTGATACCATCTCTCAGAATATCGCCTTTAAAAGGATGTAAGCCTGCAATCATTTTTAACAAGGTTGTTTTACCCGACCCGTTTTCGCCTTGCAGCCAATGCAGTCCTTCGGGCAATTCGAGTGCGGGTACACTCAGCGCTAAATGATTGCCATAATATTTTTCTGTTTTCTCAAACTGAAGCATCTGCTAAATAAACTTAAATATCTTTGCGCCTATTCAAATAAATGGTTTTTATAAAATAATTAACCACCAACTAATCAATTTCGGATTTAATTCGGTTCCTTCCTTTTAATTAGATATTTTAGCCCCAGATGAATAGCTTCCAAAACAGCAAAAAAATATTGCTTATTGCCTTTCTGGTAGAAACCATTTGTGTTACTTATGCGCTGAAACTAAAAATGCTGACAGGCATTACCAGCATTGTATTTACGCTTTCGGGACTGGTGATTGTATGGATGATACTTCGATTGACTACACCCGAAATCCAGAAGAATCGCCCATTTGATCTATCCAAAACGGTAAATCGTTACCGTTGGTGGATATTGGCCATGACGCTAATTTGCATCATTGGTTCCACAGTTCACTGGATAGATGATGCTCCTCTGGATTACCACGACGCAGATATGTTACCCATTATCAAAATTATGTGTCAGCGATTTAACAGCGGTGCCTGGAGTCATGTATATGACGTGATCCCCGAAATTTGGAATGGAATGCATCCTATCTATCTTCCGGCAATGTGGTTGCCATTCAGTATTCCGGTGGCTTTTGGGGTAGATCCAAGATGGACAACTGTAGTTGCCTTTTTTTTACTGGCCCTTCTTTTTATTTGGCGCATTCAACCTCTCCACAAAAAAGCTGCTCCTCTTTTTTTTGCTGCATTTTTACTGATCTGGTGGTTATTAAACGCACAAAATTCAGGCCTTTTGATTTATACCGAAGAAGGTGTTGTAATAGTATATTATTGTTTTTTAGCACTCGCACTACTCAGTGGCAATGCATGGCTTATTGGTATTGCAACTGCTCTTTGCGTGCTGAGCAGATATGCTACAGTTGGATGGATTCCGGCCATGCTGCTATTTTATATTTATACAAAGAGCTATCGAAATCTTTTTCGATTTTGTTTAATGGGTGCAACCGTTTTTTTTATTTTGGTATTAATTCCATTCGGATGGGGAACATTTGTAAAACTAATATCAATACCCTCAAGTTATGTTGAATTTAGTAAAAGAGTATGGCACGATGCACCTGTTGTATTCAGAGAAAGTTTGGGATTGGCTAAATTTTTCGGGCCCGATCGTATTGCTTTACAACATCAATTATTGATTGGCTTGTCGTTGATTGTTCCAACCATTTTTATGTCTGCAGCAATTTTATTGAAAAAAAGATTTCAATTTAATTTGTTACATCTACCAATTGCCTGCTTAAAAATCACTTGGGTGGTCTTTTATAGTTTTGTGGACGTGCCTTACTTATATCTTTTTTATTCGGGTTCTTTTATTAGTCTTTTTGTTGTTACTCACCTAATTGCAGGTGAGCGTCCAATATGGGGAAAAGGCGCTACCTCGGTTTCTTAATGTTTTACATTCGCATTTATCTGACAGAGAATTTCATCCACATATACCCGATCATTACTCAAGCGAGGTATCTTGTGTTGCCCACCCAGCTTGCCTTTGCTGCGAAGCCATTCATGAAATACCTGTTTCTCGAGCGAGTGTACAATTGGCATCACTAGGGCAATATCCTTATATCTTTTAGCTTCGTAATCGCTGTTTACTGCTTTCAAAGCACAGTCTAGTTCGTAGGCAAAAGCCTCTACATATTCCGGGGCATTTTCAAATTCTATCAACCATTCGTGTGCCCCCTTTGTATCGTCACCAAAATAAACAGGGGCCGCAGTATAATCATTCACCACCAATCCAGTTTTCTCGCATGCTATCGATATTGCTTTGTCGGCATTATCTACAATCAATTCTTCGCCAAATGCATTGATATATTGTTTTAACCTTCCTGTTACTTTTATTTTGAAAGGAGTTTTAGAAACAAACTGAATCGTATCGCCCACCAAGTATCGCCACAGTCCACCGTTTGTGCTGATCACTAAAGCATAATTATTTCCGATTTCAACATCATCTAGTCCAATTGTTTGGGGTTCTGGTTTACCATATTCTTCTACGGGCATGAACTCATAAAAAATACCATGATTCAATAAGAGTAACATACCATCTTCATTGGGATCATTCTGTGCAGCAAAAAATCCTTCACTGGCATTATACATTTCCAAATAAGTAATTCCGGGTCCAATCAATTTTTTAAATTGTTCGCGATAAGGTGTAAAAGAAACACCACCATGAACATAGAGTTCCAGATTTGGCCAAACATCTTTCAGCGTTGGCTTTCCGGTAATTTCTAAAATACGTTTTATCAATACCATTGTCCAGGTAGGTACTCCTGCAATAGATGTAACATTCTCCTCAATTGTTGTTCTCGCCAAACTTTCAATCTTACCCTCCCACTCATCCATTAGTGCAATTGACAATTCGGGAGTACGAATCCATTGACCCCAAAACGGTGTGTTCTGTAATAAGATGGCACTCAGGTCGCCATATTGGATCTCTTCATTTACTTTACTTATCTGATGACTTCCCCCAATAACAAGACTCTTTCCCGTTAACAGATCGCTATCATTATTAATATTGTAATAGAGTGTGAGCACATCTTTAGCTGCCTGAAAATGGCAGTCCTCCAAGCTCTCTTGTGTAATCGGAATGAATTTGCTTTTATCGCTTGTTGTACCACTGCTTTTGGCAAACCAGTTAACGGGAGTGTTCCATAAAAGCTGCTCTTCACCCTCCATCAATCTTTGGATATATGGTTTCAGATCTTCATAATCGTGAATAGGAACTGCTTGCTTAAAATTGCGGATGGTAAAAATTTCTTTAAATCCGTATTTCCTGCCAAACTCGGTGTACTGACCGTGTGTAATCAAATCTTGTAATACTTCTCTTTGTGCTGCAATGGGTTCGTTCATCCATTCCTCAATACGCCCAAGACGTAAACGAGCTAACCTTGATATTGCGGGACTGAGTATTTTCATGTGCTTAGTACCGGAAAAATAAGCAATGGAAATGAGAAAACCGAGGTTTATTCGTCAGACTGTGTACCAATATCTGAATCTTCAGATACCACAGGAGCCATTGCGGTATTTTCCTTACCCATTTCGATGATCCAGTCTTTCCGTTTTAATTCAAAATTGGTTCCCAAATACAAGCGTCGAACTTTTTCATCTTCTGCAAGTTCTTCTGCAGTGCCATGACGAAAGATTTTACCTTCAATCAGCAGGTATGCACGATCGCAAATGGATAATGTTTCGTTTACATTGTGATCTGTGATCAGGATTCCAATATTTTTATACTTTAGTTTGGCTACTACACTTTGAATATCTTCCACTGCAATCGGGTCCACTCCGGCAAAGGGTTCATCCAATAAAATAAATTTTGGATCTACTGCCAGCGCCCTTGCTATCTCGGTTCTTCTGCGCTCACCACCACTTAAACTATCTCCATTATTATCGCGTACATGATGCAAGTGAAACTCGTCTAACAAAGATTCCAGTTTGTATTGTCGCTCCTGTTTGCTCAAATTTGTCATTTCCAAAACGGCCATAATATTATCCGACACCGAAAGTTTTCTGAACACACTGGCTTCCTGTGGCAGGTAGCCAATTCCCATTTGTGCACGCTTATACATGGGAAGTTTGGTAATATTTAAATCGTTCAGATACACATCACCCATATCTGGTTTTATCAGGCCTACCACCATATAAAAAGTAGTTGTTTTACCCGCTCCATTGGGTCCTAATAATCCCACAATTTCTCCTTGTTCCACATTTACACTCACATTGTTTACAACGGTTCTACCCTTGTAACTCTTTATCAGATTCTTGGTATGGATGGTTAAATTTGTCATCTTAATTGTAAAAATAAGATAGTTAAAACGAAGATTAAAGACAGTTGGCCTTATATTTTGTTATAGTTTGATATATGTTTGCAAATATTTAGGGTAGAAGTTATGAGACGAAATGAGTGAAAGAAGGAACCTCCTTTGTAAATTAGAAGACAAATAAAACAATCAAAGACACGCATGAAAGTTATTGATCATATTGCAAAAGCCAAAGACAGTTTGGTTTCATTCGAAGTGTTGCCTCCTTTAAAAGGCAAGACCATTATTACTCTTTATGATCATTTAGATCCCCTGATGGAGTTCAAGCCTTCCTGGATTAACGTTACCTACCACCGTAGCGAAACCATGTTCAAGAAAAAAGCTGATGGCACTTTTGAAAAAGTAGATGTTCGTAAACGCCCGGGAACGGTTGGTATTTGCGCAGCCATCATGAACCATTATAAGGTAGATGCGGTTCCACATATTATTTGCGGAGGATTTACCAAAAGGGAAACCGAAGATGCTTTGATTGATCTTGACTTTTTAGGAATCGATAATGTGTTGGTACTTCGCGGTGATGCGGCAAAAAATGAAGCTTCTTTCGAATCTGAACCCGGAGGTAACCATTTTGCAATCGACCTTTTGAAACAGGTTAGTAGCATGAACAATGGAATTTATATTGATGAAGACATCAAGAACGGTGGCAAAACCAATTTTTGCATGGGCGTTGCCGGTTATCCCGAAAAACATTTCGAAGCTCCGAACCTGGAAATCGATTTGTTAAAACTGAAAGAAAAAGTGGATGCAGGTGCTGAATATATCATGACACAAATGTTTTTTGATAATCAAAAGTTTTTTGATTTTGTAAAAGCATGTCATGCTATCGGAATCAATGTTCCAATCATTCCGGGGTTAAAACCGATCACCAATAAAAAACAGTTATCTGTTCTTCCGCGCATATTTCATGTAGATATTCCTACCGATCTTTCGAACGCCATTGTAAAGTGTAAGACCGATGCAGATTGTGAGCAAGTGGGTGCCGAATGGTTGATACAGCAGAGCAAGGAGCTGAAAGCATTTGGTGTACCCGTATTACACTACTATACCCTTGGCAAACCAAAAGTAATTTGGAATGTAGTGAAACAAATTTTCTAAAATTTTTATCCCTTTATTTTTTCAGCTTAGCTGCTATCAGGTCATCAAACTGAAGTATGCTAAGCTGTTTTGCAATAATGCGTTTATCCTTATCTAACAAATAAAGTGTTGGCGTTTTAAAAACATCATATAATTGTTTGTAACTGGGTAGGCCTGCTTTTTCTTCTGCTGCTCTGGATGCTTTGGTTTGGTAAACATGATTCCAGCCCTCCAGTTTTTTTTCATTGATGAAATTTTTCCAAGCCGGCAATTCGTTTTCATAAATATTCACTGCGTAAACAGATACACCAAGCGCTTTCCACTTAGCGCGATAAATTGAATCGAGTCTTGGAATTTCTTCCTTGCAATGTCCGCAATTAGGATCCCAGAATGCAACGAATGTGAAGGGTGCTTTGATGCCGTATAGCGAAATATTTTTTCCGGTAGTATCTGTTAAATCCAGTATTGGTGCAGGTTGTCCGAGTTGATTGGCCATCAGGCTATAAGCCCTGTCGGTGATGGTTTTTCTGGAAGCTGCATTCAACAACACTGTATCGCCCTTTGCATAAAAATTTTCGAAGATGTACAAAAATACTTTGTCCTGACCCATGAATTCGGGGCTAATATATTTGTTGGTGAATTTTGTAAGGAGGTAAGGATAAATTTCCTTTCCGGTACGGGCCGACAACAAAATGTATTTTACTTCTTCGATCAGTGAATCGGGTTCGGGCGACACATAATACTTGAAATAATCATCCAGCTTGGGTTCAAAAAAAGGGGTGCGTAATAATCGGTCGTCATTAAAAGAAACATCATCCCAATAATGTTCTTTTACAAAACGGTAAGGATATAAAGAATCAGGCTTCCCTTTTACAATGGGCATTTCGGGTGTTGCAGGTCTTTTCATGGCATTAAAAAGCATCGCCAGAAGTGAGCCCGGATTTTTTTTCACAAGGCCATCGCGATAGGCTTGCAATTCTTTATCCGCTTTCAGGATCTCGTTTCTTATCCTGTTTGAATCTGCAACGGTTTTTGCCTGATGATAGGCAGTTTCAAGTTCCTGCATTTGTTTTCCTTTCTCTGTAGAAACCGTTGTATAGGTTTTAAACAAGTCGTTATCGGCAGAACCGGTGATCAACACTTTCTCTCTTTGAAGTGTATCGCCCACGATACTGAATTGTTGTTTCTTATCCATCAACAAATCAAAAAGTATGGTCATCTTGGGCGAAACCACAAAATAAATACCACCTGTTAATTTATTGGGCCCCTTGAAAATACCAGTACCCTTATCGTTTAAGTAAGCAGAGTCTACCAGCGCTTTGCCCTTTCCAAAATAGCTACCCAAATAAACCCAGCAATTTTTTAGCGGGCTAAGTGTAATAGAAATGTTCTTTCCACTTGTTTGTGCAGGCTTTGTGTTAGCTGTTGGTTTGGTCTGAGCCTGTGCTGTTTGCAGCAAAAAAATAAAAACAAATAATTGGCTAATTAGCTTCATACGATCTTGAATTGGCTATAAAAATAGGAAAATTGATTGCAGTATAGGCATATACAGAACTGTAGTTTACATTTGCAGCCGTGAGAAAGCAAAAGCAACGCATTGTTTTAGAACAATTACTGGTGGAAGATTATGCCGCCGAAGGAAAATCACTTGCAAGAGTTGATGGCAAAGTCATATTTATTGAGGGCGCTGTTCCCGGAGATATCGTTGATGTACAATTGGGAAAGAGCAAAAAGGATTGGGCCGAAGGCCATGTGGTAAAAATTCATAGCTATTCCGAAAAAAGGGTTGTGCCTTTCTGCAGTCATTTTGGGGTTTGTGGTGGCTGTCAGTGGCAAATGTTACCTTACGAACAACAGTTATTTTACAAGCAAAAACAGGTAGTAGACAATTTAACACGAATTGCAAAAGTGGCTCTGCCCCCCATTCAACCAATTATCGGAGCGGGCAAAACAGAATATTACCGTAATAAGATTGAGTACACTTTTGGGTCAAAGACCTATATTCCTTCCAACATGTTCCGCAAAATGAAAGAAGAAGGTGTTTCAATAGACGACCTGCCCGGAGGCGCCGGATTTCATGTTCGCGGATTCTTTGATAAAGTAGTTGAAATTGATACTTGCTATCTTCAGGAAGAGCCTACGAACCAGATTCGCAAAATGGTTGCCGGATGGGCTCTGGAAAGAAAATTACCTTTTTATGATACCCGAAAGCACCAGGGTTGGTTACGCAATATGTTTGTGCGCAATACCACTACGGGTGAATTAATGATCAATATTGTTTTTGGCTATGAAGACGAAAACAATCGCAAAGCCTTGCTGGACCTGGTTTTAAAGCAGTTCCCTCAGATCAGCACCCTGCTCTATACGATCAATACCAAACACAATGATAGTTTGTACGACCTTTCGCCACAAGTGTATTCGGGCAATGGTTATATCATTGAGCGATTGGAAGATTTTGAATTCAAAATTAGTCCTAAATCATTTTTTCAAACCAATACCCGACAGGCAGAGCGTTTATATCAGATCACGCGCGACTTCGCAGAACTAAATGGCGAGCAGGTTGTTTATGATCTGTATTGCGGTACCGGAAGTATCGGAATCTTCGTGAGCAAGCTCGCAAAAAAACTAATTGGCGTAGAAGTGGTGGCCGATGCAATCGAAGACGCCAAAGAAAATGCAGCTTTAAACAAATTACAACATAGCAGTTTTTTTGCCGGTGATGTAATAGATATATGCAATGATGCGTTCTTTGAAGAACATGGCAAGCCCGATGTAATCATAACAGATCCGCCAAGAGCGGGGATGCATGAAAAACTCGTTAAAAAATTATTAGAGATAGCGGCAACTACCATTGTTTATGTAAGTTGCAATCCGGCAACACAGGCAAGAGATCTGGCGTTGCTGGATGAGAAATACAAGGTGGATAAAATACAACCCGTTGATATGTTTCCGCATACCTTGCATATTGAAAATGTGGTTCAATTAAAATTAAGAAATGACTGAATTCAGGCCCAGCAGATTTGAAATATTACCTACCGTTGTCAAAAATTTATTGATCATCAACGGACTTTTTTTTCTTGCTCAAAATACTTTTGGAGGGCATGGCTCTGATTTTTCTTTCGAAAATGTTTTGGCGCTGCATGCCTGGCAAAGTAGTTTGTTTCGCCCCTGGCAATTAATTACCCATATGTTTTTGCACGGCGATCTGGGACATATTTTCGGAAATATGCTGGCCCTATGGATGTTTGGTTCTGTTTTAGAAAATCTCTGGGGGCCCAAACGTTTTCTTACTTTCTTCATCATCTGCGGCTTAGGTGCGGCATTAATGCACTTATTATTTCTGAGTTACGAAATGATTCCACTGATGAAGGACTATGCAGCCATTTTACAGGAGCGCGCTGCTAATACCGGCCAAACAACCGAACTATTTAATTTTGGAGTAAAACATCCAAATGCATTTAATCAAATTCCAGATCTGGTAAATGTTCTCGCAAATAATCCCACTAACGCAGATGCTTCCAATACCTTGTTTCAGTACGTTACGGGATATTACGAAACCAATCTTAATACTGCTACCATTGGAGCAAGTGGTGCAGTGTTTGGAATTTTAGCGGCTTTTGTGTACTTGTTTCCGAATACTTATATCTATCTATATTTTCTTGTGCCGGTTAAAGCAAAATGGTTAGGGATCATATATTTCTCCTATGAATTATTTTTTGCCCTGCGTAATTCTGCAGGAGACAATATAGCGCGTTGGGCGCATATCGGCGGTGCTATTGTAGGTTTGTTGATTGTTATGACCTGGAATAAAAAAAATAAAAAAACATTTTATTAATACCTGATTTCTATCGGGCCAAGCATTTATTATTATGTCTGAAAGATTATATAAAACAAATCGTTCTATCCTTCTTGGTCAAGACAATAATGCACTTGTGTACCTGGTCGCTATCAATTTGTTGGTATTTGTGATCCTTACATTTATAAAGATCATTTATTATCTCTCCGAAATTCCTATCGAATTTTTCGACAAACAAATTCTCGATTGGTTTACACTTACTCCCGTTGCCGAAAACTTTTTAACCCGCCCCTGGGTAATATTTACTTATATGTTTACCCACCAAAGCATTTGGGGGTTAATCAGTAGCCTTCTTTGGCTTTGGGGCTTCGGATATATTTTGCAAGACCTTACCGGTAATAATAAACTAATTCCTATTTATCTCTATGGTGGGCTGATAGGAGGTGTTTGTTTTTTCTTAACTGCAAATTTTTTTCCTGTTCTTGCAAATCATCTCAACAGCATTGAACCCATGACGGGAGCAAGCGCAGCGGTAATGGCCGTGGCCGTTGCTACTACTACTCTGGCTCCCTACTATAGAATCTTCCCTTTAATCAACGGGGGGATACCACTTTGGGTGCTGATGGTAATTTTTGTTGCAATCGATTTTGCTACCATGGCAGGTGGCAATGCCGGTGTTGCCGTTGCACAACTTGCAGGCGGCGCTATCGGATTCTTTTATATTCGGCAAGTACGCAGGGGTAATGATTGGGGCGCATGGATGAATCGATTTTGGAACTGGTTAAACGATCTATTGAATCCCGATAAAAAGCGCCAAAATAATTTCCCCAATAAAAGTTCCAAAAAAAATTCCAATTCAGGTGATTCAAAAAAAACCGCTAATCATTTCACACAACAGAAATTAGACGAGATTTTAGATAAGATCAATCAAAAGGGGTATCAGTTTTTAAGCGATGAAGAAAAAGCCTTTTTAAAAAGAGCAAGTAAAGAGGACCTGCTATGACAAAACGGAAATTCCCCTTTCTGAGAAGTTTCATCTTCATTGTAGGAGTACTCGGTTCATTGCTTTACTTACTTACCTGCACAACCCCTTATCTTAAGCCAAGCCTCAGTTACTTTTTAACTTTTTCCGCTCTTTTTTTTCCGATTGGGTTGGTCATCATGCTTTGCTGGTGCCTTATCAGCTTATTTTTTTACAGGAAATATTTCTGGATTTTTTTTATTTGTTTACTGGCGGGATATAAAAATATCTTTTCTGTTTTTGCAATTCATCCCGGTAACAAATTCGAAAAAACAAAGTCCGCAAACAGTATTCGTATTTTATCGTGGAACGTAAATAATTTTTTAATCAAAGCGCCCAAAGACACAACTGTACTGAAAGATATGCTCGATTTCATTAAAACTTCAGATGCCGATATTATTTGCTTTCAGGATTATTCGTCAGTTGAGTACAATGGTATCAATGCCACTACCGAAAATCTAATGAAGGTGAGCGGCTTAGCTTATAGCTTTTTTAGCGAAGCCGATAAAAATTATGGTGTAATTATTTTTTCACGATGGCCCATCATCAAACAGGTTAGTGTCCCTTACAATAATATTGCTTCCACCGAGTCGCTCCAATATGCGGATATTCAAACTCCAACCCAAGTGCTCCGAGTGTATAATACGCACCTGAGCTCAATGAATCTTCATGTAGAAGTAATTAATAACAGCAATATCAATAATCTCAAATTCATTAGCTACGATACGGCCATATTAATGCACAAAAGCAAATTAAGCAGACTGGCATATTTCGACAGGTTACACGAAAAGCAGGCTGTTCTTGTAAAAAAATCGCTTGATAGTGCAACTTTACCGTTTGTGTATACCGCAGATATGAACTCTGTTCCTTCAAGTTATGTATATCATCATATTAGTTCAGGACTAAAAGATGCATTTCTTGAAAAGGGATTTGGATTTGGCAGAACTTACGATAGCTTGTCTCCCACACTTCGCATAGATGTGTTGCTTACGAGCCCCTCCATCGAAACAAAACAATATTACTGTCCCCGCCTTCATTTGTCAGATCACCTTCCGATTATTACAGATATTCAAATCAAACACTGATTTTTTATTAAATTTAGCGCATGGCAAAAAATATTTTTCGCCGCGCATTCAAATCTGTCAGTCTCGGTATTACCATTACGCTGGCATTGTTGTTCCTAGTAGCCTGTCTGGATGCCTATATCAGTCCAACAGGTTGGTGGCCCGATGGCTTTACAGGATTGATGGTACCCTATCTGATCATACTCCTGTTTTTTGTAGCCATATTTTGGCTGATTGTTCGTCCGGTTTATGTTTGGATTCCACTAATTAGTTTGTGTTTCGGATGGCAGCAGATACAAGTAGTTTTTGCATGGCATCCCGGAGCTGGTTTTCATTTAAAAAAACACGCAGAAGATGTGCGTATAGTGGATTGGAATGTGAGAAGTTTTAATGGCCTCAGTAAAAATAAAGAAACCAAAAAACTCATTCGCAACGAAGTGGCTGAGATCATCCTTAAAATAAAGCCGGATATCGTATGCCTGCAGGAATTTAATAATAACCAACAAAACGAAAATGCCGACAACATTTCGCTATTTACGAAAGCATTCCCCTATTATTATTTTTCAAAAGATTATTTAAGAAAAAATGGAGACTATGAGTCGGGAAGCATCATCTTTTCGAAATACCCCATTATCGATACGGGAAGAATCGCTTTTCCAATCGCCGAAAGTTTAATTTATGCAGATATTCTAAAAGGTAGAGACACGCTCCGCGTTTTTACTACCCATCTTCAGTCCTTTAAGTTTAAAAAAGAGGATTATGTTGACATAGAAAAAATTAAAGAACAGGATGAAGAAAGCGTTGCCGCTTCAAAAAATATTTTCAAAAAAATGAAACTGGCTTTTGCAAGAAGGGGTGTACAGTCCGACATTGTTCGGGCAGAAAGAGATAAAACTGCATTACCAACAATTGTATGTGGCGATTTTAACGATGTTCCAAATTCTTATACCTATTTCAATATCAAGGGTAATTGGCAGGATTGCTTTTTGAAAAAGGGTTTTGGCATTGGAAGAACCTTTCTTTCGTTGGCACCAACGCTAAGAATAGACTATATCTTAGCCGACGATCATTTTACCGTAAAACAATTTGATATGGTAGATGAAGACCTGAGCGACCACGTAATGCTTGTTACAGATCTGAGACTAAATCGATAAATTCTGAGTGGCGCCATTATCCAAACAGCTTTATTTTCTTATCTTGCAGGCCATGTATTTGAACAAATTCTATTCTTATGGTTGTTGCTGTTGTTAATACAGCCGGTATTTTCTGTAATAAAACAGCATCAAATTATTTTCCAATTCTACAAGTACGAATAAAATGTCTTTGAAAGTTTATAATTCCTTAAGCAGACAAAAAGAAATATTTACTCCTATTAATGCACCCTATGTTGGTATGTATGTATGCGGACCAACAGTAAGTGGCGAAAGTCATCTTGGCCATGCACGTCCCTTTATTACTTTCGATGTAATTTATCGATACCTCATACACTTGGGATATAAAGTAAGGTATGTTCGCAACATCACCGATGCCGGTCATTTTGAAGAAGAGGGTCGTGAAGCAGAAGACAAGATCAGCAGTAAAGCCATTCTTGAAAAGCTTGAGCCAATGGAGTTGGTGCAGAAATACAGCAACTTATACCACTGGGCCATGAGTCGTTTTAATAATCTGCAGCCTAGTATTGAACCAACGGCAACAGGTCATATTGTGGAACAAATTGAAATGATCAAAAAGATTATTGCCGACGGATACGCTTATGAGGCAAATGGTTCTGTTTATTTTGATGTGGCAAAATACAATACTGATTTTTCAAAGCAGGGCAAACCTTATGGGATGCTGAGTGGAAGAAATCTGGAAGATCAGTTAGACACTACAAGGGATCTCGACAATCAGGATGAAAAAAGAGATAAGAACGATTTTGCACTTTGGAAATCTGCTCCTCCCGAACACATCATGCGCTGGCAAAGCCCCTGGGGTGAAGGGTTTCCGGGTTGGCATATTGAATGTTCCGCAATGAGCAGCAAATATTTAGGCGAAGAATTTGATATACACGGAGGTGGTATGGATCTTCAATTTCCTCACCACGAATGCGAGATTGCGCAGAGCACAGTATGCAATCACAAAACTCCCGCACGCTACTGGCTGCACAATAATATGATTACCATTCAGGGCAGGAAAATGGGTAAGAGTTATAATAACGTAATCAAGCTTACAGAATTATTCAGCGGTTCGCATCCTATTCTGGAACAGGCGTATTCGCCCATGACTATTCGTTTCTTTATCCTGCAAAGTCATTACCGTGGCACACTCGATTTTAGCAACGAAGCGTTGCAGGCTTCCGAAAAAGCCCTAAAACGTTTGTGGGAAGCCTATGAGTGGTTTAACAAACAAATCATCGATGAAAAGACCAGTGCATCTGATCAGGCTCTTGACGAAAAGGTTCAAAAATTAATTGCCGAGTTCGATGAGTTTATGGATGATGATTTCAGCACGGCAAAAGTAATTGCAAATATTTTTGAATTATCCTCTGTTATCAATTCAATCAAAGACAAACACCTTTCTTCTAATGCAATCAGTGGTAAAACACAACAATTACTCCAGCAACAATTAAAAGTTTATCTGGAAAATATATTCGGACTAATAACAGAAAGGGGTTCGGATAATGGGCAGTTGGATGGTATTTTGCAATTACTCATCACCATGCGAAAAGAAGCCAAAAGCAGAAAGGATTTTATGACTAGCGATAAGATCAGGAATGAATTGGCAGCTCTGGGTGTGCAGTTAAAAGACGAAAAAGATGGCGCCACAAGCTACTCGATAAATTAGTGATTACAATCTTCAGCATGCCCGTGGTTATGAACTCTGCAAAAACGAAAGTTCAGGTAATGGGCTGTTACAATGGTTGCAACGGCAGGAAATAAAAGCCACAATTGCCATTGATGCCAGATTACTTTTGCCAACAATAAAAGTATTCCAAACGTAAATATCACCATGGGTAAGCTCCGGTGGTGGTGCTTTTTTCTGCCATGATATAAGGCATAGATCCCCACCAAAAAAGCAAGGAAAACCATAAAATATTCAAAATAAAGATTGTCGATAATATTTACTCCAAACAGGGGCAAGCTGCTCAAAAACAAGGGCAAAAGTGCACAATGAATGGCACATGCTACAGAAGTTGCGATACCTAATGCGTCTAAATTGATCTTTAATGCCATATTAGTAAACGACAAAAGTACACAAATGCAACAATGTTGCAAAATAATAGGAAGATTAAATTATTAGCCTTGAATAAAGCAAGCGCACCCTAACTTTGCCGGCAATAACTTGTATATGTCAAAAAAATTGATTGGATACCTGCTTTTCTTCGTTGTATTGGTACTGGGGTTCTACTTTTTTTTATTCAGAGGAAATGACGAGTGGAGAACCAAATTGTCGACCATTAGCTATGTAAAACCCTTTCATTTCAAGACTCAGGACGGACTGATTTTCACCGATCGCGATATGCTGGGTAAGGTTTGTGTGGTAGAGTATTTCTTTACCAACTGCAAGGGCATCTGTCCAAAAATGAATACTAATATGAAGTCGATTGCCGAAACCTTCAAAAACGAACCAGATTTCCTGATCCTGTCTCATACCTGCGATCCCGACAGAGACACGGTTGCCCGCATGAAAGTGTACGCAGATTCTATCAAGGCAGATACCAAAAAATGGATCTTTCTAACCGGACGCAAAGACAGTTTGTATAATATTGCAAGAAGCGCATATTTATTAGATGATCCCAAAAACAATTTCGAAAAAATTGAAGACCAATTTATTCATACCCAATTTTTTGCGTTGGTAGATAAAGATGGAAAAGTAAGAGGTCAGGTATATGATGGATTGAAAGCAGAAGAATTGGAAAAACTAAAAGTTGATATCCGCAAACTGCTAAAAGAGAAAGCAGGTACCGGTAATTTTGTGAATAGTATTTTTAATAATAATCCTCAATAGCACCCACATGCATCCAAGGATCGTTGATACACTCAAAAAAAATCAGTTAAGCATTACTGAAAGCCGGAAGAAGATTCTGGAAATGTTTTTGCAACGTAAGGGTGCATTGGCGCATGCAGATATTGAACAGCAATCGGGTGAGGAATTCGATAGGGTTACCATCTACAGAACGCTTCAAACATTTGTGGAGAAAGGCATTATACACAGCATTCCCTCTGCAGATAATTCAGTAAGATATGCTTTGTGCAAAGACGATTGCAGCGAGGGTCACCACCACGATAACCACGTGCATTTTATGTGCGACCACTGCGGAACCACTTATTGCCTGGATCATGTTAGCGTTCCGCCCGTTGCCATACCACCGGGATTCAAAGTTACTCAGGTAGATGTTGTGGCCAGCGGAACTTGTATGAAATGCCAATAGCGATTCTGATTATCTTAGGTATTAAGATTGTATTTTTATACCCGGTCGAACCCCAATCCATTTAAAATTTCGTTTAATGATTTTAGTTACAGGAGCCACAGGTTTAGTTGGATCACATCTTATCTCTGCATTGCTTGCAAAGGGTCTTCCTGTAAAAGCATTGTATCGTAACGAGATTCCGTCCATCTTCGACTCTTCCAAAATACAATGGGTAAAAGCAGATATACTGGATATTGTTGCTTTGGAAGAAGCAATGCAAGGTGTAACACAGGTTTATCATTGCGCAGCGATTATATCATTTAGCGCTAAAAATAAAAAAGCATTACATCAAACCAATATCGAAGGCACTGCAAATGTTGTAAACGCCAGTTTGAATGCCTCAGTTGAAAAATTAGTATTTGTAAGCTCTGTGGCAGCATTAGGAAGGATCAGAGAAAATCAATCCATTAATGAAACAATGAATTGGAGCGAAGAAACCAGCAATAGCGAGTACGGTAAGAGTAAATTTCTTGCCGAAATGGAAGTGTGGCGCGGGATGGGCGAAGGACTGAACGTTGTTGTTGTAAATCCTGTCATCGTTCTGGGAGCGGGCGACTGGACAAAGGGATCTACCGCCATTTTCAAATCTGCTTACGATGAATTCCCATGGTTTACTGATGGAAGTAGCGGCTTTGTTGATGTATTGGATGTGGTAGATGCGATGATCTTGTTGATGGAGAGCAATCTTTCATCGCAACGATACATTATTAGTGGCGCGAATCTTACCTATAAAAACCTATTTACAATAATCGCTAATGCTTTTCATAAAAAGCCTCCACATAAAAGAGTAACTGCTTTGCTTGCCGAAATAGTGTGGCGATTAGAAGCTATTAAAGCCAGCATTAACGGTAAGAGCCCCTTACTCACAAAAGAAACTTCCCGCACGGCAAGAGCATCAGTGAATTTCGATAATAGTAAATTATTAAACGCTATTCCGGGTTTCCAATATCGACCCATCGAAAGTTCCATCAAACGCATCTGTGATGAATTAAAACTCCGCTTTCAATTATAAAGTCATTTAATCATCCTGCTATATTGCTTTACTGAAAGTATTTGTACTCATTTGCTTTCTCCAAAGCTGCGCGTCGATAGTAGCACTGATATTGCGTATAAACGACATCCCCTTTTTGGTAACCTGAATATTTTTCCCCAACAAAATAATCAATTCGTCTTCTTCCAGTTGTTTCAACTTAATTAGCGCCTGATCAATAAAAGCAGGATCCATTGTTAGGTCTTCCAAACTGGTTTTGTTTTCACACATCAGTTCCAGAATTTTTTTGCGGATGATCAGATCTTCTTCATTCAGTAAATGTCCGTTTACCAATGGCAGAATACCCTGATTTATTTTTGCTTCATAAGCTTCTACCTCTTTCTCGTTCTGCGCAAATGCCTTCCACGCATCACTGATACTGGATACACCCAATCCAATAATGAGTTTTGATTTAGTAGTGGTATACCCCATAAAATTCCGGTGCAGGTTTCCTGTCTCTGCTGCTTTAAATAATTTATCGTTCAACAAAGCAAAATGGTCCATCCCAATACTAATAAATCCCGCGGCTTCAAACAACTCTCTTCCCCGATGGTACATGGCCCATTTTTCTTTTGCAGATGGCAGATCAACTTCCGAATACCTTCTCTGAACCTTGCTCTTCCAAGGCACATGCGCATAAGAGTAAAATGCAATCCTGTCGGGCATAAACCCCTTAATCAGTTCAACAGTATGTTCCACACTTGCTACTGTTTGATGTGGTAATCCATATACCAAATCGATATTGATGCTATTAAAATGATATTTTCTGGCCCAGTCAACTACTTCTTTTGTTTTCTCATACGATTGTATCCTGTTGATCACAAACTGAACATGCGGATCAAAATCCTGCACACCCAAACTCACCCTGTTGAATCCAACTGCTGCCAGTTGTTTGATATGTTCTTCGGTTGTATAATTCGGGTGCACTTCGATACTAAACTCATGATCATCTCTCACTATCACATCCGAGGTAATACCCTGTATTAGTTTAGTAAGATTATCGGGACTAAAAAAAGTGGGGGTGCCTCCTCCCAAATGAATTTCTTTTATAACGGGCACTGTTTTTAATAATGCACGATACATTTTCCATTCCTTTAAAACCGTTGCTATATAAGGATCTTCCACTGCATGATTTACCGTAATCCTTTTATTGCAGGCGCAAAATGTACACATATTCTCGCAAAAAGGCAGGTGAATATAAATACACAATTCTCCGTTCTCAGACTCGTAGGTATCTACTACTGCCTGCTTCCATTTCGCTTCATCAATACTTGAAAAGTCCCAATAAGGAACCGTAGGATAACTCGTGTACCTGGGCGTTGGCAAATCGTATTTGTGAAGCAGATTGATGATTGAATGATCCATGTGTTATTTTTTATCAGGTATTAATCCTTCCTGAGTTTTTTATAAATTTTTATAGCCGACATTAAGATTCCTATAAACAATAATAACCCAACAATGCCCCATACAAAGCTGATACTTTCTTTTACGGTAGCCAGCATCACAATCGCAATTAACAAAATGGTTGCAACTTCATTCCAAACGCGCAACTGTTGCGAACTATATTTAAACTGATCGTTGATCTGTTGTTTAAATATCTGATGCAGGGTTAGATGGTAGACATATAATAATACCACAAAAATAAGTTTGATCAGTAACCACCTACCCGCGGGATCGGTCAGCAATTTTTCCCATCCCCCGTTAAACATAACCGTTAATCCAAATATTAAAGTTAGGATAGCAGAAGGCCAGGTAATACCGTACCAAAGTCTTTTCATCATAATCCTGAACTGAGCCTGCAGTGCTTCTTTTACTGCCTGAGGTTTATCGTTTGCTTCTGTGTTATAAATAAACAATCTTGGGAAATAAAACAATCCTGCAAACCATGTAATCACAAAAACGATATGTAGTGCTTTGATATAAGTGTACATGATTATTTACTTAAAATCATTTTTTTATTTTCCTCAGAATATTCGTTGACCCATTCCGCCAATGTGTTTACCCAAAGCGGATTTGTATTCAAACAGGGTATCATCGCATAGGTTTCTCCACCTGCTTTGATAAATGCGTCTTTGCCTCTTTCTGCAATCTCTTCAAGTGTTTCCAGACAATCGCTTACAAAAGCCGGACAGATCACCAAAAGTTTTTTAATGCCTTCTTTGGGCATTTCTTCTAGTCGCTTATCTGTAAAAGGTTGTAGCCATCCCTTTCCTAAACGCGACTGGAATGATATGCTGTATTTTAATGCCGGCAATTTTAATTGCTCTGCAATCAATTTTGTGGTTTCAAAGCATTGATGACGGTAGCAATAATCATGCGCTTCTGAATCTACCTTACAACAATTCTCCACTTTTAAGCAATGCACTCCGGTAATATCGCTTTTTTTAATATGCCGCTCAGGAATACCGTGATAGCTGAATAAAATATGATCATAGTCTTGCTGAAGATAAGACCTCATATTTTCGGCCATCGCATTAATATAACTGTACTCGTTATAAAAAGGCTTTAGAAAGCTCAGTTTAAAGGGGTAATTCTTTTTTGCAAAAGCAGTTTTGGCGTGCTCCACAGCAGTTTCATAGGATGACATGGCATAGTGTGGATATAGCGGTATTGCAATTACTTCTTCCAAATCTGGCGCCCTTTCAAGCAATCTGTCAAAAGCTTGTTCTGGATTGGGATTACCATAACGCATGGCAATTTCAACAGGTGCGGTGAGTTTTTCTTGCAGGTCGGCTTGCAATTGTTTGGTCAGCACAACGAGTGGAGAACCTTGTTTAGTCCAAATAGTTTTATAAGCTTCTGCCGATTTAGGTGAGCGGAATGGAACGATAATACCCTGTACTAAAAGTTTTCTAAACAGATAAGGATAGTCAATAACACGGCCATCCATCAGAAATTCGTTCAAATATTTTCTAACATCTGCTACTTCGGTTGAATCGGGAGAGCCAAGATTCATTAACAAAACTCCTTTTTTAATTGGCATCATTTCTGTGTTAAATTCAAATGTAATCAACCAGTTGAATAGAACAATTTTTATTGAGTCACGACATTGTCAGAAAATGGTTTTTGATCAAATATGATGCTCACTGGGAAATCTTAATGAATTGTTATGATTTGTATCAATGACCTATATGACATAAATCATAAAACTAAATGACAATAAAATGACATCCAGCAGACATTATAATCGTTGCTACAGTTAATTTTGAGGCAGATAAAATATTTATAACGCGTGCAGTACAGACCGATTGAAATATCTAATTTTTTCGTTGTAGGAATCAACTACAAAAAAACCGATGCAACGCGCAGAAGTTTATTTGCAGTAAATGATGAGCAGTATGCGAAGATTTTAGCTGTTGCAAAAAGTATTGGTCTCACCGATTTATTTGTTCTCTCAACTTGCAACCGTACTGAAATTTATGGATTTGCAGAAGATGCAATTCAGCTCTACGAATTGCTTTGCAATCACACCGAAGGAGGTATTGATCTGTTTAAAGAGATCGCTTATACAAAAAATGGCAGATCCGCTATTCAACATTTGTTTGAAGTAGGTGCCGGTTTAGATTCTCAAATATTGGGTGACTATGAGATTGTGGGTCAGATTAAAAAAGCCGTTAAGTTTTCTAAAGACCGATTTTGCATGGGCGGATATATGGAAAGATTAACAAATGCAGTTCTTCAGGCATCAAAGGAAATTAAGTCAACAACTGCTTTGAGTGGTGGAACTGTTTCGGTTTCTTTCGCTGCAGTTCAATATATCCGTGAACAATTTCCCGAAATCGCCGACAAGAAGATTGCATTGATTGGGGTTGGAAAAATCGGAAAAAATACTTGTAAAAATCTTGTTGATTATCTCAACACTAGGAATATTGTATTGGTGAACAGAACAGAGGAGAAAGCCTCTGAATTGGCTAATGAGTTGGGAATACAGTTCGCACCAATTCAGGAAATGGATCAGGTGATTGCTTCTTCCGATATCATACTGGTTGCCACCAATTCAAATAAACCAATTATCAGCAAACAGCAGTTAACAGACACAGGAAGCAAACTCATTTTCGATTTATCCATTCCCTATAATGTTGATCCCGCTGCACAATCACTTGCTCATATCGAGTTGGTGAACGTAGATGAGCTCTCCAAAATCAAAGACGCTAATTTACAAAAACGTCAGGCCGAAGTTCCAAAAGCACTTACCATCATATCAAAACATAGCCAGGAATTTCTCGACTGGCATCAGCTACGCAAAAACGTACCGGTATTAAAAGCTATCAAAACAAAGTTGGAGCAATTGCATCATTGTGATATTTTTATTGGTTATTACCTTAAAAATAGTTCAGAGCCCGTAAATAAGAATGAAGAAAAGATTCAAAAAGTAATCAACGGCCTGGCTGTAAAAATGAAAGAGCAGAATCAACAAGGCTGTTATTATCTGGAAGCTCTGAACGAATATATCGCGATAGCATAAAATAATCTGATGCAAAAAATAATTAGAATTGGTACAAGAGAAAGCCAATTGGCTGTTTGGCAGGCGAACGAGGTAAAGAGCCTGCTCTCAAAAAAAGGATTTGCTGCGGAACTAATTTACATAAAAAGCGAGGGCGACATTGACCTGCATACCCCGCTCTACGAAATGGGCGTTCAGGGTGTTTTTACAAGAAGTTTGGATCTGGCTCTTCTCAACAACCGCATCGACATTGCAGTTCATTCCATGAAAGATGTACCTACCATTTTACCTGAGGGAATTGTACAATCAGCCATTCTGGAAAGAGGATCGTATAAAGATATTTTCGTGTATAAGCATCACACTGATTTTCTACACGATTTCAATTCCCCTGCACTGATTGCTACCAGTAGCATTCGCAGAAAGTCGCAATGGCTGAATAGATATCCTAATCACCTCATCGAAAATATTCGCGGCAATGTAAATACCAGATTAAAAAAATTGCAGGAGCAGAATTGGCAAGGCGCTATTTTTGCTGCAGCAGGATTGGAAAGGATTCAGGTGAGGCCCGAAAATTCAATCGATCTGGATTGGATGTTGCCCGCACCAGCACAAGGAGCCATCATGGTCGTGTGCAGAAAAAACGATGGATTTTGTCTCGACGCATGCGCAACAATCAATCACGCTGATACTGCAATATGTACAAAGATTGAAAGAGATTTCTTAAGAGCCTTATTGGGCGGTTGTTCTACACCCATCAGTGCTCTTGCCAAAATTGAGAATGGTTTCATAAAGTTTGAAGGAAATATACTTTCACTCGACGGCAAGGAAAAAGCCAGCATAGAAATTGCTTTAACACTTACCGATTCTGATGAACTTGGAAAAACAGCAGCACTTCAAATATTAGATAATGGGGGCAGATCAATTGCCGAAAAAATAAAAAATACTGCAAAATAGGATTCAGATATTATCCACGCGCCCAATAGAAACTCCCCAGCTATCGCTTGCGAAGCAGCAGGGTATTGATATTGACTGTATATCTTTTATAGAAACACATCCAATCAAAGACAAAGAACTCACTAAAGAGATCAAAGATTTATTACTCAAAGAATCGATTGTTGTTTTTACCAGCATGAATGCTGTGGAAGCAGTGGCCTGTCATTTGTTGAAAGAAAGACCTGACTGGAAGATCTACTGCATCGGCATTACAACTAACAAGCTGGTAAAAAAATATTTTGGAGAAAATTCTGTAATCGGCACGGCAACCAACGCAACGGAACTAGCCGGGTTAATTGTGGAAGAAAGAAATTCAAATAAGCTCGATTTTTTTTGTGGCGATCAGCGCAGAGACGAACTACCAAATATCCTCAGAAACAATGGTATCAGGGTAAATGAAGTAATCGTTTATCAAACAAAGCCCGTTCTACATCATATCGAGAAAGCTTACAATGGTATTTTGTTTTTCAGTCCCAGTGCCGCCGATAGTTTCTTTAGTGTCAACAAAATTCCTGCTAACACGCTTTTGTTTGCTATTGGAACCACTACTGCCAAGGAGCTCAAACAATTCTCTAATAACGAGATCATTATTTCTGAAGAGCCGGGTAAAGAAAATCTGGTAAACAAAATGATTCAATTTTATTCTTCAAAAATCAATCACTGATCGTTTAAACACCCCTAACCATCAATCACATTATCCTATATGACAGTACTAAAAAATGATCTGCTATTAAGAGCTTTACGCAAAGAAAAAGTGGAGCGACCTCCTGTTTGGATGATGCGCCAGGCGGGCAGGTATTTACCCGATTATATTAAGCTCAGAGAAAAATACGATTTCTTTACGAGGGTGCAGACCCCCGAACTAGCCTGTGCCATTACCTTGCAGCCCGTTGATCAGGTTGGCGTAGATGCAGCAATTATTTTTTCTGATATTCTGGTGATTCCGCAGGCAATGGGAGTTACCGTACTGATGGAAGAAAGCAGAGGACCCGTACTACCTAACACAATTAAAACGCAAAGCGATATCGATGCATTGATCAGCACAGGTGTGGAAGAAAGTCTTTCTTATGTGATGAATGCACTTAGTCTTACAAAAAAAGAATTGAACGGAAGGGTTCCCCTGATTGGATTTGCGGGTGCACCATGGACTATCTTCTGTTATATGATTGAGGGAAAGGGAAGTAAAACATGGGACAAAGCAAAACAATTTGCATATACAGAACCTCTTCTTGCGCACCAATTGTTACAAAAGATCACCACCATTACTATTGCCTATTTAAAAGCGCAGGTAAAAGCCGGAGTAGATACGGTTCAGGTATTTGATAGTTGGTCGGGCTGTTTGAGTCCTGCCGATTTTAAAGCAATTGCACAACCTTATCTTTTACAAATTGCGGATGCGTTGAAAGAC
>JAIEMK010000067.1 GCA_019752295.1 Chitinophagaceae bacterium | reverse complement strand
TCAAAGGTTGGCAACTCTACCAAACTTTTAATAAAGATGTGTCCACACAGTAGAAACATGTTTGGGAGGGGAAATATTTTTTTATTCTTCTTCAGTTTTGACTTTTGACTTTTGACTTTTTTCCAGTTCACAAAAAAGCCCGTCACGAAAATTCGTGACGGGCTTTTTTATTTTTTTAAAAGTATTATTCTTCAGAAACCATGAAAGTGATACTTTGTTTGTGACGATAGATTACGTTTCTACCATTTTGAACAGCGGGCTTCCAGCTTGGTCCTTTTTTGATAACACGAACAGCTTCGTCTTTGGTACCATACCCGGGATCGTTCTCGGCTTGTACTTCAGAGATACCTCCATTCTTGTCAACAATGAAAGAAACTACTACGGTGTATTTTCCGGGAGGCGCACCATTGTTTACAGGTAAATCCCTGTTCAGGTTACGCTCCAGGTATTTTGTCCATGCGGGCAAACCACCGGGAAACTCAGCGGGGATCTGTACTACGGTAAATACTTTATCGTAGTCTTCTTCCTGCTTTGGAGCTTCCACTTTACCGGTACCCGATTCAACAGGAGGAGCAACAATACCTTCGTCTTTTGTTCCTTCCTGGTTAACAGTACCGATCTTGGTATCATCCAGCTTTTCTACGTCTTTGATTTCGTCTTTTTCTTTCACTTCTTCATCCTTCACAATTTTTGGAGGGGTGAATTTAGTAATCTCCACTTTTGGTGGCTCTTGCTTTGGTGGTGGCGGCGGTGGCGGTGGTTCAGGTTTTTTTTCTTCCTGTTTCAGGTTCTCAAGATTCACATCCTGAGCAACAATATCCACTGACTTCTTCTTTGAAGAATTTGCAACCACCGAACCAAGTACTGCAAGGAAACAGATGATCAGGGTACCTATTAAAGCGTAAGTAATACGCTTATTATAGGTCTTACGCAGATCATACGCTCCGTACTCTTTATTTCTGCCCTCGAAAATAATATCGAGGATATCGGCAGATAAAATTTTGCTTATGTCCATGATTTCAGTGTCTTTTTTTGTAAGATTCCTTTCGGAAAATTCCACTAATTATTTTGCCGGTGCGCTAGCCGCTTCAGTTGCTTTAACCAATTGGGTTTCAATTGGCGAGATATCTACTAATGCGTATTTTTTTAACACATTAATTGCCATCTCATCCAGAATATCCACCACATTACGGTAAGTACACTCTTCTGAAGGCTTCAGAACTACTACCAGATCTTTTTCGGGAGTACGCGCTTTTTTGTCCAATAATACGTTGCGGATTTCTTTAAAGGTTGATGGTTTAAAGTTTGATGCTGTATTATCTAACTTTCCTTCGTAGTAAAAAACGTTATCGTCTTTTCCAAGAAGGATGGTTATTACGCCCGATTCCTTGGCCAAATTCTGATCTTCTGGCTTAGCCGCATCCTTTGGTAAATTGAGCTTCATCGCCGTAGGCTGACTCATGGTGGTGGTGAAAATAAAGAAAGTGATCAGCAAGAATCCTAAATCCACCATGGGGGTTAAATCCACACGGGTAGACAGCTTCTTACTTTTCTTGACCCCAGGTCCTTTCTTATGGCCACCGCCACTGGAGGTATCCAATTCTGCCATGTCGGAAAATTTATTTGTTTAAAAAATTTGTTTACTCTTATTCTGTTCTTTTCACGCCCTTCATTGCAATCTTCCAAAGTTCACTTCCAACAGGCACACTTTCAGGATTGGTGATCATCTGAAACTTCATGATATCGTTCTTTTTAAACGCGTCGATAACGGTTTTAAAAGCAGGATATTTAGCAGCATTATCACCTTTTAACTGGATGTTCGGTTGTTTTAGGCCTGTATATGCAATCAGTACCAGTCGCATCCATTCACCCACTTCGCTGTTGGTAGAATCTTTAGCGGGAATACCCGGCAAAGAATTACCCTTGCGTGCTTCTTCAGGAATAGCAAGAAAAGCAGAAAGCCCACTGAAAGGTGCTCCATAGAACTGTGCTTTTTTGAATGCAGCTACATTCAGGCCCAGATTCTTGGTAGTATTCAGCGTGTTAGCGATGATTTCTTTTTTAGATTCATCGTCCATTGAAAGAAATACCTTACCATCTTTATCGATCGTGATCAACACAATATCTTTTGTTTCGGCAACTTTTGCCGCAACAGAGCTAGGTGTTGTAACCGCAATAGCTTCAGCAGGTTTGAACTTTGTTGTCAGGATGAAGAAAGACAACAAAAGGAACGCCACGTCGCACATCGCCGTCATGTCGATAGTAGTACTCTTCCGTGGTAATTTGGCTCTACCCATTGTTATTTATTTATTGATTTCACTAATTAGATTCAAAACGTTTTGCATTCCACAAAATCTTTCGATTATTTGTAGTTAGCAGCGAAGCTTTGAGTTAAAGTGAAACCTGATTCATCAATACCATAAGTGATACCGTCGATACGTGTAGTAAAGATGTTATACATGATGATCGCAACAGCCGAAGTACCGATACCCAATGCAGTATTGTAAAGGGCTTCAGAGATACCTTGTGACAGTTCACGAGCAGCTTCTCCACCACCTTCGTCACCTAATTTTGAGAAAGAACGAATCATACCCATTACCGTACCTAACAATCCCATCAGGGTTGCTACTGAAGCGATAGTTGATAAGAACACCAGATTTTTCTCCAACATTGGCAATTCCAATGCAGTAGCTTCTTCTACTTCTTTTTGAATGTTCAACACTTTCTGATCTGTAGCCAGTTCAGTATTAGTGATCATTTCTTTGTACTTTTTCAAGCCTGCTTTCATTACATTTCCAACAGAACCTTTTTGCTTATCGCAAGCAACGATTGCTTTGTCAACGTCTTTGTTAGCCAGGTGGAATTGTACAGAACGGATGAACTCAGCAATATTGCCGGTACCGTTTGCCTTGGTAATAGTCAATAATCTTTCAATCACGAAAGTAATTACAGTCAATAATGCACCAATCAGGATCGGTACAATGATACCACCTTCATACATTTTTGCTAAAGCACCTTTTGGTCCTTTGTGGCTAGGCCAGAAACCACCATTTGCATCAGGTGTAGTAAAGTTACTGTCGGCTCCAATAGCAAAACGCCATATAACATAACCGAGAATAATACAAGCGATAGGGGCGATAGTTGCAACCAAATTGCTGCTCTTTTTAGGTTGAGCAGAAGTTGCGGTTTTTGCAGCCGCTGGTGCAGTTGGTTTGATGTCAGCCATGATTCAATTGATTTTGGGTTTTAAAAATTACAAATTACAGTTGATTAAAAAATTTGGATTCGCAATGCTACATAAAAATGTTTTGAAAAAAACAAAACATCCCTTTCTTTTTCCAAAGGGCTTACAAATTAGGTATTTTATTGAAACGGAAAACAAGAACAGCACAAACTTTTTTTCTTTTTTCAGAATAAACTATTTTATGGCCTAAAAAACCGTAACAACATTGTATAACAACCTTTTCGCCGATTTCATTTGTTTTTTCCTACCATTCATCCAAGAAGCAACAAATCTCATTCATCGAAATCATCTGACTGCTATCTTTAAATAATAATTAAATTTTAACTACTTATGAGATTCTATTTTGTTTCACTGGCTTTACTGGCTGTATTTTCCGGTATTGCCCAACAAAAACCGCAAAACCCAAGTCCTACTCCGGTTATTCCGGCCGCCACGGCGAGTTCGAATGGAACCAGCGGCCCCGGCGCGAATGCTACAAAACAAGGCCCAAAGGCTTACAAAGATTTGATTACCGACAAAGCCATCACCAAAAAGGGGCTTTTTACCGTTCACAAAATAGAGGACAAATACTATTTTGAAATAGCGGATTCACTTCTGGGAAGAGAAATTTTATCGGTTGCGCGTTTCGCCAAAGTGCCTGCAGGAGCGGGTTACGGAGGAGAAATTGCCAATCAGCAAACCATTAGTTTCGAAAAAGGACTTTCCAATACCATCCTACTTCGAACCATTACACTTGTAAATACTGCCGACAGCGCTCAGGATATCTACAAAGCCGTTACCAACAGTAACCTGAATGCCATTGCAGCGGCATTTCCGATAGCTGCTTTTGGAAAAGACAGTAGCAGCAGCATCATTGATGTAAGCGACTTTTTTAAAGGCGATAATCAGGTGGTGAGCCTGAATCCGGTTTTTAAAAGAGCTTATAATTTGTCGGCACTTGCTCCCGACAGGTCTTATATTTCAAAAATCAGCACATATCCGATCAATACAGAGATCAGATCGGTAAAAACTTTTGCGACCAGTCCGGCTGCAGGCGGACCCAATATGCCCGGTATGCCTTCTGTATCTATCCCCGCTGCAAATGATGCAGGCGCGGTAACTATGGAAATTAATACATCGCTTTTATTACTTCCTTCCAATCAAATGGCCCGCAGGATGGCAGACCGCAGGGTAGGATTTTTTACAACCAATCTGGTGCGCTATTCGGATGAGCAGCAGGAAGTTGAAAATATTAAATACGCCGTTCGCTGGCGGCTGGAACCCAAAGACGGGGAATGGGACAAATGGATGAAGGGCGAATTGGTGGAACCTAAAAAACCAATTGTGTATTATATCGACCCTGCTACACCAAAACAATGGCGTAAATATCTGATAGCAGGCATCAACGATTGGAATGCTGCTTTTGAAAAAGCCGGTTTCAAAAATGCGATCATGGGTAAAGAATGGCCCGAAAACGATAGCACCATGAGCATGGAAGATGCACGCTATTCGGTGGTTCGTTATTTTGCTTCCAATATTGAAAATGCATACGGACCAAATGTACACGACCCCCGCAGCGGCGAAATTCTGGAAAGTCATATCGGCTGGTATCATAATGTGATGAAGCTGGTACACGACTGGTACCTTTTACAAACTGCTGCTGTAGATCCTGGTGCTAGAAAAATGAAATTCGATGACGAACTGATGGGCGACCTGATTCGCTTTGTGTCGTCGCACGAAGTAGGACATACTCTGGGATTGCGCCATAATATGGGCAACAGTAGTCAGACCCCTGTTGAAAAATTGCGCGACAAAGCCTGGGTAGAAGCCAATGGCCATACAGGTTCTATTATGGATTATGCCCGCTTTAATTATGTTGCACAACCCGAAGACAATATCAGCCGCAAAGGTTTATATCCTCGAATCGGCGACTACGATAAATGGGCGCTAAGATGGGGCTATGGCTATATTCCGGGAAAAACAGAAGACGAAATCAAGGCCAATAGCAGCAAAATGGTTACGGCTGCACTAAAAGAAAATCCGCGCCACTGGTTCGGAACTTTTGAAGGTGGAAACAGAGCTGATCCAAGAAGCCAGAGCGAGGATCTGGGCGATAATGCAGTAAAGGCAAGTGAATATGGCATCCTTAATTTAAAACGCGTTATCAAAGGATTACCCGAATGGACTAAAGAAGACGCTGATCAGTACGAGAACCTGAGTAATATGTACGGAGAATTGGTAGGACAGTTTAGGCGTTATATGTTTCATGTGCTGAACAATGTGGGAGGTGTGTATGAAACTTTTAAAACCGTAGAACAAAACGAAGCGGTTTACGAAATCACTCCTAAAACACGTCAGAAAGAAGCGGTTGCTTTTCTGCACAAACAAATATTCGAAACGCCGAACTGGCTCATCGATCGTGGTATCTGGAATAAAATCAGCAACCCTGTTGTGAATGATCCGATTGCTGGTGTGCAGGAATCTGTTATTAATAGTCTTGTAAGTGGCGATCGACTTGCACGTTTGCAACTGAGTGTGGAACGTTTTGGTGCAGATAAAGCATACCATGCAATGGATATGCTGAACGATGTACAGAAAGGCATTTTCAGCGAATTGAATGGCAATAAAACCATCGACAGCTATCGCCGTTTATTACAGAAAGCTTATGTAGATAAATTGATTGGAATTATCAATCCAACTGGCACGATGATGATCAGCATTTCGTTTGGCCCACCATCTGCTATGCTTGATGTAAAAAAATCGGATGTACCTGCAATTGTTCGTGCGCAACTAATTGCTTTAAGAGCGCAACTAAATACTGCGGCAGCTTCGTATGGAGATAAACTCAGCAAAATACATTTGCTGGATCTCGCTGAAAAAATTAAACAAGGTCTGGATCCTAAATAATCCAATACGCTAATAAGTTTGGAGCGGAGTGAAATTTCACTCCGCTCTTTTTTTGATAAGTTTATGAAATTGTATGATTCAAATCGAAATACATTATAACTACCTTTGAATAAATTGGGAATATGAGATTGGTAATTCTGGCTGCTTTTTTATTTTTTACGGTATGCGGTGTTGCGCAAAAAAACAAACCTGTGATCGGCTATTTAAAAGATAGCATCACTCATGCTCCCGTTGTATTGGCAAGCGTTACCAATATCAATACCCATCAAACTGTTATGACCGGTAATAGCGGTCGTTTTAAAATCGACATTAAAGAAAACGAGATCATTTCTTTTGCCGCTGTGGGATATCACTTCGATACCATACAATACAGTAGAAAATTTTCGAAATTAGATTCAATAAGTTTATTTGCATCTCCTCTCTCGCACGACCTTGGCAATGTAACTGTTACCGCAAAAGGAATGAGCGCTTATCAGATGGATAGCATTGAAAGAAGAAACGATTTGTTGCACGATATGGTTTCGTATAAAAAACCAACTTTTGCATTATCGAATTCCGGTGCGGGATTGGGTATCAGCATCGATCGTTTTTCGAAGCACGAAAAAAGTAAAAGAAGGGCGCTTGATTTTTTTGAAGCCAACGAAAGAGAAGCTTACATTAACTATCGTTACTCAGCCAAACTGGTAGAAGAGTATACTGGTTTTAAAGATGAGCCGCTTCGGATTTTTATACAACAAAGCAGACCCAGTTACGAATGGTTAAGAGAACATATTACCCGTGAAGATATTCTGTATTATATCAACGAGCAACTGAAAAAGAATTCTACAAAAAAATAATTATTATTCGTAGCGCAATGCTACAATCGGATTGAGTTTTGCTGCTTTCATTGCCGGATAAATACCTGCAGATAAACCAACTAGCGAACAGATTACAATACCGATAATCACCCAGACCCATGGAATTACAAAACCCGTTTTTAGCACAATAGAAAATAAATTTCCTACCAATACTCCTAAAAATATTCCGCATGCAGCACCCAATAAACTAATGATCATACTTTCGAATAAAAACTGCTGTCGAACATTTTTACTCTTTCCACCAATTGCTTTAATTAAGCCCACTTCCTTTGTTCTTTCACTTACTGCAACTAGCATAATATTCATTAAACCAATTGCAGCGCCGATCAGCGTAATCAAACCAATGGCACCAGCAGAACCTGTAATGCTACTTAAAAAGCCAATAAACATTTCGGCAAATTTATCGCTCTTCTCAATTACAAAATTGTCTTCATCGGCAGGTTGTAGTTTGCGCATATTACGGAACACCGAAGTGGCTTCGCCGCCGGCTACATCCAGTTCGTTTACATTGGCCACCATGATTCCGATCATATACGAAGGGTTGCCATTTGCAAAACGCCTCAAGTTAGAATAAGAAGTAATCACTACGTCGTCCTGTCGCAACATGGCGCTGGAACCTTTTTCTTTGAGCAAGCCAACAACGCGATACGGCACACTTCCAATGCGTACAATTTTTTCGATACATTTCTCGGGCTTGTCGCCAAATAATTTATTGGCCACATTCGATCCGAGCAAACAAACATTTCTTCCGCTTTGAATATCCAGTCCATTAATATTTCTTCCGAGCAATAAGGTATAACCGTTTACATTCAAATAGTTTTCATCCCCACCCATAATCACATTATTAGGGTTGGTCTTTTTTTCGAGATAGTGTATTTCCTGAGCGCCTGGGCCCCTGCGATAGATGGCAGTTACTGCGCCGGGATAGCGAAAATTGGCTTTAAATATTTCGGCTTCTTCTATTTTAATTGGCTTACCAAGATTTGATTTTTTTTCTTTTTTACCCCTGGTGGTTTTTGAAAAGTCGTTATTCCTGCCGCCACCCATATGCACATTTGATTCTTTAAACCGGATACTAAAAGCGTTTGCCCCCATGAAAGAAAAGCTTTCCCTCAAGCTCTGATTCATGGCTTCAATGGCAGTAATGATGCCAATCAATGCCATGATACCGAAAGCAATGATCGCCACTGTAATGCCCGTTCTAAGCTTATTGCTTCGAACTGTGCGCCAGGCTAAACTTAAAGAGTCCAATGTGGTCATGCAGTTATAGATTAATCCTTCAATAAATTAAAGGTAATCGAGATTCATTGATTGAAAGAAACTGCAGCTATAAATATGAAGAGCGGTTAAAAATAGAAATAATTGAGCAATAGAGAGGGTAGCAAGCCAAATAAAACGATTAAAGCTGCTACGAAAATCAGTCCGATCTTAAAGCCGCCGGTAATTTCGCTGGTTTCCGCAACCCCATCTTTAAAGTACATCGACTGAATAACTCTAAAGTAATAGTACACACTTACGGCAGCAAAAATCACCGCTACAATTACCAGCCAAACTGCACCTCCTGCCTTAACCATACTTGCCAGCATATAATATTTTGCAAAGAATCCGGCAGTTAGCGGGATCCCCGAAAGCGACAATAAACAAATGGTAGTTGTGAGTGCTAAAACGGGTTCTGTTTTAGCCAGTCCGTTAAAGCCATCCAGTGTATAATCTTTCATTTTTATTAAAACGGCGAACACACCAATCGTTGCAAGGCTATAAGCAGTTGCATATAACAGAATACCTTCTTTTGCAAGGTCGTTGGCCGAATAAATTGCAAATAACATAAAGCCCGCCTGCGCGATGCTCGAATAAGCAAGCATTCGTTTTACACTTTGCTGGAACACGGCAGTAATATTTCCGACCAATAATGTTGCGATGATTACAAAGGATATTAAGATTTTCCAGGTGGGTCCAAGTATTTCAGTTTGTCCTTCGAATAAGCGAATAAAAGCAAAGAATCCTGCGGCTTTCACCACCGTTGCCATGAAGGAAGTAAATACACTGGGGGCTCCGTCGTACACATCCGGTGTCCAGAAATGGAAGGGTGCTGCTGAAACTTTAAAGCTCATAGAAACAAATAACAGAATGATTCCTGCAATTTGTAAGTAAGAAGCTCTAGGAGGTGCTCCTGATGCTGCAGCAGAATTAATAGCGGATTGTGCTCCCAATAAAAACGAACCGGTAGCGCCATAGATGAGTGTAATACCCAACAGCATAATACCTGTTGAGAATGCACCCATCAAAAAGTATTTCAAAGAAGCTTCGTTGCTTTTTAAATTTTTCTTATCCGCACCTGTCAAAATATATAAGGGAATCGACATAATCTCAATTCCTAAAAACAACATGAGCAGTCCGTTAAATGAACTCATAATGCTCACTCCGCACAAAACAAAAAATATCAGTGCAAAATATTCTGCAGGATAGATGCCTGTATGCTCAATATCTTTTCCACTCAGTATCAGGTATAAGAAAGTTGCTGCAAATGCAATGGTATTAAAGAACAATCCGAATTTACTAAAGCGTAATAGATCGTGTGAATTTACATTCACTGTGTACCAACCATATGTTTGCATAAGGTTCGCCAAAATCAATATCAATAACCCACCGGTCGCTACATATTTCAGAAGGGACTTGTTTTTTAGTACGATGCCACTAAACATCATCACTACACCTAATAATGCCGAAACTATAATTGCGTTCATAACTACTTATCTTATTAATCCTTATTGCTAAGGGGTGCTTTGTTCAATTAACGATTCGCGAATATTGCGCTAACAGTATCTTTTGTTAAGTTAATCATTGGTTGCGGAAATACGCCCAATACCAATACCATAACTACCAACAAACTCAATACCAATTGCACGTTAGCACTTACTTCCACGGCTCCCAAAGTTTTATCAACTGTATTACCGTAAAATATTTTCTGGATCATATTCAAAGTGTACACAGCCGCTAAAATAATACTGATTCCTGCAACTGCTGCTATCCAAATATTAAAGCGGAACAATCCATTAAACATCAGGAATTCTCCAATAAATGAGTTTGTTAACGGAAGGGCAACATTCGCCAGCGCCATAACAACAAATAAGATTGCCAGCACAGGTGCTTTTTGTGCCAGTCCGCCCAACTCGCTGAACTTTCTGGTTCCCAATTGTTGTTCAATTACATCTGCCACAATCCACAAACCAATTACATTGATACCATGATTGAACATCTGTATCATTACACCTTCCAAGCCGATTTGATTTTGTACAAAAATGGCTGCACACATTAAGCCAATATGCGCAATAGATGAATAAGCAATCAGGCGTTTGATATCGTCTTGTCGAATCGCTAGCAGTGAAGCATAGATCATACCTATCACCGATAGTATTACCACAAACATGCTATGCGCCTGCACTCCTGCAGGAACCATTGGTAACAACCAACGGATGATTGCGAAGATGCCCATCTTCACCATCACCCCACTCAGGATCATGGTAACAGCAGTAGGTGATTGTTCGTATGCATCGGGCTGCCAGGTATGAAAAGGAAATATTGGCATCTTAATCGCAAATGCAATAAAGAATAAAGCAAATATTCCATTCTGATAATGTGCATCCAGTTTTACTTTATAAAACGATTGCAAAGCAAATGAATGATCTGCGGTTTGAGCATATACCAACAATATACCAACCAACATGAGTAAGGATCCAATGAAAGTGTAGACGAAGAATTTAAAAGTAACTGCAATTCTTTTTTCACCTCCCCAAATAGAACTCAAAAAGTAAACTGGTATTAGTGCAAGTTCCCAAAAGAAGTAAAACAACAATGCATCGGCAGCCAGAAACACGCCCAACAAACCAGCCTGCGTTAACAACATTAGTCCGTAAAAAGCCGATTGGCGCTGATATACATTTTTGAAAGTGGCTGTGAATACTACGGGGAAAGATATTGCAGTTAACAAACAAAGCATTTTACCCATTCCGTCCTGCATTAAAGTAAAGCGACTTCCGAGTCCGGGTAACCAGCTTGCATCGTAATTCAATTCGCCTTTACTAAACACGGCTACTAATGATACAGCAAGTGTGGCCACAGAAGAAGCAAGTGCCAGCGATTTGGAGGCAGGCGAATCTTTTAGCAGGAATACTGCCAGACCGCTCAGCAATGGAATTAATATCAATAAAAGAGGGATCATATATTTTCTTTAACGAGCCTAAGCCATTTTAAATAAACGATTCAAATAATACATGATGGTGAGGTCGTTAAACCAAACCAAAATAAATACTACAATTGCCAGCACCATAATCAGCACATAGTTGCCTACTTGTCCGCTCTGAACCAAACGCAATTGTCGGGAACCATATGCTACTAATTTACCCACGCCGTTCACTGCTCCGTCGATCACATTCTTCTCAACCATATTTTTAAAGAACCCTGCAAGTGAATTCAAGGGGTTTACTATTACGGCATCGTACAATTCATCAACATACCATTTATTTTCAAGCAATTTTGCAATTCCCGTATTTTCAGATGCATCAACCTGATATTTTTTATAACTGCCAATTGCATAAAAAATTACTCCAACAATCAAAAGGGTTGAAATACCCATAAACATCCATTCCTGCGATGCTTCGAGATGATGTTGTTCTGCAATGGCCGCTGATCCCGCAAAAACAGGAGCCAAAAATTTTTCGAGCGAATGTGCATCTTTTGCTATCACTTCGGGTATACCGATCCATCCGCCCACAACCGATAAGATTGCCAGCACAATCAGTGGAATGGTCATTGCAGCAGGGCTCTCGTGTAAATGATGTTCCTGCTCATGCGTTCCTCTAAATCCACCGAGGAAGGTTAAAGTGTATAATCTAAACATATAAAATGCTGTCATCAATGCGCCGCCTAATCCTACATAATAGTAAATCGGATTTTTAGCATATGCAGCCATCAGAATTTCGTCTTTTGAGAAGAAGCCCGAAAATGGAGGAATTCCTGCAATTGCCAAGCATGCTAACAAGAAAGTAATATGCGTAATGGGCATGAACTTTTTCAATCCTCCCATTTTACGAATATCCTGTTCGTGGTGCATTGCATGAATTACAGAACCTGCACCTAGGAATAACAAGGCTTTAAAGAAAGCATGCGTCATTACGTGAAATACCGAACCGGTATAAGCCCCAACACCTAAACCCAGAAACATATAACCCAACTGACTTACTGTTGAATAAGCCAATACTTTTTTGATATCGTTTTGTTTTAACGCAATAGTTGCAGCAAAGATGGCTGTTGCCAGACCAACGATTGCGATCAGAGTTTGTGTACCCGGCGCCATTGTGTATAAAATATTGCTACGGGCAATCATATAGATGCCGGCAGTTACCATGGTGGCCGCGTGTATCAGTGCTGAAACGGGTGTTGGACCCGCCATTGCATCGGGCAACCAGGTGTACAAAGGAATCTGTGCACTCTTACCCATTGCTCCAACAAATAATAATGCAGTGATGGCCGTAATATCAAAAGCACTAAGTTTATCTACCTGAGCAAAAACATCGCCGTATGTGGCAGTGCCTAATTTAAAGATCAGCCAAAACAAAGCGAGTAAGAATCCCAGATCGCCAATGCGGTTCATCACAAATGCTTTCTTAGCCGCATAGTTATAATCGTTATTCTTAAACCAATATCCGATCAGCAAATAAGAACATAAACCAACGCCTTCCCAACCAATAAACATAATTACGTAGTTGGCTCCCAACACCAGCAATAGCATTGAGAATATAAAAAGGTTGAGGTAGGCAAAATATCGTGCATAGTGTTGTGGCTCCTCCTCGTTCATGTATGCGGTAGAATACAGATGAATCAGGAAGCCGATACCGGTAACAATTAAAAGAAATAATGCAGACAGTTGGTCTACCTGAAACGCAAAGGGTATGAGTAATCCTTTTACATCAATAAAGTTGAACAGCGAAATAACAGAAGCGCCATTTGCTTTTACATCAAAGAATACCAATACACTTACTACAAAGGATGCAAGTATGGTACCGCTGCCAATGATGGCTATCAATGATTTTGATAAGGATTTTCTGCCCAATCCATTGATCAGAAATCCCAGCAGCGGGAAAAGCGGAATTAAATAAACAAGTTTACTCATAATCTACTGAAAGTCCGGAACCCATACGAATCGATAAAGATCATTCAGGTTCCAGTATTTTAATTTTTCAATCTGTTCAAAAAGTTAATATCTACCGAATGCGTGTTTCTAAACAACATTACAATAATGGCAAGTCCCACACTTACTTCTGCAGCGGCAACCACCATAATAAAAAATACAAATAATTGTCCATCGCTTCCTACTGTTGAATTCTTTATGATAGCAGGTACTGCTGCCAGATGCATTTTCGAAAATGCCACAAGCAACAAGTTCACCGAATTAAACATCAATTCGATGCACATAAAAACGATAATCACATTGCGGCGTGTAAGCACTCCGATTACACCGATGCTGAATAAAGCTAAACAGAGATAGATATAATATTGTATTGGCATAAGCTATATTAATTGCTTCAGGCTATTGCCCAAAGTTGATGATTCATTTTATTGCATTAATCTTTTTTTCCCATTACTATCGCACCCACCATCGCACTCAAAAAAAGCACACTTGTTATTTCAAAAGGCACTACATAATCGCTAAAAAGTACTTTACCCAGGTTTTTGATCAGTCCGATATCACCATCGGTTGTCATTGCTGTTTTGTTATTCAGATCAGCAGCCTGACGAACCAATGAAATTAATACCATCATAAAGCAACCTCCCGAAATTACACCGGCAAGCTTCATCCAAAATCCTTTCTGCGGTTCGTTCTGTTGATTCAAGTTCATCAGCATAATCACAAATAAGAATAATACCATGATGGCGCCGGCATACACGATTATATTTACGATTGCCAGAAACTGGGCATTGAGTAAAATATAGTGTCCAGATATTGCAAAGAAAGTTCCTACCAGCCACAACACACTATGCACGGGGTTCTTGCTGATCAATACCATGCAGGCACAGAAGATGGCCACCGCACTTAAAAAAAAGAATAATATTTCTGTTGTATTCATTGTTGCTTTAATTAATAATTGCCTCGGGGCAACCAGTAATTGTTAATTATTAATTGCTCTTGGCGCTCCCTTTGCTTTTGCATATCCTTCCGGATCTGTTAGCGGATTCGGAATAACCAAGTCTTCCTTACTATAAATAAATCCCTTTCTACTATAATTTGCCGGAGCAAAAGTTTCGCTCAAATAAATTGCATCTTTGGGGCAGGCTTCTTCGCAGAGTCCGCAGAAAATACAACGCAGCATATTAATCTCGTAACGTGCTGCATATTTTTCTTCGCGATACAAATTTTCTTCACCTTCCAAACGTTCGGCAGCTTCCATTGTAATTGCTTCGGCCGGACATGCCACGGCGCATAGTCCACAGGCTGTGCAACGCTCGCGCCCTTGTTCGTCGCGGTTCAATACGTGCAGGCCACGAAACACCGGACTAAACTCGCGTTTTTGTTCGGGGTAGCGGATGGTTGGTTGTTTCTTAAACATATGTCCGAAAGTGATGAACATACCTTTTAAGATATTGGGTATGTACAAGCTCTCTGCAAAACTCATCGGCTTGCGGCTTACTTCTTTTGCTCTTGTGGTTAGTGCCTCCATTTTATTTGATCACTTTATTTTAAGCCGATGCTTAAAAAAGGTTTACAAAAATATTTTATTTCAAACTATATTATCCTCTATACAATATCCAAGCTCCTGTTACCAGCATATTTAATAATGCCAGTGGAATCAAACTTTTCCAACCAAGATTCATCAACTGATCATAACGGAAGCGTGGGATGGTCCAACGAATCCACATGAAGATGAAAATAAATATTATAATCTTGATCAACAATGCGGCTACTCCCACCAATGCCGCAATATTTGGCGACAAGATACTTTCGTTAAAGAAAGGAATATCGTATCCACCAAAATAGAGCGAAGCCATAATGGCACTGCTCATGATCATATTTATATATTCAGCAAATAAATAGAATCCGAGTTTCATGGATGAGTACTCTTGATGATAACCGAAGTTCAATTCATTTTCTGCTTCAGGTAAATCGAAGGGAGTTCTATTACATTCTGCCATGGCACAAATAAAGAAAAGCAGGAAGCCCAGTGGTTGGTAGGCGATATTCCATAAATGTCCGGGCTGCATTTGCTGGTCAACAATGGTTTTTAAACTCAGTGATCCGGTTGTCATCAATAAAGC
Source organism: Chitinophagaceae bacterium (assembly GCA_019752295.1). Lineage (GTDB taxonomy): Bacteria > Bacteroidota > Bacteroidia > Chitinophagales > Chitinophagaceae > Sediminibacterium. The sequence continues at coordinate 20,459 of JAIEMK010000067.1, read as the reverse complement.
GATCAATGCAATACCCATTGCCAATTCGTAACTAATTGCCTGCGAAGCTCCGCGCAGTGCAGCCATTAGTGAGAATTTATTATTCGAAGCCCATCCACCAATCATGATACCATATACGCCCAAACTTACCACACCAAAAACATATAAGATTCCAATATTGATATCGGCAATTTGCAGATCCATTTTACGACCAAATAATTCAACGGTACTTCCCCATGGAATAACAGCACAGGTCATTAACGCGGCTGTCATAGCCAGACCTGGGCCAATAATAAACAATGCTTTATTGGAAGAAGTTGGAATGATCTCTTCTTTCATGATGAGTTTCAAACCATCGGCCAAAGGTTGAAATAATCCAAAAGGGCCGGCGCGTTCGGGACCCGGACGATCTTGTAAAACTGCTGCTACTTTACGTTCTGCAAATGTGGTGTACAATGCAATACCCAAGCTTGCAAAAACAATGATGGCAATCAGCACCAGTTTTTCAATTATCAGCAGCCAGTCAATAGCAAGTAGTGTCATGATCTATAATCAATTAGTCTTTGTTAGAATTAAAATTGTTGGAATGTGCCGGGCCTGCAATAATACTTAAATCAATGTCGGCCTGATTCACTTCACTCACAGAATGAATATCCATCAATAATTTGGGTTGTCTGCCATGATGCACTGCACTGAATGTTTCTGTGGGCTTATGCATTCCAACGGTACCTGCATAATGTCCTTGTGCAATTACTGAATGTCGGTCAATCAATCTCGGTCCTTCAATCACCCAGTCGCTCGTTTTCTTTTTCTCAAATCGGCAGTCATTACAAATCCAGTCTTCCACTTCGCCCCACTGATCTTTACGGGCAGTAACGCGGAAAACCTCATCGCCTCTGTTCCACAGGGTAACTTTACCGCTACAGGTTGGGCAATCTCTGTGGGCATCCATAGGTTTTAAAAACCAAACACGATTTTTAAAACGGAAAGTCTTATCCGTTAGTGCACCCACAGGGCAAACATCAATTACATTACCTATAAAATCGCTATCCAGATTTTTTTCAATAAATGTAGCAATCTCGGAATGATCGCCACGATCTAGTATTCCGTGAGCGCGTTTTTTTGTTAACTGATCGGCAGTAAATACGCAACGGTAACATAGTATGCAGCGCGTCATGTGCAACTGAATATATTTACCTAAATCGTGTTTTTTAAATGTTCGGCGTTGAAATTCATAACGAGTGCCTTCTTTACCGTGTTCGTAGCTCAGATCCTGCAGATGACATTCGCCGGCCTGATCGCAGATGGGGCAATCGAGCGGGTGGTTCAATAATAAAAATTCAACGATAGATGCTCTTGCATCAACTACTTTAGCACTGGTAATATTTTTTACTTCCATTCCATCCATCACGGTTGTTCTGCAACTCGCCACCAGCTTCGGCATTGGGCGCGGATCTTTTTCAGAACCCTTACTCACTTCTACTAAACAGGTACGGCATTTTCCACCACTGCCTTCGAGTTTGCTATAATAACACATAGCAGGTGGAGCTACTTCGCCACCAATCATCCTTGCTGCATTCAGAACAGTTGTTCCTGCAGGCACTTCGATGCTGATGTTATCGATTGTTACTTTAAATAATGGTATATCGGACATAAGTCAAAATTCAAAAGTCAAAAGTCAAAATTCAAAAGTTAAAAGTCAAAATTCAAAAGTTAATGATGACTATTTTTTGTTTATAATAATTGAAGCTATGATTTTCGAAATTTCATCTGCTTCCTTTATTAATTCATCTGTTTTTTTATTTGAAACATTCATGGTATCTCTAATTAGATATAACCAATACTTTGTTTCATTTGCAGACTTTAAAGCAATTCCAAAATAATTTAACCAATCCTTTGAAGAAACACCCGACTTTCCCTCCACTAAATTTGCTCCAATGGATGTTCCACTTCTAATTACTTGATCAAACAAAGAACTATAAACCCTTTCAATCACACAATCCTTCACAAATAATATAAGATCCCTCGAAAAATAATAACACCTGTGCCTAATATTATAAGGCTTCCCATCTTCATTCAATTCTAAGTCTTCAAATCCTTCATCCATTTTTTTGAATTTTGAATTTTGAATTTTGACTTATCCTTTAAGCAGGTACATGAATTGGATCTGCATAATGCGCCAATCCATAATTCCTTTTTTGCGCTTCGGCAGCGTGCGTTACATGCCATTCAAATTCGTCTCTGAAATGACGGATTGCAGCAGCAACGGGCCATGATGCAGCGTCACCCAAAGGGCAAATGGTATTTCCTTCAATCTTGCTTTGGATATCCCAGAGCAAATCAATATCACTGATCTTTCCTTCCCCTTTTTCAAGTCTTAATAATAATTTTTCCATCCATCCTGTTCCCTCGCGGCAGGGAGAACACTGTCCGCAACTTTCATGACGATAAAAACGCGCCAACGAATAAGTATTTCTTACCACACACTGGTCTTCATCCAACACTATAAAACCACCGGAGCCCATCATTGAACCGGTTGCAAAACCACCGTCGCTCAAACTTTCGTAGTTCATATAACGTGTTTCGCCCTTGGCTGTTTTCAATAATAAGTTAGCGGGCAAAATGGGTACAGATGATCCGCCGGGGATGCATGCTTTCAACCTTTTTCCGTTTGCAATGCCTCCACAATATTCGTCGCTGAAAATAAATTCTTCTACAGAGATGGTCATATCAATCTCGTACACGCCGGGCTTGTTGATATTTCCACATGCAGAAATTAATTTGGTACCGGTAGATTTTCCAACACCGATCTTCGCATATTCATCTCCGCCCTCATTGATGATTGGAACAACGGCAGCCAGCGTTTCTACATTATTTACCACGGTGGGTCTTCCCCATGCACCTTTGATAGCGGGGAATGGAGGTTTGATGCGGGGGTTACCACGCTTGCCTTCCAGCGATTCGATTAGTGCAGTTTCTTCACCACAGATATATGCACCTGCTCCACGCTGTACATAAATTTCGCAATCGAAACCGGTTCCTAAAATATTCTTTCCTAAAAATCCATTTGCTTTTGCTTCGGCAATTGCCTGTTCCAAAATTTCAGGGATCCAGGCATATTCTCCGCGGATATAAATATAAGTTGCGTGGCTTCCCAGTGCATAAGAAGCTACGATCAATCCTTCGATCAAAAGGTGGGGAATAAATTCCATCAGGTAACGATCCTTAAAAGTTCCGGGCTCACTTTCGTCGGCATTACAAACCAGATGACGCGGAACGCCTTCGGGTTTTGCAATAAAGCTCCATTTCATACCAGCAGGAAAACCGGCGCCACCGCGACCGCGAAGACCACTCTTCTTTACTTCTTCCACAATCTCTTCGGGGCTCATTGTTTTCAGGGCTTTTTCTACGCTGCGATATCCTCCTTCACGGCGATAGACATCGTAAAAACGAATTCCTTCAACATCTGCTTTTTCTAATAATAATTTTCTTCCCATTGTATTCAATTGCGTGGCTTTCGCCATACGTTGATTTAATATTTTATGCGCTTCCGAATCTTCTAATTATTGGCGGCTGCAGCAGATCTGCACTCTGCAATAATTGCATCCACTTTTTCTTTTGTCAGGTGCTCGCGATAGTGTTTGCCCAATTGCATCATTGGAGCATAACCACAAGCGCCCAAACACTCGGCTGTTTTTAAAGTAAATAACCCATCGGCAGTAGTTTCTCCCGGTTGAATGCTCAGCGTTTTGCTGATATATTCTATTATGTTGTCACTGCCATTCAACATACAGGGTCCGGTCTGACAAACTTCAAATACATATCTTCCAACCGGCTTGGTATTGTACATACTATAAAATGTGGCCACTTCATACACTTCAATCGGCTCGATCTGTAAAAGAGAAGCAACATAATCCATCGTTTCTGCACTCAACCATCCCCCAAAATTATCCTGTGCAAGGTGCAGCAGTGGCAATAAAGCACTCTTCTGCTTTCCTTCGGGATAGCGGGCAATGATTTCTTTTACTTTTGCCAGATTCTCTTCTGAAAATTGTACCATATCAATCATTTTCAATAAATCAATTCAGTTCTATTACGCATCTAATTCTCCTGCTATCAAATTCAGGCTACTCATCACCACAATCGCATCGCTCAACATGCCGCCTACAACCATTTCGGGGTATGCCTGATAATAAATAAACGACGGTCTGCGGAAATGCAAGCGGAAAGGCGTTCTTCCTCCATCACTTATCAGATAAAATCCCAGCTCACCGTTTCCGGCTTCAACAGAATGATATACTTCGCCCTTTGGCATATCCACTTCGCCCATCACAATTTTGAAATGCCATATCAGCGATTCCATTTTGGTATATACATCTTCTTTTTTAGGAAGATAGTATTCAGGTATGTCGGCATGAAATACTTCTGCTTCAGCACCTTTGAATTCCTGCACTTTTTTGTAAGCCTGATTCAGGATGCTCAAACTCTGCCACATTTCTTCGTTCCTCACTAAAAAACGATCGTAACTATCTCCATTTTTTCCTACGGGAATTGTAAAATCAAAATCTTCGTAACTGCTATACGGACTATGTACGCGCACATCGTAGTCAACACCTGCAGCGCGTAAATTGGGGCCGGTAAAGCCATAATTCAAAGCACGCTCAGCACTTATCGGGCCCGTGCCAATGGTGCGCTCCATAAAAATTCTGTTACGCGTAAACAGGTTCTGTAATTCGCGCAATGCAGCAGGATATTCTTTTAAGAATTTCTCGAGTTTCGTAAACGCTGTATTTGTAAAATTCCTTTCAAAGCCGCCAATACGCCCAATATTAGTAGTAAGACGGGACCCACATATTTCTTCATATATCTCATAAATTAATTCGCGGTATTGCATGATATACATAAAACCGGTATAGGCTCCGGTATCAACACCCATGATGGAATTACAAATCAGGTGGTCGGATATACGCGCCAATTCCATAATTATAATGCGCAAATAATCCACGCGTTTGGGCGTTTGAACACCCAAGAGTTTTTCGCAGGTCAGATGCCACCCCATATTGTTAATAGGACTGCTACAATAATTCAACCGATCGGTGAGTGTTGTAATTTGATACAAGGGCCTGCGCTCTGCCAGCTTTTCAAAAGCACGGTGAATATAGCCGACCGTTTGTTCTGTAGAAACAATTTGCTCACCATCGAGTTCCATGATATTCTGAAACACTCCATGTGTTGCGGGGTGTGTAGGACCAACGTTTAAAGTAGTGGTCTGTTTCTCGATAGAACCTTCCGGTAATTTAATATGGTGTTGATGATGTTCTGTCATACCCAAACCCCGAGGGGCTTATTTATTTTTAGTTAATCAGCTTAGTTTATCCTCTTCCAAACATTTCATCGTCTTTATCGATACGCGTTTGATCTTCTAATGGATACTCTTTTCTTAAAGGAAAATAGTCCATTTCATCGGCGTTCAAAATACGTTTTAGATTATTGTGGCCTACAAAATTTACTCCGAAGAAATCGTAGGTTTCTCTTTCCATCCAATTGGCAGCAGAGAATAATTTACTGGCCGTAAAAACATCTGGAGATAAAATATCAGCGTACACCGTAAAGCGAATTCTAACATTGTCTCTCAAATTATGTAAGTGATAAACCACTGCTAATTCGCGACCAATATTTGCAGGATAATTTACGCCTGTTAAATCGGTGAGAAATTGAAAATTCAAATCTGCTTCCTGAAATAAAAATTGTAATACTTTCAGATTCTGATCCTTAGCCACTTCAAAACTCAGCAGGCCATAAGGCGATTCAAAATTAGAAACGAAGTCTCCAAATTTTTCTGTCAGTCTTTGTTGAATATGTTCTTGTGTTAATGCCATTTCGTATTAATTATTCTATTCCGTAACTATTCATCAACGCTTTGTATTGTTCGCTATTTCTTCTTCTAATACTTTCCTGACCAACTAATTCCTGCACTTTCATAAATCCGTCCAAAACTGCTTCAGGGCGGGGAGGGCAACCAGGAATATATACATCTACAGGAATAATCTGATCAATACCCTGAAGTACACTGTACGTATCAAAAATGCCACCGCTACTAGCACAAGCGCCCATGGCAATCACCCAGCGTGGCTCGGCCATTTGTAAATACACCTGACGCACTACGGGTCCCATTTTTTTAGAAATGGTTCCCATTACCATTAACAAATCGCACTGACGTGGAGAGAATCCAACTCTTTCAGCACCAAAGCGGGCCAAATCGTAATGCGAAGCCATGGTGGCCATAAATTCAATACCACAACAGGAAGTAGCAAATGGCAGTGGCCATAAGCTATTTTTTCTGGCCAGTCCAACTACATCACTCAGGCGGGCCGAAAAAAAGCCTTCGCCTGCATAGCCTTCAGGTGCTTCCGCTACAGAAATAGCGTTTGCAATTTTTGTTTCAGTTGGATGAATATTAAACCTTACCGGACGCGACATAGTTAATTCAAAATTAAAAATTCAAAAATCAAAAGAACATCGGTTTATTAATTTTTACTAACAGCTCATGTTCCTTTCGAAGTACTGCTTGTTAAGCGAACTTAATCCTCCCACTTTAAAGCTCCCTTCTTAATGATATATACAAATCCTACCAGAAAAAATCCTACAAACATCAATAATGCACTAAAACCAGCCCAACCCAATTCCTTAAAATTCACTGCATACGGATAAAAGAAGATTACTTCTACATCGAACAATACAAAGAGGATGGCAACCAAAAAATACTTGATAGCCATGGGCTGCCGGGCATTTCCGTGCGTTTGGATACCACTTGTAAAGTTTTCGAGTTTATCGGTGGTTTTGCGCTTGGGGCCTACAACTGCAGAGAGTCCGATCATAAAAGCCACAAAGCCGGCGGCGAAGATCAGTTGTAACCCAATGGGGAGATAATTAGCTGCAGAATTTGATTCGTTAACATCCAGTAAAAAAGAAATCCAACTCATGAGTAGCGTTTAAAGTGCTGCAAAAATAAGCCTGTATTGGATATAAAAGAAAAACTCCCCAAAAAGGGGAGTTTTTTTCTTATTTATTTTTAGATCCGCTGCTGTTTCCAGCTCCAGAACCCTTGTTACTGCCTGTTTTTGCAGGAGGAGCAGGGTTACTAATTTGTTTTTCAACAATGGGTTTCACAGTGGTACCATATTTGTCTTCGGGATACAATGCCAGCAATTTGTTCAGCACTTCCAAAGTTTTCGGATAGTCCATAGCCTTATCGTGGTAGTAAGAAGCCAGATAGTAAAACTGATATGGCAAAATTCTTGCATTTTTAGTAGGATCCTTACTCAGGAAATCAATATAAGCCTGTACCGCCGGAACAGCCGTACCCTTACTGGTGTCGACGTCTTCGGCAATCGCAGCGTTTGCAGCAAAGCGGTATCCGTACAACTGATCAGGGAACTTGACAATATAATCAGTGCTGTATTTTTTTGCATCCTCAATATTACCCGATCTGGTTGCGGCATCACATAAAAAGTAGTAGTCGCGATTAGTTAAAGAAGGAAGCATATCAGTTCTTCTTTTCAGCCAAACCAATTGCTCTTTATACATTTTTGACTTACCATAAATTTCAGCAGCCTGATTCATATAATTTAACTGATCGGCTTTAGCAGTATCGCTTGCAATGGCCTGCTCAAGAAATCCCACAGCCTGATTTTCGTTACCGGGAAACTTAGACAATAATTTTACTGCCAGATCATAGTCGGTTGATTGTATATCTGATTTTGCATTGAAGAATTTTACCACATTGTCTTTTGCTGCAACTGAGTCGCCCAAACGATCATAGTTATAAGCATATAATAAGCTCAAGCGGGGAACTGCAACCAGCCCAGCAGATGCTTCGATTTCTTTTGTTTTTGCTAATGACTCGCTGTATTTACCAGCACGGAATAGGTACTCTGCATAAAAGAAATCATTCAGTGGATCTTTGTCGGCATATTTCAGAAAATCATCCAGATATCCTTTTGCTTTTACCACATCTTTGTTAGCGTAGTAATTAAACAGTTCCAGGTAAGTAGCGGGAAAAGCAGGTTCAGCCTGAATAGCGCCGTTATAGAAAAGTTCTAAAGATTCTTTGTTGTTTTGGCTCTGGTACACTTTACCAATACGCCACATGGCTCTTGCACTTTTTGTATCGCGCAGATTTGCTTCCTGAAAAGCTTTAACGGCATCTCCCCCGTTTTCTCCACCGGTTTTCAAATAGCAAACACCCATATTATAATAAATATCAGGATTGTTCAGATCAATGGCAGCAGCCTGTTTTAATTTCTCGATACCATATACCGGGTCGCCAATAGTGGATCCACCCAATGAGTTAGCAAAACCAATTGCATTCAAAATAGCAGCGCTTGGCTTTCCTTTGTTTTTTCCTTTTGTTTCGGTGGTAGTAGTAATTGCCTGCTCAAATTTTTGTTTGGCTGCATTTACATTATTACTTTCCAGAATATCCAAAGTACCCTGTCCTACCCAGATCAACGGGTCATTCACACCATCTTGTAATGCTTTCTGGTAAATAGCCCTTGCAGCCGCAATTCCATCTTTCGACAAAACTTCTCTATTCTTTGCAACATTGGCCATTCCCAACCAATAGATCGCTTGTGGATCTTTTGGATTAGCATCATACACTTTTTGTAACACTGCTTTTGCACTGTTATTTTTATACACATACTGTAACAATTTAACGCCCTCAGCAACAGATTGTGCCATCGCGCATTGTACCAAAAACAGTGCTGTTAACATCAGCGAAACGATCTTCTTCATTTGTCGGATTTTATAATGGTTGTGTTAATCTGCGTCTTTAATTTTTCCAGACCTTACTTTAAAATTCATTTTAGCAGGTACCAGAAGTGCTCTTTTAAAAATTAGTTGTCCTCTTTCGAGACTCATAAAATTCATAAAACCTGTTCCCAGGCCCGCCGAATTTTCTTTTAATATATAATACAATGGTCTTGGTAAAGGGTATTGTGCGTACGAAATGGTTGCCTGCGAAGGTTTTGCGAACAATCCCTTCTCCTCGCAACGCACACATTCTACCAATGCCAAGCGTATCTTTTGCAGGTTTGCAACCTGTTTGCTATCGTACGAATCACCCACCCAGCTCAGTCCTACAAATCCCACTACATTTTCGTTTTTTGACACGATATCAATTACATCATCACTGTTTTTTGATGCAACCACATTCTCACCGAATTTGTTACCCCTTAAAACAGAGTCCTGCAAAAATCGAACCGTACTGGTTGCATTCTTACCATCCATTACCGCTATTCTTTTGCTTTTACCACTTAAGATATTCTGAAGTTCTTTAACGGTAAAAACGCTATCGGGTGAAGCATGGTTTACAATCACTGCAACAGCATCGTAAGCCAATATTCCAAACTGAGGCTTGTAACCTAAACCTGATTCAAAGATCGATGATTCATTTTTTGTTAGCCCCCTTGCTATCAAAATCATCCGGGTACTGTCGTTTTGTAAATCCTTCAAACATTCTACCTCGGGCTTATAAGAAACCAAAATTTTAGTGTCCGGAAAAGTTGAATGATGCATTTTAATCTGTTCTTCTATCACCGGTTTAAAACTCTCATCCGCGCTAATTCGGATAGTACCTTTATTAGGCGTATCACGATTGTCTTTTTCTGTTTTATCCTTGCCCTTACAAGCAAAAAACAGTAAAACTACCATCACCAAAAATCCTTTTTGTAGCATTTCTTTCATCTCTTTCATCACTAATAATCCTTCTTTATGCCCCTGTACAACCTAAAGCCTCCATACAATAAACAGACCCCGCCAAACAAATAGCGAAATGTATTATCCACTTCCATGATCTGTTGAATTTTTAATTGCTCTGCAAAGAACATTACAACTGCCATTCCTAAAATTAAAACGGCCATTGTAAGATCGTAAGTCATTCGCATCAAAGTATAACTTTTCTGCTGTTTATCTCTGAAACTCTCTTGCATTTAACATTTAGTTGAATGGGGTGGGCAATTTAGTTAATAATTCAATTGTGTTCTTTAAAAATGGCCCTCAATTCAAAACAAAACCATTTCTTTATACTGAGATGCGTTTTTTTTGTATTTCCATAAGCCTAAAAGCCCCTGAAAGCTAATGACCGTTAGCAAAACAGCGAAAATTCAACATATGTGTTCCGACACTATTCTCTTCTTCAGCTTCCTTCTTCTGACTTTTGAATTTTGGCTTTTGACTTTTCACTTTACTTATATTTGCCGCCATTAGTAACTTATATGAGCAAACCCAGTTTACCACAAGGCACAAGAGATTTCAGCGCATCAGTTGTTCGAAAAAGAAACTATATTTTTCAAACCATCCGAACTGTATTCGAACTTTACGGTTTTCAGCCACTCGAAACACCTGCTATGGAAAACCTCGACACCCTAATGGGCAAATACGGTGATGAGGGCGATAAACTGATCTTTAAAATACTCAACAATGGCTTGGACAATCCTTCAAAACAGGAGCAGGCCAAACTGGAATTCGATAAAATATTATCTGGAAAAAATACAAAGGGATTAACCGAACGTGCGTTACGTTACGACTTAACCATTCCTTTTGCCAGATATGTGGCCATGAATCATGGACAATTAACCATGCCTTTTAAACGCTATCAGATACAACCCGTATGGAGGGCCGATCGGCCGCAAAAGGGCCGCTACCGCGAGTTCTACCAGTGCGATGCCGATGTGGTAGGAAGTTACTCTTTGCTTAACGAAGTGGAGCTTGCCAATATATATGCAAGTGCTTTTAAACAATTGGGCGTAGATGTAACCATCAAAATCAATAGCAGAAAAATTCTTGCAGCACTAGCCGAATGCTGCGGAGGCTCCGATAAATTGGTAGACATTACAGTGGCAATCGACAAGCTGGATAAGATTGGATTAGAAAAAGTGAAAGAAGAATTGAGCGAAAGAGGATTAACCTCCTTGCAGATCAATACCATTGAGACTTACCTTCAAATTGAAGGTGATAACTATTCTAAAATCGAACAGCTCAAAAAAATAATTGGCACTAACGAAACGGGTATCAAGGGCATCGCAGAATTAGAATACTTGCTTGCATACCACAAAGATAGTTTTGTGATAAAGCATTTACAGGCAGATTTTACACTGGCACGTGGATTGAATTATTATACCGGAGTGATTTTTGAAGTAAAAGCAAACAATGCGCAAATGGGGAGTATTGGCGGCGGCGGGCGCTACGACGATCTTACCGGAACCTTTGATGTACCTAACATTCCCGGTGTTGGTATCTCGTTTGGAGTAGACAGGATCTACGATGTAATGGAAGAACTGCAATTATTTCCAGCCGAAGTACAAACCGGAACACAGGTACTGTTTTTTAATTTGGGTGAAGCCGAAAGTAAAGCCGCATTCGCACTGATGCAATCGTTACGCGATAAGGGTGTTGCCTGTGAATTGTATCACGAGAACAGTAAATTCGATAAACAATTCAAATATGCCGATAAAAAACAAATTCCTTACGCCGTGATTCTTGGCAGTAAGGAATTGTTAGAAAATACGGTTATGATTAAGAACCTGATTACAGGAACGCAGGTTAGTTTATCGAACAGCGAGTTGATTGGTTTCCAATTTTAAATAACGCTGGCGGTCCATTAACAAAGCTATTGCGGGAATTTCTTTAGTACCCTCTAAATGATATCCCATTACATCAATTACAACTCCGGTGATTTTACTATCGGCACTGCGAACATACTTTGCGGTTCCCTGATATTCGGGAATATTGAATGAATCCGCTGCAATTTTTTCGAGTGTTCCGGTACCCTTATCGGATGAGAAATTTAATTTTCCGGCCTCCAATGTTACGGTAACATAGGAAACAATATTGCCTTCAGGGAATGTAAATTTTCCGATATACTGCTGCAAGCTGTCTTTGTCTTGTGCTTTTACAGAAAAGCCAATAGCAAGAAATGCGATGAATAGGTATGCAATTTTTTTCATTTACTTATAGGTTTTAGAAGTATCGATTTTTTAATGACAATGAAAATAATATTTATTTTTCGGTTTTGCGTTTCCATTTATCAAAGAATAACAAACAGTTAAAATTGGGGTTTGCAAAACTAAAATCTTGCATACCGTTTATAGTCCTTCGTAAATCACAGAAGCACCCTGCCCTACTCCCACACACATAGTTGACAAACCATAGCGCGATTTTTTGCGATACATTTCGTGCAACAAAGTGGTAGAGATCCTTACACCACTGCATCCCAGCGGGTGCCCCAAAGCAATGGCTCCCCCGTTTACATTTACTTTTGAACTGTCGAGATCCAGTTCTTGCATACAAGCCAGACTCTGCGAAGCAAACGCTTCATTTAGTTCAATCAGATCCAGATCAACGATTTTGAGATCTGCCCTTAACAAAGCTTTTTCAGTTGCTAATACCGGACCCATTCCCATAATTGCCGGTTCCACACCAGCTACACTCATGCTAACAATGCGGGCCATGGGTTGCAGGTTGAATATTTTAACGGCTTCTTCGCTGGCCAATAACATAGCGGCTGCACCATCGTTGATGCCCGAAGCATTACCTGCTGTTACAGTTCCATCTTTTACGAATACCGGTTTTAGTTTCGCAAGCTTTTCAAGCGAAGTTTGCCGCGGATGTTCATCATTCTGAAACCAAGTTACCAGTCTTTCTTCACTAATCATTTCAATCGCTGCAATTTCGTCCTCCCATTTATTGGCGGCCAAAGCTGCAAAATATTTCTCCTGCGAAGACAGTGCAAACAAGTCCTGTGCTTCGCGACTAATCTGCCATTGTTTAGCAACATGCTCTGCAGTTTCTCCCATAGTAAATGGGGGATATCGTTCTGCTAAAGCCTTATTCACAAAACGCCAGCCCATGGTGGTATCAAAACTTTCTATTTTTCTGTTCCATGCCGACTCAGCTTTGGCTGTTACAAAAGGTGCACGGGTCATGCTCTCTACGCCCGAAGCAATATATAATAACCCTTCGTTACACATAATGGCCCTTGCTGCATCCATGATGGCCTGCAGTCCGGATGCACACAAACGGTTTACTGTGGTGCCGGCAACTGTTACGGGTAATCCAGCAAGAAGCGCTGCCATTCGGGCCACATTCCGATTATCCTCGCCCGCCTGATTGGCCGCTCCGGCAATCACGTCTTCAATAGCAGCAGGATCGATATTGGGGTTCCTTCCCAATAAAACCCTAATTACATGCGCCAGCAGATCATCGGGTCTGGAATCTTTTAAGCTTCCGCCATAGCGGCCAATTGGAGTTCTTACTGTATCAATTATGTAGCAGGTCTTCATACTATCTATCTAAATCTTTTCTTGAAAGTACTGTGTTTTTAAAGTCACAAGTTAAAATTTGTGGATTAAAATTGCCTTTGCTTCTTCAGAAGGTATCTTTGCAGCATGAAGGAATCTTTAAAAAACATACGCCATCTCAGTTTGAGTGAGTTGGAGAGCTATTTCGAGACCATTGGAGAAAAGAAATTCCGTGTAAAACAAGTTCACGAATGGCTATGGCAGAAACACGCCCATAGTTTTGATGATATGACCAATTTGAGCAAGGATCTACGGACTAAATTAGCTCAAGAATTTTCTCTGCCGGCATTGAAAGTGAACCTGACTCAGGTGAGTGAAGATGGCACTATCAAATCTCGTTTTAAGACCTTTGATGGTTATATGATTGAAGGGGTGTTAATTCCTACTGCCGAAAGAAAAACAGCTTGCGTTTCCTCGCAGATAGGTTGCAGTTTGTCTTGTAAGTTCTGTGCAACGGGCACTATCGATCGAAAAAGAAATTTGACTTACGATGAAATTTATGATCAGGTTGTTTTGATTAATCGAGAGTCAGAAAAAGTGCATCAGCAAAAGCTCACCAATATTGTGTTTATGGGAATGGGCGAACCCTTATTGAATTATAATAATGTTTTAAAAGCGATTGATCGCATTTCTGCAGAGGATGGATTGTTTATGAGTCCGAAGAGGATTACCGTTTCAACCGCAGGTGTTGCCAAACAAATTAAACAGTTGGGTGATGATAAAGTGCGATTCAAATTAGCAGTGTCGTTACATGCCGCGAACGATAAAAAGCGCAACGAGATCATGCCTATCAATGAAAGCAATAATATTGAAACATTGATCGAATCGCTGAACCATTTTTATAAACAAACACAGAACGAGATCACTTTCGAATATATCCTCTTCAAAGGTTTCAATGATAGTTTGAAGGATGCCGAAGAGTTGGTAAAAATTTATAGAAAGGTTCCAGCAGATCTGATCAATATCATTGAATACAATCCTACCGATGCATTTAAATTTGTGAAACCCGATGAAGCCACTACAGCAGAGTTCATGAACTATTTGGAACGTAATCGTGTAAATTCCAGATTGCGCAAAAGCAGGGGTAAAGATATAGACGCCGCTTGCGGGCAGCTTGCAAATAAGTCGGCAAACAAATAATAAATAACAGAAGCTCTTCCAATTCTAGGAGAGCTTCTGTTTGTGTACCCAATCAGAATCTTTTATTTATCATCATAAGTCAGTCCAAATCCAAAATGGTATAAGGGTTTATCTGAATCGTAAGGCAGGTCTTCTTTTTGTTTCAGCACTGCATCCCAACTGGAAGGCAGTTCAAAAGGAAGTTTGCCGGTTGGTTTAAATTTGCCCATGATGAGGTTGAGGATAATATCATCTTGACTGCTGAAATCTCCGATCACCGCTTTACTGGCCTGATTTATTTCTGGGAAAACAGCAGGCCTGTCTAAATTAATTACTGTGATAGTGGGCTTTGAAGCTATCAAGCGAAGGAGTTCAGCTTTTGTATCCTTTGGAAAATCGAGCCTTCCTTGGTGAAAAATTCTTTCCATTTTATATTTATCACCACGCGGTTTAGATTCATATGGGGTAAATATTTTTAAGATCAATACATCGGCATCTTTTATATTGGTTACCACATTTGTAAAACTTTTTGTTTCCTCTTTATTAAATCCCTGCAAATAAATTTTGGTGTTTGCTTTCAACGGCAGAATATGATTTTCATTTTTCAATAACACCAATGATTTTCTTTGTGCTTCTTTGCCTTTCTCAATAAATTTTGCATTCCCAAAAATCCGGGCGTTCTCCGGCTTTAAATAGGGGTTATCAAAAAGTCCCAATTTGAATTTCTCTTTCAGAATTCTTTTAACGGAAATATTGATGCGTTCTTCTGATATCTTACCAGCTTTTACCAATTCTATAATGGCATCGGGTATGGTTTCTCCGCCAAACATATCGCAACCTGCGTTTACAATTTTTAAAACCCGCTCATTTCTGCTCAGATTTTCTACTCCATGTGCAGATGCGGGCTTAAGCATGATGCCCATTATTTTCATGTCTGAAACCAATCCCCAATCGGTACATACAATTCCGTTAAAATGATATTTCTCTCTCAATAATCCGGTTATAATTTCTTTGTTATAACCAAACCCAACGTCTTCCTTCGTTTGCCCAACAGGAACTCCATAATAAGGCATCACTTGTGCCACATGTGCAGCAAAAGCACCTTGTTCGAACGGAATTAAATGATAGGCAAAATTATTTCCGGGGTAAGCTTGTTTACCCGGAGGAAAATGTGCATCAAAACCATCTTTCTGCGGACCGCCTCCGGCAAAGTGTTTGACCATACATTCCACACTTTGATCGGTAATACTATCGCCTTGAAAACCTAAAATATAGGCTTTGGTAATTTTGGCAGAGAGTGCCGCATCCTCTCCAAAGGTTCCATTAATCCTAGCCCAACGTGGCTCAGTTGCAAGATCGGCCATGGGCGATAAACTCAGTCGCATTCCTAAGGCTTTATATTCCTGACGGGCAATATCACCAAACTCTCGTACAAGGGTTGTGTCGCCTGTGGCAGCCAATCCCAGCGGCGTACACCATTTCGAAAAAAACGAAGTGTAGATACTTGCACCCGGCGCATTTGGAACACCATGGCGCGGATCGGTGGCAATGGTTACGGGAATACCCAATCTGGTACGCTCTGCCAGCTTCTGAATATTATTATACCATTTAATCATCGCTTCGGGCGAAGGAGATTGCATGGTATTAAAATGATTCATCTTTTTCTTTGCCACCATCGAAACATTCGACTCCAGCAAAAGCGAAAACGGATTGGTTGCATTAAACGTGTTGCTCAATGTTCCGTTATTATTCATTGCCGCCATCGTAATAAACATGGTGCCGGCTTTTTCTTCGAGGTTCATTTGTTTTATCAGATCATCTACACGGCTATCAAGCGGGGCGCGTGCGTCTTCATACACATCAAGCTGGCCATTCTTGTTCAGGTCGCGAAAAGTATATCCATTGATTGTAAGAACCGGGGCTTCTTTACCAAGCGAGTCCATATACGACTCCGAATCTTTATACGATTTAATATAATAATAGAGGTAAACTAAAAACAGACCTGCTATCAATACCAATAGAAAGTACCCAATGATCTTAAAGAAAATTTTCATTGCAATCGTTATTTAATTCAAAATAGATATTGAAGTTAACAAATCAATACTATTCCAAAACAACCGTTGCAATTAGTTTTTAAATTTCCCATAGATGGGTTGCCCGGGAAAAATATGGTTTATCGTTTTACCATTCCTCAAAATAAAAGTTCCATTCACGATTACGTATTCAATGCCATCCGAAAATGCAAGACCTTTTTCGAAGTCTGCTTTATCTATTACTGTTGCAGGATTGAAAATAGTAATATCTGCATCGGCACCCACTTGTATCCTTCCTTTTTTACGCATCACAGGAGCAATCGTTTCAAGTCTTTTGGCCGGAAGCAGTGTCATTTTTTCGATAGCGGTTGAAAGATCAATTAGTTTTTCCTCGCGCGAATATTTCCCCAACACTCTTGAGAACGTTCCTGCAGTTCGGGGATGTGCCAGAAGTGCATAGGGCATGCCATCGGATGCGATCATCGTGCCTTTTGAAGCAATGCCTGCCTTAATCCATTCAGGTTTCATTACATGAATGATTACCATACCACCGGTTTTCCGATAGGCATTAAATGTTTCTTTGGTAAGTCTTTCGCCTGTTGCCACCCATTGCAAATCTCCGTAACTGATATCCATTTTTTTCTGCCAGCCTTCGTCAAAAACGGCACTGGCTAAATTGGTGGACGATGCAGTGTATGGATATAATTCTGTGCTAATATCAAAACCTTTTTTTCTCGCTGTTTGTACCATCTCGATCCCCAGACTAATATTACTGAGGCTCATACTATTGATATGAACAATGTGCAAAGGCGCTCCGGTAAGCATGGCGTCGGAAATTGCCTGTTGTACAAAAACAAAACCCACATCCCTTACATGCGTAAAAATGGGTGCCTTCATTTTTCCTGCCAATTCATATACCCTATACACTTCCTCCTCTTTAGCTCCTGGCAAATAACCAACAGGAACACCAATTCCAATGGCACCTTCGGCCAGTGAAGATTGGATATTTTTAAGTGTCTGTTGAATTTGCTCCGTATTAAGACTCTGATAAAATGAAGGCTTCAGAAATTCATTTACAGAATCTGCAGTAGCACTCAATAAATGAAATCCATTTGCCCTGCTATTTTTGCTGATCTGATATGCTTTAATTGCCTGAGATCTTTCGAAAGGCCAACAAACACTGGCACCGTAATTGATTAAAGATTTTGATTGCATCGACTGATACCATTTTGCAATGGCACCCATTCCCCACTCCAATTCCAAAGCGGTAGTAACGCCATCGTGCAATTGATATTCCTGTTCTTTATTGGTAATACCATGCACGTGTAAATCAATAAAGCCGGGGGCTACAACCAATCCGCTTACGTCGATTGTTTCCCTTCCTTTTAGTGGCGTTGCAGAAATGGCAACAATTTTATGGTCGCGGATTCCAACATTCCTGATCGCATCCAATTTGGTTTCAGGATCGATCACCCTTCCGCCCGATAAAACCAAATCAAATTCAGGTTTTGTTTGAGCAGATGAAAGCTCACACAAACTAATCAGGATTGCAAGGAAAAAAAACACTTGTTTAAATGACTTCATCTTAGAAACAATTTTAAGTTTTGGCGTAACAAGCCAAAGTATTTCTCTAAGTATGAATGTATTAATTAATTCACACTAATTGAATTTGTTTTTAAAATCTGTCTGATAGATACCAGGTGCGAAAACAAAACCATTGGTACCAAGCAAGCAGGCAGCAACACAAATGGAAAGTAGAGAATAGCGATATTAGGTTGATCGAATGCAAATTGCTGAAAACTGGTTGGCAAAGAAAGGATGGCATTAAAGGCAATATTTAAAAGCAAGGCAAGACAAATAAAATTCCAGAAAAGAATAATCGAGGAGTGTAGTTGTTTTTTAATAAATCCAAAATAATAAATCATTGGAGCAGTTATTCCAGAAAAGATATCGAAGTTTCTACCCTCGAATGTCATCAGTCCGGGGATTGCCCGATAGGTAAATAACCAGAATAAAACAATTTCAACCGGAATTCTGAGGATATGAAAAAGGGTTAGTTTTTTTATATCCAGTTGATCCATAAATGTTCTTCCATTTTCTGTGCTGAACCTAGTAATAATCAAAATAGTTGGAGGTAAAAGCAGCAATACAAATCTGGGAGGCATGGTATTAGCTATTTTATAAAAGCCCGATAGTCCCAAAATTGTTTGGAAACCAATCCACACAGAAATGAGTGTCAAAAAGGGTTTGGAATTATTTGTGGCTTTGTAAAATATTCCGATTGCAGCCAAAACAGTAAGTCCAAAAACAGCATAAACATAAAAAGGTAGATTTTCCATTGTTTACATTTTAGTTATGCAAACAAAACCTAAACTTGTTCAATAACACTTGCCAATTGGTAAGAAATGCGGCTATTTTTTTGAAAACTCTTTTCTAATCCTACTAAGTGAGGTATCGGTAATTCCAAGATAAGAAGCAATCTGTTTTAGTTGGGCAAACTGAAAAATTTCGTTGTTTGAATTGATGAGATTGATATACCGTTCTTCAGCAGTTTTATTAATCATGGATAGTGTGCGTTGTTTAAAAGCCACAAACTCTTTAACCAGCATCAGCCTTCCAAACTCCCTGAATTCAGGGAGGGAATGAAATAAGCTATTCAAATTTTCAAAACTTATCTTATACCCTTTACAATCTGTAAGTGCTTGTATGTTTTCGGTAGAAACAGTGCGCATAAAAAACGATGCCGCCTCAAATACTACCCTGTTTTTCGAATAAAAGTAAGTGGTAACCTCATTGCCCTCAGTATCAAAAGTAAAAGCACGCATAAATCCATCTTGCAAAAACAAATAATCATTGCTCCTTGCCCCTTCTTTCAAAAAGTATTCGTTCTTCCTGAAACTGCAGTCATCAAAATATTCTGCAATCTTGAATAGTATTTCTCTGGAAACAGGCAGGCTATTTTGTATAAAACTAATCAGGGGTTCTTTGTTCATTGCTCGTTTTGTTTCGAATCAGGTAGTTAATTCTGTTCGGCTTTACCAAAGCCTACAGTATCTCTATAAAGTTGCGGAGAAATTTCTGTATTGGCTTTAAAAACCCTGCTAAAATAAAATTCGTCTGAATACCCCAAATTCATGGCGATCTCTTTCACCGCTTTGCTTGTCATGTATAATTCTCTTTTGGCTTCTATAATAATTCGTTCTGTAATAATTTCGGTAAGCGTTTTATTAAAATGTGCTTTAACCAATTTAGCGAGGGCGTTTGATGAAATATTTAAAATTTCGGCGTAGTCGCCAGCCGAATGTTTTTCTCTGAAATTTTCTTCCAGAACATTTCTAAAATTTCTTAAAACAAAAGGAGTTTTTGTATTGGTGAATTGTAGGCCGAAGGACTGCGATTTTTCCTTCAGTCTTGAAGCCGTTACAAGAAATATTTTAAGTATGGGAACCAGTAATTCGTAATGATCGTCCCCACTATTCAAAAACTCCAGCTTCAATTGTTCAATGCAATTTTCGAAAACCTGTTTCGAGTTTCCGTCAACAGCAAAGAACGGGGCTTCATAAATATTGTTGAATAGTACCGTATCGCAATTTGTTTCATTGGGGTTTCGGTGTATGCAATAAAAATCAGAATGAAATTGAATTGCTATACCACTGAACGCCTGATTAGCAGAAAACATAAAGGGCTGAAATGGCGAAAACGTAAAGAGATTGTTTTCATGAAACAAGTATTCAGAGAAATCAACTTTTAAAAGTCCTTCACCCTTTTTGATCCAGATGATGCTATAAAAATTATTTCGCTGCAAATGATCAAAATGACTATTATCGGTGAACGAAAACAACTTGAACGCAAGGTTCCCATTCTGCCTGTTGATTACAGTAAATACCTCATTCATGTGTTTTTTATTGATTTTGGCTACATGTAATTCGCTAACAAACATTTCAGTTGGTGACAAATTTTTGTTATG
>JAIEMK010000078.1 GCA_019752295.1 Chitinophagaceae bacterium | reverse complement strand
TGCTGCACGGCTACCATCTGACGCAAAACATACAATTCAGCATTATTTTTTTCAAGCACTTCAGCCTTAGTAATCAGGTCTTTACTCTTTTCGCTAACCGCATCTTTATCTGCTTTGGGGTTCATCCATCCTGTTAAATAATTACTATAAGCCGCGTAGTAATATGGCAACCACTTATCTTTTTCTGCATCTGCAATCCGCTCAAAAAAAGCTGAGGAGGCAGCCATATCTTCGGCCGACTTAGCAGCTTTCATTTGTTCGAGGCCTTTGCCCATGCCGGCTTCGTACTTAGATTGTGCAGAAACCATTCCTGCAATCATGATCATTGCAACGACTAATAAATTTTTCATATTTTGTTGTTTTATTGTTTTTGACTTTTGACTTTTGACTTTTGACTTTTGACTTTTGAATTTTGACTTTTAACTTTTGAATTATTACAAGTTGTTATTAATCGCATCCTGTCTCCTATCCACTCCCCAGCTTAAAAAGCATCCGATAAAAAAGAAACGAGTAGATAAAGGCGTTACAGATTCTTTGCGTAAACCATTATATGAATAATTGTAGTTGAATACCTGATTGGATCCTAACACATTTGTAACCGATGCAACAATAACTGCGTAAGACTTATGAAACTCAGTCAGGTAGTTTAAACTGAATCCAAGATTATGATAGTCGATGGTTTTTCCCTGATCGGCGATTTCGTATTTAACTGATGATGCATTGTATTGAATGTTATAATAGGGTCTTCCGGTTGCATAAGTATACGTAAAATTAAATCCGGTTTTGATTTTTGTAATAAACCTTTTCAACACCAAACTGGCTGTATGATTTGCAGCAAAATTGGGTTGCAATTGCTGCGGATAATTCAAATAATCTCTTTTGGTATCCAGATAAGAATAGCTGATCCAATAGTCCATTCCATTGAAAGTTTTTTTATCGCGCCAAAATAGTTCAATCCCTTTTGCATAGCCCGTTCCGTTATTATTATATACCGGAAAAGTTTTAACCAGATCCTCATACTTTTTATAAAATGCTTCGATACGAAAAGTTTGCAAGGAAGTAACTTTCATGTAGTTCAGAATATAATGCGTGGCTTTTGTATAGCCCAGATTAGTGGTGTTGAGGAGTTGTAGATTCTCAGGCTTCTGATAAAAATCACCATAGGCTAAAGACATTTGTGTACCCTTTCCTAATTTATAAGCAAGCGATAAACGTGGGGCGAAATTTGTTTTATTAAGTAAGGATGATTGCTCTAAACGCAGCCCTGTTTTTAATGCCAACGAATTTGTGATGTACAGATCGGCTTCGGCAAATGAAGCAATAAAATTATCTTTTAATAAAGAATAGTGCCCGTTATAAATACTCTTATTATACGCATACTGATACTCGCTTCCAAAACGAATAACACTAATTCCCGAGATCCTTTTGTCGAACACTAATTTGATCTGCGACAAATCTGCTTTGGTTTCCAAAACAAAATTTTTGTCGTCGATCCAACTTGAGCCGGTATTTACAGGTTGATTATTTTGATTTTGAATAGCCTGATTGATATCGTTGTGATCTGTGCTATAACTCAGGCCCAGGTTCATTTTCCAGCCATTTCCCAAATTTTCTCTCCAACTCAGATTATTGTACCAGTCGTAGTTTGTTAAACCGAATGCATCTTTTAACTGCATGCTATCAATATCCGGTCTGCGCAACCCCAATTTGTTGCTACCAAAAGTGGTATAATATTTAATCATGCCGCTTTTTTTAGTTTTGATTCGGAAGTTTGCGTCGGCAGTATGAACATCGGGAATTCGGAAATAATCGATCTTCTGTTTTACAAGTTGTAAATAGAGCCAGAGATTGGTATATCCATAATTAAATCCCCAAGACGATTTTTTATTTTTTGCCAATTCCTGCAAACCGCCGCCTAAAAAAACAGAACTGATTGAAGCAGTAGCTTGTGATTGATCGGGCAAATCAATCGACTCCAAAATTACTGCCGAAGAAAGGGCCTGACCATATAATGCCGAATAACCACCGGTACTAAAAATGGTTCCTTTAAATAACAAGGGTGAAAATCTACCTCTCTGCGCAATATCCGGAATACTTGTAAAATAAGGGTTATTAACTACGGTTCCATCAATAAACTGTTTGGCCTCGTATCCGGCACCGCCTCTCACAAAAAGCCCCTCCTGATCACCAACCTGTTGCGCCCCCGGCAAAGTTTTTAATGCCGATGTAATATCAGCATTCGCACCTCCCACTGTTACCATATCGAGACTATTTAAAACCGTTGCAGCTCTTTTTTTATCCCCTGCTTCAAAGCTTCCTGCTGTTACCACTACGGCTTTCAATTCAGTAACTTCTTCCTTCAACGCAATATTCAATTCAATAGGTTCGCCGTTTAGTACCACTATCTGTTCTACGGTCTTAAATCCAATATTGCTGATCGCAATAGTTTGCTGCCCTTTCTCAAAGGTTTTAAAACTAAAATGACTTGTTGAGTCTGTATTTGCTCCATCATAAGAACCTTTAACAACAACACTTGCTCCGGCCACGATACGACTCCTCATATCGCGTACCGACCCAAATATCTTTGTCTGTTCCTGCGTATTCAGGTGTACCAGAACAACGGTGAGTAGAATGATTGTTTTTTTCATTTATTTGATATTGACAAGACAAACATAAACTAGTTTATTTTCTAAACCAAATAATTAAAAGAGATAATTTTAAGCGGTTTCAGTTCAGGAAATTCGGTTAACGATATAAAAAAACGGTCCCGGATAATCCGAGACCGCCATAGTAGAAATTGTGATTTCTTATTATTTATACTGAGGAATCAAGCCATTTGCAAGATTAGTCATCTTGGCCAGACTCGCATCTGCCAATTGTCCCTTCTTAAATTCAGCCAATACATCAGGTAACTTGTTTGCCATTTCGGTTAAGAAATGAGCTTCAAATTCTTTTACATTTTTAACTGCAACGTCACGCAATAAACCCTGAGTACCCAGATAAATGATGGCTACCTGATTCTCAACCGACATTGGTGAATATTGCAATTGCTTCAGGATCTCTACGTTTCTGGCTCCTTTGTCGATTACAGATTTAGTAGCAGCATCTAGGTCGCCCCCAAATTTAGAGAAGGCTTCCAACTCGCGGTATAAAGCCTGATCCAGTTTCAGTGTACCTGCTACTTTCTTCATCGATTTAATCTGAGCGTTACCACCCACACGGCTTACAGAGATACCCACGTTGATCGCCGGACGAATACCTGCGTTGAACAAGTTACCTTCCAGAAAGATCTGTCCGTCGGTAATAGAAATTACGTTTGTAGGAATATAAGCCGATACGTCGCCCGCTTGTGTTTCAATAATCGGTAACGCTGTTAATGAGCCTCCACCCTTTACAAGATGCTTGATTGACTCAGGTAAATCGTTCATATTTTTTGCTACATCATCATTCGAAATAATTTTTGCAGCTCTTTCCAATAAACGACTATGCAAATAGAACACGTCGCCAGGATATGCTTCACGTCCCGGTGGTCTTCTTAACAACAATGATACTTCACGATATGCAACGGCCTGTTTAGAAAGGTCATCAAAAATAATCAGTGCAGGGCGACCACTATCGCGGAAGAATTCACCAATTGCTGCGCCTGAGAATGGTGCATAGAATTGTAAAGGAGCAGGATCGGATGCAGAAGCACAAACAATGGTTGTATAAGCCATTGCACCACTATCGCTCAATACTTTCATCACACCGGCAACGGTAGATGCTTTTTGTCCGATCGCAACATAAATACAATAAACAGGATTGCCTGCATCAAAAAATTCTTTCTGATTGATGATGGTATCCACACAGATCGCGGTCTTACCGGTCTGACGGTCACCAATCACCAACTCACGCTGGCCGCGGCCGATAGGAATCATCGCATCGATTGCTTTGATACCGGTTTGTAATGGTTCTTTAACCGGCTCACGATAGATAACGCCTGGTGCTTTACGCTCCAAAGGCATTTCGTATAATTCACCTACAATCGGACCTTTACCATCGATAGGCTCACCTAAAGTATTAATAACACGACCAACCAATCCTTCTCCTACTTTAATAGAAGCGATCTGACCGGTTCTTTTTACTTTGGCGCCTTCTTTGATCTCACCACTTTCTCCCATCAATACCACACCCACATTATCTTCTTCCAGGTTCAAAGCAATTGCTTTTACACCGTTCTCGAAAACAACCAGTTCCCCACTGCGTACACCATTCAGGCCATACACACGTGCAATTCCATCCCCAACCTGTAACACAGTTCCTACTTCTTCCAGATCAGCACTTACATTGAAGTTGCTGAGCTGCTGCCTCAGTATCGCGGATATTTCATCGGGCTTAATGTCAACCATGATTATCTACTTTTAAAAATTATCGTTATTGATTTGTTCTGTTTATTAAATTTTTACTACAAACTGATTATTCAGGAACTGATTTTTGATCTCTTTCAGATCATTCAGAATGCTCGCGTCTACCAGTTTATTATCGAATTCCAACACAAAACCACCAATGAGTTTTTCGTTCACTTTTGTTTCCAGCTCGATGAGTGGAAAGCCTTGTGTTGTTTTAACTTTTGATTCAATTGCTGCTTTTAATTCGGCAGTTAGCTCTGTAGCCGCTGTTAAAGTAACTACGTGAATACCTTTCAGCGCATTGTACTGCTCAACAAAAGCAACTGCAATTTCCGGAAGGTCGCCTTCACGGCCTTTACGCACTAACAGTTCGCTAAAAGCTGCGGTGATTTCGCTAATTTTTCCTTTGGTTAATGCAAGCAGAATAGCATTTTTCTGATCGTTGCGCACAATAGGGCTACGCATCAGGTTTACAAATTCTCTGCTTTTCTTGCACAATTCCTGCAGGTATTTCATATCAGCATATACCGCTTCCAGTTGGCCTTTCTCGATAGAGAGGTCAATCAAACTTTTTGCGTATCTGCCTGCTAAACGTGGATTGGGCATTCTATTCAATTTTCAAACAATCCACTATCATAGTGAATCATTTATGCAATTTTTAATTCAATTTAACTACTTCAGCTAATCCGTTGATATAGCTTTCCTGATCAGCTTTATTAGCCAATTCTCTGCGCAAAACTTTTTCTGCAACTTCTACAACCAACGATCCCACCTGATTTTTTACTTCAGTTAAAGCTGCATTTTTTTGTTGCAGAATAGACGCCTGCGCATCAGCAACAATTCTGTCGTATTCTAACCTTGCTTTTTCTTTTGCATCCGATAACATCTTATTAGAAGTTTCTTTTGCTTCTTTGATCATCGCCGCTCTTTCCTCGCGTGCCTGAATCATCAATGCTTCATTCTCATTTTTCAAAGAAGCCATTTCAGCTTTGATCTTGTCTGCAGAAGCGATGGCATCAGCGATACCTGTTTCTCTTTCTTTCAGGGTAGCTAATATCGGTTTCCAAGCAAATTTTTGCAGGATAAAAAATACGATCAGGAACGCAACTAGGGTCCAAACCAATAATCCCACACCGGGTGATAACAATTGCATATGCGCTATTTGAGTGTCAAAATTCTTTTACTAAAAGATCACTGCATCCATTGCCCTTTGCTTTGAATGCAGTGAAAAGTTTGTGCAACTAGGCTTTTAATACAGCCAAGATACCAGCGATTACTGCGAAAAGGGCAACACCCTCTACGAACGCAGCAGTCAGGATCATGTTAGCACGGATGTCGTTAGACGCTTCTGGTTGACGAGCGATGCTTTCTACAGCACCTTTACCGATTTGACCGATACCGATACCAGCACCGATTGCAGCTAAACCTGCACCAATAGCACCACCTAAATGGCTTAAACTAACATCCAACAAATTGATAATTGCAGACATACTGTTTGTTTTTGTTTATGAAAAAAAAGATTAGTGGTGTGCTTCATCATGCGCACCTTCTCTCGACTGTCCAATAAACACAGCGGTTAAATTGGTAAAGATGAATGCCTGAATAAATGCAACCAATATTTCAATGAAATAAATAAATGCGGTAAATGCTACAGAAACGGGCGAAAATCCCCATCCTGCAACGGTACTCATTGCACCGAATATAAAAATCAACATTACAAAACATGTGATGATAATGTGACCTGCCACCATGTTGGCAAAAAGACGGACAATTAATGCGAATGGCTTGGTGAAGATGCTCAAAAATTCAACAGGCACTAAAATGAACTTAACAAAACCGGGAACGGGAGGCCAAAAAATATGCTTCCAGTAATGGCGGTTGGTACTAAACAAAATCACAAAGAAACTAATCACTCCCAAAACAACTGTGAAGGCAATATTACCGGTAACATTTGCAGTACCAGGGATTAGGCCTATCAGGTTATTAATGAGGATAAAGAAAAATACAGTTAATAAATAAGGCATGTATTTTTCGTAAGCTAGCCCAAGATTTGGTTTAGCTACATCGTCTCTTACAAAAGTAATAACAGGTTCAATGGCATTCTGAAAACCAGATGGAGCTGTGTTTGCACCTCCTTTTTTATACTTGCCTGCCACCTTTATCATAATCACTGTTAAGAGAATCAGTGCCAGCAGCATCTGAACCACATTGCGTGTTAAGCTAAAATCATATAAGCTAATGGTTTCTTCTATTTTACCTGCTGCATCTACGGCAACAATCTTTCCTTCTTCGCTTTTGTAGCCATTATAAATAGTTCCATGGCTCAGATTGCCATAAGAAAATACTGCAACGCCTCTTTCTTTTGAGTAAACGATAACAGGTAAAGGAATGGCTATTTCAGTTTCTCCAACGGTAAAAAAGTGAAATTCGTGGGCATCCAGAATATGCTCCATTATGAGTTGGGCCGGATCGAAAGCGCCTTCTTTTTTCTCTTTTCCCGCTTGCTCAGCCGCTTTTCCGGGCTCGTTTTCTGCATGCAGTGTTGTTGTGAAAAGCATCGATGCCACACTAAACAACACTACCAATAAAGATTTTATGCTTCTAAAGGCCATACCTGTCTCGAAATTTGCGGCAAAGATAGGGGTAAGCCCCCAAAATTTCGAAGCAAAATAATAGAAAATATTGTATGTCTGTTTCTCGGGTGATTCGCGTCCAAAAATCGGGCTTTAGGCTATAAATGCCTTTTTCTTTTCGAACTGCATCTCGTGAAGCTTGGCATAATGGCCCCCGAGCGCCAACAATTGCTCGTGCGTACCCATTTCTTTTACTACTCCCTTATCCAGTACAATAATTTTATCCGCTTTTCGGATGGTCGACAGGCGATGCGCAATTACAATAGATGTTCTGCCCGAAATCAGGGTATCGATTGCTTTTTCGATCAATTGCTCACTTTCTGTATCGATTGACGAAGTGGCTTCGTCCAAGATTAGGATGGCAGGGTTAAACAGAAGTGCCCGGATAAAAGAAAGCAACTGACGCTGACCCAGACTCAGGGTACTCCCCCTCTCCATTACATGATAATCGTAGCCGTTGGGTAACTGCATAATAAAGTCGTGTACCCCAATCATTTTAGCAGCCGAGATTACCTGTTCGCGACTGATCTCTGGATTTCTGAGCGTAATATTATCCAATACCGATCCACTGAAAAGAAATACATCCTGCAACACCACACCAATATTCTTCCGAAGTATTTCCAAATCATATTGCTCGATATTTACCTGATCAATGCAGATCTCGCCTCTTTGAATATGGTATAACCGATTTAAAAGGCTGATGATACTGGTTTTACCACTGCCGGTATGACCCACCAATGCCACTGTTTCGCCGGCTTTAACCGAAAAATCAATATCCTTTAATACATAATTCTCATCGTTATAAGCAAACCATACCTTTTTAAAATCAATACTACCCTGCATGATTTCTGGCTTAAAAGCATCCGGGCCCGAAGGCGGCAAAGAGTCGGGGTTATCTAATACTTTAAATACCCTCTCTGCTGCAATCATGCCCATCTGCAAAACATTAAACTTATCGGCAATTACTCTGAGGGGTCTGAAAATCTGGTTCAGATATAAAATAAATGCCACCAATAATCCAGCATCCAGGGCTTTGCCTGCAATCCACCAAACCAATAAACCCGTGCTAATCGCAAGCACTACTTCTACTACCGGAAAAAAAACAGAATAAGCAAAAATGGCATTAATATTGGCGTTACGATGTTCGGTATTGATTTTTTTAAATTTATTAAATTCTCTTTCCTCAGAAGCAAATGCTTGCACCACCTGCATTCCGGTAATATGCTCCTGCACAAATGCATTCAATGCAGCTACGGCATTGCGCACCCGTATAAAACTTTTATTAACGCTTTCCTTAAAATAATAAGTTGCCACAATCATCAAAGGGAAGGGTATTAAGCTAATCAGTGTTAGCCGCCAGTCCATCCAAAACATGGTGGCCAATGTAATAATAATGGTTAGCAGATCTGCGATGATCGGAATCAATCCATCCGAAAAAATATCATTGATACTCTCGATATCATTGATGGTTCTGGTAGTAAGCGTGCCAATGGGTGTTTTATCAAATTGGCTCAGATTTAGTCCCACAATTTTTTCGTAAACAGTAACCCGCATATCCCTTACCACACTCTGTCCCATCCAAGCGGTAATAAAGCTAAAAACAAAGCGCACGCTGGTTTCTATAAATAAAAAAATGACCTGAAAAATGGTAACGGCGATAATAAATTTTGTTGCATCATTCAGATCTGTTTTAAAAAGAACGAGTTTTAGCCAAGCCGGAATATGAATTGCTCTACCCGTTGCACTATCGATAGTTAATTGAATTAAGTAGGGTCTGATGGGGGCAAAAATGGCCATCAAAATCGCAAGCAATAAACTGCCATAAAACAATGCCAGATAGGGCTTTACAAATTGAAAAATTCTGGTGAACCTAGATAATTCAAATATTTTTTTTGGTGCTGTTTTTTGCATGGTTGGTTACAAATGTAACAACAAACCAATCAAAGGGTTTGGTGGGTGAATAATTTAGTATAAACTGTACTGCAAGTGATATCTTTTAATGTCTCCAAAAAAGACCGTTAAAACCACAGAAAATTTCAGTATAAACACTGAAGGTTTTTGTTTAAATAGTTGTACTATTGAATTGTTTAATACGATTAGCTGTTAAGCCATTTATGTTAACAAATAATCGCCTCCCCATTTTAAGCTACTCCAAATTTTTGTCGCTGTAAGCATAAGATTAAGATAAATTTCTTTACAGGTAGCGCTTTGCATTGTTTCATATAAAATTTGGAGATAAAAATGCAAAACGAATATCCAACATACATTAAAACGATTTTAACTATAATAAATACAGTTTAAGCCCATAATAAAATATATTTATGCAATTAATTAAACATATTGTTCTCACGACCGGAGATATAAGCCCGCCCTATTTAGATATAATTTTATGAACCCACACAAACTAGAAACATGAAAAAAACATTTTCTTTACTTGTTGCAATTAATTTTATTTTTTGTTATGCCAATGGACAAATAACACAAGGGAATTGGCTAATTGGAGGAACTAGTAAAATATCATCTGATAAAAACTCAGTTAATAATGAAACAATATCCAATATTCAAATATCTCCAAATATTGGATACTTCATTTGGGACAATTTGGCGGCAGGAATGAAATTGAATATTTTATTTATGCGTCATGCACTGCCAAGTAGTTCCGGTACTGGATATATTAATACAAATGATATTTCAGTTGGACCATTTGCAAGGTACTATTTTCTTAAAAATGAGAATAGCATTAATATTTTTTTAGAAGGAAGTTATGCATATGGGAAATACACTTCTGCAGGTTATTATCAAATAGTAGGAGGCCAAAAAAGTAGCTTCCTATTTTCAGGAGGACCAGTGTTCTACTTTAATAGTAGTGTAGGCATTGAAATTGCAGCAGGTTATTATAACAACAATGACATTACTGCTAAAGTAATTAATCATGGATTTCAGTTGGCAATTGCTTTGCAGGTTCATTTGACAAAATAATCAAAAAAAACAAAATGAAACACAACCATTTAATTAAGCTTTTCTATAGTATTATTTTCTATACATTGTCGCAACCAGTATTTTCACAGATTATCGACTACAATAGTTTTACAACCACACAGTACTAGCCTTCGTTTTGTTTTAAGACTGAATAAATAAGCCTGCATTTCCCACACACTTTGAGTAACCGCGTTTCATTGCTTATATTCGCTATTCGATGGACCAAGCAGTGGAAAAACAACAACCAGAAGAAGCACCGCTTCCAAAATATAATCTTACGATCGATCAGGAAAAGAATGAGATCATCAGGCACTACCGGGCCCTGCTGAGGAGTTTGCGCCCGAAATTGAAAAGAGGTGATAAGGAATTGGTTCGACAAGCTTTTGAAATGGCTGCAGATGCACATAAAACCATGCGTCGGAAAAGCGGCGAGCCCTATATCATCCATCCAATTGCTGTGGCAATGATTTGTGTAGAAGAAATTGGATTAGGTGTGCGCAGTACTATCTGTGCGCTATTGCACGATACGGTTGAAGATACCGATATCTCGCTCGAAGATTTGGAACGCGAATTTGGAACCGAGATTATGCGGATCGTTGACGGATTAACCAAGATCTCGAATGTAATTGATACCAATACCAGCCAGCAGGCAGAAAACTTTAAAAAAATTCTGCTAACACTAACCGATGATCCACGCGTGATACTGATAAAGCTGGCCGACCGTTTGCACAATATGCGAACGCTCGATCACATGAAACGCGAAAAGCAATTGAAGATCGCATCCGAAACCGTTTGGGTATACGCACCCCTCGCACACCGCATGGGATTGTATAGTATTAAAACAGAATTGGAAGACCTGTCCATGAAATACATGGAGCCCGAAGCGTATCGTGAGATAGCAAAAAAATTATCAGAAACAAAGAGAGAAAGAAGCAGGTATATCAACGAATTTATTCGGCCACTGAAAGAAAAACTGGAAGCTTCCTCATTTGATTTTGAAATTTATGGAAGGCCAAAAAGTATTCATAGCATCTGGAATAAGATCAAAAAAAAATCTGTTGCCTTTGAAGAAGTGTACGACCTGTTTGCAATTCGTGTAATTTTAAATTCGCCTGCAGAAAAAGAAAAAGAAGATTGCTGGAAAGTTTATTCTTTGATCACCGACGAATATTCACCCTCGCCAGAGCGATTGAGAGATTGGTTGAGTAACCCCAAAAGCAATGGATACGAGGCTTTGCACACAACCGTGATGGGGCCGCAGGGTAAATGGGTGGAAGTACAGATTCGCACTAAACGAATGAACGAGATTGCAGAAAAAGGTTTGGCTGCACACTACAAATACAAAGAAGGAGGAGGTGATGAAGACCGCTTTGATAAATGGTTCGGGCAGATCAGAGAAGTGTTGGCAACTCCTGATACCGATACGGTAGATTTTCTGCAGGATTTCAAAACCTCTTTTCTTGCCGAAGAAATTTATGTGTACACGCCAAAGGGCGATGTAAAAATGCTACCCGTAGGAAGTACTGCGCTTGATTTTGCATTTTCGATTCACTCTGCTATCGGCACCAAGTGTATCGGTGCAAAAGTGCATCACAAATTGGTTCCGATTAGTCATAAATTACGTAGTGGCGATCAGATAGAAATCATCACGAGCAATAAACAAAAACCTTCTGAAGACTGGTTGAATATTGTTGTTACTGCAAAAGCAAAGAGCAAGATCAAAGATGCACTTCGCGAAGAAAAAAGGAAGATCGCAGAAGATGGAAAATATACACTGCAACGCAAACTCGAGAGTATCGGCGCTTCGATGAGTCAACACAATATGGATGAGCTCGTGCATTTTTATAAACTGCCTTCCAGTCTGGATCTTTTATACAAAATTGCAACCAAATCGATCGACCTTCGCGAGCTAAAAGATTTTGTTGTAATTGGCGACAGGATAGAACATCCAAGACCCAAACCTGTAATTCAGGAATTGAATATTGAACAACATCATGCCAAGCATTTTAATAAGAAAGATTCTGAGTTAATTATTTTTGGAGAGAGTAGCGATAAGATTGTGTACAATCTTGCAAAATGTTGCAACCCCATTCCCGGCGACGACGTTTTTGGTTTTGTAAGTACCGGCAAAGGTTTGATTATTCATCGTACAAATTGCCCGAACGCCACCCAGTTAATGGCCAATTACGGGCATCGTGTAGTAAAAACCAAGTGGGCAAAAAATAAAGAGATCTCGTTCCTTACCGGTTTGAAAATTATTGGAATGGACGATGTGGGAGTTATCAATAAAATTACCAATATTATCAGCGGAGATATGCGTGTAAATATTGCCGCACTCACCATCGAATCCTCAGAAGGCATTTTCAGAGGTACTATCAAAGTGTTTGTACACGACAAAGAAGAACTGGAAGAACTGGTAGAGCGTCTGAAGCAATTAAAAGGAATACAAACAGTTGATCGTTTTGACACGGAATCCCTTTCGAATTAAGGCTTTTAGCAGGTAAATACAAAATCTAAAGAATTAATTTGCTGCATTGCATCTTTACTCAAACGCAAGGCTTATTTTTGCCCCGATTCAAAACAAATATATGGTTGATGTAATTCTAGGTTTACAATGGGGCGATGAAGGAAAAGGAAAGATTGTAGACTATTTTGCGCCCAGATACGATATCGTTGCACGCTTTCAGGGCGGGCCTAACGCAGGTCATACTTTATATGTTGATGGAAATAAGATGGTATTGCACCAGATCCCTTCAGGAATCTTTCATCAGAACAAAATAAACGTGATCGGTAACGGTGTGGTATTAGATCCCGTTACGCTTAAAAGAGAATGCGATGCCGTTGCAGCGTATGGAATTGATGTAAAGAAAAATCTTTTTATATCCGAAAGAACCAATATTATCGTTCCTACACACAGAGCGCTGGATAAAGCTTCTGAGATGTCGAAAGGCGAAAGTAAAATCGGCTCTACTTTAAAAGGAATCGGACCCGCCTATATGGATAAAACCGGACGTAATGCATTACGTGTAGGTGATTTGCTCGACAAAAGTTTTACAACACAATATATCAAGCTTCGTTTGAAGCACCAGAAACTACTCGATAATTTTCATTTTATCGAAGACATTTCTGCTTGGGAAGAAGAATTTTTTGAAGCTTTGGAATTCCTGAAAACTTTAAATGTTATTAATTGCGAGTACTTTATTAACGACGAGATTTCGAAGGGTAAAAAAGTTTTGGCCGAAGGTGCACAGGGTAGTATGCTGGATATTGATTTTGGCACATTCCCATTTGTAACTTCATCCAATACCATCTCTGCGGGAGTATGTACCGGATTGGGAATTTCTCCAAAAAAGATCAACGAAGTAATGGGCGTAACAAAAGCTTATTGTACCAGAGTTGGTGGCGGCCCTTTTCCAACAGAATTATTTGATGCAACAGGAGAAGAACTCAGAAAAATCGGAAACGAATTTGGTGCCACAACCGGACGCCCACGTAGATGCGGCTGGATGGATCTGGTAGCGCTGCAATATACTTGTATGATTAATGGCGTAACACAAATCATCATGACAAAAGCGGATGTGTTGGATGCATTTGAAGAACTTTCTATGTGTACTTCCTATGAAGTGAATGGTCAACCTACAAAACAAGTTCCGTTTCAGATGGCTAAAGCAACTATTACTCCTATATTAGAGCAGTTTAAAGGATGGAATTGTGATACAACAAAGATTAATTTAGCGGCTGATTTACCTCAAACCATGAAGCAGTATATTCATTTTATAAACGAATATTGTGGTGTACCGGTAAAGCACGTTTCGAATGGTCCTGGGCGTGAACAAATCGTTCACTTGTAGAAATTTTAAAAAAATAAAAAGAAAAGAAGAAAAATTTTTGGTTAATACAATTTTGCGTTTAAAATTTACGCAATAATCTTATTAGAATATGGCAGCGAAATCTGATAAGGATAATAAATCCTCTACTCCAAAAAAAGCGACTGTAAAAAATACAGATGCTAAACCGTCTCCAAAAAGTAAAAAACAATTGGATGATGATGACGATGATTTAGATGACGACGATGATGATGCACTGGATACAAAACCGGCTGCAAAGAAATCGGCATCAAAAGCTTCATCAAAAAAATCAAAAGACGATGACGACGATGATGATGAGGAAGATGATATTGAAGACGACTGGGAAAAGTCGGAAGAAGATGATGACTGGGATCCCGACTTTGACGAATTTGATATTCCAAAAAGTAAAGGTAAAAAAGCTCCGGCAGGGCCAAAGAAAAAAGCTGATGATGATGATGACTTCAAACTAGACGAAGACTTTAAAGAATTCGATCTGTTTAACGATAAGGATAGCGGATTTGATGATGAAGAAGACGATGATTTTTAATCACCTGATGGTGAATAGAAAAACAAAAGTCTATACGATCTCTGACCCCACTTTCTTGAAACAACAAATGTTGTATTGGGCTAACCGGTACAACATTTGCTGTTTATTAGATAACCACCAGTACGCTTCGCAATATTCAAAACTCGATTGCATACTCGCAGTGGATGCTGTGCGTTTTATTCTTCCTGAAAAAAATATGCTCTCGGCGATTTCAACATTCACTAACCAAACAAACGATTGGATCTTCGGTCATATCAGTTACGACCTCAAAAATGAAATTGCAGGCTTAAGGTCCGAAAATCATGATGGCATTGGGTTTCCGACGGTTTATTTTTTTCAACCCGCGATTGTTTTGCAATTGAATAAAAATGAGCTAACAATATCTTCTTTAACGGATGACCCCGAAAATATTTATTCTGACATTTATCGAGCAGTTTGCGCAAAAGAAAATAATACTAAAGATGCAAGTTCCCGACATATTATTTTGCAACCACGCATTGCGAAAGAAGATTATCTCCACAGCATTCAAAAAATAAAAGAACATATCCTGCGCGGCGATTGTTATGAATTAAATTATTGTCAGGAGTTTTATGGAGTGTATGCTGAATTGAACACCGTAAAACTATATCAGCAACTAACTACCCTATCGCCTAACCCCTTTGCCTGTTATTATAAATGGAAC
Organism: Chitinophagaceae bacterium; assembly: GCA_019752295.1. GTDB lineage: Bacteria > Bacteroidota > Bacteroidia > Chitinophagales > Chitinophagaceae > Sediminibacterium. Next base: position 21,882 of record JAIEMK010000078.1, on the reverse strand, counting down.
GACCGCTATCTGATCTGCGCCAGCCCGGAAAGGTATTTGCAGAAAAAGGGCGACCGCTTGATTTCGCAACCCATCAAAGGCACTGTGAAAAGAGATTTGATCGATTTGCAGAACGACGAAGCTTTGAGGAAGTATTTATTTGCCAGCGAAAAAGATCGGTCAGAAAATGTAATGGTAGTGGACCTTGTGAGAAATGATTTGAGTCGTGTTTGTGAAACGGGGACAGTGAAAGTGGATGAACTGTTTGGAATCTATCAATTTCCGCAGGTATATCAAATGATTTCTACCGTATCGGGTAAGCTCGTATCGGGAATGAATTTGAGTGATATTCTTTCGGCCAGTTTTCCAATGGGTAGCATGACAGGCGCCCCTAAATTAAGCGTGCTGCAGTTGATTGAACGATACGAAAAAACAAAACGCGGTTTATACTCCGGCGCTGTAGGTTATATCAGCCCAAATAAAGATTTTGATTTTAATGTGGTTATCAGAAGCATCTTGTATAATCAATCCAATTCTTATCTGAGCTATCAGGTAGGTGGTGGAATTACTTTTAATAGTGATGCTGAAAAAGAATACGAAGAGTGTATGCTCAAGGCCGAAGCCATCAATCAGGTGCTCTCAAAATATTGATGAAAGAATTTATTTGGTGATACTTGCTCCCTCTACCAGTAAGCGAAATGATTCCATAAGAATCTGACTTTTTCGGGATTCAAATAAGGCCGTTTTGTCTTTTGAAATCCGCATGTTGTATGGTTTTCCTTCAGATAGTGTTTTATCAAAACCGGGGTTCCATTTATTAAACTGAACGATATCTATTGCAAGGCTATTTGATAAAACAATTGAATTATAGCGACCGCTTAACAAAATGGTATTCGTATTATTTACTTCATCGGTTGATAAAGTTACCTTTTGATTATTTGTAACCTGTGCTGCTTTTAGTTTCTGTGTTTCATCGGCAGTAAGCGTTGTCCAACCACCTGCGCCTTCCATTACATAGTGTGTGCCGATAAATTTTTTTACATGATTTCTTGTTTCTTCAGGTAAAAAATATTGCAGATCCCAGAAATCGCGACTGCCTGCTTTTCTAATACACTGCCGCACCCTTCCTGCGCCACCATTATAAGCCGCAACTACCAATAACCAGTCTCCGAATTCGGCATACAATTCTTTCATTAGTTTTGCGGCCACGTGTGTGCTCTTATAAAAATCCATGCGATCGTCATTCGCTCCTACGCGTAAGCCGAATCTTTTGGCCTCGTAATCCATCAGTTGCCAGGGGCCAACAGCACCCGCCCATGAAACCAATCCCGGTTGCAGATGACTCTCAATGACACTCAGGTATTTCATTTCTTTCGGGATTCCATAGAGCGTTAAAATATTGTCGTACAAATCAAAATAAGGCTTGCCCCAGCCCTTCATTTTTTCTAATTCTTTACCCTGTTTTCTGATATATTCCTGAACAAACGAAACAGCTCTTGGATTTAGTTGGTTGATATAGGGTTTGCTGGCATCAAATTTATTGGCCACAAATAAACTTTGGAAACCATATTTATCGCGTGTAGTGTCTGTTAAAGCATGATCGCGGTAAGCAGGATCGATCACAAACGACATGGATCCAATAGCACCGGCCAACACAGCAAAGCCCACTAAAACAAAGTGGGATATGGAAAGCCTGTTATTAATGGAAATGCCGAACCACTTCATAAATGGAAATTTTTTGACTGGTTTGCAAAATTAGGTCCAAATAACTTAATGCAATGTAAAATGATCTGCTACTGTTTTTGTTGCAACAATTGCTCAGAAATTTGCAAAAGAGCAGTTTCTTCAAAGTGGGAAGTCATGATCTGCAAACCGAAGGGCATTCCATTTGCGTGTTTGAATAGTGGAATAGATATGGCCGGTATACCAACTAAATTGGCAAAAACAGTATAGATATCTGCAAGAAACATTGCTACCTGATCGTCCGACTTCTCTCCGATTTTAAAAGCGGTAGAAGGTACTGTAGGAGAAATCAGTATATTGTATTGCTGAAATACCTCCTTCGATTTATTAGAAAGAATTCTTCGTACTTGTTGTGCCTTCGTAAAATAAGCATCAAAATATCCGGCGCTCAATACAAATGTGCCAAGCATAATTCTTCTTTGAACCTCTTTACCAAAACCGGCCGAACGAGATGCTTTATATAATTCATTCAGGTCGCCGTTAGCAATCGGAGCACGATAACCATAGCGAACTGCGTCAAATCTGGAAAGGTTACTCGAAGCTTCTGCAGTAGTTAATACATAATAAGTTGGCACGATCTGATCGAGTAATTCAAATTCAATCGGGTCAACTAAATGCCCATCATTTCGAAGACGCTCAATGAATGCAAAAATGGTATTCCTGATTTCAGGATCTAATCCCGGATGCTCCAAAGCTTGTTTGAAATAGGCGATCTTGTATTTTGTAGGTAAAATTTCAAGACTGGTAGAATAAGATGGAACAGGTTTTTCCGAAACAGTGCTATCAAAATCATCTGCTCCCGCAATTACTTCTAAACATAGCGCCGCATCAGCAACCGTATTTGCGAATATGCCAATCTGATCAAACGAAGAAGCATAAGCTATCAGGCCATAACGCGAGATCCTTCCATAGCTTGGTTTTAAACCAATCACCCCACAAAAATCTGCAGGCTGACGAACAGAGCCACCGGTATCGCTACCCAAACTGAGCATGGTTAAATGGGCCTGAACACTTACCGCCGATCCGCCCGAAGAACCTCCAGGAACACGGGCTTCATCCAATGCATTCCGAACGGCACCATAGGCAGAATTTTCGTTACTACTACCCATCGCAAATTCATCGCAGTTTTGTCGGCCAATAATGATGGCTTCTTCCTGCAATAATTTTTCTACCACAGTGGCGTGGTAAATAGAGCGAAAATTTTCGAGAATTTTTGAGCCGGCCGATACAATATGGCCTTTATAACAGATCACATCTTTGAGCCCAACTACTACCCCATGCAGTTTTCCGATGGGTGCACCAGATTGGCGTTGAGTATCCAGCGCTGCGGCTTTAGCGAGTGCTTCTTCTTCAAATATTTCCAGAAAAGCATTTAACTCGGGGCGCGCATTAATGGCATCCACATAAAAATGAACGGCCTCCACACAGGTGGTTTGGCCGTTCTGTAATGCTGTATGGTAGTCTTTGATTGAGCTGAAGCGAAACAAAGCCTAAAGGTCTTTTAAAAATGCGAAAATTAAGATTGGGGTGTAGGGGTTTTGTCTTTTTCTTTCATGCCTTCTTCCAATTCTTTCTTCACATTGTCTTTTGCATCATTGAACTCACGGATACCCTTACCTAACCCTTTCATAAATTCGGGGATTTTACGTCCGCCAAACAATACTAATACTACCACTGCAATGAGTAAAATTTCTTGAAATCCTAAATTGCCCATAAAATTTGTTTTAAGGAGACCAAAGCTAAGGAAAAACCAATGCCTTGCAATTAAATAATGCTAAAGAATCAAGTTTTAACGAAAAAGCGGAAGTATAGTGCTACTAACCTTCCGCTTTTAACTATTTTTAAACGAATGCTTAGAAACGTTTTTCTTTAATACGTGCGCTCTTACCACTACGCTCTCTCAGATAATATAATTTGGCGCGGCGAACTTTACCAGATTTATTTAAGAGGATTGAATCGATATTTGGCGACAGGATTGGGAACAAACGCTCCACACCTACACCATCCGAAATTTTACGTACGGTGAAAGATGCGGTAGCTCCATTTCCTTGTAATTTAATTACATCTCCACGGAAACTCTGAATACGCTCTTTACCACCCTCTACAATTTTATAGTTCACAGTGATATTATCACCTGATTTAAACTTAGGGTATTGCTTCTTAACGGTCAATTGATCGTGTACAAACTGAACTGCTGCGTCCATAACTTTATTTTTTTGCGGACGGCAAAGGTATAGAAAAAATTATAAAATACTACTGCTAAATCAGAATATTTTTTATCTCGCTACGTTTACCGCTCTTTTTTCTCTGATTACTGTTACTTTAATCTGACCGGGATAGGTCATTTCTGTTTGAATTTTCTGTGCGATCTCAAAACTCAATTTATCGCTATCTCCATCGGTTACTTTTTCTGCTTCCACAATCACCCTTAATTCCCGGCCGGCCTGAATTGCATAGGCTTTTTCTACCCCCTGATAAGCCATTGCCAGATTCTCCAGATCTTTGATCCTTTGCAAGTACTGTTGCATGATTTCGCGTCGAGCTCCCGGACGGGCTCCGCTGATGGCATCACAGGCCTGTATAATCGGCGAGATCACGTATTGCATTTCCATCTCATCGTGGTGGGCACCAATGGCATTTACCACCGCAGGATTTTCGCCATATTTTTCTGCCAGTTTCGCACCCAATAGCGCGTGGCTCAATTCGGTTTCTTCGTCAGGAACTTTACCAATATCGTGCAGCAAACCGGCACGCTTGGCCAGCTTGGGGTTCATACCCAGCTCGGCAGCCATGATACCACATAAATTAGCCGTTTCGCGACTGTGCATCAATAAGTTCTGTCCGTATGAAGATCTAAATCGCATTTTACCAACAATCCTCACCAGCTCCTTGTGTAAGCCGTGAATACCCATTTCAATTACCGTACGCTCCCCTATTTCCATCACCTGCTCTTCTAACTGGCGACGCGTTTTTTCAACTACTTCCTCAATACGAGCCGGGTGAATTCTGCCATCTGCAACAAGGCGCTGCAAACTCAAACGGGCAATTTCGCGGCGCAATGGGTCGAATGACGATAAAATGATTGCCTCGGGTGTATCATCCACAATCAAATCCACTCCGGTTGCAGCTTCAATGGCACGGATATTTCTACCTTCTCTACCAATGATTTGTCCCTTAATCTCATCGGTTTCCAGATTAAATACCGTAACCGTATTCTCGATCGTAACTTCGGCGGCCGTACGCTGAATTGACTGAATTACAATTTTGCGGGCTTCTTTATTGGCCTTCAATTTGGCTTCTTCGATAATATCCTGTTGCAGGCTAAGTGCCTGAGAATGAGCTTCTTGTTTTAAACTTTCGATCAACTGAAATTTGGCTTCATCCGCGCTCAGTCCGGCAATTTTTTCTAACCTGCGGATATGCTCTTCCTGGTGTTTTTCGAGTTCGGTACGCTTCAGGTTCACCAACTCGATCTGACGGTTCAGATTGTCTTTGATTACTTCATTGTCTTTAACCTGCTTTTCTAAACCCGCCTCTTTCTGGTTGATGGAAATTTCTTTTTGTTTAATTCTGTTCTCCGCTTCACCCATTTTACGGTTGCGGTCCATCACTTCTTTGTCGTGCTCAGATTTTAACTGAACAAAGCGCTCTTTTGCTTCTAACTGCTTCTCTTTTTTAACGGTTTCGGCCCTTAGTTCAGCCTCTTTAAGGATGGTTTGTGCCTGATGCTCAGCATCTTCGATTTGTTTTTTGGTGTTTTTAGCAAATAAATATTTACCCGCTATAGCCCCAACAATTAGTGAAATTGCACCAATTATAATAGAAAAGATTTGATCCATGGTTTTGGTAAGTTTTATAATAATTCAAAATCCTATTCCTGTACACATCTCATTTTACCCTAATAAGTATATGACAATAGGCGAAGATACTTAAATAATCAAAGACAACCGATTTGGCTGTAAGGCATTACTGATTTTCTTGAAGGGCTTTATCGATCTGCTTTTCGAGAGAGCTGATTTGGTGCGATAATTCGCCCCATTTTACCAGCAGATTTCCTGATTGGGTTTGTTCGGTTGCGAACCAGAGCAGGGCCATGGAAACATAATCCTGCATGTCTTTACCGGCAAAATGTGTTTTAAACTCCGTAATCTTATCATTGATCAGGCCAGATGTTTTACGAACCATCTCTTCATCTGCCGGCTCAATTTTTAAGCGGTAGGTTCGGTCTGCTATCACAATATTTACCGGTATCAGTTCTTCCATAATATCAGGCATTCAGCAACAAAAGACATTTTTCGATCTCCTTCAAATACCCGTCGATACGCTTCTCCATGATTGCTTTTTCAGAAGCGCTCCATTGAGAGCCTCCAATCTTTACCGTTTCCAATTGTTGGATCAGTGCCTGCAAATCGGTTTCTTTCTGCAGTTTTTCGGATTGAAGCTTCTCCAGGTCTTTTTTCAGTTTTTGGTTTTCTTTCTGCAAAAGCTGTTGCTGCTTTAGCAATAACTGCAGCTTTTCCTGAATCGCTTTTATTTGTACAGAAAGTTCTACCATCAATCAAAATTAATCTTACTCTAAAATACAGTAATAATAGCTTTCTAGCCCTTCTATTTTCTGATTTCAGCCCCTAACTCTTTTTCGAAATTTTGTATCAGTTTTCCAACCATCGCATCCACTTCCTTATCTGTCAGTGTTTTTTGATCGTCTACAAAAGTAAAACTCACCGCCATCGACTTTTTATCGGCTCCCAGTTTATCGCTTTCAAAAACATCAAACAACCTTACCTGCTTTAGTTTTGAAAGCTGCGATTTGCGTACTTGCTGGTCGATCGCATCAAAGCTAATGCTCCTGTCAACCACCAATGCAAGATCTCTTTGCATGGAAGGAAATTTATTCACTTCCTTATATGTGATCTTTCTTTGCTGCACCAATTCCAACAGCAATTTAAAATCAATATCAACAAAATAAACAGCCTGTTTGATATCGAAAGAAGCGAGTTGCTCACTCGAAACACTGATAATAGAACCCAATTCTTTTTTACCAATACGAACCAGAATTTTTCCGGGGCAATCTTCCGACAAAGCCAATTGCAAACCTGCAATACCCGTTAGCTGAGTAATTGCAGCAACAATTCCTTTTGCTTTATAAATATCAAGCTCTCTGCTTTTCTGATGCCAGCTTTCTTCCTGATCCGAACCGGTAAAATATAAAGCCAGATGCTCTGCCTCTGCATAGTCGCCGGGGCCTTTGCTGCTATAGGTTTTACCGAATTCAAAGCATTGCAGGTTATTGTTTTTTCGATTCAGATTATAGGCAATTGTTTCTAATCCGGTTTCCAACATCGAAGGGCGCAAAATATCCAGATCGGCACTCAGGTTATTGATCATCTTTACTGAATTTGCCAAAACATCTTCCGTAAAATATTTGCTGTTTGTAATGGAGTTGGTAAGTATTTCAATAAAGCCCTGACCCACTAAATAATTTGCAATCTTATCTTTTAAATTTTCTTTTGATGCAGACTGATCTGTAGCCGGACTGATGGTAATAGTGGATGGAATTTCGATATTATCCAGACCATCGATCCTGATAATTTCTTCCACAATATCGGCAGGCAAACTGATATCCGGTTTACTCCTCGGCACAGCCACACGCAGTTCATCCAAACCTTCTTTCAGAATTTCAAATCCCAGAGCGGTTAAGATCCGGTTTACTTTATCGGGATGGTAATTTTTACCACTTAATTTTTTTAAATAATGATGCTTTAAACTAACTTCTGTTTTGGGGAGCGGATTGGGATAACAATCCACAATATCGCTCGACAATTCACCGCCCGCCAGTTCCTTGATCATGATGGCAGCACGTTTTAAAACATTTACTGTATTGTCGATATCCACCCCTTTTTCAAAGCGGGTAGCGGCATCTGTTCTTAATCCATGATACACAGAGCTGATGCGGATATCGGATGGATTGAACCAAGCACTTTCCAGAAAAATATTTTTCGTTTCGGCTTTTACTCCGCTGTCTTTACCGCCATAAACTCCCGCAATACACATTCCGCCAGCAGCGTTGCAAATCATCAGGTCTTTATTGCTCAGCTTCCTTTCTTTTCCGTCGAGTGTAATAAAAGGTGTTCCCTCGGCTTCGTTTTTAACAATGATCTCAGACCCGATAATAGCATCCGCATCAAATGCGTGTAAGGGCTGACCCGTTTCGTGCAGAATAAAATTGGTGATATCCACGATATTATTGATGGGACGCAATCCTATTGCCAATAACTTATTTTTAAGCCACTGAGGCGAATCTTTAACCGTAACGCCACTAATGCTGATACCGGCATACCTTGGGCAGGCGGCTTCATTTTCGACCGTTACTTTAATGGGTAAATTATTATTGTCTGTTTTAAAGCCATTGGCAAAAGGCGATTTTACCCGGCTCTCTTTCTGGTGGTGGGTAAGATAAGCGCAAACATCCCTGGCAACCCCAAAATGACTCATGGCATCCATTCGGTTAGGTGTTAAGCCAATCTCATACACCCAGTCGTTATAAGGTTCAAAATGCGCTGCTGCAGGGGTTCCCGGTACTAATTTTGCAGGCAACACCAGTATGCCATCGTGGTTGCTTCCCATTCCAAGTTCATCCTCGGCGCAAATCATTCCAAAGCTTTCCACCCCACGAATTTTAGCCAGTTTCATGGTCATCGGATCTCCGCCACTGGGATAGATGGTTGTACCCACCAAGGCCACCACCACTTTTTGTTTGGCTGCCACATTTGGCGCTCCGCAAACAATCTGCAGGGGTTCTTTGGCACCGATATTTATCTTGGTAATTTTTAATTTATCTGCATTGGGATGCGGCTCGCATTCCAGCACTTCACCAATAACCAATCCTTCTAATCCGCCTTTGATGGATTGATATTTTTCAAGACTTTCTACTTCCAGTCCTATCGAAGTAAGGATCCTTGACAATTTTTCGGGATCGATGGTTTCGGGTAGGTATTCGCTCAGCCAGTTGTAACTAATGGTCATAATTGCTCTCTTTTCGAGCTGCAAAAATAGGTGATAAAAACGGGATGAAATGCTGAAACTCAGGGATAGCGCCTGATACACAATGCCAACAAGCTGTTGCCCAAAAAAACCTTAGCAAAAACACCTATTAGTTACAGCTTTTTTTGTTGAATCACCGCGTTTTTTTGATAAATCTTTCTGCACAATACTATGTGCAAATGCTTTAGTTTTAGTCTGAAAACTTTTGCATTTAGTGGATAAGCCTCGTATTTTGTGTGAATAGCAGGATCAGGGATGTGAATGAAGCAGGGATAAGCTGTGGATGAAAATTGACAGAAAAAAATTTTTAGAACCCGAATTCTTAAGCCATATTCGCTGCCCCTTTAATATTAAAAAATTGTACAGGGTTTGTAAGAACACAATATTATTGCCCCTTTAACAGGGTGATTAACTTTAAGAAGCTACGAAAAAATGGATCTGACCAGTTTAAACAAAGACCGTAAAAGAAGAAAGACAACTGTTGACATGAGTACGATGGTGTATGGCAAATTGCCACCCCAAGCAAAGGAACTTGAAGAAGCTATTCTGGGTGCCATCATGTTAGAAAAAAGCGCTTTTGATACGGTCTCGGAAATCTTAAAGCCCGAGTGTTTTTACGTTGAAGCACACAGAATTATTTATCAGGCCATGCAGGACCTGCAGCAGAATAGCATGCCCATCGATATTCTGACAGTGGTAGAACAATTAAAATTTCTGGAACAACTGGAATCGGTTGGAGGTCCTTATTATGTTACCAAACTAACCAACTCGGTAGTTTCTACCGCTAATATTGATGCACACGCCCGGATTGTTTTGCAGAAATTCATTCAGCGCGAATTGATTCGCATCAGCGGCGAAATTATTGGGGATGCTTATGAAGACAGCACGGATGTATTTGATCTGCTCGATGAGAGCGAAACCAAAATGTTCAATATCACCAATAATTACCTCAAAAAGAATTTCGAGGAGATTACGGATGTACTAACCAAAACCATCAACCGTATTGATGAGTTAAGAACTAAAACAGAAGATATATCGGGGGTGCCAAGTGGTTTTGCAAGTCTTGACAGGGTTACTTATGGATGGCAGCCTACCGATTTAATCATTCTTGCGGCGAGACCTTCAGTAGGTAAAACCGCCTTTGCATTAAACTTGGCACGTAATGCGGCACTTCATCCTACTAAACCCATTGCGGTTGGATTCTTTTCTTTGGAGATGAGTGCATCGCAATTGGTGCAGCGTATTTTAAGTGCAGAGAGCGAGATTAAGATGGAAAAGATTAGCCGGGGAAAATTAGAAGACCACGAATACCAGCAGTTATTAAACAAAGGAATTAAAAAGCTCGAAGTAGCTCCCATTTATATTGATGATACTGCTGCCCTGAATATTTTTGAATTCAGAGCCAAAGCAAGACGACTGGTTCATAAACACAAAGTAGGTGTAATTATTATCGACTATCTGCAGTTGATGAGTGGGTCGAACGACAAAGGAGGAAATCGCGAACAGGAAATCAGTAATATCTCCAGAAACCTGAAAGCGCTGGCAAAAGAATTGAGTGTTCCCATTATTGCACTGAGTCAGTTAAGCCGTGCTGTAGAAACCAGAAAAGAAAGCAAGATGCCTCAGTTGAGCGATCTGCGTGAATCGGGTGCGATTGAACAGGATGCTGATATGGTGATGTTCATTTATCGTCCGGAATATTATGAAGTGAAGAGCAATGAAATGGGCGAGAGCACACATGGTGAAACGCATATCAGGATTGCAAAGCACCGTAATGGATCGTTGGAAACCATTAAACTCAGAGCCAACCTTTCGATTCAACGATTTGAAGAATGGGATGACGATGGTGGTAGCCCGGGATTGGGTTCGAATTGGAAGCCCATCAGTCCTGCTACACCCCCATCTGAAGCTGGAGGCGGCGCTAAATTCTACCTTCAAAAGGGAAGCAAAATGAATGATGCAGATTTTGATCAGGGTTTTGAAAACGAACAACCTTTCTAAATATTTTTCCGATACAAGCGCTATTCAAAACAATAGCACTTTATTTTTACAGGAATGAGTGTACCTTTTTTTTACGAGCCAACAATTCAGGAATCCCAGCAGCCCTTTGTTTTGAGCGAAGCCACCAGTAAACACTGCGTACAGGTTTTAAGGATGAGAGCGGGCGATGCCTTACACCTTACTGATGGTAAAGGGAAATTATTTTATTCAAAAATTATTAGTGCCGACAAACAAAAAGCGGTAGCGCTTATCGATCAAAAAATCGAAACTCCTGCTTCTGAAAATAAAAGAAGCATTGGGATTTCGCTTTTAAAAAATGCAGATCGTTTTGAATGGATGTTGGAAAAAATTACAGAGATAGGTGTTACCGAGATATATCCCCTGATTTGTAAACGAACCGAGCAGTTACGTTTCAGATACGAACGCATGGACCAAATTGTGATAGCCGCCATGCTGCAAAGTCAGCAAACATGGTTGCCCATATTACATCAACCACTCGATATCGTAAAGTTGGTAAAGGAATCCAGAAACAGTCAGAAGTTAATTGCCCATTGTGAGGAAGATCAAAAAAATCCTTTAAATAAAATTATCGCTTCAAACGACAGTCTTATTCTTATCGGGCCTGAAGGCGATTTTACAACCGAAGAAATTGCGCTCGCACTAAACCATCATTTCATTCCTGTTTCGCTTGGTACTAACCGGCTCAGGTCAGAAACAGCAGGCGTTGTATCCATTACGATTTTGGCCAACATTTGATGGATTTTTTTATTTGTGTACCTTTCAATTATGAATTGAGTCTTTACAAAATTTGTTAGCAACCGAAATGTTTGTTAGCGAATCCCGATCACTCGGGACCAAAATCGATAAAAAATATACATGAAACAAAATCGAATATTTTTAATCCTTTTGCTGATAGTAGCTATTGCAGGTTGCAAAAGTCTTGGACGGCAAAAAAGAGTCATTCGTAGAGACACAACAATCAATAAGAGCACTTCTTTTAATAATCTTTTTTTTGACAGTATACATATTGAAAATTTTTTAAAAGAGCATACCGAATTCAAACCCTACGAAGAACAGTTTTTAGATTTCTACAAAGAAAGAAATTATCAATACGCTTGGTTTGATAACAAAGGAATTGCAGAACAATCCTTCAACTTCCTGAACCTCCTCAACTCGAGCGTTGTAGATTTACAGGACAGTAGTTTGTATAATCCCAAGCTAACAGAATTATACGACTTGGCCGTAGCAGATACGCTGCACCAATTGAAAGAAACCGAATTATTAAAAACCGAATTGTTTTTTACGGGACAATTTTTTGCTTACGCTGCCAAAGTGTACAAAGGGAGTGATATAGATGCAGCAGATTTGGGCTGGTTTATTCCAAGAAAAAAATTAGACCTGCGGGCCTTGCTCGATTCATCCATCAAATCAAAAGCTACAGACCTGGAGATTTATGCAAAACAAAATCCACAATACAAAAAACTGCAGGAACAACTTCTGGTGTATAATGAATTAGCAAAACAAACTGCAATAGATACAATACCCAAATTAGTTAAGCCGATAAAAAAGGGCGACTCATCTGCGGCTGTAATACTCATTAAAAAAAGACTCATATTATTTGGCGATTTGAATAATGCCGACACCACAAAATATTTTGATTCGCTGATGTTTCTTTCGGTGAAACATTTTCAGAAAAGGATGGGGCTTAGTGTTGACGGGGCTGTTGGAAATAAAATGATCGAAGAATTAAATGTATCCATTCAACAGCGCATCCGTCAGTTATTGGTTAACATGGAAAGGCTAAGGTGGATGCCGCCTGAAAAAGACAGTAACTATATTTTGGTAAATATACCAGAGTACCGCTTACACGTTTTTGATAGTGGCAGAACGGTAATGGACATGAACGTAATTGTAGGCAAAACGGCAAATGGTACCGTTATATTCAATGGCAATTTAAAGTATATCGTGTTTAGTCCATATTGGAATGTTCCACCCAGCATCGTTAAAAAAGAAATTGTTCCTTCCATGAACAAAAACAGCAATTACCTGAACAAGAATCATATGGAAATTACCGGAAAAAATAACGGACTTCCAGTGGTTCGTCAAAAGCCGGGGCCCGATAATTCGCTGGGATTAGTAAAGTTTCTTTTCCCCAATAATTACGACATCTACCTGCACGATACACCCAATAGAGATTTGTTTAGTCAGTCGAGCAGAAGCCTCAGCCATGGCTGCATTCGTATCAGCGAGCCAAAAAAAATGGCCCAATATCTTTTACGAAGCGACACGAGTTGGAATAGTAATAATATTGATAGTGCCATGCACCTGAGTAAAGAGAAATGGGTAACACTTAAAAAAACCGTTCCTGTATTTATTGTTTATTTCACTGCTTGGGTTGACAAAAATGGGGTGCTCAATTTTAGAAAAGACATTTATGGTCATGATGAAAAAATGGCTGAAAAACTTTTCACCAAATAAAAAATTATTCTAAGCAATACTTGTAAATATTGGACAATGCAATTGATTGAAGTAAAGAGCAAGAAAACGGTTAAGGAATTTTTAGAAATAAATGCGGTGTTGAATAATTCGAACCCCCATTATATTCGCGCAATCGACAACGAAGTAAATGATGTATTTGATGTAGGTAAAAATAAAAATTTCAAATACGGCGAAGCAAAGAGGTGGATCTTACAAGACGATCATAATAAAACCATCGGCCGTATTGCCGCATTTATTAATAGTAAATATATCAATAAGGGAACTGATTTTATAACCGGGGGTATTGGCTTTTTTGATTGTATTAATGATCAGCAGGCTGCCAATCTTTTATTCGACAAGGCTAAAGAATGGTTGCAATCAAAGGGTGCCGAAGCAATGGACGGCCCTATTAATTTTGGTGATAGGGATAAATGGTGGGGATTACTGGTAGAAGGGTTTGATAGCGAGCCGATGTACGGCATGTCGTTCAATCCATCTTACTATGAACAATTATTCGATAACTACGGATTTAAAAATTATTATAATCAGTACTATTATTATATGAATGTCGACGATCCATTTTCAGAAAAGATCGTTGAGCGACATGCCCGAATAAAATCAAAGCAGGGTTACGAAGCCCGTCATGCAAGAATTGCCGAATTGGAAAAATATGCCAAAGACTTTGCCAAAGTGTATAATGCAGCATGGGCGCAACATGGCGAGGCAAAAGAGATTACAGAAGAACAAGTAATCAAGCTTTTCAGGAAGATGAAGCCCATCATGGATGAGCGAACCATTTGGTTTGCCTACTATCAGAACGAGCCCATTGCCATGTTTATAAATATTCCGGATTTAAATCAGTACTTCAAACATTTCAACGGAAAATTAGGGTGGCTACAAAAGCTACAATTGCTTTGGATGAAATGGAAGGGAATCAATAAAAGATTAACAGGCCTGGCATTTGGAGTGGTTCCAAAATACCAGGCGCTGGGAATTGATAGTTTTATGATCCAGGAATGCGCTTTATTCGTTCAGGGAAAAGGATGGTATGAGCAATACGAAATGGGATGGGCCGGCGATTGGAATCCCAAAATGCTCAATATCTATAAAAGCCTTGGCGGACATCAAAGCCGAAGAATGGTTACCTATCGATATTTATTCGACCAGTCAAAAACTTTTGAACGTCATCCCGAAATGGCATATAAATAGGGTTAAAAAATAATTGATTTAAATTTATTGATGAATCACTTTGGGCGCTAATAATTTATATAGAACAGGCGTAACAACCCTTGTTAATATAGTTGAGCTGATTAATCCGCCGATGATTACCAAGGCCAAAGGTGAGTACAATGGGTTTCTTTCCAAAACCAATGGTGTTAATCCTCCTATGGCGGTTAAAGTGGTTAGGATAATCGGAATAAATCTTGTTTCACCGGCTTCTTGTATCGCTTCATCGATGCCCATTCCATTTCGCCTCAATTGATCGGTATAATCCACCAGCAGAATACTGTTCTTGACTTCGATACCCACCAAAGCAATTAAACCAACAACAGCCACAAAGCTCAGTGTATTGCCTGTAATCCAAAGCATTAATACCGCTCCAATAATACCCAGTGGAACTACGCTTAACACAATCAATGTGCCCTTGAATGTTTTAAACTCGAGTATGAGTATTCCCATGATTCCGAAAAAAGTAATCAGGATGATGGTTCCTAATCCACCAAAGCTTTCCTTACTTGCTTCCACATCGCCCGCAGCCACATAGTAAGCGCCTTTGGGAAATGTAAACCGATCCAATTGTTTAATTAGGCCATCTGTGAGCTTGGCAGTATTATATCCGTTTTTTACAAAAGCAGTTACTACGGTATAACGATCTTTGTCGTAGTGTTTAATAGTAGTTGGCGATGTTTGAAATTCGATATCGGCCAATTGACGCAGCGGAATGGAAGCGCCGCTATAAGCACTCACATACACTTTATTAAATACTTCCAGCGTTTGTGTTTTGTTTCTGGGCAAACTCACATTCAATTTGTACTCGTCCCCATTTTCTTTTCTAAAAGTTCCAATATTTAAACCGGTAATTGCCATTCGAATGGTACGATCAATATCGGCAATGGATACTCCGAGCAAGCCTGCTTTGGCTTTATTTACTTTGATCTTTAAATCGGTTTCCAGCGAAATGAGGTCGTTATTCACGTACATGGTTCCTTCCGTATTTTTTAATAAAGTTTCAATGCGAAAAGAAAGGCTCCGGAGCGTATCGAGGTTGTCGCTGAATAAACGAATAGCAATAGGTGCTTCAACGGGTGGCCCCTGTTCAAAATCTTTTACTTCAATACGCGCATTACTTACTTTATTAAATTTGATCCTGAGCGAATCAATCATTTTTTTCTTTTCCTCTGGAGCTGTATTGTTTAATTGTACCAGTATCTGTGCATAATTTGTTTGGCTATTCTTTGGAATCACATTGTAATACATACGCGGATTTCCATGACCCACATTGGTTGTGTAATTTTTTAAATCTTTCAGTCCTTTAATTTGTTTTTCTACCTGCTTCGAAATACTGTCGGTCCACGCCAAACTACTGCCCAGTGGCGTTTCGATATTAACCATGAACATTGGTTTTTCTGAAGCGGGAAACAAACTAAATCCTACCCTAGGTATCAATGAAATAACAGCAATAAAAATGAGTGCGGCAATAGCGAGTGTTGTATAAGGTCTGATAATCGCATTGTGCAGTAGTTTTCGATAGCTGCCATTAATTATTTTTTTCAAGCCACGTAAAAAGAAATTGCCCTCAGGATTTTCGTGATTGCTCAAAACACGGCTCGATAAAAAAGGTACAATTGTAAGAGATACAAACAAAGACGCAAGCACTGTTGAAACAACGGCTGCCGGCAAACTGCGAATAAAATCTCCGGCTCCTTCTGGTAAAAACAAAAGTGGTAAAAATGCAAATATCAGCGTAGCTGTACAACCAATTACTGCCAGCCCAATTTGTTTGGTTGCAGCCATGGCCGCATCTTTTTTGGAATAGCCGTTACGCAAATAGCGTTCAATATTTTCTACCACCACAATACTATCATCCACCAATAAACCAAGTGCCACTACCAGTCCTACAATACTCAACTGGTTAATAGTTAGGCCAAATATGTCGAGTAAAAAAAGGCCAATAGCAAGCGATAATGGAATGGAGATCATTACCACAATCGAAGCTCGCACACCCAATGGTAATAAGGTTAGCAGCACCAGAAAGATGGCTATTGCAAAATCGCGCGTAAAGCCATCCAGGCGATTGTGTACGCTGGCAGCATTATTAAAACTCTGTTCAAAATGTATGGCCGCCGGCAATTCTTTTTTGAAACCATCTACTACTGGCTGCATTGATTTTTCAACTTCAAAAATATTGGTACCCATTTTACGACTGGCTGTTACAAATACGCCTCGTTTACCATTCAACCTACCGATATAACTCTCGTCTTCGTAATTAAATTCAACGGTAGCAATATCGCGCAGGTATAAAAATTTTGCGCCGACGCTACTTACAATTGTATTTTTAATTTCTTCGATATTTTTATAATCACCACTTGTTTTTACATTCAGGCGCTTGGTACCCATTTCAATACTACCTCCGGGTATATTTACATTTTCGCTTTGCAATGCACCAATCACACGATTGAGTGCAATATGAAACTGGGCCATTTTCTCGAGGTTTAAACTCACCCTCACCTGCTGTTGGGGGAAAGCCCAGTTATCGACATTCTTCAAAGTTTTTATTTTTGAAAGCCCGTCTTTCAGTTTTTTACTCCACAGTTCTAAATCCTTGTATGGAAGTGTTTCGCTCATCAAAGCGAATTGCGAAATATTCACATCGCTTGGAGAAAATTTCATAATGTCGATGCCGAGTATATCCTGAGGCAGTTTCGTTTTTAAGGCATCAATTTCACGCACCAGATCCTGATATTTTTTATCGGGGTCGGTCTCATACTTAAAGTCGATCCTAATAGTTGCCAAACCATCATCCACTTTCGAAATAATGTGTTTGATATCGTCGATTTCATTTATTTTTTTCTCCATCGGATCAACCACTAACTGCTCCATATCCTTCGGACTGGTTCCGGGATAAATTACCACCACACTAAAACTGGGTGATGCAAAATCAGGGTCCTCTCCGCGAGGCATATGCAGTAAAGAGTTTACTCCAATAGCTACCAACATTACAAACACGATGAGTGTAAACTGGTAATTTTTTACTGAAAAATCAGTTATTTTCATTTGCTAATTTTTTTTAGAGTTGATCACTTAACGAGTGTTACTCTAGTAGTTTCGGTTAAGTTGTTAACGCCATCCGTAATTACTTCGGCTATATTTTCAAGTCCCGATTTTATTGCAACGGTTTCTTTGTTGATATAAGCAATTTGAACCTGCACTTTTCGCACCGTTTTTTTATCGGCATTTAAAGTATAGATATATCCTGTTTTTGCATCTGCTTCTACCAACGCTTCAATAGGAATTAGCTTTAGTCCGCTTACCGGACTTGTGTTTAGTTGGATGGTTGCAAAAAGACCCGACGCAAATTTTTCTTTTTCCGGAACCACTTTCACTTCAAGTTCATAAGTGTTGCTATAGGGATCTGCACTGGATGCTTTTTTAGTAATGATTCCCTGAAATATTTTATCAGGATAGGCATCAATTAACACATTTGCACTGCCCCCGATTTTAAGAACGCTCCAGTCTTTATCGGCAACCCCAAAACGAATTACCCAATCGCTATTGGCAGTTCCATTGATAATAAAAACAGGTGATCCGGCAGCAATCATTTCGCCTTCATTACTTAGCTTCTTCACTACCGTGCCATTATCAACAGCCCTGATTTGTGCGTATTCCATACTGAATTGTACAATGCGATTATTTTCTTTCGCCAGCTCTAACTGGGTTTGCACATTCTGATATTGCTCCAGCGTTGCAGCAGTGTCGTTGTACAAGCCCTTCACTCTATTTACATCTCTTTTAGCTTTCTCTAATGCCTGATTCGATTGTTGTAATTGGGCATTAATCTCCGTTAAATTTAGTGTAGCAAGTAGTTGACCTTTTGCAACTACATCACCTTCTTTTACATAAATCTTTGAAATGATACCGCCTATTTTGAACGACATTTTTGCCTCGTTCGTGGTGGCCATCATTCCGCTGTATTGCAGTATGGGCTTATATTCCGTACTAAGTGGCGCAACTGTTTTAACCAGCACCGCATCTTCGGCCTCGTTGGTGAGCTTCGGAGATTTGCTGCTACAGGCCATTAAGAGCAGCAGTGCAGCCGGCGCTATAAAATTGTTTAATCTCATTTTGATATTTTTATTGATTTTATTTAGATGGGTTCTTGTGGTTTTATTTTGGCAAAGAATACGAAGCAGTTACTCTTTCGAGTTCAGCTTCTTTGTTTAATACGGTTAGTTGTGCAATAGAATTTTTTATTTCAGCATTGGTCATTTGCGAAAGTGCATCGGTTAATTCGATCAGTAAAGCCTGCCCAGCTTTATAACGTTTATCAGTTAGTTGATATACTTCTCTTGTGCTCTCCATTTCGTTGCTCGTGCTTTTTAATGCGGCCCAGGCACTCAGATAAGTATTATATGCTGTTGTTACCTGCAAGTGTAATTGCTTTTCAACATCATTATACTTATTCTGTATAGCGTCAATATCAATTTGAGCCTGCTTTATTTTATAACGGTTATCGTATCCCTTAAATAAATTCAATTGCAGTTGCAATACCCCCAATTGATAAAATTGCTTGTCGTTAAATTTAAATCCACTCCCCTGAAAACCAATATCATAAGCCGCATTAAGCTTTGGAATGCCGGCAGCCTCATTCATTTTAAGATTTGTTTGGTATATTTTTTTGGCCGACTGTAATTGCAATAACTCTTCTCGTTTGGTAGGAATATCCAGTGATACGGTGAGTTTGTCTTTAAAATGATTCAATAAATTACTATCCAACTGTATCGGAGTGCCTAAAGGCTGATTCAGTAAAAAGTTAAAATATGCCATTGCATTTTTCTGATTGTTGATTGCTTCTGTTAGCGAAGTTTCTACCTGACTCACTTGTGTTTTGGCACGTGCAATCACTTCTTTTGTGGCCACATTATTCTTTACCAGTTTTTCGTTTAAGCGAAGGTTCTCTGTAACCGTAGTCATTGCATTTTCATAAATCCGAATGGCTTTGTCTGCTTGCAAATATTGATAATAAGCCAGCCGGATCGCTTTCACCAATTCTCTTTTATATACCTGAATTTCCTGCTCATTCGAATGGATGGTTTCTTCTTTAATCTGTTTATTGTATTTGAGGTCTGTGTTGATGATGGGCAATACCATTTCAATTTTGGTATCATGAAAATCATTCGGCAGAAAATTGATGGTTTGGTTATTTACCTGAGGAAATTTATTGGATGCAGTAATTTGATTAAGCGTACTATAAACGCCATTCAATAAATCGCCAATCGGCAGCTCACTGGTTCTACCTCCGTTTGAAACGGTGTACTGGCTTCCCAGATTTACCTGCGGATAAAATAACGCTTTTGCCCTGTTCAGGTCGAGTACCGATTTTCTCAAATCGAAATTTTTCTGTTTGAGGGCCAAATTGCTGTCGAGTGCCTGCCTAACATATTTTTCAATCACTGTTTGTCCGCTTACACCCTGCACAATTGTAGCAGATAAGCAGAAAAAAAATAAAAATGGTTGTTTCAGATTCATACAAACTGTTTAAAAATATCGTCAATTATATTAACATCGTTAAGTAATCATTAAAAAATTAAGATTCCACCAGTGTTGCATCAATAGTTCCCAATAGCCAGTTTAGCGACTGGTGCATCACTTTCGAGAGGTCTTCTTTAGGCACTATCGTATCTAAGCGCTCCCTGATAGCCAGTGAAATCAATCCATGCACCATTCCCCAAACGGCCATCACAACTGCTTCGATGGGCGACTGCTTAATCAATCCCTTATCCATGCATTCCTGCAACAAAGCCCTCAAAGCTCCAATAGCAGTTTCTCCGAGCGACCAATCGCACACGTTGAGCTGTTTCAAGGTTTCCATGGGAGCCCTCTGAATAAACATAACGTCGTAATACTCAGGGTTATTGAGCCCAAAATAGATATAGTTTTCGCCCATTTTGTACAAACGGATAAGGGGGTTGGCAATGGTAGCCAGGTTCTGATTTAATTCCAGAAACTTAGCAAATCCCATTTCGTGAATATGGAAGAAAATCTCGTTTTTGTCTTTGAAATAGAGGTAAACCGTGGTGGGACTATACTCAATCAGGTCAGCAATTTTACGGATCGTAACATGCTCAAAACCCTCCTCCACAAACAATTTCATAGAAGCTTCCAAAATCCGCTTCTTGATCTCCAATTGATGTTTTTCCTTTCTTTCTGCAATACCCATAACAACTATTTACAAGACAAAAATACTTAACAGCGTTAATTAAACAAATTTATTTTTACCCTAAGGGGGATAAAATGGTTAAACAGCAGCCTGTATATAATTATTCATTCCCAAAAACTGACCGATTGCTTACATTTGAATTTCTTCAAGCAATTATGGACAATTTCATCGTTTCAGCCAGAAAATACAGGCCACAGAACTTTAATACTGTGGTTGGGCAGCAGCATATTACTACCACCCTAAAAAATGCCATCAGAAATAATCAATTGGCACATGCATTTCTTTTTTGCGGACCAAGGGGGGTTGGTAAAACCACCTGTGCGCGTATTCTTGCAAAAACAATTAATTGTACCAATCCTACACCCGATGGGGAAGCTTGTAATGTTTGTAATAGTTGCAGCTCGTTTGATGCCGGCACTTCTATGAACATTCACGAGTTGGATGCGGCAAGTAATAACTCGGTTGATGATATCAGATCGCTGGTAGAGCAGGTTAGGTTTGCACCACAGGCCGGTAAATACAAAGTGTATATTGTAGATGAGGTACACATGCTTAGCGCCAGTGCATTCAATGCATTTTTAAAAACACTGGAAGAACCCCCTTCTTATGCCATTTTTATTTTAGCCACTACCGAAAAGCATAAGATACTACCCACTATTTTAAGTCGTTGCCAGATTTTTGATTTCAAACGCATCACCAACAACGATACGGTGGAGCATTTGCAGGAAATAGTTGACAAAGAACATATCAATGCAGAGAAAGCTGCGCTGCAAGTGATTGCACAAAAAAGCGAAGGTTGCATGCGCGACTCTTTGAGTATACTTGATAAGATAGTAAGTTTTACAAACGGTATCCTTACTTATCAAAATACACTGGAGCACCTGAACATTCTGGATGATGATTATTACTTTAAATTACTCGAAGCAATGCAATTGCAGGACCTGGCTTCTGCCATGCTCTTGTACGACGAGATTAATCGCAAGGGTTTTGAAGGCGATCTGGTTTTGAATGGCTTTGCCGAGTTCATCATTCGACTTGATCGGCCCAAGTCCGACGGCACCTTTCGATTCCGCGAGCTTGGCGATATCGACCTCCGGGTTGGCGATGCGCTGCCCGATCCACCGGTTCGATGCGGGCCGGTTGCGCCGGCGCGCGATGGCATCCTGATGCATCTCGTCGTTGAAATACGATCGATTGTT
>JAIEMK010000073.1 GCA_019752295.1 Chitinophagaceae bacterium | reverse complement strand
TTATAAGTTTATCAATCAGACCTTAAATTTGGTATTGTATACTTCTTTCAGTATTTCATTTATTTTATGCCGAAACAACAGGACGAGCTTCTTATCACCATCGTAGTCGCGTCGGTATTTTTTGTACTGATCGGAATTTTCTTAATGATCCTTGTTTTCTTCTTTTTACGCCGACAGCGTAAATACAAAATGGAAAAAGAGGAAATGCGTAACCGTTTTGAACAAACCCTGTTGAATACCCAATTAGAGATACAGGAACATACTTTTAATTATATCAGTCAGGAAATACACGACAATATCGGCCAGGTACTAAGTCTTGTACGACTTAATCTAAATGTGCTCTCTGAAAAATCTCCTGAAATACACTTAAACAATACCGATGAATTACTGGGGAAAGTGATTAGCGATTTAAGAACCCTTAGCCATAATCTGAACAGCAATCGTTTACAAGAAATTGGAATTGTGGAAGGCCTGAAGTCGCTGCTTCAACAGATCGATAAAACCGCCAAATTCAGTACTGAATTCAAATGTCAGGAGGTTGCAGCGCTTTCCTTCATGAATAACGACCATTCATTAATCCTTTACCGGATGGTGCAAGAGGTTTTGCATAATATTATTAAACACGCGATGGCCGCGAATATTATTATGGAAATAAAGGCAAAAAACGCAAAATCATGCCTAGTATCCATTACAGATAATGGCAAGGGTTTTGATACCACAAAATTGCAGGATAATAAAACAGGGATCGGACTGCAGAATATTTTTGCCAGAGCTAACCTGATAAATGCAACCGTTAAAGTAAATAGCATTGAGGGGAAGGGAACATCCATTATTTTTGAAGTAACAAATCAACAGAATTCTAAATGACAACTATTGCACTTGTTGACGACCACGAGCTTTTACGATCAGGCTTAGCCGCAATTGTAAATACCTTTGAAGGCTACCGTGTGATTTTAGAAGCCGACAATGGTCAGGTAATGATTCAGAACCTTAAAAACAAACCGGTACCGGATATTGTTTTGCTCGATATTACCATGCCAGTGATGGATGGTTACGAAACCGCCGCCTGGATTAAAGCCAATCTGCCCGATACAAAAGTGTTGGTTTTAAGTATGCTCGAAAATGATAGTGCAATTATCAGGATGTTGAAAAATGGCGCAAGAGGTTATATTTTAAAAGACAGCAATCCTAAAATTTTTCGCAAGGCACTCAATAGCATTCGCGATTCGGGCTATTTCATCAACGATCTGGTTAGTAATAAGTTGATGCACTATATTAATCAGGAAGAAACAATTGATACACAAGCATTACCGCTTCATTCTATTACAGAAAACGAATTGGCTTTCCTAAAATGGATCTGCACCGACAAAACCTATAAAGAAATTGCAGAAGAGATGAATCTGAGTCCCAGAACCATCGATACTTACCGGGATAATCTTTTCAAGAAATTACAAATTAAAACAAGAACCGGTCTCGCCATATTTGCAATCAGACATGGAATTATTGATGTATAGTTCCGACACTTGCTAGAGTACGGTTTCTAAAAAAGTAAATGACAATGGCTTGCTCACGTATTGCAATACATCTTTATAACCCATTGCCTTATTTCTGTCTTTCTGAACAATTGAGGATGACAACATGATTACTTTTGATTTTACAGGGAAGTAAGAATAGTCATCCATAAAATCCCATCCGTTTCTTCCCGGAAAATTGATGTCAAGAAATACCAAGAAGTCGCCGTTTTTGTCGTTTAGTTTTAAATAATCTAACGCATCATCTACATCCAGAAACACTTCAATATCTGCCTTGGGAAGAATCGCATTGATGATTTTTTTGTTGAGAATATTGGTAAGACTATCATCATCCACCAAAATAATTTTTTTATAAATACTGATGGGACCAATCAACTCTTTTAGTTTAACATGATCCTTGATGGTTTTGATTTTGCACAATACCAATTCAGGTTTTTGATCGGTTGTTCTAAACAACGAAATATGAAACTGATACAGACCATATACTTCAGGCATATTCAAAATGTGCAAATCACAAATAATCGTATCGCCTTCTTTCATCGACCTGATATCTCTGGATAATTTTATGAATCCTCCAATATCCTGCGGATAAAGTTTTGTTTTGATGGCTTCATACATATTCGATGAAAGAATCAAAGACTCCCATGTAGAAAATTGTTCGAAAGCACCATTATGAAATACCGCTTTCTGGGCATCCACATCGAGAATAAAAATCAAATCATCTAAGCCGCTGATGATCTGATTCATCAGCTTGTTTTGTTCTTCCATTTTATAATCGTATAAAAATTGTGCGCGCATATAATTTTATTTATCATCCCAATGACTGCTATAAAAATTAAACATACTCATTATTTTAAATCTATACAGCTCTAAACCGGTTGATTTAACGAAAAATCCCCTCCTGAAAAGGAGGGGATTCTAATCTTGATGGGGAGCACCCCTAATTGCTACACCATCAATTTACTAGTTCAGACTTGATCAGTTATTTGGTTAGCTTCCCAGAACCGATGTGATAAGTAAGCCTTGAGGCTAGTAAAATCTTTAAAAAATAAGTTGATATATTTCTTTGAACCTGCATTATTTCCTGATACACCTGCAGAATTGCTTCTAATAGCAATTTGGGTTTTAATAGGATTATTCGGGCTTGAATAACTTTTCATATAGGGGTTATATTATAATATTTATTGCAGAGTATTTTAAACTCGCTCTTCAGTTACAAAGTCAAAATTGCTACTAATTTCAAGGCAATATTGTAACAAGAATATTGTATCTGTTGTAGGAGTATTGCTACAAAACTGCCTAGCTATTTGAGGCATTCTCTTAACTTTACGACATGATTTTTTTGCTCCGAAAGCTTTTTTCAAATTCCGGGTCTTACGCTTTGCTAAAAAGGACTATCTGTTGCTTCTTGCTTTTTAATTGCTGTATTGCTGCTTTTGTCGCCAAAGCACAAAATCCCATTCCCCCAATCGGATTTTGGAGAGAGCACCTGCCCTATCAGCATTGCACGCAGGTTGTGTTGGGCGATAAAATCTATGCTGCTACCAATGCGGCTGTCTTTTCGGTCGATAGCAAAAATCAGATAAACAGGAATACAAAGGTCACCGGCTTAAATGATATCGGCGTTGCTGCAATCGCCTGGGACGAATCTACGGGGCAGTTGGTTATCGGCTATAATAATAGCAACCTCGATATTTTAAAGGGTAGCATTGCGCGTAATTTGGGCGATATTAAACGTTCTGCATACGCGGGTGATAAAACTATTCTTTCGATTTATTGTAATAACGCAGTAGCATATATCAGTACCGGCCTCGGCATAATTGTTGCCGATCTACACAAATACGAAATAAAAGATACTTGGCTGATTGGAACAAATGGCTCTCAAATAAAAGTGAATGCGGTTTGCGCCGACGATCAATTCATTTATGCAGCAACAGCAGAGGGACTCAAAAAAGCTGACAGAAGCACTTCTAATCTCTCGAACCCAGCAAGCTGGCAATTACAAAGTAGTCAAACAGGATTAAGCAGTGGACCGGTAGAAAGCATTGTGTTGCTTCATAAAAAAATGATCGCACTAAAAAACGATTCACTTTTTATACAGCAAAACGGGCAGTGGAATTTATTATATACCGATCCTCTCTGGCCCATTATCAATTTAAATAGCTCAGCAGGTAGTTTACAAGTATGCGAGCGCAAAGCAGATGGTAGCTCTCGCGTAATTATTTTAAACGAATCGGGTCAGGTACAATCAAGTATTTCGAAACCGGGAGTTATTTCATTTCCAAAAAATGCTTTGCAAAACGGGACAGATATTTGGATTGCCGATTTTTTTGGCGGGCTTGTTAAAAGCAATAATAGTATCGATCAATTTATACCGAATGGGCCATTGGGAAATGCCAGTGGAGAAATGTTATTTTCAAAAAACAAACTGGTTGCTGCTGCAGGGTCGGTTAATGAAGCATGGAATTATTTGTATAACAGAGATGGCATTTTTGAATACCAGAATGATGAATGGAGCTTTGAAGGTTATTTCAACAAACCGCAATTAGATTCTGTTCTGGACTTTATTAGCCTTGCATCAGACCCCGATAACGAAAGCATTTGGGCCGGAAGTTATGGCGGCGGGCTTGTGCATTTTTCGGGAAATGATATCAGCATCTACAAACAAAACAATTCAACATTACAGGCAGCTCAAGGCGATCCAGGTAGTTTTCGGGTGAGTGGCCTTTGCTTCGATCAGAATAATAATTTGTGGATCAGCAATTATGGAGCCCCCAAGAATTTACAGGTAAGAAAAAAAAACGGATCCTGGAAGGGATTCAGTATTCCATTCGCTATTACTGAAAATGCAGTGAGTCAGATTCTGGTGGATGACCTAAATCAAATATGGATTGTAAGCCCGAAAGGCAATGGATTATTCTGTTATAACAGCGGTTCGAGTATCGATGCAACTACAGATGATAAATGGAAAAATTATCTGGTTGGCATTGGAAACGGCAACCTGCCCAGCAATAATGTTTTGTGCATAGCGAAGGATAAAAATGGTTTTGTGTGGGTGGGTACCGATCGGGGGATCGGAATCATACAATGTGCGTCAGATGTATTTAATGGAACCGGTTGCGATGCTTTGATTCCAATTGTGCAACAAGATCGATTTGCGGGATATCTTTTTCACGACGAAATAGTGCAGTCAATTGCTGTTGATCCGGCCAACAGAAAATGGGTAGGAACCAAAAATGGGGTTTGGCTAATCTCGCCCGATGGCGATAAAATCATTTATCAGTTTACCGCAGAAAACAGTTCACTACTCAACAATGATGTAAAAAAAATTGCGATCAACCCAAACACGGGTGAAGCTTTTTTTGCTACCGCGAATGGCATTTGCAGTTTCAGAAGCACTGCCACAGAGGGTTCAGAAAACAATAGTGCAGCGATTGTTTTCCCCAATCCTGTTCCACCGGGATATAATGGAACCATTGCCATACGTGGCCTAACCAACAATGCACTTGTTAAAATTGCCGAATTAAACGGACAACTTGTTTATCAAACAAGGGCTTTAGGCGGACAGGCAATCTGGGATGGCTATAGCTATAATGGCAGAAAAGTATCCAGCGGCGTTTATCTGGTAATTGTTCGCGACGATGGAGGCAAAGACAAACTGATTACGAAAATTGTAATTGCTTCAGGACGATAATAAAAAAATTGCTTAGTATAATGTGTACTCTATCTACTGCTACTTCTCAGTAGCTTCATAGTCGTGTTACCCCTTCCAGCTCACAAAGAGTCATTTGAGCCATTAGTCAATTGTCGAAATAATGCGGCAAGATTAAATGCACAATGATTTTGAATCACATACTAAAAACATTATTTTTAAGTCTTAAAATAATGTATGCAATTATTAGGGTACATTGGATTTATATTACTTCTTTCCTGTTCTTTAAAAAAAGGGGGTAATAATACTCAACAGGTCCAAGGGGTCAAAAGTATAAAAGTAAAGCAAGTTCTTCCATCACTTGATTCTTTAGGGAACTTATCCTCAGTAGATACCTCAACTATGCAAATCTATTACTTCCAAAACAAGATGGTTTATAAAATAGAGAGCAGATATGCTGATCAAACGACAACAAGTTACAGCACACTCAAAATTCAGTATTCTTATTTCTGTACATCAGATTCAGGCAAGACAGGTTATTATTTTACAAACAGCAACTCAACTAATTCAAAGTTTGTATCTGACAATTCGGTATTGAAGAATGAGTGGTTTGGAATTGTAGACTTAAACAAATTGTTTGTCGATAATAAGTTTTTGTTGTTAAAATCTGAGCAGAATCCGGATAATGGCGAAATTCATGAATATTATAAATTCAAAGATAAGGTTGATAGTTCTTTTGAACGGACGGCCCACTTTTACTTTAAAAATACAAAAAGCGATTTATACGTACAGCCAACCCACACTCTTGACGAAAGAAAAAAAATGCGACTAATAAAATTTCAAATGCATACTCCAAAGCAATATTCTAAAGAAATGAAGGAATCCATCAACGAATATTTTCTGACGTATTTGATTGAGGATGTACAATTGACCAAAACAGAGCAGGACAGTATTGCAAAGTATTTCAAATAATTTTGTTTAAAAGTATGATGCTTGCTTAAGTATTTTTGATTTTATTCAAGGATGTTTGGGATAGCAAAGGGGAAAATGTAGATTTTCAAATATATCGAGATTATTACTCGTTATATTCTTTATATTGACAAACAATACCACTAGATTTCAAAAAAAAGGCAACCAATTTAATATTGGTTACCTCGGGAAGTTTGATTTGTTTTCACAAACAATTGAATGCTACCCATTCTCTAATTATTCATTTGCAAAATTGTCGATAAACTTTCTCATTTATACTAAATCAGAATTAAGGTCCTGCAACAAATGATTTTTCCCGTGGCCAATTTCTTGATGGGAATGGAACTCCATTATGATAAAAATCAGCATGCACCCAATAACTCCACCATACCCAAGCTATATAGGTCGAATTTGATATAATAGAAGAATTTGGTTTCTTATTGGTAATTGTTCCATAGCTAGTTATTCGCCTCTTGTTAAATTCTATCTGATTAATCCATCGACCAGTAACACTTAGAAATCTAAGCATACCACCATTAGAAGGTATTTTGCCCTTAAAAATGCTTGTAATTATATTTGACGATGAACCTTCTCCTTTGGCTTCCCCATCTTTAGGCAGATAACAAACATTTAATCAACTTTTTTTTGAAGTCATAATTTTATAACATTGAAATTTGTAGCCTAGATTAGAAGCCAATCTAATGAAGATCATTGCGGAGATAGAATCTAATCGATTATGGGATAAACAATCTTCAAATCTGAAAGGGAATTATTTTCAATACTTGCCCTCATTCAATTTAACATATAAGCTCAATGAGGCATCCCAATTAAGTACTGGGTTTCAGGTAAATAATAAACTGCAAGATATTTACGATTTGATACCAAACTATGTCATATTGATTAATAAAACCCTTCTTAGAGGAACATACGCTATATATAAGGCTTTACTATCGGAATATTAATCCTTATCATCTTTTTTATTTTCTTTAAAAAATGCAGCTCGCCTTGGGCCCGGAAATGGAATAGCATCTCCTTTTAAACCATGCCATAGAACTGTATTGAATTCAAGATCTGGCACGGCGTCTTCTTTTGCAAGATCAAATTTTTCGGATCTGCGCTGCCATTCATTCATCGCCGTATTTTTATCATTCAGATCCACCTGACTTTTAAGTGCAGTAAATTCTTTGAGATTAGCAGTATTTGTAAACAAACGCCACATGGGTGTTGCAGCCGCATCGTACTGACTCATTGGCGGAATACCCAGAATTAATTCCATGGTACGCAACACCGAAGATGTAGAATAGGGCTCATGATCCACAAAATTCCGCTTCACAAATCCACCCGCAACATAAACCGGACTTCTATGTGCATCCACATGATCTGCTCCATTTTGTGCATCGTCTTCTAAAATAAAAATGGCTGTCTCTTTCCAGATTGGGCTCTTACTTAAATATTCTACAAACATGCCCACAGCCAAATCATTGTCGGCTACGTGTGCATACGGTGTAGGTCGGCCTTTGCGTAATCCTTCTGTATGATCGTTACAAAATCTCAACGAGTTAAAACGAGGAACCTGATTGATGGCCAATAAGGAATCAAAATCTCTTTTCCACTGATAAAAGCGTGAGGTATCTTTTACAGAACCGGTAAAGCCCGTGAAATAAGGACAGAGATGATCTTTCAACACCGGAATATTCGGTTTATAATTATCCGCAAACTCTCCATAAGTACGATACGAAACCCCAGCTCTACTGCAGTGATCCCAGATAAAGCCTCCTTTATTATTTGCTACAGACCTGTTTCCTTCGGCATCATAATTTCCACCACGGCCACCATAACTGGTTACCCAGTTTTTTTCGAGGTAGTCGGTTGAATATGCGCCGGTAGACCAGTTATGTCCGTCGGCGCTCACTTCACCGTCAACATAAAAATTATCCAACAACACAAATTCATTTACCAGAGCGTGCTGATTAGGTGTAATGTTTTCGCCAAACAAAACCAAACGCGGATCTCCATTACCTGCTTTTACGTCGCCCAAAACCTGATCGTAGGTTCTATTTTCTTTGATCACATAAAACACATATTTAATGGGGCCCTGCGCTCCAACTTTTGTTGGAATAGGGTTTCCAGGCTCTCCCTGAGCAATGGTATGTTGTTCTTTTTTATAGGGTGTATTGCTATATACCTGTTTAGAATAAATCGCTAACTGCGCATCAGTAGGTTCTTCGAAAATACTCATTACACCCTTGAACAAACCGCCGATATATTGAACTTCTCTTGGTTTGGTATTATCGCCCTGTTGATAATTCACCAGTTGCTTACTTCCAAAGGGGTTGGGGCCATTGGGGTTTGCCAAAGAAGAAAGTCCTTTGCCATTCGATACAAAAACCTTTTTACCAATTACTTTTATATTTGTAGGATACCAACCCACCGGAATAAAACCCTTGCTCTTGCTGGATCCCGGCTTGCTCACATCAAATACCGACAAGCAGTTATTATCTGCATTGGCGATATACAATCTTTTTTCATCTGCACTTAATGCCAAACCATTGGTAGTAGAACCATTGGGTGCGTCGGCATATAAAGCCGCATTTAAGGTTTCCACAACTTTTCTTTTGCCGGCATCAATCACTGAAACTGAGTTATCATTCGAATTGGCCACGAAAATCCAATTGCCTTTTTTTGACAAACAAATTTCGTTGGGATTATCGCCTACCGGAATCTGATCTGTAATATTTCTTTTCTCCGTATTAAAAACATAAAGTTTGTCGCAACCCCAGCAACTGATATACAGTTCCTTTTTATTTGGCGACAGTACACATGCATAAGCTTCGCCACCAAGATTATAAGTGATTGCAATTTTGGTTTCAAGATCAATTGCATAGAGCGAATTGTCTTCCTTTGTTACAACATATAAAACGTGTTTTTCATCATCAATAGCAATACCCGCAGGCGATATTTTATTGGGCCACTTTTTTCCGAGTACAATGCTGTCGTTTATAACCAGTTTATTATTTACTATGGCATATTTTAAAATCCAGTTGTCGTTACCGCCCGCAGCGTATAAATATTTTTCATCCTCACTAAAAGTTAATCCGTACCAACTCTTTCCAATTACGATATTATCCAGTATTTGCTCAGTCTGCGGATCAATCAATTGCAAACTTTGAATACCCTGACCATTATTCGTAACTGCGATCATTTTTTTTGATTTGCTAACCGCAATATTTAATGGAAGATCTCCCAAGGGCATACTTCTGCCAACAGGCGATAAGGTCCATCCATTGGGCAATGTTTTTTTGGAAGCATTTAATTCAATAGCTGTTTGTGAAAACAAATATTGCATACAAAAAAATAATGAAACAGTTAAGAGAAGCCTTTGCATGTGTTATTTTTTATTGAGTTTAACCACTTGTAAAAAAATAAAATTACAGAACCCAGATATTATCGCAGATCATTTTATTATTAACAGTGCCCCACAGCCGAAAAATTTTATACCAAACAACAGTTGATTCTATTGTGGAGTCTTAAATTCAAAAGATCGTATAACTTTAAATTTAAAAGTTTCATTTTCACCTGCTATTACCCGATACTGTATCTGACGGCTCATCCCTGAAGGAATTGGAATTGTTTTGGTGCTATCGGCCTCGCGATAAATCGGAAATTTTCGCATCAAAAACCCTTCCACAAGAGAATAAGTGTCGTGCCCCTTGTAGCCGGTTTTTAATTTGGGGTCATCCATGATGTCGGGAAAAACAATGGGGCGGATGCCTTTGTTTTCGGCAGAGTAAATTCCTAATACTTTTCCAAAAACGCTCCCTTCTCCGGTATAGATATATACAACCAAATCTGAAAATCCATCATTATTCAAATCGTCGACTTCTGCACCCAACACCCTGCCTTTTATTTCGAGAGTAACTTCTCTTACGCCAGCTTCAAAGCCAATGGGCGTAATGGTTAAATTATTTTTTTCAGGATTTTTATTGGTGCAGTAAACACGATAGCCCCCTTTAAAAGCCTTCATGGTAGTATCTACTCTTTTAAATTGAGCCTGTAATGCCACAAACGCAAACAAGCACATCAATGCTGTTATATAAATTTTCCTGAATACCATATTTCAATTTTTAAAACGGGCATCAAGATAGCATTTTTTAAAAGCCTGCTATCCGATTTGCTACATATTTCTTCGATATTGTCCGCCCACTTCGTATAAAGCATGAGTAATCTGTCCTAAAGAACAATATTTTACCGTTTCCATTAATTCTTCGAAAAGGTTTCCGTTATGAATGGCTGTTTTTTTGAGTCTGTTTAATGCTTCTTCACATTTCAATTCATTGCGCTTTCTAAAAAGTTGCAAGTTTTGAATCTGCTGTTCTTTTTCTTCGGTTGTAGAGCGGATTACTTCTCCGGGAACAATTGTAGGGCTACCCTTTTTATTTAAAAAAGTATTCACTCCTACGATGGGTAGTTCACCTGTATGTTTCAGGGTTTCGTATTGCAAACTTTCTTCCTGTATTTTATTACGTTGATACATTCTTTCCATCGCTCCTAAAACGCCACCCCTATCTGTAAGCCTGTCAAACTCTGTGAGTACGGCTTCTTCTACGAGGTCGGTAAGCTCTTCCATCAAAAAACTTCCCTGATTGGGGTTTTCGTTTTTAGCGGTTCCGAGTTCTCGATTGATGATTAGTTGAATGGCCATGGCCCTCCTTACACTTTCTTCGGTAGGCGTGGTAATGGCTTCGTCGTATGCGTTTGTATGAAGGCTATTACAGTTGTCGTAAATAGCGTATAGCGCCTGCAGTGTTGTACGGATATCGTTAAAATCAATTTCCTGTGCGTGCAGGCTTCTGCCGCTGGTTTGAATATGGTATTTCAATTTTTGCGAGCGATCGTTTGCATGGTATTTGTAGCGCATTGCTTTAGCCCAGATTCTACGGGCCACACGACCGATAACACTATATTCGGCATCCATACCATTACTGAAAAAGAAAGAAAGATTTGCAGCAAAATCATCAATATGCATTCCCCTGCTTAAATAATATTCAACATAAGTAAATCCATTTGCCAGAGTAAATGCCAACTGAGTAATGGGGTTGGCGCCTGCTTCTGCAATATGATAGCCACTGATACTTACACTATAAAAATTACGCACTTTATTGTCGATAAAATAACGTTGTACGTCCCCCATTAATTTCAATGCAAATTCGGTTGAAAAGATGCAGGTGTTCTGCGCCTGATCTTCTTTTAAAATGTCGGCCTGCACAGTGCCTCTAACCTGTTCGAGCGCTTCTGCTTTTAGCTGTTGATAAATTTGGGCAGGCAATACTTCATCGCCGCTCAGTCCTAATAATTTAATGCCTAATCCAGTATTTCCTTCGGGCAATCTTTCGGGCGATGCAGGGTTATAATAAACGGGCCTGACTGTGTTTTTAAATTTGTTTTCGATATATGCTTCAACCTGATCCCATAATTTTTTTTCGTCAATGTATTTTTCACAAAGCTGATCGATTGCCGCATTCATAAAAAAGGCCAGCACAATCGGGGCGGGTCCGTTAATCGTCATGCTCACGGATGTTTTCGTATCGCAAAGGTCGAAACCGCTATACAGTTTTTTAGCATCGTCGAGTGTGGCAACGCTTACACCGCTGTTTCCCACTTTACCATAAATATCTGGCCTCGATGCAGGGTCTTCGCCATATAAGGTAACACTATCAAATGCAGTGGACAAGCGGATTGCAGGCTGTCCGAGCGATACATAGTGAAAGCGCTTATTGGTCCGTTCCGGTCCGCCTTCACCGGCAAACATTCTGGTAGGGTCTTCGCCCTGACGCTTTAATTCAAATACGCCTGCAGTATACGGAAATTCTCCCGGCACATTTTCTTCTAACTGCCACCTTAAAATATCGCCCCAGTCTTTGTATTTTGGTAAAACAATTTTTGGAATTCTGGTGCCACTAAGAGAGAGTGTTGCCATTGTTTGTTTAATTGTTTTCTCTCTTACTTCATATTCAAAAAAGTCGGAACCATATTTTTTGAGTAGCTCGGGCCATTGATCTATTAATTTTTTGCAATCGCTATTTAATTGTGTTTCGAAATGTTTTTGCATTTCGAGTAAAAAGTCTAATTGGTTTGCATCATTTTTAAACTGTTTATTTTCTTTAACAGTGGCAATAGTTCCAGTAATCTGATATAATTTGGTAGCGATACCGGTTTGGGTTGATACCCAGTTGTCATAGCTTCTGTTATGATCAGCGATTTCAGAAAGATAGCGAACTCTTTTGGGAGGAATAATCTGCGATGCTGTTGCGGTTTCGTTTTTTAACCAGCTTGCTTGTTCTGTTCCGAATCCGGTGCCCGTTTTTGTTGCAACCTTGTGAATGATCTGTATAAATAATTCGTTGATGCCTGCATCGTTAAACTGTGCAGCAATGGTTCCAATGATGGGAAGGTCTTCATCTTTTGCATCCCATAAGTTATGGTTTCGTTTATATTGTTTTCGTGTATCGTGCAGCGCATCCAGCGCGCCGGCTTTATCAAATTTATTGATGCAAACTAGGTCGGCATAGTCGAGCATATTTATTTTTTCGAGTTGCGATGCAGCGCCATATTCAGGGGTCATCACGTATAAACTAAGATCGCAAAAATCCAGTATGCTTGCATCGCTCTGACCAACGCCTGCGGTTTCCAAAATAATAAAATCAAAGCCCGTGTGTTTACAGATGTCGATAGCGTCCTGCATATAGGCACTCAAAGCCGTGTTATCTTCACGTGTAGCCATACTGCGCATATAAGCACGCGGATTGGATATAGAGTTCATTCTAATTCTGTCGCCCAATAGTGCGCCCCCTGTTTTTTTCTTCGAGGGGTCAACAGAAATTACTGCAATTGTTTTATCAGTAAAGTGCTGAAGGAATCTTCTTACAATTTCATCCGTTACAGAACTTTTTCCTGCACCACCTGTTCCGGTAATACCCAGTACAGGGATGATATTTTTTGCTGTTGTTAAGAATGGTTTCGAATCAATTTTTGCATTCTCTGCATTGGTAATTTGGCGGGCTACTTTTCTAATATCTTTTGCTTCTTGCAAAAGCATTTTTTTGGTGTAATCAGCTTGCAGGGGCAACTCAAAATCGCATTGTTTCAACAGGTCTTCGATCATTCCCTCAAGTCCCATATGTCTGCCATCATCCGGACTATAAATTCGGGTAATGCCATACTGCTGTAATTGCCTGATTTCTTCGGGTAGGATGGTACCCCCGCCGCCGCCAAAGATCTTAATATGGCCGCAGCCATTTTGATCCAGCAGGTCTTTCATGTATTTAAAAAACTCTAGGTGTCCGCCCTGATAAGAGGTAATGGCAATACCCTGCGCGTCTTCTTCAATGGCACATTCTACAATTTCCAGCACGCTTCTGTTATGTCCGAGGTGTATTATTTCTGCGCCTTTCGATTGCAGAATCCGGCGCATGATATTGATCGCTGCATCGTGCCCGTCAAATAAACTTGCTGCTGTTACTATTCTTATTTTGTGCTGTGGGATATAAGCCATATCAATCGGTCTTGAACGGCAAAATTACAGTTTTGAAAGCAATAGTTAACGGGTGTTAGTTTTTAAATTATAGGATTCACCATTTAAACTGTAATGCTTCTTCTGATAGATTAGCCCTACACTTTCCATTAGCAGCTCTAATTTACCAAATTTCTTAAAGCCTACATAACTATTAAACCTACTGCAAGAAAGAGAAATCCAATTAAAAGGATTAAAACATACCCATTTTTTTTAGAATTACTTTCTTCTTTCATTATCAAGTTGAAAACTCCAATTACCACAGATATTAAGGCTAATAGCACTCCAATATAAATATTCGTCTTACTCTGAGAACTTGAATGTAAAAAAAACAGGCTACTTAAAGCAATAGTACAAGTTAGAAAAATAGAAATTTTTTTATTCATAAAAAGTGATTAAAAATCATAGAAATAAGTATGGGGTTATCTTATTTTTCCCAATCAGATTATTTTGATGCGTTTATGCGTTCATAGTAAAATTTGCCATACTAAGCCACATCGAAAAATAGTAACTTTCTTTATTAAGAATTAAAGATTCATGATTTCCCTGCTCCAATAACTTTCCTTCTTTCAACACCATAATTTGATCACAATCTTTGATAGTTGATAACCTATGTGCAATAACGATCACGGTTTTACCCTGTTGCTTAAACCATTTTAATGCATCCTGTACTTTTTGTTCACTTGCAGGATCAAGGCTTGATGTAGCTTCATCCAAAATCAGTATTTCGGGGTTACGATATAAGGCTCTTGCAATAGCAAGTCTTTGACGTTGCCCTCCAGACAAATTCACTCCATTTTCATTTAAGATTGTATTATAGGTGGCTGGCAATTTCTCTGCAAATTCATTAATCCCCAGAAGGACAGACAAGCCAAGAATTTTTTGAATATCGGGTTCGAAATCGCCAATAGCGATGTTTTCAATAATTGTTCCAGCGAACAAATCAATCTGCTGCGGTACAACTGAAATCATTTGGCGTAAACTTCTGTTACTGATATATTGCAAATCCATTCCCCCAATGGTAATATTTCCTTCTTTTAAAGGGTATAGATTCTGCAACAAGGACAATAGGGTTGATTTACCACTACCACTTTCTCCTACAATAGCTGTAGACAGGCCTTTTTTAATGGTAAGATTTAATCCTTCAAAAACGGTTACTCTGGTTCCATATCTAAAATGTACATTCTTAAATATAATATCGCCGATTAGTTCAGGCGTTAGCGCTACTTTATTTTCGTTGGATGATTCTGTTTCCAGATCAATTATTTCAAACAATCTATCAGCCGCTATTAAAGCATCTTGTATATTTTTATTTGCACCAATTAATGAAGCGGCAGGCCCTGTAAAATATCCCATCAGTGCATAAAAAGACAATAATTCCCCTGGAGTGAGTTCTCTGTTAATCACAAAATAAGTTCCTGCCCAAAGTATTATGATAGTAAAGAGTTTTGTAATAAAATCAGAACTTGTTCCCAGATATAAGCCTTTTATGCTACTTCTGTAAATACTTTGCAGCAATACAATGAACCTGTTTTCTGTTTTTAAGTTGGAGTATGCTTCCAATCCAAAACGTTTTATTGTTCCCGCTGCATTCAAACTCTCTACCAGTTGAGCTTCCAGATCTGCGCTATTTTCCATTAAAGTACGCTGCCATTTTTTATTAATGCGATTATTAATCCAGTAGAGTAATAGGTAAATGGGAATTATGGCAAGCATAATTAATGCGAGCTTCCAATAATACAAGAACATTAACCCGATTGAAAAACCTACTATTAATACATTCACAATCATGCTTAAAGCCACATCATTAATGAACATCCTTATTTTAACAGCATCATTCACACGGCTAATAATTTCCCCCACGCGCATGGTATCAAAAAAACGTTGGGGTAATTGAAGCAAGTGTTTGTAATAACCGAGTATAAGTTTAGCATCTATATGCTGACCTGTTTGCAGGCCTAATACTGTTTTAAAAGTTCCTATGAAAACCTGAAATGCCAATATTACAATCATGGCAACACTTAATAAATTAAGTAATCGCATATTGCCCTCTGGGATAACAAAATCAATAATTTTCTGCATGTAAATAGAAGAGGATAAACCTAATACAGTATAAACCACGGCTCCAACTAAAGCCTGCAACATGATTCCACTATGGGGTTTAATCAATTGCCAGAATCGATTTGTGTTTGATGCTTTTTGATTACCTGTTATAAATTCTTCATCAGGCAGTAAGAGTACAATTACACCCGTCCATTCTTTTGCGAATTCTTCAATTGTTTTTTTATGTTGTTGACCGTCACTCGGGTCCATAAAAATAATTTGTTTCTTGGTAACCTTATAGAGAACAACAAAATGTTGTAATCCGTTTTTTAATGCCAAGTGTGCAATAGCTGGCAACGGAATTTTAGCCAAACTTTCTATTGGACCCTTTGCACCTTTGGCCTGAAAACCTAAACGTTCTGCAGCTTCTATTAGACCTAATACATTGGTTCCCCGTTTATCTGTTCCTGCATATTGCCTGATACGACTTACGGGTAAGCGTAAATGATAGTATGCTGCTATAGATGCCAAACAAGCAGCTCCGCAGTCGGTAATATCCCTTTGTTTTATTTTAACGGCTTTTTTCAATAAGAGGTTGTAACTGTTTTAGAGGGAGCGCTTGGGTTTAACCAGTCATCCAACTTATCATATAATAACTGCCACAAACTTCTTCGCGAAACAGCAAATCTTGCCTGAAAATTGAGACCTTTTTTTAATTCTGCTGAAAATCCATTTTTTAAATGAAGTTGCGTACTATCAAAACTGCAACGAACTTTAAAAATAAGAGTATTATTAATAACAGTATAATCATTGTCAATAGATAAAACCCTACCAGATAATACCCCAAAATAATTATAGTCAAATGCTTCTATTTGATATTTGACAATTTGCCCTTGTTTTATTAAACCAACATCTTTGGTTTTAACATAACATTCACCAATTAAATTACCTTCAGGGGAGATGGTGCAAAGTGTTTCATTAGCCTGTATCAAACCACCTATATACCGTGTATTAATACCTTGTATAATACCAGCAGTTGGCGCCCTTACCTCGTAATAACTGGCATCTGTATTTACCTGCTGTAATTGCTGTTGATATTGTACTAGTTCTAATCTATAACGCACCAAATCTTGTTGCCAGATACTTTGTTGCTCCCGCAAAAAAGCATTGTAATTTGATTGAATCCTTTCCTGATTATTTTGAATATCGAAAAACTCTTTGGGGCTAATAACTTTTTCTTTTGCAAGGGAGGTGTTCATCTCAACCTCTTTACTTAATTTTTTAAGCTGTAATTCCAGCTCATCCTTTTGGTGCAAGAATTTACTATACTTCTCTCGATACAAGGGCGATTTAAGATCCTCTTTTATAAAAATTTGTGAGGACGTTAGTATTTGCAAATCATATATAAATTCTACTCTTTGATTAATTTCAAAAATGCTTACTGTTTTTTTGCTTTTAGTACTGTGGTCTTTAATAAGAAGTATTGCATCATTGTTTTTTACCTTATCGCCTTCTTTAAATAAAATACTATCAATAATTCCGCCGATAACTGGTTTCACCTCTGTTCGTTCACTTAAAGGCCTAATTATACCCGTCGTTTTTACTGAAATATCAGTGTGTATCAATGGCAATGAAATTACACCTCCAGTGATACCTAATAAAGAAAAAATATATAATAAGTAACTACTGCCTCTTATTTTTGGAAGGTAGGAGATACTTGTATTTTGCAAGAACGCAATTGGAGAAAACATATACTATTAGTCTAATAAAAATTATTGCATTCCAGTATTTTTCATTTGTTGTTGCATTTGCACCATCACATTTTGTATTTTAATAGAAACATTTTTAATGCCCCTATTTATTGTTTCTACGAGTAGTGGCTCTAAAATTGTATTATCGATATCATTTAGAATTACAAGTTTCGTGATTTGTGCGTTACCATCAAACACAACTGTAATTTCACCCTTAGCCGATGTAACTGTTTCTTGTATATTTTTTTGTAATTGCAGAAATTTTTCTTTCGCTTCTTTTAATTGCTGAGGTAACATAAAATAGAGGTATAAGATTTGTAATCCATTTTTATTAAAGTTAAAAAGGGTCTTAAGTCATTTTATTTTATCTTTTGTTCGATAATTTTTTTTATTTATCAAAGGAACATCAGTAAAATAATCTGATAGCTTTTCTTTCTGTATTAAGCTAAGGATCGTTGAATTATCTAATAGTTGCTCTTTCGTTTTAAGATCCAAAATTCTTAATCTTCCCAGTTTTCTTAATTCGTTTTTGTAATTCAATAAACTATCAATATTTAGGTTTATTCCATTTTTTGTATTTACAAAATCGGAAGTAATCGTATAAGTGTTATTTTCATCCACTTTACTAGGCCTTATACTTTTTTGTTCAATATGCAAGTTTCTAAGTACCCATTTATTAGCGGTATCGCATGTGTAGTTAATTTCAAGAAAGGAATACGTCCGTATATATATGTTTGAGTTAATTGTTTCCCGTCTTCTCCTGAGATAATCTTCGTTCATAATTGAACTAAACTTTGTAAAAGCGAATGAAGCAGAATCAATATAGATTGTTCCTTCAGAAGTTACTATCTTTTTTTTAAAACACTTATATCCAATAACGTAATTAGAGCGATCGTTTATAATTTCTTTGGATCTCAGAGTGTATTCAGTTTCATCGAAATATTTGGGATTTATAAAACTAATTGCACTATTGTAAATGGGATCATCCTTTGGACTTACAGTATAAACTCCAGTCCAATTAAATGAATCAAAATTATTGAAAGTTGAGTCAAAATTATTGACAACACGAGTCGAGTTTTGTAATAATCTCAAACTGATGTTTGGTTTTTGCGAAAAATTATTTTTAAACTGATAACATAGAATGGCAGTATCCACTAACAAATAACTACTATCATTAATTAATTCGTAAGTCTGCTGAATTCCTGTGATAATTGGATTTGCATAGTAGTTTTCTGATATCCTTGAAATTGCTTTTTCGATGATTCTTCTACCACCAGTAAAGACAAAAACTTCCGGAAGATTAGTTTGTTGCCTTTCTAATTCCACGTATAAAAAAGGGATGTCTTTATAAGTTAGAATGAAATCCTTAAACCCAATATGCTTAATTTTTACAAAAATACTATCTCCTTTTTGTTGTTTTATTGGACAGATAAAGGATCCATAATTGTCTGAGATAAACCTCTGACCATTAATATATATTGTTGTATTTGAAAGTGCCGCTTTTGAAACCTTATCAACAATTTTACCTTGAACAATCTCTTTTTGACAAAAGCATTTAATAAAGGATAGTAAAGTACTGATAATGATAATTATTTTTAGCATAAAATTCTATTTTAGAATTAGGTATGCTGAGACATATGGAAGTCTAAGTCTTGCATACCTAATTTTGTTTTACTAACGGCCAGTAGGACCAAATCCAGCGCCCATAGTATTTAATCCAAGATTGGTATCTATTGCCACACCAGCGGCAAAACCTAACATCGCCCCAGTAAAGGCCCCACCAACACCACCAACCAAAAAGCCAACTACGGCCCCAACACCAGTTAAAATCCATGTCCACAGATTTCCTCCATCAACTATTTTCATTTCAGATTCGGACATTGCCAATAAGCCCATTTTGTTTAATTCAAATGTTTGTTTTTTCATTTTTTTGTTTTTTTATTTTTACTCCCCTTCATCTT
This sequence comes from Chitinophagaceae bacterium, assembly GCA_019752295.1. GTDB lineage: Bacteria > Bacteroidota > Bacteroidia > Chitinophagales > Chitinophagaceae > Sediminibacterium. The sequence continues at coordinate 17,790 of JAIEMK010000073.1, read as the reverse complement.
ACGCCTATGGGTATATTTCAGCGGTTTATTTACTTGCTTATACTGCAAGGCTTTCAGTTTTATATTTCCAAGCGGCTGTAAATTGCTAAGCCCGCAGTAGTTTCGTTCTCTACCAACGTCCATTTTATTGCTTATGATCAGTAAGCAGGTTGATTATGGATTAACCTTTATTAACACGTGCCAATATTATTAATCTGCACTCTGTCAAGGGCATATAAAGACACCCTACAGACATTACGCTATACCTAGTTGTATTACTTTAAATGCAATGACTCTGCAAAAGAAAAAATAAATGTTGAGGGGGAGTAATTGTGCCATTCATAATACAAGGACCAACTACACTATGAATGTATAAAAAAAATTAATATTTGTATATTACTAATTTGTGAACAGTATATTTCTTTGTTTAAATAAACAATTTTAGTGAAAATGTCTGATTGGTTATTAAGAGGGTCATAAGTCATTTTATTTTATCTTTTATTAGATAATTTTTTTTATTTATCAAAGGAACATCAGTAAAATAATCTGATAGCTTTTCTTTCTGTATTAAGCTAAGGATTGTTGAATTATCTAATAGTTGCTCTTTCGTTTTAAGATCCAAAATTCTTAATCTTCCCAGTTTCCTTAATTCGTTTTTGTAATTCAATAAACTATCAATATTTAGGTTTATTCCATTTTTTGTATTTACAAAATCGGACGTAATTGTATAAGTGTCATTTTCATCCACTTTACTAGGCCTTATAATTTTTTGTTCAATATGCAAGTTTCTAAGTACCCATTTATTAGCAGTATCGCATGTGTAGATAATTTCACTAAAGGAATACGTTCGTATAATTTTTTTCCCATTAATTATTTCTCGTCTTCTTCTGAGATAATCTTCATTCGTAATTGTACTAAACTTTGTAAAAGCGAATGAAGCAGAATCAATATAGATTGTTCCTTCAGAAGTTACTATCTTTTTTTTAAAACACTTATATCCAATAACGTAATTAGAGCGATCGTTTATAATTTCTTTGGATCTCAGAGTGTATTCAGTTTCATCGAAATATTTGGGATTTATAAAACTAATTGCACTATTGTAAATGGGATCATCCTTTGGACTTACAGTATAAACTCCAGTCCAATTAAATGAATCAAAATTATTGAAAGTTGAGTCAAAATTATTGACAACACGAGTCGAGTTTTGTAATAATCTCAAACTGATGTTTGGTTTTTGCGAAAAATTATTTTTAAACTGATAACATAGAATGGCAGTATCCACTAACAAATAACTACTATCATTAATTAATTCGTAAGTCTGCTGAATTCCTGTGATAATTGGATTTGCATAGTAGTTTTCTGATATCCTTGAAATTGCTTTTTCGATGATTCTTCTACCACCAGTAAAGACAAAAACTTCCGGAAGATTAGTTTGTTGCCTTTCTAATTCCACGTATAAAAAAGGGATGTCTTTATAAGTTAGAATGAAATCCTTAAACCCAATATGCTTAATTTTTACAAAAATACTATCTCCTTTTTGTTGTTTTATTGGACAGATAAAGGATCCATAATTGTCTGAGATAAACCTCTGACCATTAATATATATTGTTGTATTTGAAAGTGCCGCTTTTGAAACCTTATCAACAATTTTACCTTGAACAATCTCTTTTTGACAAAAGCAGTTAATAAAAAATAGTAAAGTACTAATGGTGATAATTATTTTTAGCATAAAATTCTATTTTAGAATTAGGTATGCTATCAGTCTAATGAGAGCATCCTCTACTCATTTCGCTATAACTACCATTTTTATAAATGGTATTGCTTACTAGAAAATTTAAATGGCGCGGGGAGGGTAAGTAGATCAGATAGACCAACTATATTATGAATGTATAAAAAATTATAATATTTGAATATTACTAATTTGTGAACAGTAAATTTCTTTGCTTGAATAAATAATTTTAGCGGAATATTTGATTGGTTATTTACCTTATTCAAATTTTAAACCGGCATTCTCGCTTGAGTTTTATTAAACCCTCACTTGCTTCTCCATACAAATACTATTCTCCACATTTTCGTACTGCCCATAATTTGCTATCACTTTGTAGCCACATTTATGGTATAAACGAATTGCTTCGGGTTGCATCTTTCCTGTTTCTAAAATGCAGATTTCAAAACCTAATTCGCCTGCCCATTTTTCTACTTCATTTAAAACAGATTGCGCCAAACCTTTTCCCCGAAATTCGGGCAACACAAACATCCTCTTCACTTCCATTCTGCGATCGTCGTACTGACGTATTGCCCCACAGGCAACTGCCTGCTCTTCATGGTAAGCAACCACAACATATTTTATCGTGTCGGTTTTATTAAACTGCGCATAAAATGCATGATCATCACCATCGCGAATTGCAAGGTCTGCATCTAATAATTTTACGAGCTGCTGAAAATGGATGTTTTCTGAATTTGTTCTGATTAATTTATATAGCATACTATAAAGATAGAATTGATGATGATAGATTGCGCATCATGGAAAACGGTGATGAATAAGATTATATTAAAACTTCAAATGTGATGCATTCTTAAAACATATTTCCATTCCAATTTCATCAGGATTAATATAATTTTGACATATTGTTTATGAAATTTTAACTTCAGCGCATGTCATTCGAAATTAATATTGATAATAGTCAACACAGTCCCGTTATTCATTTAATTGATCACCAGAATCATTCAAGTGCAGAGATCTATGCATTTGGCGGATTACTGAATGCTTTTACTGCCAAAGTTGGAGGAAAAGATTTAAACGTAGTTTCAGGTTATGAATCAGTAGCGGATGCAATAAAAAACATCTGCAACGGATTTAAAAGCGCAAAACTTTCGCCATTTGTTTGCCGCATGAAAGAGGGTAAATACAAATGGAACGAAGAGCAGTTTTTGGCCGACAAATGGTTCTTAGGAAATCATGCCATACACGGAATCATTTATGATGCCACATACAGCATCCTATCCTCTAAAACAGATGCTGATAGTGCAAGCGTGGTATTGGAATATGCTTATACCGGAACAGAAACAGGTTATCCCTTCCCCTATCTGATACAGTTGATATGGAAGCTCGAAAAAAACAATCGACTTTCTGTAACCAGTTCCATTACCAATGTCGGCGCTTCGGCCATTCCGCTTTCGGACGGATGGCATCCGTATTTTACACTGGGCGATTCTATAGATGGTGATACCATTCAATTCAACAGCAATCAGCAAGTTGAATTTGATGCAGACCTCTTACCCACCGGTAAACTGATTCCCGAAACCCGATTCGAAAATGGCATTTCTTTAAACGGCATTTTCCTCGATAACTGTTTTGTGCTCAACAAAACGATTGCCACTCCTAAATGTATTTTATCGAATAAAAATGTACGGTTCGTTATTGAGCCTTCCCCAGCCTATCCTTATCTGCAGATTTATACGCCCGATGATCGCAAAAAAATTGCCATCGAAAATCTGAGCTCTGCACCGGATGCATTTAATAATTCAATGGGACTGATTGTGCTACAGCCAAAAGAGACCCGTGATTTTACAACGCGTTACTCGATTATTGCAGGATAAAGATTATAATTTTTCCACCGCAATCATACTGATCTCTACATTTACACCACGAGGCAATCCTTTTACCGCTACGGTTTCGCGTGCCGGAAAATCGCCTTTAAAATAAGTGCCATACACTGCATTCACCTGAGCAAACAAACTCATATCGCTCAAAAAAATTGTGGTCTTTACAATATGTTCGAAGCTCAATTTAGCTTCGTCTAACACAGCCTGAATATTCTTCATTACCTGGTGTGTTTCTGCTTCGAGGCTGCTCAATTGCAACTCGCCGGTTTCTACAATAAATGCAACTTGTCCGCTTAAAAAAACCAGCCCGTTTGCACGTATTGCCTGACTATAAGGGCCGATAGGTGCTGGAGCTTTATCCGTAATGATCACTTGCTTTGGCATAATATTTATTTTAATCGGAAGCAATTTGCTGCATTTCCATCAAGCTACCAACCTAAATTTGCAGATTCAAAAGAATGCAATGCAGATTGTTGTAAAAGCCAGCCACGAACAAAAAGCATCCTTGCTTGCCCTAAATCTGGCTAGCAACCTAACCATTCACTGGGTTAGCGATCTTGTACCTATTCCATCGGCAACTGCTTATTTCGACTTATGCTTTGAAGAAGAAGGATTTAGTTTCTACAATGTTACCGAGGCCCCTATTTTTGTAAGCGCCGTTCTAATGGCATCCGATCAGGTTCCGGATAATGCTATCCGCATCAATGCATGGGATGGTTTTCTGAACAATTCGACATGGGAAATTGCCGGTAAAACAGATGCGCAAAATAAAAAAGCCATTGCAGTTTTAGAACGGATGGGAATAAAGGGAGTGATTGTGCCTGATGAGCCCGGCTTGATTGCTGCACGTGTAATTGCCATGATAATTAATGAAGCCTATTTTGCATTGGGCGAAGCTGTTAGTGCAAAGGCAGAAATAGATATTGCCATGAAATTAGGAACCAATTACCCATTGGGGCCCTTTGAATGGGCAAATAAAATAGGTTTGCAAAAAATTGCATCCCTTTTACAAATACTTTCTTTAAAAGACGATCGTTATAGTGCTGCACCTGCTTTGCTGGCAGAGTTGCAATCCAAAGCGACGGAATAATATTATAAAATGTCACTCATCCTCAATATCGATACAGCTACCGAACACGCCAGCGTTTGTTTGAGTAAAAATGGCAAGAGTTTGCTCTTAAAGGAGAGTAGCGACCAAAAGCACCATGGCGCATTTCTGCAACCTGCTATTCAACAAATCATGCAGGAAAGCGGGGTTTCGCTTGCTGATGTAGATGCAATTGCGGTAACCGAAGGGCCAGGCAGTTATACTGGTTTACGCGTTGCTCTGGCTTCTGCCAAAGGGCTTTGTTACGCTTTACAAAAACCTTTAATTACTATTAATACCTTACAAGTGATGGCTCAGGCTGCACTGAAATCCGCTCCAGAAACGGATTTCAACACCATTTTCTGCCCAATGATTGATGCCAGAAGGATGGAGGTTTTTACGGCCATCTATTCTTCTCAACTCGAAACGCTCGAAGCGCCTCAGGCTAAAATTCTCGACGAAAATTCTTTTGCCGAAAACTTAGCCAAAAATACTGTTGTCTTTAGCGGATCGGGTAGTATTAAGTTTAAACCCATGTGTGTACACCCAAATTCTTTTTTTAGCGCCGTACAACATTCTGCCATAGAATTGTGTCTACTGTCGCAGACAGCATATGATAATCAACATTTTGCAGATCTTGCCTATTCAGAGCCTTTTTATTTAAAGCCTTTTTTTATGCATATATCAAAAAAATGACAGAAGTATTACATATATTGTCAAAATATTTAATTTCATTTTAAAATTTTGTTTAACTTTACACTCGCAATTGTTATTATTTAATTAACCAAAAATGCTCCCCCCCATGAGTCAAACAATGCAATCAGTTGTCTTAAATGCCGGAAAATCTACTTTAAAAGTCGATTTTATACACACAAAGAAAGCGGCGCTGATACTGAGATCAATCAACCACAAATTACGTCAGCAGATTATTAAACTGTTAGATGACCAACAAAAGATGACCGTTACGGAGATCTACGTGAAATTGCGTTTAGAGCAGTCAGTAGCATCACAGCACCTGGCTATTTTACGCAGGGCCGGAATTGTAGCTACTACCCGTGATGGCAAATTCATTTACTATTCTGTAAACTATACCCGTTTGGCAGAAGTAGTGGCTTTTGTTGAGACACTAGTAGGATAATCCATCCCGCGATATCGTTCAGACTGACTTTATGACCATTTTATACTTTGGTCTGAGGCTTGCTATTATATTTGCTTAAACTTATTGTATGTTAATTGAACAAATATATACTGGATGCCTTAGTGAGTCTGCGTACTATATCGAAAGTGAAGGCGTAGCTGCTGTTATTGATCCGATCCGCGATATTGAAGAATATCTGCATTTGGCAGCCAGTCGAAATGCAACAATCAAATACATATTTGAAACGCATTTTCATGCCGATTTTGTAAGTGGTCATCTCGATCTTGCAGCAGCAACGGGCGCAACCATTGTGTACGGTCCATCAACCGTTACGAATTTGCATGTACATATCGCAAAGGATGGTGAGATTTTTGAGTTGGGAAATATCAGTTTAAAAGTATTGCATACGCCCGGACATACTTTAGAAAGTAGTTGTTATTTATTAAGGGATGAAAGCGGAAAAGATTGTGCAGTATTTACAGGTGATACTTTATTCGTTGGCGATGTGGGTCGCCCTGACCTTGCACAAAAAACCAACGAAATAACAATGGAAGATTTGGCAGGCATGTTATACGAAAGTTTGCAAAATAAAATCATGCCCTTAGCAGATGATGTGCTGATGTATCCCGGACATGGTGCCGGCAGTAGTTGCGGAAAAAATTTAGGTGATGAAGCGCATAGCACTATTGGCGAACAAAAAGCGGGAAACTATGCATTGCAGCAACCCGATAAAGCCTCATTTATAAAAGCTGTTACCGAAGGCTTAACGGCTCCACCCAGTTATTTTCCGATCAATGCAAAAATCAATAAAGAAGGATACGAAAACATTAACGCAGTTATCGAAAAGGGCATGAAAGCCTTATCAGTGACTGAGTTTAAGGAATTAAGCAAAAAGGATGAAGTAATTATTTTGGATTCACGCATTTCAAAAATATTTACAGAAGGTTTTATTCCGGGTGCTATCAGCATCGGTTTGGAAGGTCGCTTTGCAGAATGGGCCGGTAGTATTTTACCATTCAATAAATCTATTCTGTTGGTAACCGAGGCGGGCAAAGAAAAAGAATCGCTTGTTCGTTTAACCAGGGTGGGCTTTGAAAAATTTGAAGGTTATTTATCGGGAGGGTTTGAAGCATGGGTAGCAGCGGGAGAACAAATAGATATGATTATTGATGTAGAGGCCGACGAACTTGCTATGGATATTCCCTTCGATCCAAATCTGGTAGTAGTGGATGTAAGAAAAGAAGCAGAATTTGCAGACGGGCATGTAAGTATCGCAATCAATATTCCATTAGTAGATTTAGTAGATCCGGCGAGCATGGCCAATTTAGACGATCATCATAATATTTATGTGCATTGTGCCGGTGGTTATAGAAGTGTTATTGCTTTATCGCTGTTAAAAAGACAAGGCTTTCATAATTTAAGAAACGTGATTGGTGGCTATGGTCAAATAAAAGAATTGGGCGACAGAATTGAAATTGCAAAATCTGTTGAGGCACTTAACTAAGCAGGAACGATATAAAATAAAAAATCCCGAAGATGTTCTTCCGGGATTTTTTTTTGAAAATTATTTTACTTCTAGGTGCCCGTGTTTTACCGGGTCGAATTCCCATTTCCATCGGCGGTGACTCCATAAATAATTTGCGGGTTTTAACTTAACGGCTCTTTCCACATGAGAAGCAAAAATCTGCGTTAGCTTCCCCTCGGGATAATCATTCGGTGTAGTGGTAATCGTTTCCATCTCGAGGCGATAATAACCTCGCTTTACTTTATAAAAATGTGCAAATACCAAGGCCGTATTTCTCATTCTGGCCCCCTTTTCGGGCCCTACCACAAAGGGAGTTAGCCTGTCGAAAAAATTTACCCAATGCGCTTTCATTTGATTGGGCGGATTCTGATCGGCTGCAAGCCCCAGTGCATACCGCTCAGGTACAAATGCGTGGAAATTGGATTTGAAATCGCTGGCGGGAACTAGGATTGTTCCATTCTTTACGCGCATATTCAGCATCAGCTTATTAATTACTTTATTGGTCATTGGCTGATATACTCCCACAAAAGGATAGCGACTACTCATTGCGATATTCAAATTCACAATCTCCCAGTTAAAAAAATGACCACATACCAATTCCACATTCTGTCCGGTATCATACAAATCGTTCAACACTTCTATATTAGCGCTAAATCTTTTTTGAAGTGTTTTGTTACTCACCGAAAACATCTTAACGGTTTCCACTATTGTATCGATAAAATTGTGGTAAAAATCTTTCGCAATTCTTGTTCGCTCTTTTTCGGTTTTTTCTGGAAATGCAATGGCCAAGTTTTTCATCACCACAGCTTTGCGATAACCGAAAATATAATACATCATTCCATATAATCCATCCGAAATAATATACATCACCCTCCAGGGAATGAGTGATAACAAATAAAAGAAAGCATAAGTAATTTGGTACATGATGCGTATTTTAGAAATGCATTCTACAAAATGATGTTCTGCAACAAATCGCTTTTCTGCTGATGATCTGTGTTGTAATGAAGACCCCTGCTCTCTTTTCGGAACTGTGCCCCCTTTACAATCAAATAACCTACCGTAATCAAGTTGCGCAATTCTGATAATTGTGGTGATACTTTGCTGGAACGATACAAGTCTTCTGTTTCCGTAAAAAGCAAATCGAGTCTTTTCATGGCACGTTCTAAACGTATATCGGTACGAACAATACCCACATAGTCGCTCATGATTTGCGTGAGTTCTTTCTGGCTCTGTGTAATTAAAATCATTTCGCGTGGATCGCTGGTTCCCGTAGCTTTCCAATCGGGTATACGCTGCTCGAACTGAATATCATTTACTTTTTCGCTACTATCCAAAAAACTCCTGTGCGCAAATACCATTGCTTCCAACAAACTGTTGCTTGCTAAACGATTTGCACCGTGCAAACCGGTACTGGCGCACTCGCCACATGCATATAAATGCTGTATGGAAGTTCGCCCCATTTCATCTGTTTTAATTCCACCGCAACTATAGTGTGCCGCAGGTGCAACAGGTATCATTTGTTGCATCACATCGATACCTAGGCTCAAACACTTATCATAAATATTGGGAAAGTGATGAATAAATTTTTCTTTATTCATATGTCGGCAATCCAGATACACGTGTTCTGTACCGGTGCGCTTCATTTCGTTATCTATCGCCCTTGCAACAATATCGCGTGGCGCCAAATCTTTTCTTTCGTCGTAACGCTCCATAAAAGCTTCACCACTCTTATTTCTCAAAATTCCACCATCGCCCCTTACTGCTTCTGTAATTAAAAAAGAGGGAGAAACTCCCGGCTCAAATAAAGCAGTAGGATGAAACTGAATGAATTCCATATTCTCAATCTTGCCCTTGGCACGATAAACCATTGCAATACCATCGCCCGTTGCGATCTTAGGGTTGGTGGTAGTTCTGTATGCTTGTCCGCAGCCCCCCGAAGCGAGCACCGTTATTTTAGAAAGTATTTTCCCGATCTGATTGGTTTGCCTGTTTAACACATACACACCATAGCAATTAATATCTAAAGTAGATTTAGTTACCAGATAACCCAAGTGATGTTGTGTGATAAGGTCTACCACAAAACAATGATTGATGAGTTCGATATTTTTAAGTTTACTCAGTGCTACTAACAAAGCACGTTCCATTTCCTGGCCTGTTATATCTTTATGATGCAAGATCCTGTTTTCGCTGTGGCCACCTTCCTTGCCCAAACTATAATCGCCTGTTTCGTCTTTGTCGAATTCGGCCCCGTATGCAATAATTTCTCTGATTCGTTCCGGACCTTCTTTTACAACTATTTCTACAATCCTTTCGTTGCACAAACCATCGCCGGCAATCAAAGTATCTTCGATATGTTTTTCAAAACTATCTTTATTTTCATCCCATACTCCCGCAATACCGCCCTGTGCATATTTGGTGTTGGTTTCATCAGCATCCGTTTTGGTGATGATGGTGATTTTTTTATCGGGATGGCGCTTTGCCATTTTGATGGCATATGTCAGCCCCGCAATTCCTGACCCGATTACAAGAAAATCTGTTTCCATTCGTATTGATTCTGGAATTAAATATAATTTATTTTATGCGGGATCAATCCACGCATCGCTTTCCTTCAACAATTGTATCAACTCGTCCACAGCAATATCGCTATCGATATTTTTCTTCACAATTTCTTTGCCCCGATATAAAGTAATTTTTCCTACACCCGATCCAACATAACCAAAATCGGCATCCGCCATTTCGCCCGGACCATTTACAATACAACCCATGATTGCGATTTTAACACCCTTTAGATGATTGGTAACGCTTCTAATTTTTGCAGTGGTTTGCTGCAGGTCGAACAGTGTTCTTCCACAACTGGGACAAGAAATATATTCCGTCTTTGAGATTCTGGTACGGGTAGCCTGCAGAATACTGAAAGCAGTATTATTGGTGAATTGTTCAACACTTAAATTGTTGAAATAATTTCTACCCGATGCATTGTTTACCGAAGCGGCATTATAGGCAGGAGTAGTAAGCCCCAGGCAAATACCATCGCCAAATCCATCCAGAAATAACGCACCCGTTTCGGTGGAGAAGTGGATGAGGTGTTCGTCTGCAGTATTCCAATTGCTATCTGTTATTAGAATCACGGGATTCTTTATTGCCTTCTCACTCAGTTCCAAAAACATTCTGCGCACTGCGGGCATGGCTTGTTGATTATTGCTACTAAGGCAGAGCACCACATTTTCTTTATTCGCAATTTCATCCAAATAAGTATAATCGTTGATGGGTGTTTTATCGGAGTAACAATCAACCATTACGAAGTTGAGCTGTTCGTTTTTAAATTCCGATTCCAGAAAACCCGTTGCATCAAATATTGGAAAGTATTTTTCCTGATCGCTTGCAGTAGCTGCTGTAGCAGCATAACAAATAACTTTAAGTGTTCCTGGCAAAGCGAAATCCAATAGTTGATTTCCAGTAAAAATATAATCGGCCGCAGTGTCGCTGATATTCCACTTGTCGGTCAAAGCATTGTATTGATACCCAACCGCCTCAAGGTTCGATGCTTGAATTTTCTTCAGCTTACTCAGGTCTGCAATTACTATGGGCGGTTGTTTTGCACCGATATTATTTACAGCAAAACTTTCTCGTCTGGAATAGTTAAATGGATCGTAATTAATTTTTTCGATTGCCGGAATATGATTCACCGCAGGAGCTTTTGAGATGCCGGTATACCGTTTTACCAAATCGCGACAAACAGGAATTTCAAATTCCGGATCCTCTGTTAAGCTTACTCGCACGGTGTCTCCAATTCCGTCTTCCAACAGCGTGCCAATTCCGGCAGCACTCTTTACACGGCCGTCTTCGCCATCGCCGGCTTCTGTTACACCCAAATGCAGAGGATAGGCTTCGCCAAACTCCGCATCCATTTGTTGAATCAATAAACGATAAGCCTGCACCATTACTTGCGGGTTGCTGGCTTTCATACTTAGTATAATATTGTGATAGCTTTCGCTACGAGCAATGCGCAAAAATTCCATAGCACTTTCTACCATACCCATGGGTGTATCGCCATAACGACTCATGATGCGATCGCTCAAGGAACCGTGGTTAGTTCCAATTCGCATGGCAGTACCATATTCTTTACAAATTTTAAGGAGGGGTGTAAATCTTTCGCGAATGCGGTCGATCTCTTCTGCGTATTCAAGATCGGTATAATCAATTTGTTCAAATTTTTTTTTGTCAACATAATTACCCGGATTGACACGCACTTTTTCGATGATCCTCGCTGCAATCTCTGCGGCATTTGGAGTAAAATGTATATCCGCAATTAAGGGTGTGGTATATCCTCTTTTGCGCAATTCGTTTTTAATATGCAACAGGTTCTCTGCTTCATTTTTACTAGGTGCGGTAATACGTACCAACTCCGCTCCTGCTTCAATGCAACGAATAGCTTGCTCTACCGTAGCAATGGTATTCATGGTATCGGTAGTAGTCATTGTTTGCAGCCGGATGGGATTAAAATTACCCAACAACAGATCCCCGATTTTTACTTCGCGGGTATTTAATCTTGAGGTTTGGGTAAGTGAATTACAATACAGTTGCATAACCGGAAAATGTATTAGAAATGAAGAATGTTTTTATCTTTTACCTTCCAAGAAACCCTGCTCTTTTAGAATTGCTTTTAATATTTCGACCCTAAGGGGAATCAAATTTACAGAGGGTTTCCCTTCCATGTTCATTGCAAAAAAGTAGGGGTGCCTATTTTCTTCTATCCAGCCAACTATCCAGCCAATCTGGTTGCCGTTTTCGAGAATTCCCAGACCGGTTTTATATGCCAGTTTATAGTTCGCATTTTCTTCCTGCATCATTAGTTTTTTAACAATTTCCTGCGTGCGTCTTTGAAAAGGCAATTGATTGAAATAGAGTTTTTTTACAAGACCCATTTCTTCATCGGCTGTAATTTTCAGGGTATTATCCAACCAAAAACGATCGATGGTTGAAACAATTTTCTTGTTGCCATATTTCAAACTGTCTAACCAAAACTGCATGGTGTCTTTTCCGATTCGGCGAGCCAGTTCCTGATAATAGGGCACTGCCGACCTTTTAAAAGCTTCTTCCATGGTCAGGTCTTTGTTCCACGATTTGCTGCTATCGCCATTGGGTAAGGGGCGTACCACACCATCCCATTTAATAATCATATGCTCATTAACGATACGACCAGTTTCAATTCCGATCAAACTGTTTACAATTTTAAAAGTTGATGCCGGCAAATAGGCAGTGTCTTTGAATCTTGCAATATTATGAATGGTGAATTGTCCCGTGCCATTATCGTAAATTCCAAAACTACCTATCACAGCTTTCTCATCGAAGAAATGTTGGAGCCCTTTATCAATTTTTACATTATTCGGGGAGCAGGCTGTTACTAAGATCAGGCTGAACAGTATTAATCTGGAAATTTGAAGACGCATATGGTTCATTTAAGAAGCGCAAAGTTAGCCCAAATCTACTATTTTAATACCCCTAATTGCTTGCCCACTTTAGTGAATGCTTCAATCGCTTTATCTAAATGTGCTTTTGTATGTGCAGCACTCAACTGAACCCTGATCCTTGCCAAACCCTTTGCCACTACAGGATAAAAGAATCCAATTACATAAACGCCTTCTTCCAACAATGCTGCGGCAAATTCTTGCGCAACAGTTGCTTCATAAAGCATGATGGGAACAATGGGATGATCCCCGGGTTTAATATCGAAGCCCGCTTCAGTCATTTTGGTTCTAAAATATTTTGTATTGAATTCAAGTTGGTCGCGCAGTTGCGTAGTTTCGGTAAGCATGTCCAACACTGCAATAGATGCTCCTACAATGCTTGGTGCCACTGTATTTGAGAATAAATAAGGGCGACTGCGCTGACGCAGCATTTCGATTACTTCTTTTTTACCCGAAGTAAATCCACCGCTAGCACCACCCAAAGCTTTACCCAATGTGCCGGTGATGATATCGATTCTTCCCATTACACCTCTGTATTCGTGTGTACCTCTTCCGGTTTTGCCCAAGAAGCCCGAAGAATGACATTCATCGATCATTACAATCGCATCGTATTTGTCGGCAAGATCACAAATCTTATCCAGTTGCGCAATCGTACCATCCATACTAAAAGAGCCATCGGTTACAATAATCCTATTTCTAAGTGATGCGGTCTCTATCAATTTTGCTTCCAGATCAGGCATATTATTATGTTCATATCGATAGCGCTGAGCTTTACACAATCGAACGCCATCAATAATTGAAGCATGATTCAATGAATCACTGATAATGGCATCTTCCTCATTAAACAAAGGTTCAAAAACGCCGCCATTGGCATCAAATGCTGCAGCATATAAAATGGTATCTTCTGTTCCCAAAAAAGCGGCTATTTTTTGTTCCAGTTCCTTATGAATATCCTGCGTACCACAAATAAAGCGAACACTACTCATTCCATATCCATGTGTATCGATTGCTTTATGTGCAGCTTCAATTACTTTCGGATGCGATGATAGTCCGAGATAATTGTTGGCACAAAAATTTAAAACTGTTTTTCCGTTCACCGTAATCTCTGGTCCCTGCGCACTGGTGATGATACGTTCTTTCTTAAACAAACCGGCGCCATCAATTTCAGTGAGCTCTGCTTTTATACGCTTTGCAAATTTTTCGTTCATAGTATCGTTTTTCGGCTCCAAAGGTAGGGATGAAATTCATTAGCTTTGCTGTATGCAAAGGATCCTGACGAGCATTTTTTTTATGATGGTTTTAGCCGGTTGCGGTAAAACAAGCACCGACCCAGTTGTAGCGCCTCCCATCCCACCTGTAGCAACACTCAATCCTGATTTCATTAGGGGCGTTGATCTTTCTTTTACTCCCGAAATTCTTGCAGCTACTACACAGTTTAAAGACAATGGTCAAACAAAAGATCTATTGCAAATCTGTAAGGACAAGGGCATTAATACTGTTCGCTTAAGGGTGTGGTATAATCCGGTTGATGCGCATTCGAGCACTGCTGAAGCCGTTGAGTTTGCCAAAACAGTAACTGCAAAAGGGCTCAACGTTTGGCTCGACATTCACTTTTCGGATACTTGGGCCGATCCTGCTCATCAAAGCTTACCGGCAGCTTGGAAAAATCTTGGATTTACAGTTTTGAAAGACAGTATTTACCAGTACACTTCACGCACCGTGCAGGCATTTAAGAGTGTCGGCATTAGTTTAAAAATAGTACAGATTGGTAACGAAACAAATAGTGGTTTTCTTTGGGATCTGGGAAGAGTGGGCGGAAGTTTCGATACTAACTGGGGTAATTATGCCGCATTGGTAAAAGAAGGCATTCGCGCCGTAAAAGATGTGAGCAGCAGCACAAAAACCATGATTCATTTTGCAGGTATTGACGGATCGGACTGGTTCTTTAATAATATTTCGCAGCAGGCAATTAGTTACGATTATATCGGTTTAAGCTATTACCCTTTTTGGCATGGAAAAAATTTAGACGCTATTGCTTCGGGGATGAATACATTAATTAGCAAGTATCAAAAACCAATTATCATCGCAGAAACTTCCTATCCTTTTACTTTGGGATGGAATGATTATACAAATAATATTGTTGGCACAAGCAGTCAATTGATTCCAGCTTATGATGCAACACCGGATGGACAAAACGCCTATACCAAAGCGCTGATCAATATGATGAAAAATCTTCCCGGGCAACAGGGGTTGGGAATTTGTTGGTGGGCGCCCGAATGGGTAAGTTTTAAAGGACCCACGGCTACCAATGGTTCTACCTGGGAAAACCTTACGCTGTTCGACTTTAGTAACAATGCTTTACCGGCACTAACAAGTTTTGGCAGTTATCAGTAGTTCTGCTTTGATAAAAAGAACGACAATTATTCTGTAACAAAACGATAGCCCACTCCTTTGATAGTTATTATTTCGAGCTGCGGATCTTCTTTGATATAACTTCTGATCTTGGTGATATACACGTCGAGGTTTCTGCTATTAAAAAAACTATCGTTTCCCCAAATATGATTCAACAGGTCTCTTCTGTCGATAATGGCATTGCTTTTCAGATAAAGGTATTTTAGCAATTCGCTTTCGCGGTAAGATAATTTTTTTTCTACCGCTCCTATTTTAAGTAACTGCTTATTTAATTGAAACTGAAATTTTCCGATTTGAATGGCTTCCCCACTAACCGACAGTGGCTCTTCTTTTTTTATACGCAAGGCATTCTCAATACGAACAATTAATTCTTCCATACTAAAGGGCTTTCTGATATAATCGTTGCCCCCAACCTTAAATCCGTACACCACATCTTCTGTTTGAACTTTTGCCGTTAAAAAAAGGATTGGAATATCGTCGTTCATTTTACGGATGTCTTCAGCAATTTCAAATCCGCTACGATGGGGCATCATTACATCCAGAATACAGATATCGGGTTGTTCGTCTTCAAAGCTTCGAAGTACATCGGCTCCATCTGTTTCCATGATCACGTCAAAGCCCCTGCTTTCGAGTGTTTCCTTTACTATTTTACCAAGAAACATTTCATCTTCGGCATACAATACTTTTATGCTCATGTTATTGGCAGTTTAACTATGAAGGTAGATCCTTTACCCAATTCAGATTCCAGACTTATGCTTCCCTGATGCTTTCGCACCACTTCTGCGGCATAACTTAAGCCGAGCCCATATCCCTTGATATTGTGGTGATCTCCCGAAGGAACCCGGAAAAATTTATCAAATATTTTATCGGCATAATCTGCTGCTATGCCGATTCCGTTATCCGAAACGCGCAAAGTCATTTCATTTTGAGTAGCAGCCAGCTCAACTTTTATTTCCGAATCTCCCTTGCTATACTTCAGTGCATTATCGAATAAATTATACAGCACACTGGTAATATGTAGCCTGTCGGCATTGATTAAAAATGAGGGGCCTGCAGTTTTAAAGTTCAGTACAGCGTTTTGCTTTTCGAATTGCAAGCGCATGCTGTTCATCACTTCCTGTATCAATATTTTTAAATCGAAACTTTCTTTCTGCAATTCAATTTCTTTATTCTCGAACATCGATAGTTTCAAAACTTTGTCTACCAGCAGGCTCAGCCTTTGCAATTCGGTGGCAGATATATCAAGGTATTCTTTGGTTCGCTCAGGGCTTTCGAGTGCATTAAAATTTCGCAATGCTTCTACTGCAACATTCACTGTTGCAATTGGAGTTTTCAGTTCGTGAGTGATATTGCTGATAAAATCGTTCTTCATTAGAGCCAGTCTTCTTTGTGAAACCATGTTTCTATACATAAACAAAAAAGTGATGGCTATAAATGCCACCAGCAATACCGACAATAAAATTTGTGGAGCAATTTTTTGGAGCAAAAAGCCGGTTGGCTCATCAAAGTTTGCCTGATAAGCGTTCTTATTCAGAAATCCTACCGGCACTTTAGATGTCTGAAAGTCTTTCCCCGCAATAGTTTCAGGATGAAAGAGGCTATCTCTTTTAATTTGAAACCCTGCTTGAATACCATTTAATACCAGTGCTTTCTGATAGGCCGAATCGATCTGCGGAATAGAAATCGTATCATTCAGGGTTCGCGATTTTATCAAAAGCTCTTTAGCTTCAAACCTGCGACGCATATTCATTTCCGTTTCAGGGGGAGGCAATGGTTCGGGAATTTGGTTTCTGTGAAAAACAATTCTCTTATCCCTCAATTCCCTTCTGGCCTGCATCATTCCTAAATCGATCCCATCTTTAATGAATTGTGTGATATTAATCGTTTTAGAAGAACCCTGATTGGCAGCCGTAGAGTCGAAAGACTTCTGATAGTTGATCGTCATCTTTTTCTTTCCATTGCCATCAATATTAATGTCAACATCGTTGTGATCGGTTTGTGTATTTGACGATATGGTAACACCGGCTTCGTTATCGGCGTTATCGGTAACAATTTTTATTTGAGGAATTTTATCTGTAACCATTTCGGCCACATCGCCCATGAAATTGTTTTCTTCGGGTAGATATTTAAAAAAGAGGGAATCTTTTTTTAAGCGTTGGGCTTGTACTTTGTACATGGTTTCGCGGAAAACGATATCGGTTGTTTTTTTGAAACCTGCAGTTTCCTCCATATATAGTTTATGCAACCAATATACCTGAAAGCCCAGAATCAATAAGATCGCAGCCACCATCATCCATCTGGCAATTTGTAATTTAGATACCTGAATTCTGAACATGCTATTGGTTTGGTTTGCAAATGTAAACACCAATTTTAGCCATTGTTTCTTTCATTAACCTAAATTAACTTTTAAAAAAGCATTGTTAACCCAGACTTAAAATTTGGACCATTTTATCCATTCACAAACTCAAGGTAACAACTCACAAACTATTTTTTCGAAATATTAAATCTTTTTGTATATTAATCCTGCAATTGATTATTCTATTCTAAATACCCCCCGCTGACAATTAATTATTCT
>JAIEMK010000014.1 GCA_019752295.1 Chitinophagaceae bacterium | reverse complement strand
TATTGCTTCGCTTTCGTATTGTCAATACCCTTGTAAAGTTCGCCGAGCAGAATATAATAGAAATGATTACCTGTTAAATTTAGTTTTTCTGCCTCCACAATTGCCAGCTCCTTATTTCGGGCTTTTGAGAGTGCAAATGTTCTGTTAAGCTGAGTACTTTCTCGTTTCGCAGCTTCTCTTTGGCCCTAAAAAGGCGTTTATTGATTGTTTCTTTATTGGTTAAAAATGCCCCTGCTATTTCATCAATTCCAAAACCACAAAGAATACGTAGCGACAAACCGATCTGCGCTTCCACAGCAATAGAAGGATGGCAAATAGCAAATAACATTTGCAGAACTTAAGATCAGTCCTTTATCGATACCCTCAGTAATTTGTAACCTTTTTCTGTTCTTAAAAATTCGAAATTTTCCTGATAATCTATTTCGTATTCACTAAAAAATTGAGATTGAATACCCGAAATGGCATTGTACGTTTTTTGCAATAGGTTAGCAAAACATTAAATTGAGGGAACACTGCCCGGTCACCAAGCCTTTTATTTTCACTTTGTTTTAGCATTTTAAAAACTAGAATGAGGCAACCAGATAACGCTTCTTTATCGTATTGAGTTTGTTGAGTAAATAACTTGCCTTTGACTTAAATATGTATTAGAACAGCTTTCATAAAACAATAAAATAATTGAACAGCCGTTTTTAGAGAAGCTCAATCTAGGTGGCACCGGTATCTCCTGTTAGCTTTTTATCCCTCAATTAACTCAAACTATATTGAGAAAAATCATGAAAAAAAGATTGGATAACTTAATTATTACTGAAAAAGCGCTTAAACAACTCGACGAACTTAAGGAAAGCTTACAACTCATTCAGAATATCTCTAAGGAAATGTTTGATTATAGATATGCATTGGATGAATCTACAATTATAGCAATTACCGACCAAAAGGGAATTATTAACAAGGTAAATAATAATTTCTGTAAAATATCAAAGTACAGCGAGGAAGAATTAATCGGGCAAGACCACCGTATAATTAATTCGGGTTATCATACTAAAGAATTCATGCGAGAATTATGGGTAACTATTGCCAATGGGAAAATATGGAGAGGTGAATTAAGAAACAAGGCCAAAGACGGAAATTTTTATTGGGTAGCTACTACCATTATTCCTTTTTTGAATAAAGTGGGAAAACCCTATCAATATCTTTCTATCAGGTCAGATATAACCGCTCGCAAGGAAGCCGAAGATAAACTCATACAGCTTACTGCCCAGTTAATAGCTGCTAACAAAACTGCTCTCCTAAGCGAAGAGATAGAAAAAAGGTCAGTAGATCTGATCCTTACTAACAAAGAACTTAAAAAAGCGAATGAAAGATTTGATCTGATGGGTAAGGCAGCCAACGAAGGATTATGGGATTTGAATCTTGAAACAGGCCTGGCTTGGGCCAACGAAGTACACCAACAAATGTATGGTTTGTCGTTGGCCGATCCTGTTCCAAACTATGAAGAATGGACACACAGGATACATCCCGCAGATAGAGATAGAACGGTTAAAACTTTTGAAGAGTCGGTGTCATCAGGAAGCAGCTTTTGCACTACTGAATACCGTTTTAATACGGAGCGTACAGGATACATCCATATTTATGGCCGCATACTAATTGAACGCAACAGCCAAGGAAAACCAGTTAGGTATATTGGTAGCATGATGGATATTTCTGACCTCATCAAAAAAGAAGAAGAATTGGTGAGGAGCGAAAACCATTTGCGGGTGATTCTGGATACCAGTCCCACGTGCATAAAATTAATCAATAAGAGCGGCGCATTAGAAGCGATGAACCCTTCGGGGCTTGCGCTGATAGAAGCCGATAGCTTTGAACAGGTTAAGGGTAAATCGCTTTTAGATATTGTTAATAAGCCATATCGGAGAGCCTTTAGCCAACTAACCAAAAATGTGTTTAAGGGAAAATCGGGAATGTTGGAATTTGAAATAACCGGACTAAAAGGATCGCAACACTGGTTGGAAACACACGCAGTTCCTTTGAAAGATGCAGAAGGAAATATCATTTTTTTACTCGGCACTACACTGGATATTACCGAACGCAAAAAAACAGAGAGAGAAATTTTGCGTGCCATAGAACGGTATGAATTGCTTGCCGAAGCAACAAGTGATACTATTTGGGATTGGAATATTAAAAATGACATCATTTTGTATAATGAAGGGATTGTTCATATGTTCGGTTACGAAAAATTAAAGATTGAAAATATTTCGAACTGGTGGAAAACTAAAATACATCCGGATGACCTGCAGGCAGTCTTAGAAGCAATAACTGCTGCCTTTAAAAAGCAAAGCTCCAACCTACAATTAGAATATCGTTTTCGCTGTGCTGATGAATCGTATAAATATATTTATGACAGGGCTTTTATAATTTATGACAAACAGAATAAACCTTCTAAGCTTGTTGGCGCCATGCAGGATACTACCAAACTTAGGGAGAATGAAATTAGTTTGAAGGAATTGAATGAAAACCTACAAAAACAAACAAAAGAACTTACCATTTTGAACGAGGAATTAGAAATGCAGAATCGTGTGCTTAACGAAATTGCCTGGACACAATCGCATATCGTGAGGGCCCCATTGGCAAGGATGTTAGGTATTGTAAATGTGATTAAAGATATTAAAGTGGGCTCACCTGAATACGAAGAATGGATTAATCACTTTATCGCCTCCGGAAATGAATTGGATACCATTATTAAAGATATTGTGAATAGAACAATCATAAAAAAATCGGATACGCTTTAAGGGGGACTGTCCTAGCTAGCCGCAAGTTGAATCATCTCGATCATGGCAGCTTTGTTGATCGGCTTTTCTACAAAACCAAAAACGTATTCGTGAATCCAATCTTTATCAAGATCAAGCGCACTACTTCCGCTTAACACAATTGTTTTAACGTTTTTGTACAAATCAGGCTGGGCCTTCATTTTACTAATTACTTCGTATCCGTCTAAGTCGGGCATGTGCAGGTCGAGTAATAGAATTACCGGAGCACCATTCAATGATGCAAGCAATTCAAACAATTCCTGCCCGTTGGAGGCTTCCAGAATTTTCATCTCCAATTCTCTGAAATGTATATTCAGTAGCATCCGGTGGATGGGGTCATCATCAGCGATGATTAGTGTAAAATCCTTAAGCAGATGGCTACTCTTCATTCAAAAAATTATGGAATTCCTATAAAACTAAATAATAACGCTGTTTCCTTCATTTATATTATATGATTGGTTAATGTATCGCCCGCAGGCCTAAATTTTTGCCCATATTCCTGTTTTAAAGGATTTCTAACAATATTTTACAGTATCCTCTTTCTTTATAATGCGTGGTTATCCTAGTTTTGTACAAAGCCTTCCTATGCGTAAAGCCTTTTTACTGTTGATGATTTGTATTGCATCTACCCATGCATTTGCACAGAATGCTAATTCAGATGTCGAAAAAGGCAAATTCAGGCAGGAGCATATTTTTTTGGGAACCGGATTTAATCTGGGTATCGGCAATAGATCTGTCAACCTAGGTTTAAACCCCGAAATAGGTTACAGCATTACCAGTTGGCTCGATGCCGGTATCGCAATGAATGTGAGTTATTTTTCTCAAAACGCTTCGGACTACAGCAACATTAAATATCAGAATTTTAGCTATGGTGGAGGAACTTTTGTTCGCATCTGGCCCGTAAATTTTTTAAATATTCAGATTCAACCAGAATTTAATTGGATTAATTCTACTCAAAAAAATGTTTCGATCAACCAGAGTTTTAAATATAATTATAACGCCGGCAGTTTATTAGTGGGCGTGGGATATGGTTCGCATTTTTTGGGCAGTCACTATTCTTATTTTAACCTGATGATGGATATTTTGCAAGATAAAAACTCTCCTTACCGCGATCAATTCAACGATCCCATTCCGGTAGTTCGGGCAGGGTTTGGTATGTACCTCAGGCCAAGTAGGAAATAATTTCTGCAGGCTCATTGCATACAATCAAACGCTCACGCCAGTCTTCATACAAAAATCCCTGATCAAACATGGTTTGTATATGGCTGATTAAATGATTATAAAATCCGTTTGAGTTAAGCAGCACAATTTTTTTATTATGGATGTTGAGCGTATTCCATGTAAGCATTTCAAACATTTCGTCCAAAGTTCCATTACCACCCGGAAGCACAATTGCCACATCGCATAACTCGTACATCATTTTTTTTCGAACGTGCATATTTTTTACCACACGCAGATCGGTAATGCCCTTGTGTTCTGATTCCCACTCCAATAAGATTTCGGGGATTACACCAATTACATGACCTCCACCACCCATTACTTCGTTTGCTACTGCCGCCATCATTCCCTTATTACCACCACCATACACCAAGCTAATTTTATTTTCAGCCATTAACCTACCGAGCTCAATTCCGTGTTGGATGTATATGGGATCGGCTCCCGATTTTGATCCGCAAAAAACAGCAAAACTTTTCTGATGCATAACCCTATTTTTACAGCGGAAAATTAGCTGAATTATTTTTACTAGTTTTCAATTTCTTTATTCATAATAAACAAGTAATATGTCGCCTCTGCTGCTTTTTTCCTTTGTGATCGTTTATTTTTTAATCTTATTAGGAGTTGCTTGGTTTACCGGCAGAAATAGTACAAACGAATCCTTCTTCATCGGAAACAAAAGCAGTAATTGGATGTTGGTGGCCTTTGGTATGGTGGGCACATCGTTGAGCGGGGTAACATTTGTTAGCGTACCCGGTAATGTGGCCAAAGAGGGCTTTGCCTATTTTCAGGTAACCATTGGGTATATTATCGGATATATTACCATCGCCTATGTTTTACTTCCCCTATACTATCGTTTAAACCTTACTTCGATCTATAATTATCTGATGAACCGCCTGGGCTTTAAATCTTATAAAACCGGTGCATCTTTCTTTATTTTATCGCGTATTCTTGGGGCTACGGCAAGACTCTACCTTGTTGTAAATATTTTGCAGGATGCCATCCTAAATAGCTTTGGCGTGCCATTCTGGGCTACCACACTAATTATTTTATCGATGATTCTGCTCTATACATTTGAAGGGGGTGTTAAGACAATTGTTTGGACCGACACACTTCAAACCACTTGTATGCTGATGGGCCTTGTGATTTGTGTGGTGTATATTTTAAACAACCTGCATATGGGTTTTGGGGGAAGTATCGAAGCCATGTCGGCCAAAGGATATTCCAATATTTTTTTCTTCGACCCCAATAGTAAACTCTATTTTGTTAAACAAATTCTTGCAGGTGCATTCATTACAGTTACCATGACGGGCATGGATCAGGAGATGATGCAAAAAAATATTTCGGTTAAGACACTCAAAGATTCGCAAAAAAATGTGATCTCCATGTCGGTAGTTTTATCACTATCCATATTATTATTTCTTTACCTCGGTGGTTTATTATACTTGTATGCAGGGCAACAGGGTGTAACAGAAGCTGGCGATAAATTATTTCCTGCCATTGCGCTGAAACATATGCCACCATTCGTTTCTGTAATATTCATCATTGCACTTATCTCTGCATTATTTCCTAGTGCCGACGGTGCTATCACCGCACTCACTTCTACATTTTGTATTGATATTCTGGGCATTCAACGCAATACCAATCTTACCGACGCCAGAAAGAAAAAGATCCGCCAAAGGGTACACTTATCTTTTGCTGCGATATTTCTTGTATTTGTTTTGATTTTTAAAGTAGTGAATAGCGCCAGCATGATCAACGTAATATTAAAAGTAGCCAGCTATACTTACGGACCCATACTGGGATTATTTTCGTTTGGAATTCTTTTGAAAAGACAGGTAAACGATAAGCTTGTTCCCTTTGTTTGTTTGAGTGCCCCATTGTTCTGTTTTGTGATCGACTTTTTTCAGGAGCAACTCTTCGGAACTTTTAAATTCGGGCCCGAATTACTGATCATTAATGGGTTGATTACCTTTTTAGGACTTTTCCTCATCTCCAGCCCCGAAAAAGCCGTGGAATAGATTAATTTCGCCCGATGGAATTGGTGCATCCATTAGCAGAAGCTTACGCAGAACAGTTTACATCGCCCGATGATGCCTTATTACAGCAAATACAGCGCGAAACCCGGGAACAGCATCCTCATGCCCATATGCTTAGTGGCCCCGTACAAGGCAAACTGCTAACTTTTCTCAGTTCGCTGGTCAAGCCTGAAAATATTTTGGAAATCGGAACGTTTACAGGATATAGCGCCCTATGTTTGGCAGAAGGCTTGTCCGAAACAGGCTCTTTACATACTATTGAGCTGAGGGTAGAGGATGCTAACACTGCCTTATTAAATTTTAGCAAATCAAAAAAGAATAAGCAAATACATTTGCATATTGGCAACGCCAAGGAAATAATCCCCACCCTGGCAACTGAATGGGATCTCGTTTTTATTGATGCCGATAAAACCGGCTATATCGATTATTACGAACTGGTGGTTCCGCAATTGAGCAAAAAAGGAATGATTATTGCAGATAATGTGCTATTTCACGGCCAGGTTTTAGAAGATCCAATATCGGGCAAAAACGCAAAAGCTATTGCCGCATTTAATGAACATGTGCGTTTGGATGAGCGAACAGAACAAGTGTTAATAACGGTACGTGACGGATTACTCCTGATCAAAAAAAAGATGGAATGAAGAGATTATTATTTTTATTGGCATTGATGGTTTCATCAATATTACATGCGCAAAGAGAAAAGGCTGAAAATTATGTCAGCACTTATAAAGATCTTGCAATAGAGGAAATGCAAAGAACCGGCGTTCCGGCTTCAATTACTTTAGCACAGGGCATACTTGAGTCGCAATATGGCGAAAGTGATCTGGTTAAAACTTCGAATAATCATTTTGGCATCAAATGCAAAACCGAATGGACTGGCGCTAAAACTTATCACGATGATGATACCAAAAAAGAATGTTTCAGGGTGTATCCAACAGCAGAAGATTCTTATAAAGACCACTCCAATTTTTTAATGACGCGCGACTGGTATGCTTTTTTATTTAAACTCGATCCGGCTGACGATACAGGCTGGGCCTATGGTTTAAAGAAAGCAGGCTACGCTACCGAAAAAGATTATCCGCAAAAATTATTGAAACTCATCAACGACTATCAATTGCATCAATACAGTTTGATGGCACTGGGGAAAATCACCAATTCAAACACCAATTCTACTGTTGCTAAAAACACAAAAAAACAAAGGATCATTAATCTAAACGATATTGAAGCAACCGTTGCAGTTAATCCCGAATCGATTGCTCCAAAGTCGTATATCGCAGCAACAGAACCAGAAGAAAAAGCCGAAGCAGATGCTGTAGAAAAAAAACAGGCAGTTGCTGTAACAGAAAATAAAAAAATAAGCAGCTACCCCAAAACTCCATTCACGATCAATCATACAAAAGTAATTTATGCCGAAGCAGGCACTTCGTTACTGAGTATTGCAAACGAATACAATATTGCATTGAGCAAACTTTTCGATTTCAACGAACTGAATGAAATGGATATTCTGAATAACGATCAGTTGATTTTTTTAGAAAAGAAATTAAAGAAGGGAGCAACAGATTTACATATTGTAAAAGCAGATGAAACTTTACCCGATATCAGTCAAACCGAAGGTGTTCGTTTGGAAAGTTTATTGGAATATAATAAGCTTAAGAAAGATGCGAAACTGCATGAGGGCGATAAGATTTATTTGAGAACAATTACCGGTAACACAAGTGCTTCGGCAAAAGCAATTAAATAAGATAACCCACTATTATCGTTCTAAATAAATCGTATGTCAATCATTCACCTGCACAACAAATCTTTTGAACCCTATTTACCCGAAGCACTGATTCAGGAAAAAGTAAAAGAGCTGGCATTGGAACTGGATAAAGACTATGCCGATAAAAAACCTTTGTTCATTGCTATACTCAATGGGTCTTTTATGTTTGCCGCCGACCTGTTCAAATACCTAAGTATCGAGGCAGAAATCTGTTTTATTAAACTGGCTTCGTACAAGGGAACAAAATCAACAGGGCAGGTAATTACAGCGATTGGATTGGATACCGATATCAGCAGAAGACATGTTGTAATACTTGAAGACATTATCGACACGGGAAAAACGATGAGTGAATTTTTACCACAGTTATACAATCAGCAACCCGCATCCTTAAAAGTTGCAATTCTGTTACACAAGCCCGAGGCCACGCAGTTTACAGTGCCAATTGATTATTGTTGTTTTTCGATTCCCAATAAATTTGTTTTGGGCTATGGACTAGACTACGATGGGTATGGCAGAAATATCAAAGAGATTTATCAACTGGTGGAGGAATAAAATATTTAACTAAATGCTTCTCTCACCCTTTCGAAAAAGCTCTTATCGCTTTTATTAGGATTGGGTTTAAAATTTTCGCTACTATTTAATTTTTCCAAAACCGCTTTTTCTTCTGCAGAAAGGTGTTGTGGTGTCCACACATTTACATGAATCAACTGGTCGCCTCTACTATATCCCTGAACTTCAGGAAAGCCCTTGCCCTTTAATCGGAAGATCTTTCCACTCTGTGTTCCCGGAGGTATTTTAATTTTCGCGCGACCATCGATGGTTGGTACTTCTACCTGTGTTCCAAATGCCGCATCAGGGAATGATATGTGCAGATCGTATGCCACATTCAAACCGTCGCGTTGTAATTCTGCATGCGCTTCTTCTTCAATTTGAATAATCAAATCGCCATTGGCTCCACCGCGTTCGCCCGCATTTCCTTTTCCATTCATGCTCAACTGCATTCCCTCATGTACTCCTGCAGGTATTTCGATACTGATTGTTTCTTCGCCATAAACTCTACCCTCGCCTTTACAACTCGTACATTTTGCAGTAACGGTTGTGCCCTCACCATTACAAGTAGGACAGGTGGTTACGGTTTGCATTTGGCCAAGAAAGGTATTGGATACCCTTCTTACCTGACCGCTTCCGTTACAAGTGGTACAGGTTTGTACGCTTCCTTTATCTTTTGCTCCGCTACCCGTACAAGTAGTACAGATTACGTGCTTTTTAACTTTTACATTTTTGGTAACTCCCTTCGCCATCTCCTCGAAGTTGAGCTTGAGTTTGATGCGCAGGTTACTGCCTCTCTGTCCGCGGGCCCTTCCACCACCCGATCTGGAGCGACTTCCTCCGCCAAAGAAATTACCGAACATATCGTCTCCGAAAATATCGCCGAACTGACTAAAAATATCTTCCGTATTCATTCCACCGCCAAATCCGTTTCCGCCGTTGGTACCCGGACCAAAAGCAGCATGGCCATAGCGGTCGTACTTGGCTTTCTTATCCGCATCGCTCAAAATTTCGTATGCGTTAGCAGCTTCTTTGAATTTCTCTTCGGCTTCTTTATCTCCGGGATTCCGATCCGGGTGGTATTGCATAGCCACTTTACGATAAGCTTTTTTGATCTCATCGGCAGTAGCACCCTTGCTAACACCCAGTATTTCGTAAAAATCTCTTTTCATATTTTGTATATGCTATTAGTTACCGACCACCACTTTGGCAAAACGGATTAGTTTATCGTTCAGGTAATATCCCTTGGTTACTTCATCCAGAATTTTACCTTTTAATTCGGGGGTAGGTGCCGGAATCTCGGTAATAGCTTCGTGCTTTTCTGTGTCAAATTCAGTATGGATGCTTTCCATCGCTTTTACGCCCTTGCTTTGAAGGGTAGAGCGAATTTTATTAAACACCAACATTACCCCTTCTTTTTGGGTAGCAATATCAGCGTTTGAGTTTAATTGCTTTTCTGCCCGATCGCAATCGTCCAATACATCCAATAAAGAAACCACTACATCTTTTCCTGCGGTTTGAATCAGGTCGAGACGTTCTTTGGCTGTTCTTCTGCGGAAATTATCGAACTCGGCCATGAGGCGCAAATATTTATCTTTTTGTTCCTGCAATTCGAGTTTACTCTTTTCCAGTTCGTTTTCTTCCGCTACCGGCTCACTCAGTTTTGAAGTTCCGGCTGCATTTTCGTCAGTATTGATATCCATTTGATTGTCTTCTGCTTGCTGCTGCATCTCATTTTCGGCTTGGTTCATAAAAATAACGTTGTGCAATTCTTTGTCAAAAATTTTGCCGATGCAAAGGAAAGGGAAAAAATGACAGGGAAATACAGATATCCGACTGATTCTGACGCATCTGCGCTTAAATTGACAGGCTGTTATTTACCTGAATCAGTGGCGTGGCGGAACCGGCCTGACTGCATTGGCTTATATTTGCCGGATGACAAAAGTATTTCTTCGCAAAAAGATCGCACCCCGTATTGCCAACGGGCATCCTTGGGTATATGGAAATGAAGTAGAAAGAATTGATGGCGATGTTGTTGCCGGCGATATCGTAGATGTGTATTATAGCGCCGAAAAATGGGCAGGAAGGGGTTATGTCAACCCGCAATCTCAGATTCTGGTGCGCTTGTTAACCCGCAAACAAGAAAGCATCGACGAAAGTTTTTTTTATAATAGGATTTTAAAAGCCTGGCAGTATCGCCAGAAATTGGGCTATACCGAAAACTGCCGTCTGGTATTTGGCGAAGCAGACGAATTGCCGGCGCTGATAATTGATAAGTTCAACGACTATTTTGTGATACAAACCCTCTCTTTGGGAATTGACCGTTGGAAAGATGCGATTGTAAACAGTTTGCAGACCATTTTTTCGCCCAAAGGCATTTATGAACGCAACGATGTGCCAGTGCGCGGATTAGAGGGTTTACCGCAGGAGAAAGGCTTTTTAACCGCCCCATTCGATACTCAAATTCAAATTGTGGAGAATGGTTTAAAATTTTTAGTGGATATCGAAAACGGACAGAAAACTGGATACTTTTTAGATCAGCAAGATAACCGTAGGGCCATTCGGAATATCGTAAAAGGAGCCGATGTATTGGGTGCATTTACATATACCGGAACCTTCGAAATTCATGCAGCATATTATGGCGCTAAAAGCGTTTTAGGATTAGATATTTCGGAGCAGGCCGTTGCACAAGCCAATAAGAATGCAGCTTTGAACGGATTAGATAGCATTTGCAAATTCGAAGCAATGAATGCTTTCGACGTATTAAAACTGTGGAGTAAGGAGGGCAAAAAGTTCGACGTGGTGATGTTAGACCCACCTGCATTTACCAAGAGCAGAGAAAGTATTGATAAGGCGTTAACAGGGTATAAAGAAATTAATCTGAGAGGTATGAAACTACTCAGAAACGGAGGCTTTCTGGTAACATCAAGTTGCACAAATCTGGTAAATCCCGAAATGTTTTTATCCAGTATCGACCAAGCTGCAAAAGATGCAAAAAAGCGTATCCGGCAGGTTGTTTTTCAGGCGCAATCGAGCGACCATCCCATTATCCGGGGTATGGAAAATACGAACTATCTGAAGTTTCTGATTGTGGAAGTTTGTGACAGATAAAAAATTATTTATTCACCTGAAACTTGCCCGACTCAACGATCTTACCGCTCTGGTCGAGTAATTGATAGATATACAATCCGCGCATATAACTATCATCCAAAGTGATATTGATTTTGCTTTCGTTGATACGCATTTCGGTCATTTTTTTACCGAAGAAAGCATAGATCTGCAGAGAATAATTGCGGTCTACCGACTTGTCGAATTCAAAGATGATATAAGAAGTTGCAGGGTTGGGATACACACGAATAATCTTGGTATTCACGATATTGCCCACCACTTCGTGTTCGGTAACAAAGCTGCTACCAACAGTCATAAAAGTCAACAAGATTAGCGTGTATAAATACTTCATAAGCCCAATTGCCAGCTCAAATTAGAAAATATTATCCGAAAAGGCAAGGAAAACTGCCAATTCTATTATAAAGAGCCGGCCACAACAAGAAATGTTATGGCCGGAATGTTAAAATTTAAAAACTTTTATAAACTAGCCAGGCATTCCTGAATAGCGGTATAACTAGGCTGGTCGCCGGGAGTAGGGCAAACTTCTGCATACCTAACGACACCTTCTTTGTCTAGCACAAAAGCCGATCTTTTACTTACACCCTGCATTCCAAAAGCAGGGAAAGTGTCGTATAATACGCCAAAAGCTTTTGATGCTTCTTTATTAAAATCGCTTAAGAGGGGGAAGTTCAGTTTCTGCTCTTCTTTGAATTTGCCTAACACAAAAAGAGAGTCAACAGATACACCAAATACTTGTGCATTGGTATTATTGTAAAGGCTAATATTGTCTCTGATATTGCAAAGCTCTGCAGTACAAACACCAGTAAATGCCAGAGGAAAAAATAAGATCACAGTATTTTTTCCGTTGCTTCCTAGGGCAACCGGATTTTTTTCTGTGTCGAATAATGAAATAACGGGGGCTTTTTCGCCAACTTGAATGCTCATATATTTTTTTTTAAGAATTGCAAAATACGATATCGGGTCAAGAGATCAGTGGTTTCTGATTTACTAATTAAGAAACAATTTTTAGGGGTCAAGTTTTAACGCTGCTATAATTGCATTTCAGGAACATGATGGGGAACTATTAATTTACCCGCCGTTTTTTGTACTATTTCTTCAACGGAAATACCGGGGGCTCGTTCCAATAAAATAAAACCTTCCCTGCCTATTTCAAGTACGGCCAGTTCGGTAACAATTTTTTTTACACATGCCATGCCTGTCAAAGGCAGACTGCATTTAGGCAGGAGCTTGCTCTCGCCTTTGGGGTTTGTATGCATCATAGCTACGATTATATTTTTTGCACTGGCAACCAGATCCATTGCACCTCCCATACCCTTCACCATTTTTCCGGGAATCTTCCAGTTAGCAATATCGCCGGTTTCGCTAACTTCCATAGCACCTAATACGGTAAGGTCTATTTTACCTGCACGTATCATACCAAAGCTTTCGGCACTATCAAAAAGTGCTGCCCCTTTAATGAGGGTAACGGTTTCTTTTCCGGCGTTGATCAGATCTGCATCCAGTTCTGCTTCGGTTGGATAGGGCCCCATACCAAGAATTCCGTTTTCGCTTTGTAAAATAACAGTGATTGTAGAAGGAATAAAATTAGCAACCAGTGTAGGAATACCAATTCCCAGATTCACATACATGCCATCTTTGAGTTCCTGTGCGATGCGTTTTGCGATACCAAATTTATCTAGCGACATCTTATCAAGTTTTAGTAGATAATATCAGATCTTCTATTTAATCTGAAGGGTTTTTCTTTCAATCCTTTTTTCATAATTAGTTCCCTGAAATATACGATGCACATATACGCCGGCCACATCAACAGCATCGGGATCAATCGCACCGGGCTCAACCAATTCCTCCACTTCTGCAATGGTTATTCTACCAGCTTTGGCCATACTGGTAGAAAAGTTTCTGGTAGTTTTTCGAAATACTAAATTTCCAAGATGATCGCCCTTCCAGGCTTTTACGATTGCGAAATCGGCGTGCAGTGCCATTTCCATCAAATACATTTTTCCGTCAAATTCGCGAACTTCTTTTCCTTCGGCTATTTCAGTACCATAGCCAGTGGGTGTAAAAAATGCGGGGATGCCCATACCGGCCATTTCGATGCGTGTTGCCAGAGTTCCCTGCGGTATCAGATCTACTTCCAGTTCTCCACTTAGTAATTGACGCTCAAACTCTGCATTCTCTCCCACATAACTGCTCATCATTTTTTTGATTTGCCGAGTTTGCA
Organism: Chitinophagaceae bacterium; assembly: GCA_019752295.1. GTDB lineage: Bacteria > Bacteroidota > Bacteroidia > Chitinophagales > Chitinophagaceae > Sediminibacterium. The sequence goes on along the minus strand of JAIEMK010000014.1, from coordinate 24,357 downwards.
ACAAGAGACCCAAACCAAAATCATCTACTCCTGCATTGTTTGAAATACAGGTAAGTTCTTTTACGCCTTTGCGTACTAATGCGGAAATACAATTTTCGGGAATTCCATTTAATCCAAAACCACCAAGCATTAACACCGATCCATCTTGTATATCGGCAATGGCGGCATCTGCATCAATAAATAACTTATTCATAGTGCAATCGTTGATTACACAAAGGTAGTGTGGATTTACTTAGGGTTGGCCGGAATGGGTGCAGGTTTTCCGGGCCATTTTTCTCTTTCTGCCAAAGCATTTACCGAATCTATCAATACCTTAAACTCAATGGGATGTGCTTCGTAATATTTGTAGCTGTTATAATACTGCGCCTTATTAATATGATGAATTTTAAAGACCTGCTCGTATAGTTCAAAGTTTTCTTTGGTACGCTTGTGCAAACTATCTTTAAACTGTGTTTGTGTAAACCATTCGTCAGCCCTGATCATATCCCACATCACCCCTTTCATTTTATTGATAGTCAATATTTCTTTATCGCCCGACTTTTTGTGACAGGCTAAAAAAATAATAGAACAAAAAATCAAGCCCATCCATTTCATTGTAGTTCCTGTTTATATTTTGAAGCATTCACAATATCAATTTCACTCAATATTTCTACGACCCTTGATTTTTCGGGAGGCATGGCATTTTTAAAAATGCCAATCAATTCCTGCGCTTTACCCTGCATAAAAAATTGCAGGATCATTGTATTGGGGTTCTCTTTATTAAAGGCTCTTAACTGAGTAAGCGCTTGTATGATATTCGACCTTGCTTCGTCTTCGCTTTCATACATTTTATCCAGGCCACCACGATAATAAGTGTAAATCACATCGTGAATAATATTGTAGCGACTATTGCTAAGATTTTCGTTTAGCCAATACCGATTTCTTAATCCATCAAAAACCCTCCAACCACTGATGCTCTTTCCTTCGGGCGAATTGGTTACAATATTCTGAGCCTTGTTAAAATTAGGTTCACCCGACTTCGGGCTAAAAGAATCGTTATCCAATCCAACAATAGTGTACGCATAAAAAGCAAAGACAGCGGTAAGATTTGCAATGCCCGCATCTGTTCCCTGAACCCTGGTATCATTGAATTCTACGGGTTGAAATTCTACATACTTAAATAAAAAATCGGGATCCTGAAAATTCACCAGTGCTGAATTATACGATGCATTAAAAACAGGTCGTGCTACTTGAATATGTAAAGAAGCCTTGTACACATTTGGCTCCATTACGCTTTCGATATTGATAATAAAACTGCATTCGATTTTCTCGTTAGTACGATACACATCGTTCGACCATTTTCTGGTATTCAAAAAATTACTGAGCTGTGTTTGTAGCGTGTTAAATACTTTTTTATCAACCGAAGTGCCTACCCTATTGGATAAAACAGATACCCTTGCATTTAATTCCTGCGCATTGGCATGAAGCAGCAATAAAAAGCATGAGAGTATCAGGAAAAAAGTTTTTTTATGCATGTTGCTGTGTCGCTATAAATGAAATAATTTGCGCTGCTACTTGTTTCTTAGATGCCAATGGAATAAACAGAGCATCCCCATTTTTTTGCAAAACAGTAACCTGATTTGTTGTTGTACCAAAGCCTGCATCGGCATCTTGTAGCGAATTCAAAATAATACAATCTGCATTTTTTGTTTGCAATTTTTTGAGCGCATTTTCCTTCTCGTTATTGGTTTCTAATGCAAAGCCCGCAAGGTATTGCTGAGGCTTTTTCTTACTTCCCAAATAAGCCAGAATATCGATTGTTTTGATAAGCGATATAACAGGATCTTCTGAAGATTTTTTGATCTTTTGATCAGCCACCACCGATGGTCGGTAATCGGCAACTGCAGCAGACATGATCGCTATATCCATCGATTCAAAAGCAGTTGAGCAGGCTTCAAACATTTGCTGTGCAGATACCACTTTTTTTACAACAATGCCGTTATAAGCAGTAGACTCGTTAGTGGGGCCGGTTACCAGCAACACATCAGCGCCATTTAAATACAAAGCTTCAGCCAAAGCAAAGCCCATTTTTCCTGAGGAATGATTTCCTATAAATCGAACGGGATCGATTGCTTCGAAAGTAGGCCCTGCCGACACCAGCGCTTTTTTTCCTTTTAGTAGATTAGTTCTAAAATGTTTTGCAATCAATTCGTTTAAAATAGTTTCGGGTTCTGCCATTCTACCTTCACCGAATAAACCGCTGGCCAGTTCTCCTTTTGCAACAGGTATCAGCGTTTTATCTTCTGCAAGAATTGTTTGCATATTGCGCTTAGTTGCCGGGTGATGCCACATATCTTCGTCCATAGCCGGAGCAATCATCACCGGACAGGTAACCGATAAATACACAGCCATAAACAGATTATCGCAAATGCCATTAGCCATTTTAGCCAAGGTATTACAACTCAAAGGAGCGATTAAAAAAACATCGGCCCACCTGCCCAAAAGCACATGGTTACTCCATCCTTCTTCGTTCGATAATTCAATTAATACTTTATTGTTAGTAAGCGTACTCAACACCAGTGGAGAAACAAAATCTTTTGCAGCGGGTGTCATCACCACTCTCACTTCTGCACCTGCTTTCACCAAAAGTCGTGCAAGCAAAATGCTTTTATATGCAGCAATGCTTGCTGTAATACCGAGTAATATTTTTTTTCCTTGAAGCATGCTGAAATTTGATATTGAAATTAACAAAAAACGACAGCAGTTGCTGTCGTTTTCTTTGTTTTAGAACAATTTTATATTAACGGAACAGATCCTGCTCGTTGTTTCTTCTGTAATAAACTTTGTTTTCCATGAACTCCTGAGTTGCAAGGATTGCCGGGTTAGGCATTTTCTCGTAAGCCCTTGAAATTTCAATTTGCTCTTTATTTTCGTGAATCTCTTCCAGACTGTCGGTATGGCTCGCGAATTCTTCGAGTTTATTGTGTAATTCCTCTCTTAAAGAGATGTTTATTTGATTAGCCCTTCTGGCGATGATAGCTATTGATTCGTATAAGTTACCTGTTTTTCCTTTGATCTCAATCAAGCTTTTGGTTTCAACAACGCTGGCAGTGTTAGCGCTCATTTGCCTTCTTAATTTACTCATTTTTTCAGGTTTTTTAAATAATTATTTGATTGTTTTTTGAACTTAGCTACTTCTTCCAAATACTTACTATTGGCGAAACGTTCATTGAAATCGGCGCATTCGTTAAGCACTCTTTCGTAGCGCTCTTTCTGCTTCTCTTCCATGCTCATTTCGGCATATTTTAAATACGATTTTACCACCAACATTTTATATTCGTCTGCTCTTTTTGAATCCGGAAAATTGTCTGAAACATTTCCGAAAGCAATTGCTGCAGCTTTATAGAATCCAAGGTTATAATACAACTCTGCACTCTTAAAATCTTTCCCTTCAAGCTTCTCTCTGCACTTATCAATAATTTCGGCAGCTTCTTTACTCTTAGCAGATCCTGCATGTGTATTGATAAAAGTCTGCATCAATCCAATGGCTTTGTTGGTATTGGTCTGATCCAGATCGATCTTGGGCGATTGTTTATAATAACAAAATGCACGCATATAATCGCACTCTTCCACTTTCGGACTATTGGGGAAACTTTCTACAAAAGTCTTGAACAGGTTTTCGGCGTTCAAATAATCCTTTTGATAGAAATAAGAAAAAGCAAATTTGTAATAAGCGTCTTCGTATCCCTGAGATCCTTTTATATAAGGAAAAATGTCTTCATAGAGCTGCTGCGCATAACTGTACTGCTTCTGCTCATAATACTTATCAGCCATTTTGTGTTTATACTCATAATCCTTGCTCTTAAAAATTTTTGAAAATTTGTTGGAACAAGCAGTTAAGAGTAAAACTGACAACAATACTAAGAGAATCCTATTCATACAAGTGTGCGAAATTAGTTATTATCGGGCAATATATAAACTCGTATTCTAGTTTAGCCTTACCAGTCGTTAAGATTTACCTAAAAAGGCTGTTTCGCCTGAACGAAACAGCCTTTATGTATTTAAAGTAACAAATTATTGTTTGTCTCCTTCGCCTTCCTGCAGTTTGGCCTTGATTTCAGCAAGTGCGCTCAGGTCTCCCAAAGTAGTTTTTTCAACTTTGGCCTGAATGTTCTTAACTGCTTTCTTGGTGTTTTCTGATTCAGCTTTGGCTTCTTTCTTAGCAGTTTCTTTTACTTCAGATGCTGCTTGCTCCCAGATGCGTGCGTGACTTAACACAATACGCTTCTCGTTACGATCGAATTCAATTACAACAAACTGTGTGGTTTCGTCGGCTTTTACAGATGAACCATCTTCCTTATTCAGGTGACGGTTAGGAGTAAATCCTTCTAAACCATACTGCAACTGTACCAATGCACCTTTATCGTCTTTACGTGTAACGGTACCTTCGTGAATAGTTCCTACTGCGAATGTATCTTCCAATGCATTCCAAGGATCTTCTTCCAATTGCTTATGTCCTAATTGTAATTTGCGGTTTTCTTTATCGATGCTCAGGATAATGATATCGATGTACTCACCAACTTTGGTATAATCTGTTGGGTGATTGAAACGCTTTAACCAGCTCAAGTCGCTGATGTGGATCATTCCACCGATACCTGGTTCCAGTTCAACAAATACGCCATAAGGAGTGATGTTTTTCACCAACCCTTTGTGCTTGCTGTTTTCAGGGAATTTGGTTTCGATACTGCTCCATGGATCCTGACTCATTTGTTTGATGCTCAGGCTCATTTTGCGAGCGTCTTTATCGAGGGTAACCACTTTTGCTTCGTACTCATCTCCCAACTTAAAGAATTCTTTAGCGTTGATCGGAGTGTTCGCCCAAGTGATTTCAGATACGTGTACCAGACCTTCAACACCAGGCTGAATTTCTAAGAATGCACCGTAATCTTCGATGTTTACAACTTTACCTTTTACAACAGAACCTTCGGCTAAACCTTCAGGCAACACATCCCAAGGGTGTGGCGTTAATTGTTTTAAACCAAGGCTGATACGCTTCTTGTCGTCGTCGAAATCCAATACCACCACTTGTAATTTCTGATCCATCTTCACCACTTCGCTTGGGTGAGAGATACGACCCCATGAAATATCTGTGATGTATAACAAACCATCTAAGCCACCCAAGTCCATAAACGCACCGAAATCTGTGATGTTTTTCACCACACCTTCCAATACCTGGCCTTTTTCGAGTTTGCTCATGATCTCTGCACGTTGTGCTTCGATATCGCTTTCGATTAGTGCTTTATGAGATACAACGGCATTTTTAATTGTTTCGTTGATCTTAACCACTTTAAATTCCATTGTTTTACCTACGAACTGATCGTAATCAGTTACAGGCTTCACATCAATCTGTGAACCCGGTAAGAAAGTTTCCATTCCAAATACGTCAACAATCAAACCACCTTTGGTTTTGCTGGTAACAGTACCTGTAATTACTTCTCCGGTTTTATGTACTTCCACAATTCTTTCCCAAGCGCGGAAGATACGAGCTGACTTACGGCTTAAATGTAAATTGCCGATCCTGTCTTCTTTTTCAACTACCATTACTTCAACCTCATCTCCAATCTTCAAAGTAGGAACATCACGGAATTCGTTCAAAGAAACCAGTCCGTCGCTTTTAAAACCAATGTTGATTACCACATCTGTTTTAGTTAAAGCAACTACTCCACCTCTTACGATTTCGCCATCAGCAATTTGTACAAAAGTGTCATCATACACTTTGTCGTACTTCATTCTTTCGGTTTCCGCATAAGAGCTCACATTACGTTTGTCGATGCTCCAGTCAAAATCATCATGTGCGGTTTCAACAGTTGTTGGTGCTGCAATTGGAGCTGCGTGCTCTTCAGTAGCAACATCTTCGCTAACAGGTGCATTTGTTGTCGCAGTAGGAACTTCAACAGCTTCCAAAGCTGCGGCGTTCTCCTGTGCATCTGCGTTTAATTGTTTTTTAAAAAATTGCATATAATATCCCCGAGGGTTTAGAATTCGGGGCTGCAAAGGTAAGGAAAAGAAAGAATTATATAGTTTTTGTCAAAGAAAAAGCTGCGTTTTTTAGCCCAAAAACTACCGAAACATGGCATTTTGGGCAAATTAACAGAAGCATAAGGGTTTTCAAAGAATCATATAGTCGTTTTCAAACATCTGATTATTGTTTTTTAAACTTTCTTCCCATCTCCTTTTCCCAACCCGCCGCTGAAGAAATCTACTATTGCATCATTGATAGATACCTTTCGGCTGATATGACCAATCAGGTTTTCTAATCCCAGTTTCCGAAGCAGGCTGCGTACATCAAATAATGCTTCCACTATTCTTAAACTAATTTTTTTGCGCTTGAGCTCATCAGAAAATTGCAGCAACATTTTAGAACCCGCAATGTCAACATAAGATGCGGTAGAAAGATCTAAAATCAATAACTCGATTTTTCCTTCGTGCAATTCCATTTTTTCGTGAATCTTTTGCAAAATGTCTTCTGCATTAAAGTATAGGATGGATGCTTCAATTCTGAGTATCACTACGCGATCGACCAGAATATTATCTGAATGAAATTCAATGTCTGAGAAATGATGGCTATCTCCAATCCTTCCTAATACCGCCACATGCGGATCAGAAATACGCCTGATTAATAGTATCAGTGATAATAGTACGGAAAGCATTACCCCTTTTAAAATTCCAAATACCAATACCGTTAGCAGTGCAAATATGGCCACCCAGAACTCGGTTTTACTAAGTCGGTACATTCGTTTTAATTCTTTTATTTTTATCAGTTGCGAAACAGCATGTACAACAATCACGGCCAATATTACTTCCGGCAAATTCTTTAGTAGTCCTGCAAAAAAAAGGATGATGATAGAGAGCGCGGCGGAACAAACAATCAACGATATCGGCGTTTTAGCTCCCGACTGCGCATTCACAGTTGTTTGCGACAATCCGCCGGATACCACATATCCGCTTGAAAAACTGGTTGCCAAATTTGCAAACCCCATCGAAAGTAATTCCTGTCTTGAATTGATTGTTTCATTTCTTTTTAGCGCAAAGGATCTTGCGGCAGAAATGGTTTCGATATATCCCATTAAAAAACAGGCCGCCGCCAGTTCAAATACACTTTCCATATCTGAGAAAGTTAGAGAGGGAATGGAAAATCTGGGAAGCCCTACCGGGATTTTACCTGTTAGTTGAAAACCAAATGCGGATAGTTTTGTAAACGACAATACAGCAATGGATGCAATTACAATTGGAAGTGACACCGGTTTGCCGGGAAAAAATTTATCCCCTATCAGCAGTAACAGCAATGCAATAGATCCGAATAGCAGCACTACAAAATTTGTTTCAGGCAGGTGCAGTAAAAGTGAATTTATTCGCTCAATAAAATTTCGGCCACCTGCTTCCACCGAAAAAAATTTGGGCAACTGTGTAGATATAATCGACAATGCTGCACCTGCTTTGAATCCTATCAGGATACTCTCGCTAATAAAGTTTACTAGTGAGCTAAGTTTAAAAATAAAAGCAATAAAGCACAACAGAGCAACTATCAACGCGGTTAATGCTACCAACTCAATCCACCTGTCGCCATTTCCCATTGCCAGCAAACCAATTGTGGATGCAACCATTAAGGAAATAGCAGATGTGGGTCCTACTGCAAGTTGTTTTGATGATGTAAAAAATGCAAACAAAATACTACCCACTATGCAGGAATAAATACCATAATAAGTTGGCAAACCTGCTACTGTGGCATAAGCCATCGACTCGGGTAAAACAAAAGAAGCGAGTGTGATTCCTGCTATTAAATCCCACCGAATAAATCCGACCTTATATTTCGGTAACCATTGTGTAATGGGTATATAGGAAAGGAGGTTAGCCATAAATGATTTTCTCTCCATATCTACTATCAGTTGTAACCAGTTAAGTGAGGCATTAAAATAAATTGCCAACAAATTTTAGTCGAATTTTTATTGGCGTTATTTTACGATTGTATATAAGATTGCAAGTGCGAAATAGTTTCTTCGTGTGTTAAAATAGTTTCGGTAACAACGTCGTTGATAGAAATAATACCCGACAATTTTCCGTTATCAAAAACAGGTAAATAACGGATATGATTTGCAGACATTAATTGCATACATTTTTCAACCGTATCGTTCATTTGAACTGCGGGGAATTCAGTAGTCATGATTTCTGCAACAGGTGTATTGCTCGAATGTTTTCCCTTCAAAATTACTTTTCTGGAATAATCTCTCTCCGTAACGATTCCAACAAAAACACCATTATCCATTACTACCAATGAACCAATGTTCTGAGCAGCCATCAACTCAAGTGCCTCAATCACTGTTAGATTAGAAGATACGGAACTTACATTATTTCCCTTTCTTTTCAGGATATCGCTTACTTTTCTCATACAATGGTTTTGAGTCCTTAATTTACTCATTCCCTTTGATTCGTACAAGAAATTTTTTGTTGCACTATTTTTAAATTTCTTCAGCCTTACATGGCACTATGGTTTAATTATCAATTTCTTATTTAATTAAATTTTCACGAATACAAATTGGGAATTTCAATCTAGTTCATTAACTTAACTTCTCTTAAACTAAATCAACAGCCATTATGAAAAAAATGCTTCTAACCCTTACTGCATTTGTATGCATGCTAAGTGTAAGTTTTGCCCAAGCAAAAAAAACCGAAAAAAAAGAAACTGCGAAAGCAAAAACTGCTGCTCCGGCAGTAAAACCTGCTACAGCTCCTGAAAAAGTAAAAGCAGCTCCCGCCGCCGCTTCAAAACCTGCCGTAGCCCCTCCAGCTAAACCTGCTGCTCCTGCTGCTGGTCCGACTAAAAAAGACGGTACTCCCGACATGCGTTACAAAGCAAATAAAGACGCTGCAAAGCCAGCTCCGGGTCCAACAAAGAAAGACGGTACTCCCGACATGCGTTACAAAGCAAACAAAGATGCAGCTCCTAAGAAAAAAGGGTAGTCGTTAGATATTTTATAAAAACGGTTCCGGAATCAGGAACCGTTTTTATTTATTAGACCTTATTGATGGCATTAGCAGCAATCCATCCGCTAGTCCAGGCGTTTTGAAAATTAAATCCTCCTGTTATCCCGTCAATATCCATGATCTCTCCAGCAAAATATAATCTTGGTACTAATTTACTTTGCATCGTATTTGGATCGATTTCATTTAATTTAATACCTCCACAGGTTACAAATTCTTCTTTAAAAGTGGTTTTCCCTTCAACCTGCATTTCCTGCGCACAAAGTTCTTTGATCAATTTATTCTGCTCCTTTAAAGGCAGATCAGCCCAACGCATATCCGAATGAATTGCTGCATTTTCGAGAAAATAATTCCATAGTCTTCCCGGTATTCCAAAGGGGTTTTTGTGATACATTTTTTGGCCGGCCAGTTCTGTTCTGAGTTGATGCCAGATCTCGCGCAAACTTTGTTCGTTATAATTTTCCAGCCAATTAATCAGTATCGTAAATCGATAATCTGATTCGGAAAGTTTTCTGGCGCCCCATGCAGATAGTTTCAAAATAACGGGGCCGCTCAAACCCCAGTGCGTGATCAACAAAGGCCCTTGCTCCACCAGTTTTGTTCCTACTATTTTAACCGTAGCATTCGGTACAGCCACTCCCATTAATGAAACAATTTTATTTCCGGGCATGTTGAAAGTAAACAAGGAAGGCACAGGCAATTCAATGGTATGGCCCAAACCCAGCAACCAGTTAAACATTGATGATTTGGGATAGCCGCCACAAGCGATGCACAAAAAATCTGCATTCAATTGCTTTCCATTAGTAGTAGCTAATAAAAATTGATGCTCCTTTTTTTGGAGTCCTTTTACTTCGGTTTGTATCATTATTTCTACTCCATATTTATCGGCTTCTTTAAGCAGGCAATTGATGATGGTTTGCGAATCATTTGTGGAGGGAAACATTCTACCATCAGCTTCTGTTTTGAGCGATACCCCTCTTTGTTCAAACCATTCGATGGTGTGGTTGGTATTAAATTGATGAAATGCTTTTTTTAAAAACTTTTGCCCCCGGGGATATTTTTTTACCAACTCCTGAATTTCAAAGCAGGCATGTGTTGTATTGCACCTTCCCCCTCCACTCAATTTTACCTTGGATAATAATTTATTGCTTTTTTCTACAATCAGCACTCGCAAATTGGGATGCAATCGCGCCGCGTTTACGGCGCAAAAAAATCCTGCTGCGCCACCACCTATTACAATTAGTTTCTGTTGCATGTACTTATTTCATCATCATGATTGCTGCAAATGTTTCCATTCCATTCCATAAATTTTGCAGGCGGATATTTTCGTTTTCAGCATGCTGATTATTATCGTGGTTGGCAATCGGCACTGAAATGGTTTTTGCATTTAAATATTTTTCAAAAACAAATAAAGGTAAACTGCCTCCCATCGAAGGCATCAGCACTACCTGTTCGCTGGTTGTTGATTTTACAGCAGCAATCAGATTTTGAGCAATGGGAAGATCCATTGAAGTTCTTTGAGCATTATAACCATCACTCAAAACCAATTTGGCAATTTTAGGATACCTTTTCCTTTCGGCATCTGTGGGCTCTTTGTCAGTAACAAAATAGCCCTGTTCCTTAACATGTTTTACTAATTTTTCCTGTTGTTTTTTAAAATCGTTTCCGGGAACCAACCTTAGGTCTAGCGATGCGGTGGCGGTGGTAGGAATGATATTACTCGATAATTTTCCCACATTGGCACTTTGCATTCCGTTGATATTTAAAGAAGGCATGAGAAGGGATTCTGCCAGTGTTTTATCTGTATTTTCCTGTTCAATAAAACCAAGTTCATTTTTCATTTGTGCATCCGGTGAAGGAATTTCCATCACCGCTTTTTTTTCTTTTTCCGACAAAGGAATTACATCATCATAAAATCCTTTAATGAGCACTTTACCATGATCGTTTTTCATACTGGCCAGTAATCGCGAAAGCATCCATGCCGGGTTGGGCGCCCAATTACCGTAGTGGCCGCTATGCAAGGGCCTTTTACTACCGTATACAGTTAGTTCTGCGTGTGCATCGCCGCGCACTCCAAATGCCACCATTTTTTTACCCGACTGATGTACCGGCCCATCACAGATTACCCATAAGTTACTTTGCAATTGAGGAGCGTATTTTTCAAGAATCTCGTGCAAATGGTCTGATCCTGCTTCTTCTTCACCTTCAAAGAAAAACTTGATATTAAAGTTGCGTAGATACCCGCATGCAATCATAGATTCATAAGCAGATAAAATAGACATCACTCCTGCTTTATCATCGGATGCGCTCCTTGAATAAATTCTCCACTCGGGATTGATGGGCTCTGCAGAACCGGGCCAGTTAATGATGGTTGCATGCTGTTCTAATGAACCATTGAGCAGTGTTGGTTTAAAAGGATGCAATCCCTTCCACCACTTGGTACTATCAACAGGTTGCCCATCGTAGTGTGCATAGAAAATAATTGTTTTTGTTGCACCAGCAACCAGTGCTTCCCCATAAACAGCGGGAGGAATGCCGGGAGTTTTCGGATATAATAATTGAATATTACTGATGCCCCTCTTCAACATCATTTGTTGAATGAAGGCGGCATTCTTTTGCATATTCACCGTATCGCCGGCAATATTGGGAATCGAAAGGAATGAAGTGAACTCTTCTAACCATTGGTGCGACTGCTTTTCGCGGTATGCACGAATATTAAATGTTTCTTTCGATTGCCCAAAAATCTGTGAGCCTGTGAGCAATAGAAATATCCAGATTACCAATTTTTGCATCGATCTACAGTTTTGCTGTAAGATACGAAGCTAGTAATAAGAACTGTTCAAGTGTGGGTTTGCTTTTTCTGCTGCTTCAATCATTTTAAAGTCGGACAGTATCAAAGCCTGATTTCGTTTTACGCATACGTCGTGTTCAAAATGCACAGAAGGCTTGCCATCAATAGTTTTCACGGTCCAACCATCATCTGCTGTATACACTTCTTTTCTACCCAGATTGATCATCGGTTCGATTGCAAGAACCAGGTTCTCTTTCATTTTTGGTCCGCTTCCTCTTTTGCCATAGTTCGGTACTTGCGGGTCTTCGTGCAAACTTCTTCCTAATCCATGACCAACCAGTTCCCTCACCACACCATATCCGTATTTACGTTCTGTATGATCTTGTATCGCAAAAGAAATATCTCCAACACGATTATTGATAGTAGCTTTTTCGATGCCTTTATAAAGCGACTCCTTAGTTACTTTAACGAGTTGTAATACTTCGGCACTTACTTCTCCAAGAATAAAAGTATATGCATGATCGCCATGCCAGCCATTTAATATTACGCCAAGATCTATTGAAACAATATCTCCATTTTTTAAGGGAGTATTATCAGGAAAGCCATGCACAACCACATCGTTCACAGATGCACATATATTGTGCGGATATCCACGATAATTAAAGAACGAAGGGATGGCATTATTTGCTTTTACAAAATCTGCACAAATCTTATCAATATCCAAAGTGGTCATTCCCGGCTTTAATACTTTAGCAACTTCTGTCAGCGTTTTGCTCACCAACAAAGCTGCTTCTTTCATCAAAGCGATTTCGGCTTCTGTTTTATAGAATATCATATTAATTCTTCTGCTCATTATTAAAAAAAATAAACCTGTCGGGCACGCCAGACAGGTTTATCAATATCGAACTGTTATTAGATAGTTGAAGTAGACACTGTTTGACGTCCCTGAACCCTACCACTATTCATCAAACCATCATATTGACGCATCAACAAATGTGTTTCGATTTGTTGTAAGGTATCCAGTATAACACCTACCATGATCAACAAAGATGTTCCTCCGAAGAAAGAACTAAATCCTTGTGTAACGCCCAAACGTTGAGCGAAACCTGGCATGATACCTACCAATGCTAAGAAAATAGCACCGGGCAAAGTAATCTTGTCCATGATGGATCCGATATAGTCGGCAGTAGGCTGACCTGGTTTTACTCCGGGTACAAAACCGTTATTGCGTTTCAGGTCTTCTGAAATTTGTTTAGGGTTAAAGATCAATGCAGTGTAAAGGAATGTAAATCCAATTACCATCACTGAATAAATTACCATATACCAAACATTACTATGGTCGTTGAATATTCGAACGATACCCTGTGCTGAATCGATATTGGTGAAAGAAACCAATGTAGGCAAGAACATAATTGCTTGAGCAAAGATGATTGGCATTACACCGGCACTATTTACTTTAACAGGTAAGAACTGACGTGCTCCACCAAACTGTCGGTTACCGATAATTTGTTTTGCGTAGTTAACAGGTATTTTACGAACACCCTGCACCAAAACAATCAGTGCCATTATTACGGCTACGAGGATGGCAACTTCAATTAAGAAGATTAATAAACCGCCACCGCCTTTTTCTTGTTTGTTGCCAAACTCCTGAAACAGGTTCTGTGGAAGACGCGCAAGGATACCAACCATGATGATGATTGAAGTACCGTTACCCAATCCTTTATCCTGAATTTTTTCGCCCAACCACATTACGAATAAGGTACCTGCAGTTAAAGTGATGATAGTTGAAAACCAGAAGAATGGTTTGTATGCAACAAGAATTGCTTCGGCATATCCGGGGCTATTTAAATAGCCTACGTACGCTGCTGCCTGAAAGATGGTAACAATTACGGTGAGGTAACGTGTCCACTGATTAATTTTTTTACGACCGCTATCGCCTTCTTTCTGCACTTTTTGTAATTGAGGAACCAAGATGGTCATCAACTGCATAAAGATAGAAGCAGAGATATAGGGCATAATACCTAGGGCCAGAATAGAAGCCTGAGAAAAACCTCCTCCAGCAAACATGTCGAAGATGCCCAATAAACCACTACTTTTCGAAGCTTTCTGAGCCGCTTCAATTCCGTTTGGATCCAAGCCCGGTAGCACAATGTGATTTCCGATACGATAGGTAAGAATGAGCGCCAGAGTAATAATAATCTTATTACGCAACTCTTCGATGGCCCAAATATTTTTTAAAGTCTGAACTAATTTTTTCACTGATACTGTTTGTTAGAAGTTAATGCCTCAAAACCAAAAAAGACGCATCACCGATGCGTCTGGAAAGTTACAGTAAAATTACTTTACTATTTCAACGCTTCCGCCGGCTGCCTCAATTGCCGCCTTGGCTTTGTCGCTCATTTTGTTTACTTTGAACGAAAGATTCGCTTTCAGTTCTCCGTTTGCCAGTATTTTTACTTTATCAGTTCTGCTGATCAAACCGTTGATATATAAATTTTCCAGAGAAACTTCTGTGAAACCGTATTTTTCAACCAATTGGTCGAGCTGACCCAGATTAAACACTTTATATTCCACACGGTTTGCATTTTTGAAACCACGCTTAGGGATACGACGCTGAATAGGCATCTGACCACCTTCGTGAGCCATTTTGCTTTTGTAACCGGCGCGGCTTTGGCCACCCTTATTACCTTTTGTAGAAGTACCACCTTTACCTGATGCTTCACCTCTACCGATACGTTTTTCTTTGTGAACTGAGCCAGCGGCTGGCTTGAGTGTGTGTAATTTCATCTTAACTGATTTTGTACTTTGCGGGGAATCACCCCTCGCTTTAAAATTAAAAATTCAAAAGTATAAATTAAAAATTAGGAAAGAGGCAGCAGTTGACAAACTACTACTCATTCCTAATTCAAATAAATTGATACTATGCGATTTCTTCCACTTTCACCAGGTGGCTAACTCTGTTAACCATACCCAATATTTGTGGAGTAGCTTCAACTTCCTTGCTCATATTCATCTTTGTTAAGCCTAAAGCTTTCAAAGTTAGTTTCTGGCGCTCTGGTCTGTCGATGCCGCTTTTTACTTGTGTGATCTTAATCTTTTTCATGGTATATCTTTTGTCTGCCTTACCTATTCGGGTACGACTGATTATTATCCGTTAAATACTTTTGTTAATTTAACCGTACGGGTTTTAGCAACCTGAACTGGCTCTCTCAACAAACCTAAGGCTTTGATTGTTGCTTTCACCACGTTGTGTGGATTAGCAGAACCTAAGCTCTTAGCAAGAACGTCGGTGATACCTGCGCTTTCAAGAACTGCGCGCATGCTACCTCCAGCGATTACACCCGCTCCGTGTGCAGCCGGTTTGATCAACACTTTAGCAGCACCTTCTTTCGCCCACTGTTCGTGAGGGATAGTACCGTGCATCACCGGAACTTTAGTAAGATTCTTTTTAGCGTCATCAATACCCTTAGCAATTGCTTCCTGTACTTCTTTTGCTTTACCTAATCCCTGGCCAACAACACCATTTGCATTTCCTACTACTACAAGAGCAGAAAAGCTGAAGGTACGTCCACCTTTTGTGGTTTTAACTACGCGGTTGATGGCAACTACTTTTTCTTTGAGTTCCATGTCACCACCGGCTTTTACCTTATTTACGTTTACTTTAGACATTTATCTAACTATTAAATTGTTGTTAGCAAATTAGAATTGAAGACCAGCTTCTCTGGCACCATCCGCAACACTTTTTACGCGGCCATGATATAAGTTACCACCTCTGTCGAAAACAACATTGGCTAAACCTAATTCAATAGCTTTTCTTGCGATAGCTGCACCAACTAATTTCGATTTCTCGCTCTTAGTAACTTTTTGTGCGGCGATATCTTTATCTCTTGAAGAAGTAGCAGCCAAAGTCACCGCATTATCATCATCGATTAATTGTGCGTAGATTTCAGCATTACTTCTAAAAACTGAAAGGCGTGGTTTTACTGCAGTACCAGCAACCTTTTTACGGATGCGGTATCTGATTTTCTGCCTTTGAACCAATTTAGAATTCATCTTATTTTATTTTATCAGTTCCGATTCTGCCGGAACTGCCGTTGATTATTTAGTTTACTCTCAGCGATTATTTGCCTGCTGATTTACCTGCTTTTCTTCTTAAGATCTCACCAGCGTATTTCACACCTTTACCTTTGTATGGTTCTGGTTTACGTAAGCTGCGTAATTTAGCGGCAACCTGTCCGATCAATTGTTTGTCGATACCTTCCAAGAAAATTTTAGGGTTCTGACCTTTTTCAGTCAGAGTAGTCACTTTCATTTCTGAAGGAACTTCAAAAATGATATTGTGAGAATAACCCAAAGCAAGATCCAATGTGTTACCTGTATTCACTGCTTTATAACCCACCCCTACTAATTCCAAATCTCTTTTATAACCATCTGTAACACCTTTCACCATATTACTTACCAATGAACGGTATAAGCCGTGCATAGCGCGGTGACGAATCTGGTCGGTAGGGCGCTTCAATTCAATTTGATTCGCTGTAATCTCAACAGTGATATCTCTATCAACTTCCTGCTTCAAAGAGCCTTTTGGGCCTTTTACAGTGATGGTATTATCTGCAGAAACCGTGATGGTTACTCCTGCTGGTATTTCTACCGGTTTTTTTCCAATTCTAGACATAGTCGTTTAAAATTATAATGTTTAAAATTCTGGTTCGTGTTCAGCTCCGACTAAAAGCTTAATTGTCAAACCAGCTTATAATAGAAAGCTTCCGCTTTTTATTGTATTAATAGATGTGGCACAACACTTCACCACCCACGTTCTCAGCTTTTGCCTGCTTATCTGTGATGACTCCTTTAGAAGTACTCAGGATTGCAACGCCCAAACCATTGATTACGCGTTTAATTTCGGCCGGTTTTGCATACTGGCGCAAACCAGGACGGCTAATTCTTTCGAGTGCACGGATAGCAGGCTGTTTGGTTGTAGGATCGTATTTTAATGCGATCTTGATCAAACCTTGCTTGTTATCTTCTTCAAACTTGTACTTCAGGATATATCCTTGTTCATACAAGATTTCAGTCATGCGTTTCTTTAGGTTGGAAGCAGGAATTTCAACAATTCTGTGTCCAGCCAACTGAGCGTTACGAATTCTGGTTAAGAAGTCTGCTATTGGATCAGTTACCATATTTGTTAAATTAAATCAGTTCTAAATTTTGTTTGCTTGTATCCCTGAAGGGATATAAGTTACCAGCTTGCTTTTTTAACACCTGGAATCATTCCGTTTAAAGCCATATCGCGGAACATAATCCTTGATAAGCCAAAGTATCTGATATATCCTCTCGGACGGCCAGTTAACTGACAACGGTTTTTTAAACGTACAGGTGATGCATTTTTTGGAAGTAAATCCAATGCTGCGTAGTCACCAGCTTCTTTCAAAGCTGCTCTTTTAGTTGCATATTTTGCAACCATTGCTTCACGCTTTCTTTGTCTGGCTTTTACTGATTCTTTTGCCATGTTATATTAGTTATTATCTTTTTTGATGTTTTTGAAAGGCATTCCCAGCTCTTTCAATAATTCGTATGCTTCTTCGTTGGTGTTAGCCGATGTAACGAAAGTGATATCCAAACCGGTAATTTTATTTACTTTATCGATATCAATTTCCGGGAAAATGATCTGCTCGGTGATACCCAGTGTATAGTTACCACGGCCATCAAAAGCCTTATCGGAAACACCTTTGAAATCACGTACACGTGGAAGAGAAACCGATACCAAACGATCTAAGAATTCAAACATTTTCTCTCCTCTCAATGTTACTCGGGCGCCGATAGGCATTCCTTTACGTAATTTGAAGTTTGAGATATCTTTCTTAGACAAGGTTGGAACTGCTTTCTGACCAGTAATCATATTCAGCTCTTCAACTGCCACATCAACCAATTTCTTATCCGTCACAGCGCCATTAACACCGCGGTTGATACAAATTTTTTCCAGTTTAGGAGCTTGCATAATACTTTTATAAGCAAACTTCTTCATTAAAGCAGGTATTACCTCTTTGGTATACTTATCTGCTAATCTCGGAGTGTATTTAGTAGTACTCATTATTTGATTACCTCCCCTGATTTTTTAGATATACGAACTAATTTTCCGTTTTCCCTTGTGCGGGTAACTTTGGTAGGAGCGCTTGTTTTTGCATCCCACAACTGTACGTTGCTGATGTTGATAGCTGCTTCTTTTTTAACGATACCGCCTTTGGTATTTTGTGCAGATGGCTTAGTATGTTTTGTTACAATACTAACTCCTTCTACTACCACGCGACCTTTGTCGATGATCACTTCCAACACTTTACGGGGCTTTGTTAAGTCCTTGTCATCTCCGGCAATTACCACTACAGTATCGCCTTTTTTGATGTTGTATTTGGGTTTGAATCTGTTACTCATTATGATATGCTTAAAGCTGTATGCTAAACGCTGAACGCTTAACTAAATAATTTTTATTACAATACTTCAGGAGCCAAAGAAATGATCTTCATATATCCTGCATCACGAAGCTCACGAGCTACTGGTCCGAATATACGAGTACCGCGAGGCTCGTCAGAATTGTTTAACAATACAACTGCGTTGTCATCAAAACGGATATAAGAACCGTCCTTACGACGCAATTTGTTTTTTGTACGAACGATAACCGCTTTTGACACAGTACCTTTCTTTACAGCACTTGCCGGGATAGCAGCTTTCACACTCACAACAATTCTATCACCAATTTTGGCATAATCCTGTCCGCTGTTCCCAAGTACTCTGATACAAAGCACTTCTTTAGCGCCACTGTTATCAGCTACATTTAATCTGCTTTCTTGCTGGATCATTTTTTTAAACTTTGTGCTCAGGACCTGCGTCCCTGGCATTTACAGAATTTTAATTTTCAGAGGCTTTTGCGGTTGTATTACAACTGCATTAGCATGCGGCTAATATTACTTAGCTTTTTCTACCACTTCAACCAGTCTCCAACGCTTGGTCTTACTCATAGGACGAGTCTCCATGATTTTTACCACGTCGCCGATACCACACTCACTCTTTTCGTCATGAGCATGAAACTTAGTTGTTTTCTTTACGAACTTTCCGTAGATCGGGTGTTTTACTTTTCTTTCAACCGCAACTGTGATAGTTTTATCCATCTTATCGCTGGTTACAACGCCGATCCTCGTTTTACGCAAATTTCTTTCTTCCATTACTTTTCATTTATGGTTTAGATACCCATTTCTTTTTTCTTCAATTCCGTTTGTAAACGGGCGATGTCTCTTCTTAAACCACGAATATTCATCGGGTTTTCCAGTGGAGAAATAGCATGAGCGAACTCAAGTTTTTTCAACCTCAATTGGTCTTCAGAGATCTTAGCTTTCAGGTCTGCTACATTCAGATCTTTCAGGCTTTTGTTAAAATCGTATGTTTGTTTGTTTGCCATTGCAAATTCGTTTTTAGATTAAGCTTGCAAATCTCTTCTTACACAGAATTTGGTTGCTATCGGTAATTTCTGTGCTGCCAGTCCCATTGCTTCTTTAGCGGTTTCTTCTGTAACACCATCGCACTCAAAAATGATACGACCTGGTTCTACAACTGCGGCCCAGAATTCAGGGTTACCTTTACCCTTACCCATCCTCACATCGGCAGGTTTGCGGGTAACAATTTTATCAGGAAATACGCGAATCCACACATTACCTTCTCTTTTCATTGCACGGGTCATTGCCTGACGAGCAGATTCGATCTGACGGTTGGTTAACCAGATTGGTTCAAGTGCTTTCAAAGCAAAAGAGCCGAAAGAAATAGTAGTACCACGCTTTGCTACTTCGCGAATGCGGCCTTTCTGCTGTTTCCTATGTTTACTTCTTTTAGGTTGTAACATTTTGATTTTGTTTTTTGGATAACCGTTTACTTTTAAAAGTTTCGGTAATTCAACTTATTTGATACAGTAACCGTTACCAGTTACCAGAACCTTAAATTATCTTCTGTTATCTCTTCCACCGCCGGCGTTTCCACCACGGTTATTATCTCTTCCACCACCTCTTCTGTCGTCTCTTCTATCACCTCTGTCTCCACCTGGTCTTCTTTCTTCACCGGCTCTTCTATCGCTCATATCATTCTTACCACCAACAAAATTCGGGTTCAATTCACGCTTACCTAATACTTCACCTTTACAGATCCATACTTTGATACCGATTTTACCATATACGGTTTGAGCAAACACATTGGCGTAATCGATGTCCATACGGAAAGTATGTAAAGGAACACGACCCTGTTTGAACTCTTCAGAACGGGCAATCTCAGCACCACCTAAACGGCCGCTTAATTTTACCTTGATACCTTCGGCACCCATGCGGAGTGTAGAAGCTACTGCCATTTTAGTGGCACGCTTGAAGTTGATACGGTTTTCGATTTGACGAGCGATGGTATCTCCTACGATATTCGCATCCAATTCGGGACGACGAATCTCAAGGATATTAATCTGCACGTCTTCTTTGCCGGTCAATTTTTTCAACTCTTCTTTGATACGGTCTACTTCTCCACCGCCTTTACCGATAATGATACCTGGCTTAGACGTGTGAATTGTTACGATCAATTTGCCGAGGGTACGCTCGATTACAATCTTTGCGATACCACCTTTGTTGATACGGGCATTCAGGTAAGTACGGATCTTATGATCCTCAATCAACTTTGATGCGTAGTCTTTCTTGCTACCATACCAGTTGCTTTCCCATCCGCGGATGATACCTAACCTGTTACCAATTGGATTTGCTTTCTGACCCATATAATGGTTTTACAATTAGTTTTTAGAATCTACTATTAATGTTACATGGTTGCTGCGCTTACGAACTCTGTAGCCACGACCCTGAGGTGCTGGGCGCATCCGTTTTAAAACACGACCACCATCTACGAATATTGTTTTAACTACCAGGCTACTGTCGGCTGCGCTTGCGCCGCTATTCTTCTGCTCCCAGTTATTAATGGCACTCTTCAGCAATTTTGCAAGAGGAGTGGCATTGTGTTGTGGGTGATGCTCCAGAATGGCCAAAGCTTTTTCCACTTCCATTCCACGGATCACATCGGCCAGCAAACGCATTTTGCGTGGACCTGTAGGATAATTGTTCAGTTTAGCTACTGCTTCCATTTTCTTTTAGTTTCTTATTTGAGATCCTCCTTTCGAAGTGATCAAAAATGATTTATTTCTTAGTTCCCGCGTGACCTCTGAAGTTACGTGTAGGAGCAAATTCACCTAATTTATGGCTTACCATAAATTCTGTTACATAAACAGGAATGAATTTGTTTCCATTGTGTACCGCAAAAGTGTGTCCAACGAAATCAGGAGTGATAGTGCTACGACGACTCCAGGTTTTGATAACCGCTTTCTTTGCTTTACCGTCGTTAATCGCAACAATTTTCTCTTCTAAATTTGCGTCTACGTAAGGACCTTTTTTAATCGAACGACCCATAATAGTTATAAGTTTACTGGTCTGTTAGTGATTTATTTTTCTAGCCTTGTAAATATTACTTAGCTAATTTTTTTCCGTCTTTTCTTTGAATGATCAGCTTATCGCTTCCTTTTCCTTTCGTTCTGGTTTTTTCGCCTTTCGCATACTTACCATTTCTGCTACGTGGGTGACCACCGGAAGCTCTACCTTCACCACCACCCATCGGGTGATCTACAGGGTTCATGGCAACACCACGAACACGAGGGCGAATACCTTTCCAACGATTCTTACCAGCTTTACCGGCCATTTCCAAATTGTGGTCGCTATTAGAAACCACACCTACTGTAGCGTAACAGTTGATCAATACTTTTCTTAATTCGCCAGAAGGCATTTTTAATACTGCGTATTTCTCTTCTTTGTTGGCTAACTGTGCAGATGAACCGGCACTTCTAGCCATTTTACCACCCTGACCTGGTTGCAATTCAATATTGTGAATGTTAGTACCCAAAGGCATAAACTTCATTGAAAGTGCATTACCAATTTCAGGAGCAACACTGTCGCCCGAAATAACAGTTGCACCAACAGCTAAGCCCTGAGGAGCAAGGATATATCTTTTCTCGTTATCAGTGTATTGTACCAGAGCAATAAACGCTGTACGATTTGGATCATACTCGATAGACAATACAGTTGCGGGTATGTCTTTTTTGTTTCTTTTGAAATCGATGATACGGTAATGGTGTTTGTTTCCACCGCCCATATATCTTGATACCCTACGACCCTGAACGTTACGTCCGGCAGTATTTTTCTGAGGCTCCAACAAGCTCTTTTCGGGCTTCATTGTAGTGATTTCAGCATAGGCATTTCCGACTCTCCAACGAGTTCCTGCTGTAATCGGTTTGTACTTTTTAAGTGCCATTTGTTTTTCTTTTAATCAGCGGATTTTTCAGCACCGCCTGCTATAAATTAAATGTTTGCGTAAAGATCGATCGTCTCACCTTCGGCCACTGTTACCAGCGCTTTCTTGTAAGCAGATTTCATTCCCTGAATAAAACCAGCTTTTGTATAACGTGTTTTATTTTTACCAGGAACAACAACAGTATTCACATCTACTACGGTTACCCCATAGAAATCTTCTACTGCCTTTTTGATCTCAAGCTTGTTTGCTTTACGATCTACTTTGAAAGCATACTTGCGCAATTTCTCTTGCTGTGCATTTGCTTTCTCGCTTAAGATCGGTTTTACTAATATTTCAGAAGGTTTCATTTATTTTATTTGAAACGTTACTAATTCAATTACGCTACTACTTCGGTATCATCTGCAAAAATCTTTGCTGTATTCTCTGTCAGAACCAACACATCTGCATTCATGATTTCATAAGTATTAATATCTGCCAATAAAGTGCTTGCAACATTTGGTACGTTACGAGTACTCAGATATAAATTATCGTTGTACTCAGGTAACACAATCAATGTTTTCTTATCATCAATATTCAGCGCCTTCATTGCAGCAACCAATTCTTTGGTTTTTGGCAATTCCATATTCACTTCTTCAATCACATAGATGGCACCATCTTTTGCTTTATGACTCAGAGCAGAGATCTTTGCCAAGTCCTTCACTTTACGATTCAGTTTAAAATCGTAAGCGTGCGGTTTTGGTCCGAAGATAGTACCACCACCCTTGTATAAAGGGTTACGGATATTACCCTTACGAGCTCCACCAGTACCTTTTTGCTTGTGCAGTTTGCGGCTTGCACCCTGTACTTCAGCACGAGTTTTAACTTTATGTGTACCCTGACGGCCTGCAGCCAAATACTGCTTTACAGCCAGATAAATTACGTGATCGTTAGGCTCGATACCAAATACCTCTTCAGGTAATTCTACCGTTCTACCGGTTTTCTGTCCTTTTATATTTAATACGTCTACTTGCATTTTCTTCAGATTAAGAGGGTGATTATTTCTGGATTAAAACGATTGATCCGTTATGTCCAGGAACTGAACCGCTGATCAGGATATAGTTCTTTTCAGGGAAAATCTTAACCACTTTCAAACCTTTCAGTTTTACTCTGTCGTTACCCATACGGCCTGCCATTCTCATTCCTTTAAATACTCTTGAAGGATAAGAAGAACCACCGATAGAACCCGGTGCTCTCTGACGGTCGTGCTGACCATGGGATGCTTCACCCACACCAGAGAATCCATGGCGCTTTACAACACCCTGAAAACCTTTACCCTTGGTAGTTCCAACTACTTCAACGTCTTCGCCTTCAGCGAAAATGTCGAGCGTAATGGTTTCACCAAGCGCTTTTTCTATAGAATAATTGCGGAATTCTTTTACGAATTTTTTAGCGGAAGTCTGAGCTTTTGCGTAGTGGTTGATCTCAGCTTTTGTAGCGTGCTTGTCCTTCTTGTCGCCGAAAGCTAACTGAAGTGCACTGTAGCCGTCGTTCTCAACGGTTTTAACCTGAGTAACGGTGTTCGGACCAGCTTCAATGATGGTACAAGCCGTTTGCTTGCCATCTGCAGCGAAGATGCTGGTCATACCAATTTTTTTTCCAATAATACCTTTCATCGTGTTTTGCGGTTTGTGCCCCGCGGAGGTATGTAGGACATTTCGCCGATGAAGCGAAATTCAATCCTTGTTGACTAGCGACCTTTTCTTGTTCTATCCACCGAAGCCTTGGCAAAGGTGGACGCTTTTTCTAAGCTGGATCACCTTCGCTGAAGCTATGGTGATCTAAGAAGTACCGGTAGTAAACAAACCTCGAAGGGCCTGTTTATATGTTAGTCCACTTTAGTGCTAAACAACCCGAGTTGTTATCTATTGTGGCTTTTCTTTAATCAGAGCTACTTTCCCCCCTAAAGGGTTGGTAGGTGAATCTATTTTTATAAAGAACTTCTTTTTTGTTGCAAATCGTGGATGAATCCCCGATTATGCTTTGATCTCAACTTCCACACCTGATGGAAGGTCTAATTTACTCAGCGCATCTACTGTTCTGGAAGAAGAAGTGTAGATATCCAGTAAACGCTTATGCGTAGCTAACTGGAACTGCTCACGACTTTTCTTGTTTACGTGTGGTGAACGCAAAACAGTAAAGAT
>JAIEMK010000091.1 GCA_019752295.1 Chitinophagaceae bacterium | reverse complement strand
CAATCAGGTTGGCATTGGGTTGTTTCATTACAGCCAGTAATATGCCATCCTGCCCGTTGGCATTGATTTTGATGTATTCTTTTGCTTCCTGTATCTGAACTTCTGCAATATCTTTCAGTAAAATAATTCGTTTACCATTATTGCTGATAACGATATCGTTGAGCTGCTCTTTAGAACTTACCACAGCATCGGTTACTGTAAGATATAATAAACGATAGTCGGACAAATAACCATTCGATTTGATGAAGTTGGTCTGACTCAACGCAGTATTAATCATATCGGGAGTAATACCTAGTGTACTCATTTTTTGTACATTCAAAACCATCCAGTACTCTTTCGATTTCCCCCCAATTACCCGAATTTCTGAAACACCATCAACCTGCGAAAGAAAAGGTTTGATTGTGTACATCGCCAATAACTTCATTTCAATTGGTGAACGAGTTTTACTTTCCAGCGAAAACCCGGTGATAGGCATAATCGATGGATTCATTCTTTCTACTGAAATCTGAATATCAGGAGGGAGCGTATTTTTTATTTCGTTGATCTTTGATTCGATTCTTTGTTTACTAATATCAATATTGGTATTCCAATCCATGAATGCCGAGATCTCGCAAGTGCCTCTGCTTGTTGTACTCCTGATTCGCTGCAAATCGGGTACCTGTTTAATTGCATTCTCCAACTGTCGTGTAACAGTAATCATCATTTTCTTAACAGGCTGTTGCCCTGCATCTGCAATAATCTTGATCTTAGGAAATGTGATTTCCGGAAATAGCGCAGTTTGGAGTTTACTATAAGCAAAGAAACCACCGAGTATAACGATGACAACCAAAACCGATACCGGATTTTTATATGTTTTGAAAAAGTTGTGCATAGGATCAGTTGTTGTTGATGGTAACTTTTGCAGTATCCGGTAAACCATAGTTTCCGGTTAATAGAATCTTATCAGTTGGCTTCAACATTGGAGAAAGTATTTCTACGCTGTTACCATTTTCTAACCCTTTTTTGATCGGTACTTTTACTGCGGTAACACTGTCGATTAATTGCATAATCCAGAATTCGGTTTGTGTTTCATCACTCAGCACGGCCGATTTTGAAAGTGAAACGGTATTGTTTCTTGAATTTTTTACCAGACTAACTTTTGCGATCAGGTTCTCCGGAATCTGTTTTGAACTGTTAACGCGAATTACATAACTCTGTGTTTGCGAAACAGCATCTACTGTAGGTAAAGCGTTGCTAATATGCCCGTCTAAGCTGGTTCCGTCTGGTAATTTTAGTTGCAGGTTTTGATTGCCCGCCAAATAAGGTTTTAATTCGTAAGGCAGGTCCAATAAAAACACAAAGCTTCTTGTATCGGTAATTACAGCCATCTGCTCTGCATCCTGTACATAGTCGCCGGCCCGATAATTTATTTGGGTGATATAACCTGTGCCGGGCGACTTAATACTGATTACACCTGAAAAATGGAGAGATGTATCTAGCTTGCTGATGGTATTTCCTAAACTCTGAGATTCTTTTGTTTTAATTACAAACAGGAGGTCGCCCTTATTTACAAATTTTCCCAGTGTGGCTTCTACGTCTTGTAAATACCCCGTTGCAGATGATTTTACATAACTCTTTAATAAAAAAGCAGACACTGCATTTAGTTCAACTGTTTCGTTCAAATTTCCTCTTACAGGAGAAGTAATGGTAACGGGAGTACTAACTGTTCCTGTTTTTTCTTCCGTTTCTTTTTCGGTCTTTTCAGGAGCAGGTTTGCAGTATGCGAACAGAGCAATGAAGACAATTGCAGAAAAAATGGTGTTACGTGAAAACATAGTTCTTTTATTTTCTGTTCCAGTAATTAATCTGGTTGATGATTTGTAATTGGTTGATGCTATTTTGAGTGATTGTATTTTTTGCATTCATATAATTGCCAATGGCCAAAATATAATCTGCCATATGCGCGTCGCCGGTCTCGAGTAATTTTTGATTGGCTTCGATAAGCGTTTCTGCGTACCTGATTTGATTGGCCGACTGTATTGTTAATTGTTCTGTTGCGTGTAATTGCTGAAACAACTGGGCAATTTGCTGACTAAACTGCGTTTTGAAATAATCCCGATATTGTTGTCTGCTTTGTTCTGCAATACTAATTTTATCGTGTTGCATTTTCTTCTGCCTTCCATCGTAAATTGGCACAACGACAGTTACGCCCAAACTGATACCGAAATTTTTATAAGCCGCAGTGGAGAAAGAAGTAAGATACCCCCCATCGCCATACAAATTCACTTTGGGCTTGTATCTGAATTCAATCATCGCATCGCTATTTTTCAACTTTAAGCTATCGTTCAGAAACTGCTGATAAAAAACGGAATTCTCTGCATTCGGTAAGACCGATAGAAAAATCTCAGGCTTTTTTAAAGGGATAGCAGCGGTATCATTAATACCACACAAATAATTGAGTGAAGAGAAATCGTTCTGGAAGAAAATTTTTAACTGACTGATCAACAGCTCTTGTTGCTGCATAGTAACAAGAAAACTCAGGTAATCTGTTTGACGATAGACGCCCTTTTCGGTAAGACTCTTTAAAATATTTTGTTCTTTTTTAAAGAGTGCAAGCACTTCATTGTTAAAACGATATTGCTGATAGCTACCGTAAGCCGAAATGTATTGAGCCGTGATGGTTTTTTTAAGATCCTGCTCGTTTATTTTACCGGATGTTTTTAAAGATTCGTTTAATAATTGAATGGCCTCGTGTTGATTCTTCAGATTTTCTTTACTTACCAATTGTTTTGATACGGTAAGTAGCTGACTAAAGTTTGAGCCGTTTGTAATGGCTCCATCATAACCCCACCCTCCCAAAGTTGGAGCATAACTATTGCTGCTGATGGCATTTACCTGTGGAAGGTATCCCGCCAGAATCCGCATGCTGTCGATCAGATTTGCTCTCTGTTGATTTCTAAGGTCTTTCAATAAAGGGCTGTTTTGAATACCCGACAGAATATAATAATCCAGAGATCTTTCCTGCGAATGAACCGACAAATGAACCAGCAAAATACATATGATAGTAATAAACCTTTTCATCAACCAAATTTTATGCTTGAAACAGAATAATAAAATGATGTTGCGCTTTTTCGTATTGATAGTGAATAGAAAATCCAGAGGCCGTACAAATTTCTTTAATAATTGAGAGACCCAAGCCTGTTCCAGTATCCGACTCAGAGGCCCTATAAAATCGTTGAAAAATTTTATTTGTATCTAATGAATCATGGATCGCTGAATTTGAAACAGATAGCGTTTCAGGATTTAATATAATACTAATCTTTCCTTCAGGTGCAGTGTAACGGAAAGCATTATTCAACAAATTGCTGATAAGAATTTCTGCCAGATGCTGGTGGAAATACATTTCGAAATCTGTTGCAGCAACCGAAACCTGAATATTTTTAGCACTAAATAAATCCCTTCGTTCTTCGATTTTATGCAGTAGGATTGTTTTAAGATTAACGGGTTCGTTTAATACAAATTGTCTGTTCTCGAGTTTAGTGAGCAGCAATAATGATTGATGCAATTTCGACAACTTTAAACTAGCATCTTCGATTGCCAGAAGCTGTTGCATCATATTTTCTTTGCCTTCTGCAAACTGGTATAAGGATTCTACTTTTGAACGAATCACTGCCAGAGGCGTTTGCATTTCGTGCGAGGCATTTTCTGTAAAAGATCTTAGTGCAAAATAGTCTTTGTGAATACGTTCAGTCATGCTGTTCAAACTTTCGTTTAACAGATTGATTTCGTCGATGGGCTCTTTACTTAACGACAATGATTGCTGATTTGCAGCATAGTCTTTTATATTATCGATGGTATTATAGAAAGGCTTCCAAATTTGTGTAATGAGTTTTCGATTGATCAGATAATTGAAGAGCAATATCATGGCAATCATTCCAACTGTGGTGAGAATGATAAGCTTCAACAAGTCTTCTGTTTCTCCTTCGGACTTATTTACCGTTATTTCGTAAGTCTGATTGCTAGCCGTAATGGAAAAAATAAGTTGACGAATGGGTTCGTTCTCAGAATCTCTTGTATTGAATTGATAAATTGTTCTTGTAGTAGGCTTAGGAATTGAATTAGACGCTTTTACTACTGTGATCCATTGTTCTTTGGTATTCTGGATATCGGGTAATTGATTGTGCAAACGGATATATTCTGAGATCTCTTCTTTTTCAGAACGCAGTGTTTCATCCAACTGACGGATCAGCACATAGTCGAGTACAAAATAAAAAGCCACACTACCCACCAAAAAAATAAAAATGGTAGCCGATATATTAATGCGATTGTATTTTGTAAATAGCTTCATCAGATCTGCATTTTATATCCTTCACCATAAATTGATCGAATACAGTCGTCGCTCCCTGCTGCCAATAATTTTTTTCTGAGATTCTTGATATGCGAATAAATAAAGTCAAAATTATCTGCGAAGTCCATATCATCGCCCCACATATGTTGTGCAATGGCATTCTTTGATAAGATCCTATTTTTGTTGATAGCCAGATAAAGCAATAATTGGTACTCTTTCTGAGTAAGGTCTACTGCTTTACTATTAACCGTAACTTCTTTACCCTGTGTGTCAATTTGAATGGTTCCAATATTCATGAGCGACTGACCGTTAAAACTTTTTCTTCTGATGATTGAGGCAACCCGAACAGCCAACTCCGACAAATGAAAGGGTTTTGCCAGATAATCATCGGCGCCCATTTCGATACCCAGAATTTTATCGTCAAGTTCTCCTTTCGCCGAAATAATAATAATCCCATCGGATTTATGATTTTGCTTCAGGTTTTTGAGTAGGTTCAACCCAGAACCATCGGGCAACATGAGATCCAGAATGATGCAGTCGTAATCGTACAATTCAATTTTTTCCAAGGCATCGGAATGGGTAGCAACGGATTCACATAGATAACCTGCTGAGGTAAGGAAATCTACCATGCTTTGCTTTAGCGATAACTCGTCCTCAATGATGAGCAATTTCACAACGGAACATTTACAGCAAAATACCATATAAATTCTGTAGTAAAACTGAAAATATAACCGCTATTGTATTTTGACTGATTGGAGATTAAATAAATAAAACTAATCCTTTCTTAAAAAAAGCGGTCTTATTAATCTGATAACAACCCAGAGGCAACTTAATTGGGGGTAATCGGCTCTATTTGTAAATAACCCGATTTCATACTATTGGGATTTTGGATGACGAACTGATAAAACATGGAAGCAAAAAACGTTTACAAGAAGAAGATCTTGTTGATGGGTAGCAATTTTGAAATCAGCATTGTTGCACTCGATGAGGCATGGGCTTTTGAGAAGATCGATCTTGCGGTAAAAGAAATTCAAAGGATAGAAGCACTGTTAACTACCTACAATGATCTGAGCGAAACGAATCGAATTAATCAGGCGGCAGGGAATAAACCTGTAAAAGTATCACAGGAGACATTTCTCTTAATCCAAAGATCGCTCCGCATTTCCGAGATCACGCAAGGAGCATTTGATATCAGCTATGGCTCTGTAGATCAAAGTCTTTGGAATTTTGATACAGCAATGAAATCATTACCCGACACGGCTATGGCAAAGCGTATGCTGAAGCTGATCAATTACCGGAATATAGAATTGAATGAATTGAACTGCACCGTTTTTTTAAAAATGAAGGGCATGCGCATTGGTTTTGGTGGTATTGGAAAAGGGTACGCGGTAGAAAGAGCTAAGTATATTTTAAAAAGAGAATCTGTTGAGGGAGGAATTGTAAATGCTTCGGGAGACTTAACTACCTGGGGTTTACAACCAGATGGAACAAATTGGACCATTGGAATTGTGCATCCGAATTTTTCGAACACGATCTTTTCAAATTTGAATGTTACCAATATGGCTGTAGCCACTTCCGGGAATCATGAAAAGTTTATTACTGTTAAAGGAAAAAAATATTCGCATACGATTAACCCCAAGACAGGCTTACCTGTGAGAGGACTTAAGCGTGTAACAATCATATCGCCCAATGCTGAAATAGCAGATGCAATGGCAACTCCGGTTACCATTATGGGTATAGAAGCGGGGTTGGCAATGATTAACCAAATAAAACAAATTGAAGCCATCATTATTGATGACAACGATAAAATATATACTTCGAGCAATTTAAATTTCAAATAAATCAGTAAGCAAAAAAAGAGACCCAATATCTGGGCCTCTTTCTTTCTCCTATTAATCTTCACAAAACTTGCTTATTGAAATCTTAGATATAAATAGTGATCGGTTTATCTTTTCTGTTATGATTGGCTACACCGTTTATCTTTTTTAAGTAAGGAGAAGCGGGAACATAACTGAATTCGGCAGACGAATCTGCCATGGGAATTTTTGTGATGGCAAATGAATTTTTGATAAGACTTACCAGAAAAAGAAAAAGATCATTTTGTGGTAACCTGCTTTCAAAGTTGTATGATCGATTTTGCATTGTTGTTGATTTGTAACTGAATAATTTGTTTTCGATTTTGTATTCTTTATTCTTATACAAAGCAACAAAATGCGGATAGCTGCTACAATCGCTTAAACTTGAAATATCATGTAGTAGTGGAACTACAATTTTCGGCAATTGATGCTGCCATTGTATCTCAGGGCTTATAGATGAGGTAGGCATGCACAAAAAA
The DNA here is from genome assembly GCA_019752295.1 of Chitinophagaceae bacterium. Lineage (GTDB taxonomy): Bacteria > Bacteroidota > Bacteroidia > Chitinophagales > Chitinophagaceae > Sediminibacterium. Next base: position 32,446 of record JAIEMK010000091.1, on the reverse strand, counting down.
ATAGCAGGAATCCCTTCCTGCTATCACCCTACCAACATAAAAGCTTATTGTTGAACGATCAATTTTTTTGGTTGATATTTCGAAGCCTCTCCTTCAATCGAAAGGATATAAATATTTGTTCCGATTGTTTGATTCATTTCTACTGATACATTATTATCGCCCTTCACTGCGTTTACTAATTTTGAGAACATTGGTCTGCCAGAATTAGCATCTATTACTTTTAAAGTAAGCGCTGTAGCAATATCTGATTTGAAGCTTGCCACAAATCTTCCCTTTGATGGGTTAGGATATAACTGAACATCTTTTGTTTCTATAATTGTTGCAGCGCTACTCATTTGTTTGCTGAATGAAAGCTTGCTGATCGAAGCATTTACTGCTGTTGATTTTCCGGTACCTACTTCCAATGCAAAAACGATTGTTGTGATATCATTCGGATTGAAACCATTTTTATTTGCTGCAGTACTAAAGTCACTCAAATTAATGCTATACTCTTTTGCTGTAGAAGACAGTGGTAAATAATAGCTGAACTGGTCTGACCAATTTGTAACACTACCCTTAACCAAAGTGATTCTTAAATTTGCGCCAACTGCGCTGGCCGTAAATTTTAAAGTTTTAAAAGCAGTAAGATCAGTTTCGGCGGCGCCTCCTTTTAATAATTTGTATAAGGTTACGTATTCGCTTGTGGTTGCTGATACAGACGCATTACGAAATACAGGTAGATCGCCATTTGCAATGGTTGCGCTTACACTGGTATCGTTCACCACATTAAAACTATTTACAACAGTGCTATTTTTGTTATAATCAACATTCCAGCTTCCGTCGGCCATGAATACCACATCTTCCAGTTTATTATTTAGGAAGAGACTAATCGTTGCTTCATAAGAATCGCTTACAGGAATAGTTATATTCGATTTGCTGTTTGCGTTAACTGATACAGGAACGATCCTCGTATTGATGCTGGTTGATTTCTCAGAAAGTTTTTCTTCGATCTTGAAATAACCGGTAGATGCTGATGTGGTATTATTTACTGATAAATTCAAATTGGTAGATTCTCTTTTACCGGCAATTATATAAGTTTTTGGCAAAGCAGTTCCAGCATTGAGTGATTGGACTGGCATAATGGCGTTCAACTTATTTAAAAGATCAATCGTAAGGTCTACGCAGTAATAAGGAGTAGCACCCCAGATCTGATAATTGTACAAAGTATCTTCTGCAACATAATCTTTGTTCAACCAATTCGACTGGAAACTAAAATTATTTCTACCTGCTTTTTTACCGATCGAAAAACTGATTGCATATTCAATGTTGCCGGTAGGTTGCTGTAAAGTGTATCTAACAAAATTCAAACCACTCAAGCTAAAATTTTCCATGCTCAGCAACTCAGCCCCTTTTAAACGGTCGCAGATTGCTTTAGTATGGTCGTACATTTGGTTTAAAGTCTTGGTAGCGAATGCAACAGCACGGCATTCTTTATTTCTGGTAAAGTCAATCGAACGCACATCAACGGCATTGGTAATACTGGTAAGGTCAGAAGCCGTACTTACAAATGCAGTAAAGCCGCTATCCAAAATTTTTGAAGGCATAATGTCGGCAAGATTTAATGCTGAACCGGCACCCAAGCCAAATACGCCACGAGTAATGCTAGCATTTAGCTTTTGCATTTTAGAATAATCTACTGGGCCTTGATCGCTATTAATTGCATGTGTGTAAACTCTTTTTGAAACCGCATCGCCGAGGCTTTTACTTTCTAGGCCACCAGTATTTCCCGAAAAAGAAATGCTTCCATCGTTTGTAAGAATAGGAATGCTATCTCTATGTTCCACTGTTTCGATGGGTGTTACTGTAGAATAAAAAAGAATATCGTTAAAGTCTTCATCACTTCCCTGATCACGACGGGTATCTTCAAAACCAATTAAAAATTTTGATGTAAGTGTGTCGTATAAAGTAATGGTATGTTTTCTTTTGGTAACATCAGGCTCTGGATTAAAACGAGAGTCGGAGAAGATCTTGTATTTGCCTTCGGTAACAATACCGAGTCCATAATCAAAACCATCAGCGATCATCACAAAAGCGATAGTAGTATTTGCAGGGAATCGACCGAGATATACTTTATCTCCGGGAACCATTCCACCACCTGAACCGCCCATATTGGCATTCTCAAAAAAGATATGAATATCGCTAGATGCCGGTGCAGTGTTTAATGGGGCATTGGTGGGATAAGTATAATAACCTATTCCATTTAAAAAGTTGGCTCCCTCATACACAAAGCTCACCCAAACGTCGGCAGTGGCAGACAACGAAATGTTTTCGGGGCGGCCATCTGCAAGAAGCCTAGGGCTATAAACGGGTACAGACCTGTATTCGGGTAATGTGGCCAGAATATTTGCCATTGTTTTTGAAGAAACTGCATCAGCAGGATTTACCAGTACGGTAGGGCGTCCGCTATAGTCGTATGGTGTAACGTAATGAAATTGGGCATAAAGAGCAGATGCTCCAAATGTTAGGACTGCCAGTAATGCGATTTTAAGTAAATTTCTTTTCATGATAAGGGGTATAATTCCGAGCTTATTCATCCCGGATTTTGAATCAGCTAATTAATTCTACACAAATGTCATTTCAAGAACTTGCGGATCATGTAAGGCTAGAGGCTTAGTTTTTGTAGTTATAGTGCTACATTTTTCGCATCAAGCCTGCTAAAAGAATTAAAGAACTGCTTCAATTGGATGACACAAAACTAGAACAAGGCAAATCCCTCAGAAATACTCACAACTTTGTATTTTGGGGCATTTTAGCCTGATTTGGCATTTTATTAAGAGAAAAAAAAGCTGCCACGCATATATTTTTTTAATAAATTGAATATGGATTCCCTGTACTTATCTTTATATACCAAGTAGTTTGTACATTTAAATAGGAATTGAAATACATCCGAAAGATGGCTAACGCAGAAAATGAAAAAATTAGAATAATGCTGGCAGATGACCATCCATTATTCATTGAAGGACTTACAATGATGCTTGGACGCGAACCGAGCTTTGAGCTTTGCGGCGTAGCTAATAACGGGCGTGAAGTTTTAGAAATGCTACCTACTACTTTGCCCGATATGATATTGCTGGATATCAATATGCCTAAGATGAACGGACTTGAAACCATCAAGTACATTAAGCAGTCTTATCCCTCTGTAAAAATTGTAATGCTATCGGGTTATTTTGATGATGCCATTATTAAAGAGGCCAAGGCAAAGGGTGCAAACGGATATTTGCTAAAGAGCAGCAATAAGGAAGAGCTTATTCAAACTATTAAGATGGTTTATTCGGGATCGATTTTCTCAACTCCCCATCACGAAGAGCCGGCAGCAGGAGAATTTTTGGTGAACGATAAATTTTTGCAGCAATTTAATCTTACCAAAAGAGAAAGAGAAATTATACAGCATATCAAAGATGGATTGACCAATCATGAAATAGCAGAAACCTTACACCTAAGTGTTTATACTGTGGAAACCCATAGAAAGAATATCATGCAAAAACTCAAACTCAATTCGCCAGGTGCTTTGATGAAGTTCATCATTGAAAATCAGATCTGATAACCCTTTCAGCCTATTCTACTTTTACAACTGTGGTTCGTTTTCCTATCCCACCCTCATTAAAAGCTTCTATCTGGAAATAATAAGTCCTGTCTTTTTCCATTGCAGAAAAATAGTATTCATTCGTTCCCAGAACCATCATACTGGTATATAATTTATCGGGAGCGGTTCCTGTATAAATCATGTATCCCGTTGCCTTTTCGTTTACTTGCCACTTCAACCAGGAATTTCTTTTTTCTGCATCTCCTCTCAACACCACAAAATGCTGTACTGTATCTGGAACTGCAATATCAGATTTTCCAAAAACCCGGAATCCACTGATCGCAAATTTTCCGGAAGGCATATGTATATTTTCGAGTTTCAAAAATCTTGCTTCTGCGCTATTCTTCAACTCAACATACTCGTGTGGTATATCGGTTTTATTTTCGCTTTTATCGATCAGCAGTTTCCAATTTTTACCATCATTAGAACTATACAATTTATACTGATGATACAGGCCCGGAATTTTTCCCATGGTAGTTGCATCCTGATCGGCATAGTTGATTTGTATTGCTTTGATGCTACTGATTTTTCCAAGATCGGTTTGAATCCACTCTCCCTTATTGCCTGTTGCAGCACTCCAATATGTTTTAATATTTTCGTCGTTTGCCAGGTTTGCAGAAAATCCACCATAGGTAGATGAAACCTGAATGGGTTTATTATAGTTCAACAACATCCAACCTGTAAACTGACTCTCCGCGTGATTTGCTTTTGCAGTAGGCAAGTAATGAGGATAGTCGCCATAAGCAGTGTTGGTAGATAAAATACCATCTTTATCAAACTGTGCGGGCCAGATGCCAATGCGCCTTTCAAAATTATTTTTTGTAGCAAGAACCACGGTAGATACATGCCACCATTGTTTATAAAGGTCCTGATAAGTAGCGCCGTGCCCTGCACCATTTGCAAATCCTCCGGGCTTATAGGAGAAGGGATTGTGGGATTGATACGTAAATGGACCTGTAGGATGATCTGAAATGTATACACCATCTCCATAGCCGCTGAATTCGGTGCCGGGAGCACTGTATTGCAAATAGTATTTCCCATTGTGTTTATTCATCCAGGAGCCCTCAATAAATGGATTTAAGAATGTATTGTCGTGGTATTCACCAAACCTTTCCCATCCATGAATCTTATCGTTTAATTTCAATAATTCTTTACGCTCTCCAACAGGCAAAAATGTTTTCCGATCAATTTCCTGCACATAAGTAGGGTATAGATTACTGGAGCCAAAATAAATATACAATCGGTTATCATCATCGAGAAAAAATCCGGGATCCCAGGCACCAACAGGAAAAGAATCAATGGCTTCTTTCCATTCGTCTTTTTGCGGATTAGTACTCATCCAGATTGGAAAGTTTTTTGAATAAGTAGAACCAATTACCATTAATGTGTCTCCTAAAACTAGCGTAGCCGGGGCGCACAATTCGTCGTAAACCTTATGCCATGGTTTTAAAAATTTGCGTGGCACAAAATTCCATGAAACCATATCCGGGCTCCACCAATAGCCCCACTGATTTGTAGAAAATAAATAATAGTTTCCCTTAAACACAGTAATCACAGGATCTGCAGTAGCACGGTGTTTTCCTTGCTCCACAAAATTTGGAATAGGACAATATCCGTAATCGATATTGATAGGATTGCAATAGGTTTTTGGTTGTGCAAAACTGTTGTTATTGATTAGTAATAACAAGATAAATACCAGAATGAATCGAATGGATTTTATAGCAGGCATAGAATTGTAATAAGGTTCTAAAATTAAGTCTATTTTTTAGCCGGGAGTAATGCAATTTTTTCTGTGCAGGCTTTCCATATTTTATCTTTTGAATAATAAGCCGGAAAATATTGATCGTTTGCCCATAAAGGAAACAGGTTTCTGTAAAAATTGCTATTCGGATCGCCTGATTGCCCGGGTGTATTAATCATTACTGCAGCATCCCAATTGCCCGTATCAACAATTAAACGAAAACTGGCTCCGCTTAACTGGTTGTCTGCTCCACCGGTTGAACCAGGGGTATGGCTATTTCCGCCACGAGGCAAAGGGCCAAGGTTTAATTTTTCTTTCCAGCTTTTATTTAAAATACTATTGAGCGGATGTGTTATGGTAACGTGTTTGAATTGAAGTTGACCATATTGCCAATGATCTATTGAATCTCCCAATTTATTGGTCAATTCTTTTATTGCATTTTCAAAACTTGTTTTTAAAAATGCATCCCTGCCTTTTTCGGCATCGGGGCCAAATTTTGCATCGGGGTATTGCAGCCAGTTAATCAGTTTCGATAATTGAATACTGATCAATCCCTTTAAATTTTCAGGAATAAATTCTTTTCCTGCCTGCAACATCAATTGTCGTTCCCACATAGCATAAATGGCTGCGGGAATACTTTCTTTATTTAAAACAGAATTCCAGTTACTCAATTTAATTTTTGCTTCGTTTAGTATTGGGATTTCAAAACGAATCTGTTGCAGCATCGGAACAAGTGTTCTGGCAGGGATTGAAAAATAATCTGTTTGCAGTGCTTCCATTTTAGAGATCGTTATTTTATCATCTTTCAACAAAACCTCATTAATTCTATTTCCTCTGAAAGGGTCGGCCCAAGTGTATCCTACGGCATCCCAGTGATTATAATCCGAAGGCGTAATGTTTTGGTTGGCTGTTGCGAAAAACCCTTTTTCGGGATTGAATAAGTGAGGTCTTTCTTTGATGGGCAAGAATCCATCCCATTCAAATCTTCCGTCTCCGGGTACCGGCACTAAGCCGCTAAAATTTTTTCTGATTGGAATAATGCCCACAGCCTGCCAACCAATATTGCCTGCTGTATCTGCCCAAATCATATTTTCTCCGGGTATATGACTAAAACTGCATGCGTCTCTAAAAGTTTCCCAGTTTTTTGCCTGATCAATCCTAAGCGATGCCATATAGGGAGCGCCACCGGGCTCCAGCCACGCACATCTTAAAGCCCATGCTTTGTGATGTAGAGAGTCGATATAAGTTATAGGACCATGAATGCTATATCTTAAAACCACTTGTTTTGCTTCGCTGTTTTTTATTGGAATTAACTCATGAATTTCTTTCATGTTCTCCCATTTTCCTTTGTACCAATATTGAGAGAGGTTCGCAGGATTCAGATCATACATGTATAAATCTTCACCATCTGTTTCATAAATGGTTAGTCCCCATGCACCCACTTCATTATGACCAATCGAAACTCCGGGAATTTCTGGTTCGCCGCCGCCGATCACATTCCATCCCGGTGCAACAAGGTGTACCATATAACGCAAAGAGGGAACTGCAATTTTTCTGTGCGGATCATTGGCCAACATACTATGGCCACTTGCAGTTCTCTTTCCACTTACGATCCAGTTATTGGATCCTTCAATACCATGTTCAAAAGGAGGTTGATAAGGATTTGAAATTTGTGGGTTCAACAAATTCATCACTGCATCGGGGTCTTCTTCTGTTTTACTGATGTCGCCTGCTTCAAAAACAATTTCTTTTCGGTAAGCGTTATATAATTCGAGAATGTTTTTCGAAATCAGATCGAGATGAATGCTGCTATCAATTGTAAGATCGGGTTCTTTGGGATGAAACCACATCAGCTCTTTTACTTTTGCTTCTCCGGCTGTCAACACAGCCCTTCCGATATTTAGCTCTTCCGTACTGTTTCCAAGCAGGCCTTGGTGTCGGGAGATCACTACTTCGGGAGTCCATTTACCGGGCAATATTTTTAGTAGTTTAAATTCTACCGGCATCAGTTCAGGATGCGCGAGCACTTCTTCAATATAAGCATTCACCCCATTGGTATAAGCATTAATGATGGCTTCTCCCTGTGGATGATAGTGGTTTAATTCGGTTTTTAAATTGCCACGATATTTAAACAATCTGGTACCAATATCTCTTTTTAATTCGCGTGGACCAAGAATTTCTGATACTGTTCCGGTTGCTTGTCTGCGCCAGATTTCAAATTGAAACAAGCGATCTTTTGCAGCACAATAACCTTGTGTAAAAAAAAGGTCCTGCTGATTGTTTGCATAGATATGGTTGATACCCCATTGGTCTCTTAAAATTTCTACGGGAGCGATCAATCCTTTTTGAGTGAAGGTTTTTTTGGATTGAGCGAATAAAGAACAAAATGAAATGCAGCTAAATGCGGCAATCAATAATTGCTTTTGAATGATTCTCATAATGGCAGCTTAGTGAATAATTCAGGAAGTTAGTAATTACCTGCATAACCCCCTACAAAGAATGCCTTTTTTAAGATTATAAATGCAATCATTTAAACGATAGTAGAACCCAACAACTAACAACTTATTTATGGTTCAATTCTTTTGATAATGTCTTGAGCGGTTTCTAACCCCGCTTGAATAACAGAAATGTTTAGCTCTCCATCGTAGTAACCAGACAGATGAAGCACATTATAAGCGCTATGTAATTCGGTTAGTAATTTTTTGTCAAGTTTTGCAATATTGCTTTGATAATAGTCAATGCTTTTCCTTCCTTTTTGTTTGGGAATCTCTTTTAAAATAAGGTATCCGTCCAGCGCTTTTAAAACTGCATTATAAGCTGTTCCACAAGCAGTTTTTACATATTTCTCATCTTTATAGTATTTTCCAACTTTACCAGCTTTTTTTAAAGTTTCTTTTGCATTGGCAATATATCTTGATGCTTCTGTGTGATATAATATTTTCAATTCTTTCTGTTCAGTAGTACCCATTGTAGTTATTTTATTCATGCTGAGATAGTAAAAGTAGCTAACTAATCAAAAGTTTGAATGAATAAGGCAGTAAAATATTTTAATACAATCGATTTTACTGCGACATTAACCAATCCTTTAAATCACTAAAAGCGGGATCTATTAGAATTGATTTTTTTTCTAACTCAAATAAAGGCTTAACCGATTCAGGTATTTCTACGGGCCTTCCAATGGCTTCTTCTACTGTTTCAGGAAATTTAACAGGGTGTGCTGTTTCTAAAATCATTCCCCTTTTTTCGGGGTGCGATTTCAGATAATCCGCTAATGCATAATAAGCAACTGCTCCATGTGGATCTAAAACATAATTGTATTTTTGATACACTTCAGCAATCGTTTGTTTTGTAGTTTCATCGCTAACGGTATAGCCCGATATTTTTTCTGAAATGCTTTTATACGACTCTTTGAATAATTCCATAATCCTTACAAAATTACTCGGACTACCTACATCCATCGCATTTGAAATAGTTGGAACAGCCGTTTTAGATTGATATTTTCCTGTTCTTAAATATTCCGGAACAGCATCGTTGATATTGCAGGCTGCTATAAAATGATCAACGGGCAAGCCACTAATATGGGCCAATAAACCGGCACAGATATTTCCAAAATTACCACTCGGCACACAAATTACAGGTGGCTGATCGCTAATGCCTAACCATTGTTGATAGGCAAAGAAATAATATAATTGTTGCGGCAACCACCTTGCTACATTGATACTATTTGCCGACGTTAGTGTTAAATGACGGTTTAGGTCTGCATCCATAAATGCATCTTTCACCATGGACTGACAGTCATCGAAACTACCCCTTACTTCAAGGGCTTTAATATTTTGCCCACAAGTGGTTAATTGTAATTCCTGTACCGGACTTACTTTTCCGGAGGGATACAATATCACAACTTCTACTCCTTCTACTCCCAAAAAACCATTTGCTACTGCACCACCTGTATCGCCTGATGTGGCAACCAATACAGTAACTTTATTTTTTTGCTGCGTAGAAAAATACCCCAAACACCTACTCATAAATCTTGCACCAACGTCTTTGAACGCAAGCGTTGGCCCGTGGAATAATTCTAATGAATAGATTGCTTTATTAACCGAAACAAGCGGGAAAGGAAAGTTGATGGTTTCCGAAACTATTTTTTGCAAGTCTGTTTTTGTAATCGTGTCACCAACATAGGGTAACATAATTTCTAGTGCTAATTCCTCTTTAGAATAATTGCTTATATTTTTGATGAGATCTGCTGCAATTGTTGGAATGCTTTCCGGAAAATACAATCCCTTATCCGGAGCCTGACCTTTGATGGTTGCTTCACGGAAATCAACAGAGGGTGCATTTCTATTAAGACTATAATAGTTCATGTGTGCAAATAATAATTTATACAAATCTTACACCGCTATGATTAACGGTAGTAACATAAGTATGGTGGTCTAATCCAAGTTGTTCGTAAATAATATGCATTTCTTTTTCTACATTTTTGGCTGTAGCTTCATCTCTACTCAACATAAAGATCGAAGGCCCCGATCCAGAAATGCCTCCGCCCAAAGCGCCGGCCTCTTTACTTTTTTGTTTAATCAAATCAAAGCCAGGTATCAGAATGCTTCGCACGGGCTCGATCAACACATCTTCCAAAGAACGGCCGATCAATTCGTAATCTGATTTTAAAAGTCCTGCTACCAATCCGGCAATATTGCCCCATTGTTTAATAGCATCTTTCAACAATACTTTTTGTTTTAGAATGCTTCTTGCATCGGCTGTACGTACTTCAATCTGTGGATGCACAATGGTTACATATAAAGTGGGGGCGTTGAGTGCAATAATATCGAGCGGAAAAATAGAACGAATTAGTGTAACCCCTCCGTAAATGCAGGGTGCAATATTATCGGCGTGTTTAACTCCCGATGCCAGCTTCTCTCCATTCATCGCAAAGCGAACCAAGGTCTCATTATCAAAACGATCGTTTAATAAACGGTTGGCCGCAACCACAGCTCCGGCGGCACTTGCAGCGCTTGAACCAACGCCACTACCGGGTTTGATGTTTTTTCGGATGGTCATTTCAAATCCAAAATTTTCTTCCATCTCCTCCATCATCGCCAATAGCGCAGCGCCTGCAACATTCTTCTCAGGCTCGGTAGGTAAATTGTATTCATCGTCGTTGATGATGGTAATACCTGCTGTATCGGAGAAGCGGATCTGCATTTCGTCGTATGGTTCATTCACGGCAAAGCCAAGCACGTCAAAACCACAAACCATATTGGCTACGGTTGCCGGAGCTTGAATTTTCACCACTTTATTTCGATCCAATGATTGATAGATATCTTTTATTTCGTTCATTCTTTTAGTATTAAACTCTGGCAACACGTATGATATCGGCAAACACACCCGATGCAGTTACTTCAGCACCTGCCCCTGCTCCTTTAATCACCAGGGGTTGTTCAGGATATCGTTCTGTAAAAAATAATACCAAATTATCTTTTCCGTATAAATGATAGAAATCAGAGTCAGCCGGAATATGCTGTAATCCAACAGAAGCTTTTCCATCTTTATATGAAGCTACAAATTTCAATTTGCATTGTTTTGCAGCAGCGGCTTCATAAATGGCTTTAAAATGCGCTTCTTGTTTTTCCATTTCAACATAAAAATCTGCTACCGATCCTTCAAAACAACTGGCCGGTAAAAAATATTCGTTACTAATATCTTCCATTTCCAGTTTCTGTCCGGCTTCGCGGGCAAGTATCATAATCTTACGCATCACATCTGTTCCACCCAAATCTAATCTTGGGTCGGGTTCGGTATAGCCTTCATCCTGTGCTTGTTTTACTACCTGTGCAAATGATCTGGTTCCATCATAATGATTGAAAACAAAATTCAATGTGCCGGATAAAACTGCCTGAATCTTTGTTACCTGATCTCCACTGCGTAACAAATCATTTAAAGTACCAATCACGGGTAATCCTGCACCCACATTAGTTTCGTATAAGAATAGTGCATTGAATTCGCGCGCTAAAGATTTTAAATGCTGATACGATGCATAAGAAGAGGAGCATGCGATTTTATTGCATGCTACAACCGAAATACTCTTACTCAATAAGTTGCTATATACCGATGCCACTTCGGCATTTGCAGTTACATCTACAAAAACACTATTGCGTAGATTTAATTTTTTAATAGCTTCTACAAAATCATGAATGCTTCCCTGCTCTGAATTTTGTAATTGATTTTTCCAGGTAGATAAACCTACACCCTCTTCATTGATCATGATCTTCTTACTATTGGCCAATCCGATTACACGAATCTGCAAACGAAGATGATCCTGCAGGTATTGATATTGCTTTAATAATTGTGAAATTAATTTGCTGCCTACATTTCCGGTACCTGCAATAAAAAGGTTTAACTGTTTATAAGTAGTTTCAAAAAACTCTTCGTGTAAAACGTTGATTGCTTTCTGTACATCGGCAGCAGATAAAACTGCCGAAATGTTTTTTTCGGAAGATCCTTGCGCAATGGCTCTTACATTGATACCATTTCTTCCAAGTACACCAAACATTTTTCCACTAATACCCGGATGGCTTTTCATTTGTTCGCCCACCAATGCTACTATTGATAATCCCTTTTCTACTTTTAACGGATCCACTTTTCCACTTTGAATTTCATAGCTGAATGCATGATCAATAACACGCTTGGCTTTAACAGTATCAGCTTCGTTGATGCCCACACAAATAGAATGTTCCGAAGAACTTTGTGTAATCAAAATAACATTTACTATTTCATTTGCCAAAGCTTCGAATAGCCTTTTTGAAAAGCCGGGTATTCCAATCATCCCACTTCCTTCCAAACTCAACAAACTGATTTTGTTGATCGATGAAATTCCGCGAATAATATTATCGGTATGCGCAGAACTGTTTTCAATCAAGGTACCATATTCGTTGGGTGCAAATGTGTTCTTAATCCAAACCGGAATATTCTGAGCCATTACAGGTTGTATGGTTGGAGGATAAATGATCTTAGCACCGAAATGAGAAAGCTCCATCGCTTCCTGATAGGAAATGCGGTGGATAGGTCTTGCATTATTTACCAGCCGCGGATCGGCAGTCATCATCCCACTTACATCGGTCCATATTTCTAATACGGATGCATCCAGTGCAGCAGCATAAATAGCGCCTGTATAATCCGATCCTCCTCTTCCCAAAGTAGTTGTTTGATCATTTGCATCACTGGAAATAAATCCGGGAGCAATATAAATCTGACTGCGGTGCTCACCGAAATATTTTTTAATGTTTTGATTACTCACTGTAAAATCAACAACTGCGTTGCTATGATTTGAATTTGTTTTGATGAGCAAACGGGAATCTACCCAATGCGCTTCTGCGGGAATGGATTGTAATTTTGCAGAAATCATGAGAGAGGATAAAAGCTCTCCGTAGCTCACCATTCTGTCTTTGGTTCTGTCGGATAATTCACCCAATAAAAAAACGCCGTCGCTAATGGCTTCCAACTCGTTGAATTTTTGTTTCACCTGACTGAGTGTAGCACTTTGTTGTTGAATGGGAAGAAGTTCTCTAACCGCATCGAGGTGTTTTTGTTCCAATTCTTTCAGAACAATCTTATAAGCTTCATCGCCCGATTCAGCCAGACTTCCGGTTTTTAATAAGCTATCTGTTACGCCACCCAATGCAGATACTACCAAAATAACCGGGTCTTTTTTTGCTGCTTCCAGTACAATTGCAACAACCTTATTCATATTCTGCGCATTTGCAACAGAACTACCGCCGAATTTTAAAACTTGCATATTTATTATTTCTTATTCCTCAAAGGAAGATTTTGAAAAGGATCGATTCTTTTTTGAAAACAACTGTAAACAACAGCCCATGGATGATATGGAAATTACAACCCCTTACAGGGTCGTAGTAGTTGTTGTAAATGTTACAGCAGCAAAAAACAGCAGCGATGATGCTGTTTTTGTAGAAGTATAAATATGGTTTTGCTGTAAATACATATATATTCAGGAACTGCTAAGATAATTAATTTTAGCAGTTCCTGATCTTAATTCTTTATTTATTTACACTAAGCAACGGTGCTGATGGTTTTCATATCAGTCATAGCCCTGCGTAATTCAGCTCCCACAATTTCAACCGGATGAAAACGGATCACTTCATTTACTGCTATGATCACTTTGTTATCAACGCCCGCATCGATACCCGCGTTGAAATTTTTACCAATGATATTGGTTTCAACTTGCTTCATGAAATCGGCCAGCAATGGCTTACAAGCATGATCGAACAAATAACATCCGTATTCTGCAGTATCAGAAATTACCCGGTTCATTTCGAATAATTTTTTACGGGCAATGGTATTTGCAATTAAAGGTGTTTCGTGCAATGATTCGTAGTAAGCAGATTCTTCTTTGATGCCCGATTCAACCATTGTTTCAAAAGCTAATTCAACACCTGCACGAACAAAAGCAACCATCAACAAACCGTTGTCGAAAAATTCCTGCTCTGCAATTTTTGTATCACCGGCAGGCGTTTTCTCGAATGCAGTTTCACCTGTAGCAGCGCGCCAGGTCAATAAGTTCTTGTCGTTATTAGCCCAATCTTCCATCATGGTTTTAGAGAACTCTCCACTCATGATATCGTCCTGATGTTTTTGAAACAGGCTGCGCATAATATCTTTTAATTCTTCGGATAATTCATATGCTTTGATTTTTGCCGGATTCGACAAACGATCCATCATTGCTGTGATACCTCCTTGCTTTAATGCTTCAGTTACCACTTCCCATCCATACTGAATTAATTTCGAAGCATAACCTTTGTCAATTCCTTTCTCCACCATTTTATCGAAGCAAAGAATAGATCCTGTTTGTAACAAACCACAAAGAATGGTTTGTTCACCCATTAAATCAGATTTTACTTCGGCAACAAATGAAGATCTTAAAACACCCGCTCTATGGCCACCTGTTCCAGCACAATATGCTTTTGCCAATTCCCAACCCTTTCCTTCCGGATCGTTTTCGGGGTGAACTGCAATCAGGGTAGGTACACCAAAACCACGCTGGTATTCGGCACGTACTTCAGAGCCCGGACATTTTGGAGCTACCATAATAACGGTGATATCTTTACGAATCTGCATTCCCTCTTCCACAATATTAAAACCATGTGAGTACGACAAAGTAGCGCCCTGCTTCATTAATGGCATGATAGCCGTAATGACAGAAGTATGTTGTTTATCGGGAGTAAGGTTTATAACCAGATCGGCTGTTGGAATCAATTCTTCGTAAGTGCCTACTTTAAAATTATTTTCTGTAGCAGATTTCCATGACTGACGTTTAGACTCGATGGCTTCTTTGCGTAAGGTGTAAGAAACGTCTAAACCCGAATCGCGCAAGTTTAAACCCTGATTCAAACCTTGTGCGCCACAACCAACAACCACTATTTTCTTTCCTTTTAATTTGTCAACGCCGTCAGCAAATTCAGATTTGTCCATGAATTCACAAACGCCTAATTGATTTAGTTTTTCTCTTAGTGATAGTGTGTTAAAATAATTGCCCATTTGTTTTGTTTTGTTTTCCAAAATCTTGTTCGACTTTGGTTTTGTTGATGAATATTTTTATTAGATGATGATGCCAGTTCGATTTTATTGCATACAGTAGCATTAAATGTTACATGGTAAATACGCTGTCTTGTTTATTCAGAAATTCATTTTCAATTTGTTCCTGACCCGGTTCTGCTTCTTCGAACTCTCTTAATTTTTCGTGAAAGCCATGGCTTGCTTTAATGATAGCAACTCTGGCGCTTCTCACAAATTCAATCAATCCGTATGGCGCCAACACATCAACCAGCTTGTCGGTCTCTTCTCTGTGTCCGCTGGTTTCGAAAATGGTATAGTCCTTACGAATTACTACCGCCCTTGCACCATGCTCGCGCAACAACCTTTCTACTTTTGCTTTTTCTGCAATTTCGTCGGTCGATACTTTATACAATGCCAGCTCTTGCCAAATAATTTCATCGTTGGTATTGTAATAGGCTTTTAATACTTCTACTTGCTTCTCGATTTGGCGAGCCAGCTTTCTTACCACTTCTTCAAACTCATTGATGACAATGGTAAAGCGGTGTATCCCTTCTGTTTCGGAAGGAGAAGTATTTAAACTTTCGATATTTATTTTTCTACGAGAAAACATCGTAGCGATACGAACCAACAAACCAATATGGTTTTCGGTGTATACGGTGATGGTAAATTCTTGTTTATTCATGGCCAACCCCGGAGGGTATTTAATAATGATTGAATCTTATTTATTTTAATCTGATTTCACTTACACTGCAACCCTGTGGTACCATTGGGAACACATTGTTTTCTTTGCCCACCATCACTTCCAATAAATAAGAACCCTTATGATGCAACATAGTTGATAAAGCATCGTGTAAATCTTCACGTTTAGTTACGCGCTGTCCATCGATGCGGTATGCTTTTGCAAGCGTTACATAATCTGGACTGGCAATATCAACAAACGAATAACGCCTGTCCATAAAGAGTTGCTGCCACTGACGTACCATTCCTAAGAACTGATTATTCAGGATGAGGATTTTAACATCCACTTCATTTTGCATAATGGTTCCTAATTCCTGTAGCGTCATTTGAAAACCACCATCACCGATGATGGTAATTACCTGACGATCGGGAGCACCGAATTTTGCACCGATTGCTGCGGGTAAACCAAAGCCCATGGTTCCTAAGCCACCTGAAGTGATATTACTTTTCGATTTGTTGAACTTAGCATATCTGCAAGCTACCATTTGGTGTTGACCAACATCCGTAACAATAATAGAATCGCCACCGGTTAATTCATTCAGGTTACGAATTACTTCACCCATGGTTAGTATTTCGCCAACAGGATTCAGTTCTGCATGAATTACTTCTTTCACTTCTTCGTCCATGTATTCTTTGAACTTGTTTACCCATGCTGTGTGTGCTTTTGCATCCACCAGCTTGGTTAACAAAGGAAGTGTTTCTTTACAATCACCCCAAACACCTACAGTTGTCTTTACGTTTTTATCAATTTCTGAAGGATCGATATCGAGGTGAATTACTTTTGCTTGCTTGGCATATTTATCGAGCCTTCCTGTAACACGATCATCGAATCGCATACCGATTGCAATCAACACATCGCATTCGTTGGTAAGCACGTTGGGACCGTAGTTGCCATGCATACCAAGCATACCCACATTCAGTGCATGGTCAGATTCCAAAGCGCTCAAACCCATTACGGTCCATGCTGCCGGGATACCTGCTTTTTCGATAAAGGCTTTGAATTCTTTTTCTGCTTTTCCCAGAATAACACCTTGACCAAAAATCACAAAAGGCTTTTCCGCTGCATTAATTAGTGCTGCTGCTTCTGCTACAAATTCTTTACGAACAATTGGTTTGGGGCGATAAGATCTGATATGCGTACAAGCTGTGTATCCTTCGTATTCGAATTGTTGCAATTGCGCATTCTTGGTGATATCGATCAACACAGGACCAGGCCTGCCGGTTTTAGCGATATAGAAAGCTTTCGCCAGTACAGCAGGAATTTCTGTTGCATCGGTTACCTGATAATTCCATTTGGTAACGGGAGTTGTGATATTGATAACATCGATTTCCTGAAAAGCATCGGTTCCTAATAAGTGTGCAAATACCTGACCTGTGATGCAAACCAAAGGGGTGCTGTCGATCATGGCATCAGCCAAACCGGTAACCAGATTAGTTGCACCGGGTCCACTGGTGCCGAATACAACCCCTACTTTTCCGGAAGCGCGGGCATAACCCTGACCCGCGTGTATGCCGCCCTGCTCGTGACGAACAAGAATATGTTTTAGTTTATCGTGATAATCATACAAGGCATCATAAATCGGCATGATTGCACCACCGGGATATCCAAAAATAGTATCTACTCCTTCAGCTACAAATGCTTCCAATACGGCTTGTGAGCCGTTGATGGTTTGCGTTTTTTTTGTTGCTGCAGTTTCTTTTAAAGCTTCTAAAGTTTCCATCAGTAAAAAATTAAAGTGTTGAACTGAATGATGTTAAGCTTCGTCGGTTACACAACCTTCTGAAGCGTCTTTTACAGATAGCGCATATTTGAATAACAAACCTTTTGTTGCTTTTAATGCAGGTTGTTTCCAATTAGCTCTGCGCTGAGCGATGATTTCATCACTGACTCGAAGATGTATCGTATTGTTTACGGCATCCAATTCAATGATATCATCATCTTCTACCAATCCAATCAATCCTCCCACAAAAGCTTCGGGAGTAATATGCCCCACAACAAACCCGTGGGTACCACCACTAAATCTTCCATCGGTAATTAATGCAACTGATTTACCTAAGCCAGCACCAATGATTGCCGAAGTTGGTTTCAGCATTTCGGGCATGCCCGGTGCGCCTTTCGGGCCAACGTGTTTGATTACTACTACATCACCATGTTTAATTTTTCCGCTGTTGATACCTTTTATCAATTCCTGTTCGCCATCAAAAACGCGTGCAGGTCCAACAAATTTTTCTCCTTCCTTGCCGCTGATTTTTGCAACAGAACCTTTTTCTGCAAGGTTGCCATAAAGAATTTGTAAATGCCCTGTAGCTTTTAAAGGAGTTTCAAGTGGCATGATAATTTTTTGCTGATCAAAATCAAGATCCGGCATATCGGCTAAATTTTCAGCAATGGTTTTTCCGGTAACGGTTAAACAATCTCCGTGCAAGAATCCATTCTTCAATAAATATTTCATTACTGCAGGCACACCACCATATTGGTGCAGGTCTTGCATTAAATATTTACCACTTGGTTTAAAATCTGCCAGTACAGGAGTTTTATCGCTGATTGCCTGAATATCATCTTGTGTTAATGATACATCCACACTTTTTGCCATAGCAATCATGTGCAATACCGCGTTGGTAGAACCACCCAGAATCATAATCACGGTGATAGCATTTTCGAATGCTTTGCGTGTCATGATATCTCTTGGCTTGATATCTTTTTCGAGTAAAAGTTTAATGGCTTTACCGGCGTCTTCACATTCTTTTTGCTTCTCATCGCTCAATGCAGGATTGGAAGAAGAAAAGGGCAAACTCATACCCAATGCTTCAATGGCACTTGCCATGGTATTTGCTGTGTACATTCCGCCACATGCGCCTGCACCGGGGCAAGCGTGTTGAACGATGCCTTTAAAATCTGCTTCACTCAGGTTGCCAGCAATTTTTTGTCCGAGTGCTTCAAAAGCCGAAACAATATTCAGGTCCTGACCTTTATAATGACCCGGTGCGATGGTTCCACCATAAACCATAATTGCCGGGCGATTTAATCTACCCATTGCAATTAATGATCCGGGCATATTTTTATCGCAACCCGGAATGGCAATCAATGCATCATAATATTGCGCGCCGCAAACTGCTTCGATGGAGTCTGCAATAATATCTCTGCTCACCAATGAGTAACGCATACCGTCGGTACCATTGCTCATACCATCACTCACGCCGATGGTATTAAAAATTAAACCCACCAAATTATTTTCCCAAATGCCGGCTTTTACTTTTTTAGCAAGATCGTTGAGGTGCATATTGCAGGTATTGCCGTCATAACCCATACTTACAACACCCACCTGTGCTTTTTTAAGATCGTCATCTGTTAAACCAATTCCGTAGAACATGGCTTGTGCTGCGGGTTGTGTGCTATCCAGTGTAATCGTCTTACTGTACTTATTTAGTTCCATGGTATCCTGTTGCCCGAAGGCATTTTATAAATGTTTTTAATTTGCTGCAATGATCAGTGCCTTATACGCATCCTGAACTTTTTTAGCTGATGTTTCGTTCCAATCCTTTTTAAAAAGAACTCCATCCAAACTTTCCCAACCAATCACTTCGGCTGCTGTACCACAGAAGAATGCTGCATCGGCGCCATACACTTCTTCTTTAGTAAAAAATTTCTCTTCCACTTCAATGCCTAAGCGTGAACAGATTTCTAAAACAGTTGCTCTTGTAATACCGGGCAAAATATTTCCAAGTGCCGGGGTAAAAAGTTTTCCATTTTTTTCGAAGAACATATTGGCACCGGGGCCTTCAGCAACATAGCCGTTCATATCGGTTAACAACGCTTCATCGTATCCGTTTTCTTTTGCTTCGTAACTAGCCAAAATCGAATTCACATAGTGTCCCCCCGCCTTTGCAGTGATTTTAAAACCTTTGGGATTGGGACGCTGAAAAGAGGAAGTCATGATCCTCAATAATTTGTCACCGAGAAATGCCGACATTTCCCATGCTTGAATAGTAAGGTGTGCTTCGGGATGTGGGTTGAACGACATATTAGCCGGTCCGTAAACCAGTGGGCGGATATATGCGTTCTGTAAATTATTTTGTTTCAATACTTCATAAGTGGCGTTAATTAATTCATCCACTTCGTATTGATAAGGAATTTTCAGGGATTGTGCAGAATGTTTGAGACGCTCGTAGTGCTCAACAGCTTTAAAGATTTGTGTGCTGCCATCTTTTGCTTGATAAGAACGAATGCCTTCGAATACGGAATAGCCATAGTGCATCGACTGGCTATATAAATCAATTTTTGCTTCAGCAGCTTTTACAAAACCGCCATCAAGATAGATAATCGTTTTTTCGTTGTAATAATTTGCCATAACGCTATTTTGTTCTTTAAATATTTTCGGATGTTAAAAACAAAGCCCCGCCTTTTTGGAGGCGGGGCTTTTATATTTAGTTTTAAAACGAACTATCAAATTGCGCAACCTCTGTTCAGAGCAGGAATAATAATGACCACCACAATCACTATGACTGTGTTGATGGTAATGACATTATATAATTTCTTCGCTAACATAAGGGCGTTGTTGCAACAAATTTAGTACTGTCATCCGAAATAAACAAAGAACTCTGCTATTAATTAAAACCTTAAATATTAATTCCTGAGAATTTCAAGGTTGGGATTGATTTAAAAAGCGCGGCGCAGAAGCGCCACGCGTAAAAACTAAAACTATACTTTATGAGAAAACCCTAATTAGTG
This sequence comes from Chitinophagaceae bacterium, assembly GCA_019752295.1. Classification (GTDB taxonomy): domain Bacteria; phylum Bacteroidota; class Bacteroidia; order Chitinophagales; family Chitinophagaceae; genus Sediminibacterium. The sequence goes on along the minus strand of JAIEMK010000091.1, from coordinate 12,046 downwards.
GCCAACTCGGGGCTATAAGCCCTTGCCAGCTCGTGCAAGTCGCCTTCCTGCACTTCTTTCTTTTTATCGGCGACCTGTAAAAATTTTTCGTACAGATAATCAATATCATTGCGTGAATACTGATATCCGATCTTTTGAAAACGATGCGCCAGTGCACTTCTGCCGCTGCGTGCCGTTAAAACAATTTTACTTTCTCCTGCTCCAACTTCTTCAGGATTGATGATCTCGTAAGTTTGTGCGTCTTTCAAAAATCCATCCTGATGAATACCGGAGGAATGAGAAAATGCATTTGCACCTACAATTGCTTTATTGGGTTGAACAGGCATACGCATGATATCAGAAACTTCGCGACTTAACGGATATAACTGTTTGCTTTTAACATTTGTATGAAAGCCCAAATCTTTATGCGATTGAATAATCATCACTACTTCTTCCAACGAAGTATTACCGGCCCTTTCACCTAAACCATTAATGGTACATTCTATTTGCCTTGCCCCGCTAATAATGCCAGCAATGGAGTTAGCGGTGGCTAACCCCAAATCGTTGTGGCAATGGCAGGAAAGAATGGCTTTGTCAACATTGGTTACGTTGTTGATCAAATAGGCAATTTTCTCTCCGTATTGGTATGGTAAGCAATAGCCGGTGGTATCGGGAATATTTACTACGGTAGCGCCGGCCCTGATCACCGCTTCTACTACACGCGCTAAATATTCGTTTTCGGTTCTTCCTGCGTCTTCTGCATAAAACTCAACGTCATCTGTAAAGTTTCTTGCCCATTTTACACACTGAACAGCTCTTTCTAAAATATCTTCTCTGTTTGAATTGAACTTGCTTTTAATATGGAAATCGGAAGTGCCGATCCCAGTGTGGATGCGAGAACGTCGGGCATGTTTTAAAGCCTGACCAGCCACTTCGATATCTTTTTGAACCGCTCTACTCAGTCCGCAAACGGTAGCATTTTTAATGGCTTTGGCAATTTGAGAAACGGATTCAAAATCGCCCGGACTCGATACTGGAAAGCCCGCCTCAATAATATCAACACCCAAAGCCTCGAGTTTTAAAGCCAATTCCAGTTTCTCTGTAGTGTTTAATTTACAGCCGGGAACCTGCTCGCCATCGCGCAGTGTGGTATCGAATATGAAGACTTTTTCGCTCATGTAAAACTATTTTTCGAACCTATTGAGATAAGAGGCAGGCGTCCTGTTCGTTATCGATTGCCTTTAATAACAAACTGTTCGCCTGCCATACTCGAATGTAAGTCGAGGAATTTCAGTAACCCGATCAATTTAGAGTGGTTTTTACAGTGGTCAAATTGTATTATATTTGATAAAAGCCGTACTGATATTGCATTTTAGCTCAAAAAAATTACGATGCCTAACCGTTCTACTGATGCTTTGTTTTTATTGATTCAATCCCTTGAAAGGTCAGAAAAACGGAATTTTAAGCTTTTTGTGAAGCGAAACTCCGGCTCTGGCGACCTTAAAATCATCCAATTGTTCGACGCGATGGAGAAAATGTGCGAGTATGATGAGGATTTACTGCTCAAGAAAAATCCATCCATTCAAAAACAGCAGATCTCTAATTTAAAAGCCCATTTATACCGCGAACTACTGAGTAGCCTGCGACTTCTGAAGCAGGAAAATAATATTGATTTACAGATTCATGAACAACTCGACTTTGCCCGGATATTGTATAATAAGGGACTCTACCTCCAAAGCCTGAAAATTCTTGAAAAAATTAAAGAGCTGGCAAAGGCAAATAATCAGATTACCTATTTGCTGCAAGTACTTTTTCTGGAGAAAAAAATCGAGGGTCTGCATATTACAAGAAGTATGCAGGATCGGGCCGATCGTTTGGCGGCAGAAGTAGATGATACCAATCAACGACTCGCCATGATTGGTGCGCTTTCTAATTTGTCGCTGCAATTATATAGCTGGTATATTAAAAATGGTTTGGCAAGAAATAGTAAGGACACCGAAATGCTGAATCAGTTTTTTAATAATAGTGTGATCGATGCATCAAAGAATGCAAAGGGTTTTTATGAGCGACTCTATCGCTACCAATGCCATTGCTGGTATGCATTTATTACGCAGGATTTGATTATGTATTATCGATACTGCCAAAAGTGGGTGGACTTATTTCATAGCGAACCCAAAATGATTGATATCGAAACGGCGCATTATATTAAGGGGATGCACAATTTAATGGGTGCGCATTTTGATTTACGCAACTATCAAAAATTTCAGGAAACCATTCAGTGTTTCGAAGCCTTTTCCAGAACGCCCATTGTTCAGCAAAATCAAAATAACCTGATACAGGTATTTGTTTATCTGCAAATTTCAAAACTGAATCAACATTTTCTGGAAGGCAGTTTTAAAGAAGGGTTGGCCGATATTCCTTATATCGAGGAGAAGCTGAAAGAATATGAATTGTACCTCGACAGGCATCGGGTATTGGTTTTCTATTATAAGATGGCATCCTTGTTTTTTGGCAGTGGTAATTTCGACAGAAGTATCGACTATCTAAATAAGATTATTAATTGGAAGGTTGATCTGCGAACCGATTTGCAGTGCTACGCACGTTTGCTGCATTTGATTGCGCACTACGAATTGGGCAATTACGATATTCTTGAATACCTGTTAAAGAGTGTATATCGATTTATGTCGAAGATGGAAAACCTGAGTACGGTTGAAGTTGCCGTATTTGCTTTTATACGCTATAGTTTCAGGCTCAAGCCCAAACAATTAAAACCCGAGTTCGAAAAATTATTAGTTCAATTAAAAGAACTGGAACACGATCGGTTTGAAACGCGCGCATTTATGTACCTGGATATTATTTCCTGGCTCGAGAGTAAAATTTCGGGAATACCCGTGCAAACGGTTATTAGAAATAAATTTATGGAAGCGCAAAAAAAAGCGAGCAGCCGGCTTGCGCAATAATCGGGAAATACGAAATCATTAAATTGGAAGGCTAATAAGATTATTACACAAGTGAGCAAAAGACGTTGGCAACTAGTAAATTACTTCCTGCTCATATTCTGTTTTCTGTGATTTAGACCCCACTGGATCATCATATCAAGAACTTCACGCAGCGATTTACCCGAATTGCTTAATTCATACTCTACGGTTACTGGAATGGTATCATAAACAGTACGTGTTACAATGCCGTTTAGTTCCAGCTCCTTTAGTTCTTTTGATAACATGCGTGGGGTGATACCGGGAATGGCTCTTTCCAGTTCTTTAAATCTTTTTTTTCCATAGAGTAATACACCGATAATGGGCAACTTCCACTTGCCTATCAATACGTTTAGGGTATCGTTAATGGCTAAAATAAACTGCGAAGAACAGCTTTTTGCTTTTTCAAATGCTTTGGATGTGTTCATGTGTTTGTAGGTAGTATACTTTTGTATATCGATATACAAAAGTATAGTGGTTACTAATCTATAGCAAATGTAAGTATTTTTGTATAAATAAAAAATATGGAATTAATCAACAAATTGTAATGGCACTATGCCAATCATCAAACAAATTATCTATGAAAAAAAATAAAATCATTTACTGGGTTGCCACGGGTATTATTACACTCATGATGCTTTTCAGTGCTTTTAGTTACCTCACCAATGAAGCAATGAAAACTGCTTTTGTGCATTTGGGATTTCCATCTTATTTCAGGGTTGAACTGGCTGCGGCCAAAATAGTGGGTGCACTCGTTTTGATCATTCCGGTTTTGAAAAATCAAATCAAAACCTTTGCCTACGCGGGTTTTGCCATTACATTCATTTCTGCATTTGTTGCACACGAGGCAAGCGGAGATCCCGTATCGGTAGCGGTTGCTCCACTCGTGTTTCTAGCTTTGCTTGCAGTTTCTTATCTTTTTTATATTAAAACACAAAAAGCAGCATAATACTTTAAGAGTAAACATAAGTAAAGAAATCTAGGCACTAAGTAGTAGAAATTTATAAAGCCAACTCACAGATGTTTGCTATTTAATTTGATTGCTGTTATTTGATAAGAATTATTTATAAATTTAACATCCTTACTGAGGGCTGATCCAAATCAACTCTGCTACACAGTGAGTCCAATGTTATGCATAAAATTCTTTGTTTTTTTGTTGCCTTAACTTTTGCTGCAATAGTATTAGCCCAAATCCCCAAAGCGCCCGATCGTAAAGAAGGCGACGGGCCATATACCCAATTGATTATCCGGGGCGTGATACTCATTAATGGCACAGGCGCTCCAGCTTATGGCCCCGTGGATATTGTGATCGAAAAAAATAAAATTATGCAGATCGTTTCACTCGGCGCTCCGGGAAACAAGATCGATCCTAAACGCAGACCTACTCTAAAAGAAGGCGGCAAGGAATTGAATTGTGAAGGCATGTATGCCATGCCCGGCCTGATAGATATGCACGGACATATTGGGGGAACAGAACAGGGTACTCCCGCAGAGTATGTGTACAAATTATGGATGGCGCACGGCATTACTACCATTCGCGACCCATCTTCTGGTAATGGTTTGGATTGGGTGCTTGATCAAAAGAAAAAAAGTGCGGCAAATCAAATTACGGCACCACGCATTTTTGCATACACTGCTTTTGGTATGGGAAGTGCAGCACCAATTACCAATGCCGATCAGGCGCGTGCATGGGTTCAACAAAATGCTAAAAATGGTGCCGACGGCATCAAGTTTTTTAATGCATCTCCCGAAGTAATGGATGCAGCAATCAGAGAAAATAAAAAACTCGGATTGAGGTCTTGTTGCCATCATGCACAAACAGATGTTGCAAGATGGAATGTATTGAACTCTGCAAGAGCCGGTATGACTAGCATGGAACATTGGTATGGATTACCGGAGGCTTTGTTTAACGATAAAACGGTTCAGCAGTTTCCATTGGATTATAATTATAATAACGAGCAGAATCGTTTTGAAGAAGCAGGAAAATTGTGGAAGCAGGCAGCAGCGCCCTATACAGAACATTGGAATAAAGTGATGAATGAGCTACTGTCGCTCGATTTTACCATCGACCCCACTTTCAATATCTATGATGCCAACAGGGACCTGCAGAGAGCACGCAGGGCCGAATGGCATGAGACTTATACACTACCATCGCTCTGGAAATTTTACGAGCCCAGCCGCCAATCGCATGGCTCTTATTGGGTAAACTGGGGAACAGAACAGGAAGTGGAATGGAAAAATAATTATCGTTTGTGGATGACATTCATCAACGAATATAAAAATCGCGGAGGTCGTGTTACCACCGGATCTGATAACGGATATATCTATCAAACATACGGCTTTGGTTATATCAGGGAACTGGAATTGTTGCGTGAAGCAGGATTTCATCCGCTTGAAGTAATTCGTTCTGCAACCTTGTATGGTGCACAAGCATTGGGGGCTGACAAAGAAATTGGTTCGGTAGAAGTAGGTAAGCTCGCCGACATTGCAATCGTAAATGCTAATCCTTTAAAAAATCTGCAGGTATTGTATGGAACCGGAGCGATTGAATTAACAGCAGATAATAAAGTGGTGAGAACGGGCGGTGTACAGTTTACTATTAAAGATGGCATTGTATACGATGCTAAAAAATTATTGGCCGATGTAAAAGCAATTGTGGATGCAGAGAAAAAGAAAACAGGCTGGCAATTAAAACAACCTGGTTTTTAAATCGACCCTCATAAATTTTAATGCCGTTCTGTTTAGGGAACGGCATTAAAAAACGATCAATTATTTTATGCATAAATCCTCTCAATAGCGTCTTTGAATTTTTCCATGATTACTTTTCTTTTCAGGCTCATTTTGGGAGTCATTTCGCCGGTATCAATACTCCACTCACGGGTTAATAATTCAAACTTTTTGATTTGCTCAACATGATTAAAAAACTCGTTGAAGCTTTCAACCAACTCGCGGTATAATTCCAACACTTTGGGATTGTGTAAAGCATCTTCAATTGTTGTAAATGGAATATTTTTTTCGCGCATCCATTCTTTTAAAGTAGGAAGAGAAGGAACGATCAATGCCCCTACGAATTTTCTTTCGGAACCCACTACCATTACCTGTTCTATAAAAGGACTTTCGCTCAATTTATTTTCGATAGGTTGTGGCGCCACATATTTTCCACCGCTTGTTTTAAAGAGCTCTTTTTTGCGATCGGTGATCTTTAAATATTTTCCATCTTCAAAAACACCAATATCTCCGGTATACAACCAACCGTCTTTAACTGTTTCGGCAGTGAGGTCAGGTCTTTTGTAATATCCTACCATCACACAGTCGCCCGAAACAAGAATCTCACCATCTTCAGCCAGTTTTACCTGAATGCCATTGATGGGAGGTCCCACGGTTCCAAATTTAGTACCCCCTTTTTCCTGGCGGTTAACACTTATTACCGGACTATTTTCTGTAGGCCCGTATCCTTCATAAACCGGAACTTTTGCGGCATTAAAAATGCGCAATAATTTTACCTGACAAGCGGCGCCACCCGTTACAATAAAAGATACCCTTCCTCCTAATGCCGCACGCCATTTGGTAAAGATGAGTTTGTTGGCAAGGGCTAACTGTAAATTATACCATACACTTCCAGATATATTATTATCATATTTTTCGGCCAATGCTACGGCCCAATAAAATAAACTGCGTTTAATACCGGTAAGTTCGGCACCCTTCATCATGATGCGTTCATATACTTTTTCCAGAAGGCGTGGTACCGTTGTAAATCCATCGGGTTGCACTTCTTTTAAATTCTCTCCAATAGTGTCTAAACTTTCTGCGTAATAAATACTAATGCCACTAAACAGATAAATATAAGTGACCATTTTTTCGAAAATATGATTCAGTGGTAGAAAGCTTAACACTTTCGATTCGGGGGCATCATTAAATGGAAAACTTTCTTTCGAGAAGTAAACGTTCGTGTAAATATTTTTATGACTTAACATCACCCCCTTTGGGGTACCGGTAGTTCCGGAAGTATAAATGATGGTTGCTAAATGATTAGTAGGAATTTGTTGCTTTAGGTCTTTTACTTTTTGAATCGAATTTTCGTTTGCCAATTTGGTTACTTCGCTCCAGTGGTCAGCGCCATCCAAACGATCGAAGCAATAAATGTTTTTAACGGAAGCCACTTTTGTGCAAACATCTTTTGCTTTTGCATAAAGCTCGCTATTGCCAACGAAAATATATTTAACAGCAGCATCGTTTAATATAAACTCCAGTTCGAGTGGATTGGTGGTAGGATAAATCGGAACGATGATCACGCCGATCTGTTGAGCTGCCAAGTCTGTAAAAATCCATTCAGGTCGATTATTACTGATGATGGCAATTTTATCGCTCGACTCAGGAGTAAAATCATTTCCACTTAAACCTAATTCTAATAGGCCTGCACTAAATTGATTGGCAATTTCAGCTACCGTCTTGGTGCTATATTTTACCCATTTACCGTTTTCTTTTGCGCATAGCATATCTTCTTTGGGAAAAGAATGCAGTTGGTGATCAACACAATCGAAAAGTCTTTTACTGTTCATATTTGCAAGCATTATGGTAAGTCTGGAAATAAACCAGCATTATACCAATACAAATCTTCTTTGAATTACTGATACAAGCCAATCGAAATTCAAATTAGGTAAAAGACAACAAATAAAAAAGTGGTTAAGAGTTCGAGCCTAAATAATTTTAAATTAACTAGTCGTATATCAAGTGTGTTAGGAGGCCGTCTCTCAACTTGGGTTCAAACCAAGTGCTCTTAGGAGGCATTACTTTTCCGCTATCCGCAATATCAAATAACTGATCCATACTCACCGGATAGATGCTGAAAGCAGCGGCCATTTCGCCACTGTCAACACGCTTTTCCAGTTCGGCCAAGCCTCTGATACCACCAACAAAATCTATTCTGGTGTCGGTGCGGGGGTCGTTAATATGGAGCAATTCGGAAAGTACATTGTTTTGTAGAATAGTTACATCCAAAATACCAATTGGATCTTCCGTATAAGTTCCGGGTTTGGCTACCAGTTTGTACCAGTTATGATCGATATACAATCCGATTTCGTGCAGGTTAGCGGGTCGGAATGCACTATTTCCGTTATTGGTAACGGTGAATTTAGTTTCGAGTGCTTTTAAAAATCCGGCATTATCAAATCCGTTCAAATCTTTTACAACACGGTTATAGTCCATGATGTATAATTGATTTGCAGGGAAAAGAGTAGTTAAAAAATAGTTTGCTTCTTCGGTAGAATTTGCGCCCAATGCCTGACGAACTTTGGATGCAGAAGCAGCGCGATGGTGGCCATCGGCGATATAAGTAAATGGAATTTGTTTTGCAAAAACCGAGCTGATTTTATCAATGGTATCGCCATCGCTGATAATCCAGATGGTATGTTGAATATCATCATCGGCAGTAAAATCGTAACCAGGAGATTTGGTGGTTTTCCATTTCTCGATGATTGCATCTATTTCATCATTATTGCGATAAGCAAGAAAAACGTTTCCTGTTTGTGCTCCGGATGTTTTAATATGATTGATGCGATCGAGTTCTTTCTCTGGTCTTGTAAATTCGTGCTTTTTGATGATATCGTTCTCATAGTCATCCACACTGCTCACACAAACCAATCCTGTTTGGCTTCTGCCGTTCATGATCAGTTGGTAGATATAATAACATTCTTTGGATTCCTGAAAAAGGGTTTCGCGTTGAATAGAAGCAACCAAATTTTCTTTTGCCTGCTGATAAACTTCCTGTGCATGAACGTCAACAGTATCCGGAAGATCGATCTCACTTTTTGTAATGTGTAAGAAGGAAGCAGGGTTACCCTGTGCTTCAATTTTCGCTTCTGCACTACTTAATACATCATAAGGCCGGCTGGCTACCAACTTTGCAAGTTGTGCCTGAGGTCTTAATGCTTTGAAAGGTTTAATATTTGCCATTTACTTTACTTAATCTTTAATAAATCTATTACCCGTGCTGATTAGCGAACCACTTTAAAAGATCGGTCATTGCTTCTACGCTACTCAAAGGAAGCGCGTTGTACATACTAACCCTAACGCCACCAACAGTTCTATAACCTTTAACACCTATAAAACCTGCTTTTTTACATTCTTCCAAAAATTGATTCTGAAGCGATTCGTTTTCAATAAAGAATACGGCATTCATTTCGCTGCGATCTTCTTTTGCAACCGTTGTTTTAAAGATTGGTAAACTGTCTAATGTATTATACAACAAGTTTGATCTCTCTTTACTTCTTCTGCCCATCTCGGTCAATCCTCCTTCTTCTTCAATCCATTTTAGGGTAAGCATACTTACATATACGGCAAATACAGGTGGCGTATTCATCAATGAGCCGGCTTCAATATGTTTTTGATAGCTCATGATGGTTGGAATGCGACGTTGTATTTTTCCAAGAATATTTTTTTTGATAACAACGAGGTTTACCCCTGCAGCGCCCATGTTTTTTTGTGCACCTGCATATATTAAAGAGAACTTATTAAAGTTTGTTGGCCTGCTAAAAATATCACTACTCATATCCGCAATCAAGGGAATTGCGGTATCCGGATATTCATGCCACTGTGTACCCTCAACGGTATTGTTTGTTGTGATGTGCAGGTAATTGGCAGAAGCAGGATAAACCAGATTTTTTGGAATATAAGTATGATTCTTATCCGCTGAACTTGCTGCCACTACAACGTTTCCGAAGAGAGAAGCTTCTTTCAATGCCTTACTTCCCCAGATGCCGTTATCGCAATATGCTGCGGTTTGGTCAACATCCAGCAAGTTCATAGGAACCTGCATAAACTGAGTGGTAGCGCCGCCGTGCAGAAATAAAACTTCATAGCTATCATCCAGTTGCATTAAATTTTTAACTGATCCAATAGCTTGTTGTAATACTTCTTGAAAATGCGAAGTGCGATGACCGATTTCCAGAATAGATAAGCCGGTATTATTAAAATCAAAAATAGATTTCGAGGCCTGTTCAAGAACCTGTTGGGGTAAAATAGAGGGGCCCGAATTGAAATTGTGCAGTTTCATCTCGATTGCTTGAAAACGCAAAGTAATAGGTTTTAAGGGAATTTCAGGGTACTCTCTTTGTTAAATGCGCGTATTGTTTTGCTTGAGGGGCTATAAATGAAGCAATCTTAAGTAGCAGTGATCGTTTGTGCCGCCTTGGTTTCATGAATAGCAGATACCCCACCCGATACAGCATATTTCATTGCTTCAGCGGGATGAATATGTGAAGGGAGCTGCTTGATTTTGTCGATTGGAACCAAATAGGTAATGCCCGAAATGGCATAAGAATGCGGAACATAAACGGTAAAATGCTGATCCATCCCGATTTCAATATTATTTTCTTGGGTAACAAAACCGATTCTCCAAACCCCGGGGCCATCTACATTTACGAGCACGGGCTTATCGAATTTCTTTTTGTTGCCTGCAAAAGCTTCCAGAAAATCCTTGACCGAAGAATAAATAAATTTGACGCCGGGAGTACGCTCCAGAACCGTGTCGAATACCGCTACTAATCGGCCTACTACAAATAGTGATGAGAGCCATCCTACAAAAAGCACCAGTGAAACAACAACCAGAAATCCCAGACCCGGTAATCGACGAAGGTTACCGGCAGCATCTTTCTGCAGCAGGTCGGGTGCCATCTCATTAATAAGGTTAGGAAGAAAACTGTCGACCCAGTTAAATAAGCCGAAAACCACCCACATCGTGATTCCGATGGGAGCTAAAACAATCAGGCCCTGCAGAAAAAGCTGTAACAATTTTCCCAGAGTGGCTTTAAAACTGGGCCTTTTCAGGTGTGGCATTGGATTAATTTGGCTGTAAAATAAGAAAGAATCTCCAGCACCGTAAAATTACCGTGCTCAATAATTATTTCCTCAAAGCAGTTAGGGTCGGTTTTCCTTGCATCAAGTCATCCCGATTTTAAGCCGTTTAACAAAAAATTAGATTAAAAAACTATGGAAACTATAATTGAGTCAAAAGTTTCCATAGTTTTGCAAGATTATTAGCAACCATGGAAACAAAAGAAAGAATCATTACTCAGACTTATGAGCTATTTATGCGATATGGCATTCGAAGCGTAAGTATGGATGACATAGCTTATCACTTGGGGATTAGTAAAAAAACCATTTACCAATTCTATGCTGATAAAGATGCTTTGGTAGAAGGTGTTTTAGATATTGAGATTAAAAAGAACCATCAAGACTGTGAATCGCATAAAAAAAACAAAGAAAATAGTATACACGAGATCTTTTTGTCGATGGACTCAATGCAGGAAATGCTCAAGCATCTGAATCCAACGATTGTTCATGATATCCAAAAATACCATCCCAAGTGTTTTAAGAAATTACATCAGCACAAAGAAGATTTCTTTTATTCCATTATCAAAGAAAACTTAGAAACTGGTATTAATGAAGGATTGTACCGCGAAGAAATCAATATCGACATACTCGCAAAATTTCATTTGGAATCTATCTTCGTTACTTTCAATACAGACATATTCCCCATTTCAAAATACGATCTGACTAAAGTGAGTCAGGAAATACTTGAGAACTTTTTATATGGTATCGTAACCATTAAAGGAGTTAAAAAAATTCAACAATACAAGAGACAAAGACAAAAACAATAATCTTATGAACCAAAAAACAAAAACCGGTATAAGTTGGCTTGTTTGCATATTAATTGCAAGTAATACCATCTATGCGCAAAACAGCAGCAGGCATGCATTTTCTGTAAAAGAATGCGTGGACTATGCACACAAAAATAATGTACAGGTCCGGAATGCTTTATTGAATGTACAGGGTCAGTATCAGACAAACCGTGATATTACGGCTGCAGCACTACCTACAGTAACTGCTTCGCTAAGTGGAAATGATTATTTAAAAATTCCCACTTCACTTTTACCGGGCGAAATTTTCGGTCAACCTGCAGGTACTTATATACCCGTTCAGTTCGGTACAAAATATAACGCCAATGCAGGCTTTCAATTACAACAACTGCTTTTCGACGGACAGGTATTTATTGGACTGAAGGCAAGATCTACCAGCATAGATTTTCAGAATAA
>JAIEMK010000081.1 GCA_019752295.1 Chitinophagaceae bacterium | reverse complement strand
TGCTGCATATCAGGGCTTACTTCATTTGAATTATTAGTTAATATTTAGATAATATGTTATTGATGCCTTAGTAACAATAATTAAAGATTTTTATAATACAAATATCCAAATCAGGCAATCTTAAATAAAAAATTCTATGAAAAAACTAATTCTTCCACTTCTCACAATTATACTGTTTACCACAATTAGTTGCAGCAGTTGTAAAAAAGAAATTTTGCCCGAATTCTATTTCCACTGCAACGTAAACGGGCAGGAATACATACCGAATAATTGTGCAAATTGTAGAGTAGCTAAACTATTGGGTGACACCACATTCTTGATTAATGGGAATAGGGGATTTGAAACAATTTCTATCGGCATTATCAAATTAGATAGAATTAATATCAATATTGATACCTATGGGTTAGACGGCAGGTTAAATCAAAATGGCATCTACAAAAATTCAACTACAGTTAGTGATAAGTATATAACAGATTCTACACATACAGGCAACTTAACAATTCTGTCATTAGATAAAACTAACAAAATTATTTCAGGAACATTTTCATTTAACGGCTACAATTCTGTTCAAAACAATTCTGTTTCAATTACAGAAGGTGTTTTTAGATTAGAATACACGACTAACTAATATACTGTTTTCTTTTAAAATATTTTTTATCCAAAAACCAATGTTTATGAAAACCAAATTCTATTTGCAGCGTATTGTTGCAGTTTGCTTAATTTTTTTATGCTTAACTAAAAATTATAACGCAACGGCCCAAACTAACTGGGATACCTTACCTTTTAAAGATTATGCCGATTACAAACTTCAAAACCTTAATAAAGCGTATATAAATACCGGTATTTTATACGACAGGGTTTTACCAATAGCACAGATAGACGAGCATCCCGGATTGCCAAGTACTAATAACGACACAACACACACCGGCCATTTTGCACAGGCTTATTATGAAATGTATCATGCAGCATACAGTACAGCAGGGTGGATACATCCTGATACATTAGATAATATGATAAGAACAACCGGAAACAATAACCAACACCCTATTGGTTTATTTTACTACCAATTCAATGTTGTAGATAGTAATGCCCTGCAAGATGGGTTGCTCGACACTTTGCCTAACGGGCAATTTACAGACATACCCAGCAGGTCAAGAAGCCCTTATTTAACTTACAGTTCTTTTATTGCTTCTCCTTTGTTGGCTGAAGGACAGGTTATAGAACAAGGGCAGCACGAATTTTATCTTTCTCCTCAGTTTTTTCTGCAAAATCAAGGATTTACCGTGCAACAAATAAGAATTGATTTTGGTGATGGACAAGGAGAATGGGTGGTAAATAACCCTTTCGCTACCGGAAATATGACTACATACGGAATTTTATCTGGTGGAGGCTTCCTTAATTCTATCGTTAAGAATGTTGTTAATACACTCATTGGTAGGATAGTTGTGGTTGGTATAGACCTCGCTGGCAACGCAATTCAATTCGGCAACCCATTTAAAATATTTGTAAAGCAAACCAAACAATATCAACCGCTTAGTTTTTGTAAAGGAGGTGGCCAAAAATGGGTAATTGATGCAGACCCTGCGGCTTTGGCACAAGTAAATGCCCAATATGGCAACCCGCAAATAGATTATAAGGGTGTTAAAGACACGGCTTATTTTTATTTTGCAGGTAATGGCAGTAGTTGTAATACCGGTGTGTTACATAAGCCGATTGTTTTTATTGATGGTTTTGACCCTACTAACAGCAGAGGGGTACAGCAGATTTATGAAGACTATATTAATGTTTTGGCAACAAGGAACGGTACTCAAGTCCAATTTGGAGATTACATGTTACAGCAAGGTTATGATCTTGTAATACTTGATTTTAAGCATGGGAATGATTTATTAGAAAGAAACGCAATGACCCTTGTTGCATTGTTACAAAGGCTTTATCAAATCTATGGTTCAACGTTTACACAAGAGATTACACTGATTGGCCCAAGTATGGGTTCTTTAATTGCACAATATGCTTTAGCATATATGGAACATAACAATATGCCGCATCATGTAAAAACATATGTTTCTTTTGATGGCTGTCATCAGGGTGCAAATGTTCCTATTGGTCTGCAAAATTTTGTAGAATACCTTACCAAAAGAGGGGTTTTGAAGAATATAAAATTAATAAGGGATGGGTTATATAATGGTTTGGCAGCAAGGCAAATGTTGGCACACCATGTTTCTGCAAATTCTTCAACACCAGCTCCTGACGCATTAAGAACAACTTTTTTACAAAATCTTTCAGTTATGGGTGAATATCCGCAACAATGCAGAAAGGTTGCAGTAATTAATGGGGCAAATACTGGAACATTAAATCCCAACCAAGGCTCTAATACAGATTTATTGAATTTATCACTTCAAAGAAAGGGTTGGAAAAGTTTATGGGGGTTATGTGGAGATAATATTTGTAAAGAATTTAGTTGGATTTGCCGTACAGCACCAAGCTCGGGAACTGCACAAGTAGCATCTATGTGGACACTTTCTCCATTATTTAATCTCCTGTTTTGGGTGCCACCAGGATATACAAATTATTACGGAACTGCTATTTGGAACAACAGCGCGTTGGATAATGCCCCGGGCGGTAGATTTGGAACATTTTTTGGGTCTGATCCTGGTAATATAGATGAAGGTAAATTAACCTTTCTTTTAAAAGAATCTCTTTATTTAATTACAGGCTCAAGAAGAACCTCTTTTAGCCAAAATATTAACAATTTTACCATGATGCCAAGCTATAGTTCTGCAGACTTGCGCTTTGGAACTAACAATAGCGGCAAGAATTTATACATGAATTGGTCTAATCAATATTTATGTGGTTTTACGCCATTTGATTATGTATATGCACCTTCTTCAAATGAACAACATGTATTTGTGTCACAACAAGGTTCACAATGGTTCGAGAATGAAGTGAAATGTGATAATATAAGCCTCCCAGGATTTGTAAGCACAACTATTGCAGGTAATGATAATTTATGTACATCAGAAATTTATTCAATAGCAACATGTAAGTCTTCTAATATTACTTGGTCAGCCTCTCCTTTGGGCATCGCAAATATCATTCCAAGTGGCAATACAGCAACATTAAATAAAGCAGCTAATGGTATTATTACCCTTACAGCAACAATAAATAATGCATGTGGTGGCAATACTGTAGTAACTAAACAAATAACTGTTGGAACTCCTGCTGCTCCTGCTTACATAAACTATTCCATAGACCCACTTGTTGCCTGCAACGAAGTACTGGTATCTACTAATTATGTAATGGGCGCAACTTATACATGGTCGTTTTTTAAGCAGCCTTACAATGGTAATAATCTGGTACAGTTTCCTAATTCGCCTGCTTCTAAAAAATTAACCTTAACACAGGGTTCGGGTACTTATAATATTGGCGTAACCGCAGATAATATTTGTGGTTCCAGTAATATTACTTTTATAAGCGTACCTATAACTTGTACCACTGCAGGAGTGCACAGTATAATAATAAAACCAAGTACTACAGCTACAGCATCAATTAGCGAAGATAATATTGCAGCAAAAGCAATTACAGAACTAGAGGTTTACCCTAACCCTGCTACTAACAACTTCACAGTTGCCGTGCCTTTGTTGGCAGGAAAACAGCAGTATAATAATGCTCTTAGCTTATTTGATATGTATGGTAAAGAGGTTAAAAAAATTACACTTACTGCACAAGTAACCACTATTGATATTTCGAATCTTTCATCGGGAACTTATGTAGTTAAAATATTTTATGGCAAGCAAACCGTAATTAAGAAGATCATAAAAAATTAAATGTGGCTTTACCAAAAGCAAAAAGTGATGAGGCATCATGCCTCATCACTTTTTGCTTCCCTCATCATTTTTTCACAGCACCATCTTTTATCACCCATTTCACGTCTTCCAAAAGCTTGATATCCTTGGCTGGATCACCTTTTAGAGCGATGAGATCGGCATAAGCGCCGGGCTTGATTTCCCCGATTTTGTTGGTCTGTCCCAGTAATTCTGTAAAATTTCGCCGGTGCGGGTATTCAAAACTGTTGCTATTCTGCGCCTGCTTGTGGTTCGTTACTAGGTCTTCTCCAAGTACGGCATTTGTTTCTCCATTCCTCTTTCATTTTTTCTCTTTCATCTGGACTCATGTTATGCCATTTTTCTTTCATCTCATTTTTCCAATGGTGGCTTGGACCGCAGCCCCATCTACCATGAAAACCACCGAACAGGATTTTACTCAGTACGAGTATACCAATGGCTTGTAAAAAACTAATAGGGGAAACGTGTACTACTTCTGTGAGTATCCCATTCCATAAGCGCATCACTACATAACTTAAGAGCGACCCGAAGGCTGCTGCAAGAGCAGTAAAGCCGATTATTTTTTTGATCCAAAATTTTTTGTTCATAATATTTTTTTTAGACTAATAATTTAATAATTCGTCGCGGAAGCTTACCAGTCGTTCTCTCAGATATAATACTGCATAGCGTTTGCGACTTAATAAGGTATTGATGGTTTCTCCTGTTTGTTCTGCAATGGTTTTAAAAGGCACCCCTTCTATTTCGTTCAAAATAAATACTTCTTTTTGGGCGATGGGCAATTCGTCTAAAGCGATGTTCAGTGTTTCCCAAAACAGGTTGCGTAGGTAAGCTGTTTCGGGATTATTACCGTCTTCGAAAAATAAGTCCGACCAGGCGAGTCCAAATTCATCGTCTGCATCCGCAAACAGGTCGTTCAACAATTCAGGTTTATGCTTTCGTTGCTTGTCGGTGATTTTATTACGGGTAACAGTAAACAACCATGCTGTTAGTTGTTCGATGGGTTTCGTGTTTCCGATAAACTGGTAAAATACATCCTGCAGAATGTCTTCCACATCAGCTTCATTACTCACCCTTTTACGGATGAAGCCTTTCAAGCGTTTGGTATACGCATTGATTACTTCAGTAATATTGCCTTTCCCCTTTTCTGTCATGTTAGCCGATATCGTCAATGCAGTGTCCATCAATAATAAGGTAGACGAACAACAAAAGATAATATTTTACAAAGGAATAGTTTTTTAATTTTTGCTGATTATTACAATTGCGGTAATATATTAATTGCAGACTAATAAAGTGTGGTAGTAAATCATATTCTAATCTTTTGTAACTTCATTCCGCCCACGCTCCAGAAATAGAACAAACATTCGCCAACTGCTAAAATATGGGGTGTTGAACGCTTTGAACATCCTCACATATACAAGCATCCATGGGAATACCAATAGTGATATAGATGAACAAAAAAGAAGCCATACAATTATTTGAAGATAAACAGGTACGCACCATTTGGGATGAAAAAAAGGAAAAGTGGTTTTTCTCCATTATAGATGTGGTTGAAATTTTAACGGGCAGCCCAAGACCAAGAAAATACTGGAATGCATTAAAAACGAAGCTCAAGGTAGAAGGAAGTGAACTGTCCCATTTTTTGGGACAGTCGAAAATGGAAGCTGAAGATGGTAAAAAAGTAGTAAGCCCGCAGAACGCAAAAAAAATATTGGGGACTGATAAAGTTTAATTCAAAATTTGACTATGGAATTTGGCCGCGTTTTGGAATCGGAACTTAACGAGATTGACTTTGCGCTGGCAGTAGATCCTTTGTTTAATCGTGAGTCTCTCTCTGGAATCCGGCAGGTGTCGCCTAAGGTTTATGTCGGATGTGCCAAATGGGGCAGAACCGAATGGTTGGGCAAAATATATCCTAAGCGAACTAAAGAAAAAGATTTTTTGGATCAATACCTGAAGCATTATAACAGCATTGAATTAAATGCTACACATTATACAATTTATGGTGCTCCAGTCATTACAAAGTGGGCAGGGAAGGCAGCGAATAGAGATTTTTTATTTTGTCCTAAAATGTATCAGGGCATAACACATCGGGGAAACCTGAATGGGAAAAATTTTATAACCACCGAATTTTTACGTGGCATTCTTGCATTTAAAAATCATCTGGGCCCCATTTTTGTTCAGGTTAGTGATAGTTTTTCGCCTAAAAGAAAAGAAGAGTTGTTTAATTATTTGCGGAGTCTGCCAACGGACCTGCAATTTTTTCTGGAAGTCCGCCATCCTCAATGGTTTAGCAACCCCACCATCAAATCAGAATTATTTGAAACACTTCGCTCGCAGAAAATGGGTGCTGTTATAACAGATACCAGTGGCAGGAGAGACTGTGCCCATATGCATTTACCTGTTTCCAGTGCATTTATCAGGTATGTTGGGAATAGCTTACATCAAACAGATTATACACGCATTAATGATTGGGTGAAGAGAATACAATCGTGGTTAGAGCAGGGTATTGAGTCGGTGTATTTTTTTATGCATATGCATGAAGAAGCCTTTTCTCCGGAGCTGACTGTTTATTTGATTGATCAGCTAAATTCAACTTGCGGGTTACAATTAAAAAAACCTGTTTTTCTGCCACCCGAAACTTTGTTTGAATGATTTATTTTATCAGAAACTGAAGATGAAGAATTACATAAAACCAAAATCAATAAAAATTAAAGTATGAAAAAGATCCTCTCAATTTTTCTGATCGGCCTTCTGGCAGCTTGCACTTCTGTAAAAATATCGAATACAGAATCTGCTGCTAACACTGATTTTGAAAAGTATAAAACTTTCGGATTTTATAAACTAATGGCCTCGGGCGATACTACCACCAGCGGATTTTTTGAAAGGGTCGACGTTTTAAAATCTGCAATCAGTAACGAATTAAACAAACGTGGATACACGCAGAGCAATAATCCTGAAATACTTGTAAACATTGGGATA
Source organism: Chitinophagaceae bacterium (assembly GCA_019752295.1). GTDB lineage: Bacteria > Bacteroidota > Bacteroidia > Chitinophagales > Chitinophagaceae > Sediminibacterium. The sequence continues at coordinate 32,611 of JAIEMK010000081.1, read as the reverse complement.
CAGATTGAAAAGAAAACACAAACCCGCCAAACTGATTGGCGTACTGATGGTGCATACCGGTATATGGGTCAGCGTAATTATTCTTGGAAATCGGAGGAGCTTGTAGTAGGCCATTATAAGGAAGGAACGGTTACCATTCACATGATTGATGTTGCTCAAAACAGAATGATCTGGAAGGGTACTGCACAAGATATTTTACCCCGCAATTCAACCAAGATTCCAGAAGCTGCTGCCGCCGGTATGAAAGCGTTGTTTGCGAAATATCCTATCGCTCCTAAAAAGTAAATTGATTAACGGAATGATTATTTTACTTCGCAGAGTTCTTCCCAACGTGTGGTGTAGCGCGGACTGCGTAATTCTTGTCGCATCTTCCAGTCGCGATCGGTACCAGACGCAGCGAACTTGAGCACATCGTTGCGCATGGCGAAATTAATATTGTCCATCATGCTCATGAGCAACCTGTTTTTTTCTGTTGTGGGTGGATTAAATAAAGAAGCCTGAATGGCAGTATCGGGCACAATACCACTGAGCATAACGCCTGCTTTTTTATAAGCCCTCCCTTTTTCGAAAAGTCTTTCTGTTAATTGAAGAGCAGGTTTAATTAGTTCGTTAGTAATAGATGTGGCAACGGGCAGAGTGATATAACTGCTGATGGTTGGCCCATGCCTAAAATAGGCGCCATTTGTAACAGGCTCTCTCGGAACTACAAATACACTAATGGTTGTAGCCGCACTATATTGCCTGCGTAATTTTTCGGCAGCACGTGAAGTGTAAGTAGCAATTGCTTCTTTGATATCCTGCAAATTATTTACCGGCGATCCAAACATACGGGTTGTAGCAATCATTTTTTTGTTTTCCAACGGCTCGCTCATTTCAACGCTGGCCATTCCTTTTAGTTCGCGAATTAGTCTTGCGCCAACAACACCACCAAGGCGTTGGGTAGCCCAACTAATGTCTTTAACACTCAGATCGAAAGCGGTATTGATATTATAAAGCCTTAATTTTTTTGCGTACTGATGCCCTACACCCCAAACGTCTTCGATGGGTGTTTTTTGGAGGGCTTGTTCAATTTTTCTGGGGCTATCCAATACTAGTATGCAATTCGTGATCTCTTTGTTTTTTTTGCAGAGCCGGTTTGCAACTTTGCTCAACACTTTTGTAGGAGCTATACCAATCGACACTTTAATGCCCGTCCATTGCTCTACCGTATTTTTTATGTTGAGTGCCGAAGCATGCAACTCCTTTACCGGAATATGCGAGAGGTCGAGAAATGCTTCGTCTACCGAATATACTTCCACAGCCCCATGCGGGAGTATGGTTCGCAGTGTTTCCATTACACGCCAGCTTAGATCGCCATAGAGATTGTAGTTCGAAGAAAATGTAGCCACCCCATGTTTTTCGATCAGCGGCTTGGCTTTGAAATAGGGCCCTGCCATTTCAACACCTATTTTTTTTGCTTCATCACTTCGCGAAATGATACAGCCATCATTGTTGCTCAACACTACAATGGGTTTTCCCTCGAGCTCTGGTTTAAATAAGCGCTCGCAAGTACAATAAAAACTATTACAATCAATAATCGCTTTCATGTGTTTTTTATTGATTTTGGCTACATGTAATTCGCTAACAAACATTTCAGTTGGTGTCAAATTTTTGTTATGCTCATTTCATGTGATTTTGTTAGTGCAAACTATGTATGGCGTACGCTACCACTCCCCAAACAATGGAGCTGCTAAATTCTTCGATCTGCATATTGCCATATCTTTTATTTTCTGCAATCAGTGAAATTCCCTTGATCTGTATTTGTAAACGGCGCACAAGCAAATCACCATTCACTGACGCCACTATTATTTTTCCGTTTGAAGCCTTAATACTGCGATCAACAATCAATACATCGCCCTGATAAATACCGGCTCCGACCATGGCGTCGCTATTCATGCGGAAGAAGAAAGTAGCCGGCTTATTTTTAACCAATTGTTCGTTGAGGTCGATACCCCTTTCCATATAATCATCTGCCGCTGCACCAAAGCCGGTAGCGTTGGCGGTTGGAACCTCCCACTGATCAAATTTTTTGGTGCCTTTGTAGGAACTGGCCCCCCATTCTTCGGTAAACATGATAAATAAATTTTAATATGCTAAATTATTTAGTAAATTTATGCTAAAATAATTACCGTTTTAAAATAATCTTTATGGAAATGGGGTTAGCAGCAAACAAAACATTCGGTATCGGAGCCAATCATTTTTGCGAGTACCTGCTGGTGGCGCAGCCCGATACAGATGTGTACGAGAAAGTGATGATAGAGAAAAAATACTTCTATGAACAGTACCGGGAGCGACTGGCTATTAAAACCAAACCGCATATTACGGTGGCTAATTTTTTAGCCAAAGAGGAGATGGAGCCAACACTAATCCGGTGGATGCACCGTATCATCAGCACACAAAAAAGCTTCAAAGTAACCCTTTGTAATTATAGCGGCTTTCCTCCGCATACGGTTTATCTGCGGGTACAGGAACCGGAACCTTTTCAACAGTTGGCAAAAGAATTGAAACCATTGAATGAGTATATCAGAAGCAATGATTGCCCTGCTATTAAATTGATCAGCAAACCGCATTTGTCGATCGCCAGAAAACTACCAGAAGCCATTTATGAGAAGGCGATGATGGACTACTCTCAACGATGTTTTCTGGAATATTTTGATGTAAATGATCTGGTACTTCTGCGCAGGCAAAGCATGTTTGACAAATGTGTAGAGGTAAATAAATTTGGATTAAGACCTGTATAGTAGCAAGAATTCAAGCAAAATTAAAATGAACGAATCAATCAATGAAGGTGCGAATGAGTACCTAAAAGGTCGTGGTGCGCAGATCAATACCAAAAACAGGTTTTTAAAAAATGAATTGATTAGGCAGGAAATAGAAAGTATTGACGATTGGACAGAACCCAATACTGCAACGGTTTATTTGGAACAAATAGCGAAAACGCTGGTCAATAAAATTGATAGCCCGGATGTGGGTATGTGGTATAGCATGAACCCCTATCAAGGATGCGAGCATGGTTGTATTTATTGTTATGCGCGCAATGCACATGAATACTGGGGATATAGTGCAGGACTGGATTTTGAAAGAAAGATTATTGTGAAGAAGAACGCAGCAATTTTACTGAGGAAATTTTTAATGCATCCTAAGTGGGAATCGGTGCCCATTGGCTTAAGTGGCAATACCGATTGTTATCAACCCGCAGAAAAAAAATTTCGTTTAACTAGGCAATTACTCGAAGTATGTAATGAATTTAATCAACCCGTTGGCATTATTACCAAGAATGCCGGAATACTGCGCGACAAAAACCTTCTTAAAGAAATGGCGTCGAAGAAACTGGTGAGTGTGTTAGTAAGCATCACTTCTTTTGATGAAAACCTGCGAAGGTTAATGGAACCCAGAACAACCACGGCAGCACAGCGTTTGAGAGTGTTGCGGGAATTGAGCGATGCAGGCGTGAGGACGGGTGTGATACTTGGCCCAATGATACCAGGATTAAATGAACAGGAAATGCAAAGAATCCTGAAAGCAGCGAGTGAGGCAGGGGCCGTTTTTTCGGCCTATACTTTTGTTCGTTTAAATGGAGCTATTCAATTATTGTTTCATGATTGGTTGTATAAGAATTTTCCCGACAGAGCCGACAAAGTATGGCACCTGATACAACATGCACACGGCGGTACTGTTAACGATAGTCGCTTCGGATTGCGCATGCGAGGGCAAGGACCGATCGCCGATTTGGTAAAGCAACAGTTTGTGAAATACAACAAATTGTATAAGCTAAATCAAGAAAGTTTTGAGCTAAATACAGAAATATTCCAACGTCCGGGCGAGCAGGGTAAGCTTTTCTAGAATTCATTAAAAAAAACGAGCAGATAAATGCTTTATAAAACCAAATCGTTTAAAATATTGATTTCGAGACTGCTTTTTTATTGTCTTTCATTAGTTAGGATTATTTTTACTACAAATACAGTACATGCAGGATGTGATTGCAGCCATTGAAGCGCTATTTGTTGAGTTTAAGAAGACCCCTTCCGACCGCATCGAGAAATTACCCCAGAGTGGCGGTGATCGTAAATACTTCCGAATCTATTCCCAGTCCGATACTTTCATTGCCACATACAACTTAAACGTAAAGGAGAATCATACTTTTATTGCGTTCACGAGGCATTTTAAATCGAAGGGATTACCTGTTCCGGAAATATTGATCGTGAGTGCAGATGAAAAGATTTATCTGCAGGGCGACCTCGGTACCGCTTCCCTGCTGAACGAGCTGGAGCAGTATGGGCATAGCGACAAATTGTACCGACTTTTCGAGAAAAGTTTAACTGCGCTGGCAAATATGCAGATTAAGGGCGACGCGGGCTTGGATTATAATCTCTGCCTCACAGCCAAAGAGTTTGGCAAACAGGCAATCATGAGCGATCTGTTGTATTTTAAATACTATTTCCTCGATACCCTGCAATTGCCGTACGACAAGCAGGCCATGATGGATGATTTTGAAGCATTGAGTACCTATTTAACACGCACCGAAAATAAATATTTCATGTTTCGCGATTTTCAAAGTCGCAATATTATTGTAAAAGATGAAATAGTAAATTTCATCGATTTTCAGGGTGGAATGAAAGGCGCTTTGCAATATGATGTAGCTTCTTTGTTGTGGCAGGCAAAAGCCGAGTTGAGCGAAACCTGGAAAGATGGGCTGCTGGAATTTTATATGAACGAAGTAGACAAGTTATTGGAACGCCCAATTGATAGAACCACATTTGTGAGTCAGTATAACGGATATGTATTAATTCGTTTGTTACAAGTAATGGGAGCTTATGGTTTCCGCGGATTGTTTGAAAGAAAAGCACATTTTTTGGCCAGCATTCCTTTGGGCTTGAAAAACCTGAAATTCTTTTTGGAACACAAGCGTATAGGGATTGTTACACCTGAGTTTGACAGGGTTTTAAGGCTTGTTGTTTCAAACGAGATCGTTCATCGTTTTGAACCACAACAGGCCAATGCAGATACAGCTTTGTTGATTGAAGTAAACAGTTTTAGTTACAGAAAGGGCATTCCTGAAGATGAGAGCCCAAATGGCGGCGGATTTGTGTTTGATATGCGTAGTATTTTAAATCCCGGACGATTCGACGACTATAAAACTTTAACCGGAAAGGATCAACCCGTACAAGATTTTCTGGAACAAAGAACAAGAATGAATGAATACCTTAACAGTGTGTGGGATTTGATAGATATTGCTGTGGAAGATTATTTAAAAAGAGGATTCAGTCATTTGATGATTAATTTTGGTTGCACCGGCGGACAACATCGAAGTGTGTACGCCGCCGAACAAACTGCCCGACATCTACGAAATAAGTATAAGGTAAAGTTGGTATTAACGCATACCAATTCTGCCAATTGGTTAAGAGCTTAAATATATATACATGAAAGCTATGTTATTTGCAGCCGGACTAGGTAGTAGGTTAAAACCATTTACAGACAATCATCCCAAGGCATTGGCGGTGGTAAATGGCAAGACTTTGTTAGAAAGAAATATCAGGTATCTGCAGCGATTTGGGATTGATGAAGTGATAGTGAATGTGCACCATTTTGCTGACCAGATTTTAAAAGTTTTGGATAAATATGATGGGTGGGGGTCGAAGATTACCATATCGGATGAAACTGACGAAATATTAGAAACAGGTGGTGGTTTGTTGAAAGCCGCTTGGTATTTTAAAGACGAGAAACAGTTTATAGTAATGAACGTGGATATGCTCACAAGTTTGGATTTGGGCGAGATGATCAGAGCACATCAGCAAGAAAAACCGCTGGCAACTCTGGCAGTAACTCAAAGAAAAACGGCGCGTTATTTTTTATTCGATCCGGATGGAGCTTTATGCGGTTGGAGAAATGTTCAAACGGGCGAAGAGAAACCTGCCAATCTTTCAACAACCAATGAAGACTATGAATTGTTGCAGCCTAAAGCATTTAGCGGAATTCAGATCATTAGCCCTGCCATTTTTTCTTTGATTAAACAAACAGGAAAATTTTCTTTGGTTGATGTATATCTGGATTTGATGCAAAGCAAGCGAATCAATAGTTTCGACCATTCGCACGACATTTTAATCGATGTGGGTAAGCCCGAAAATGTAGTGCGTGCCGCAGAATATTTCAACTGACAGAAAATATAAATGCATAAAATAAAGTTCGCCATAGTAGGCTGTGGAAAAATTGCGCAAAGGCATGCCCTTCATGCAAATAACTATGGTGTACTGGTTGCGGTATGTGATATCCTGAAACAAAAAGCCGATTTTCTGGCAAAAGAATATCGTGCAAAATCATTTTATAGCATTGAGGATTTATTAAAATCAGATCCACTGCCCGATGTCATTGTAATTTGTACTCCTAATGGATTACACGCAGAGCAAAGCATTTTAGCATTGGAAGCGGGTTGCCATGTGTTGGTTGAAAAACCCATGGCCATTTCAACAGCGGATTGTAACGCCATGATGCTTACCTCACTAAAAACAGGAAGGCAAATCTTTACTGTCAAACAAAACCGCTTTAATCCCCCTGTTGCTGAGTTAAAAGAAGCCATCGAAAAAAAACAATTGGGAAAATTATATTCTTTTGAACTAAGCTGTTTTTGGAATAGGCCGGCAGATTATTACATCAATTCATGGCATGGGGGCGCATTGGATGGAGGCGTTTTGTACACGCAGTTCAGTCATTTTATTGATTTAATTTATTGGCTTTTTGGAGATGTAAAGACAGTAACTGCGATCACCAAAAATTTTACACATCAAAACCTGATCGATGGAGAAGATTCGGGTGTGGTGTTGTTAGAATTAGTAAATGGAGCAATTGGCACGCTTAATTATTCAGTTAACAGTTTTAATCGAAATGTAGAAGGGTCTCTTACAATAATTGCTGAAAATGCTACGTTAAAGATTGGTGGAGCGTACTTGAATACGATTGCTTATCAACAAGGCGATCTGCTTCAGTTACCTCTGGCAGGAATGGATCTGGCCCCTAACGAATATGGCAATTATCAGGGCTCAATGAGTAATCATCACAAAGTGTACGAAAGCCTGGTTCAATCACTGCAATCGAATGAGTTATTTTATGCTACTGCATTTGAAGCTATGAAGGCAGTAGAGATCATCGAGCGAATTTATCGGTCTGCAAAAAATTTGAACCATGGAATATCAACAGAAACAATCGAGTATCCGTGATGTAGTTTTTGGCAAAAATGTTACAATCGTTCAGCCTTCTAATATTTATGAATGCAATTTAGGGGATGATTGTTTTGTAGGTCCGTTTGTTGAAATTCAAAAAGATGTAACCATCGGATCGAACTGCAGAATTCAATCTCACAGTTTTATTTGTTCTCTAGTTAGTTTGGGAAACAATTGTTTTGTAGGTCATGGCGTAGTTTTCCTGAACGACCTTTTTACAAGTGGTGGCCCCTCAGGAAACCCGTCGCTATGGAAAAAAACAACGATCGGAAATAATGTTTATTTCGGAAGCAATAGTACCATCTTACCGGTAAGTATTTGCGATAATGTTGTAATAGGAGCAGGTGCTGTAGTTACCAAAAGCATTACTATTCCTGGAATTTATGCAGGTAACCCTGCAAGAAAATTGCGATAAACTATACTTTGATATAGATTTTCTTTTTATCCAGAATGTATACGATCGACCAGTAAAAAGCAATGGTAATGAGTGCATATAGCAGAGAACCTACTCTCAAGTCTGTTGCTATATTTTTACAAACATGCTCATAAAACCAAGGGAAGGCAGAAGTATAAACTTTCTTGCCGGTTCCAGTATCAACGTGATCTACCCATCTGAGTAATGCCAGAATTCTTGGAAGAAAACCACTTAGCACAAATATAAAAAGCGGGTTCTTCCCAAACACATCAAAAAACTTACTCCACACCCCTTTCACTGCTTTGAATTCAATCAGATAAATCAGGCTCGAGAGCGTTAGAATGCCTAATCCGCTTGTGTACAAAACATAACTACTGGTCCATATTTTTTTGTTAATCGGGAAAACCATATCCCAACAATAGCCTGCAAATACCAATACCAGTCCGGCCATCATTAGTCCGGCAAGCATCTCAAAATTTTTACCTTTTAGTTGAATGTATTGTCCCACAAGAAATCCGAAAATTACCTGAACGATTGGAGGCAAAGCGCTTGCCAGACCTTCGGGATCAAATGCAACTCCCTCGCCTTTATACATATGCGTGATACCTAAAATTTTTATGTCTACAGATGTTCCAAACCAACCGGTTAAACTAAATGGATCGCCCGAACTGCCCAATAGCAAACAAATTGCCCAATAGATCAGTAAGATGATGGCACCGATAACAAAAGCGCCACGTGTTTTTGCGTAGAATACAATTACCGATGCAAAAAAATACGCAATGGCAATCCTTTGCAGTACGCCAAGAATCCGGATATTTTCCCAGACTTTGAATATAAGATTTTCGCCATCCCATTTAACAAATGGACTCCAGTTCAGGAACAATCCAATTGCAAAAATCAGGGCTGTTCTCCTGACTACTTTTTTCCAAAAAAAAGCAGATCCTGCTTCCTCGAAACGAGGCATTACAAAAGCCATTGCATTACCTACCGCAAATAAAAAAAAGGGGAATACAAGATCGGTGGGCGTACAACCATGCCAGGGCGCGTGTTCGAGCGGGTCAAAAATATGGGCCCAGCTACCGGGGTTATTAACCAAGATCATCAGGGCAACAGTTGCACCTCTGAAAACGTCGAGCGAATAATAGCGTTCTTTCATGTGTTTTTTATTGATTTTTGCTACATGTAATTCGCTTTTCATCAATTTGGTCAGCCTCAAGTTTTGAAAAGGCTCATTTCATGTGTTTTTTTATTGATTTTGGCTACATGTAATTCGCTAACAAACATTTCAGTTGGTGACAAATTTTTGTTATGCTCATTTCATGGCAAAAATTTCGGTATTGAAGATAAGGATTGCTTTTCTCTTTTGAATAAGTTCCTCTATTTTCCGAGATCATACAATGTAAAACCAACAAAATATCAGGAATAATTAACGGATTCATTCTATTGTAAAGCAATTAGATGGTTGTAACTTCGACGCTTGAATGGGTAAAGGCGAATTCTGTTTGGCAACTAAAAACAATAGAAATAATCAAATGAAAAAAAATATTTTAATTACCGGCGGGGCAGGTTTTATTGGTTCCCATGTGGTAAGGTTATTTGTTACGAAATATCCTGAATACGAAATATTTAATCTGGATGCACTTACTTATGCCGGTAATCTGGAGAATTTAAAAGACATTGATCATTTATCGAATTATCATTTTTTAAAGATCAATATTCTGGATGTACCTGCTTTGGAAGCGGCTTTTAGCGAACACAATATTACGGATGTGGTACACCTTGCCGCAGAATCGCATGTGGATCGTTCGATTGTATCGCCGCTCGATTTTGTGTATACCAATGTAATCGGAACGGTAAATCTTTTAAATGCAGCGCGCAAAAAATGGGCAGGCGATTATACAAATCACCTCTTCTATCATATTTCAACAGATGAAGTATACGGCAGCTTGGGAGCTGAAGGATTCTTTTTAGAAACAACTGCTTATGATCCCAATTCTCCCTACTCTGCGAGTAAGGCGGCATCGGATCATTTTGTAAGAGCTTATCGCGAAACCTATCATATGAGAACGGTTGTATCTAACTGTTCTAATAATTATGGTCCTTATCATTTCCCCGAAAAACTAATTCCGCTCTTCATTAATAATATCATTGAAGAAAAACCATTGCCTGTTTATGGGGATGGATTGTATACACGCGATTGGCTTTTTGTAAAAGATCATGCTTTGGCGATTGATACGATCTTCCATCAGGGGGTAGACGGTGAAACTTATAATATCGGCGGGTTTAACGAGTGGCGTAATATCGATCTGGTTAAACTACTTTGCAAACAAATGGATGAAAAATTAGGAAGACAAAAAGGATATAGCGAAAAGTTGATTACATATGTAAAAGACCGACCAGGTCACGATAGAAGGTATGCCATTGATGCCAGCAAAATCAACCGTGAGTTGGGTTGGAAGCCTACTGTTACTTTCGAGCAGGGTTTGAGCGAAACCATCGACTGGTACCTTAACAATTCAGAATGGTTGCAGCACGTAACCAGCGGCGCTTATCAGAATTATTATACAGGCATGTACGAAAACAGATAGATTTTTATGAGAGTAGAACAGACAAAGCTGGCCGATTGCATTATTATTCACAACACCGTTTTTGGCGATAGCAGAGGATATTTTTTCGAGAGCTTTAATCAGCAAACTTTTCTGGAAAAAACGGGAATGAATATCAACTTTATACAGGACAATCAATCTAAATCCAGCAAGGGTGTTTTAAGGGGATTGCATTTTCAGCATGGCGAGCACGCACAGGCCAAATTGGTTCGGGTACTGGAAGGAAAAGTGTTGGATATTGCAGTAGATCTGCGACGCAACTCACCCACATTCAAACAGCATATTGCAATTGAATTATCAGCAGACAGCAATACACAGTTTTTTGTGCCAAGAGGATTTGCACATGGATTTGTTGTTTTGAGTGAAACAGCTACCTTTTTTTACAAATGCGACAATCTGTATAACAAAACTGCAGAGGGGGGGGTGATCTACAATGATCCTGAATTGAATATCGATTGGAAATTGACTGCGAATGAATTGTTGATTTCGGAAAAAGATCAAGTGTTGCCTTCTATCAAACAAATAGAAGATAGTTTGCAGTTTTGACAATACATCATTGACATTGTTTAACAATAGAATTACATGTAACCAAAATCTAACTATATATGAAAGGTATTATTTTGGCAGGGGGGTCCGGTACCAGATTGTATCCTATTACCCGAGGTATCAGTAAACAATTGATGCCTGTATACGACAAGCCGATGATTTTTTATCCGCTTTCGATTTTGATGCTGGCAGGTATCAAAGAAGTTTTAATTATTACAACTCCCGAAGATTCTTCACAATTTCAGCGTTTGCTTGGTAATGGGGAAGACCTTGGGTGCAAGTTTGAATATGCAGTACAACAAGTGCCCAATGGCTTAGCACAGGCATTTGTGATTGGTGAGCAGTTTATTGGAAACGATAAAGTGGCATTGATTCTGGGCGATAATATTTTCTACGGAGCAGGTCTTGGCAAATTGGTCGAATCCTTTAACGATGTAACTGGAGCAGCCGTGTTTGCGTATGAAGTGAACGACCCTGAAAGATATGGTGTGGTTGAGTTTGACGAAAACAATATCGCAGTATCGATCGAGGAAAAACCAAAACAACCTAAGTCCAACTTTGCCGTTCCGGGTTTATATTTCTATGATAATACGGTAGTTGAAATAGCCAAAAATATTAAACCCTCTCCAAGAGGTGAGTACGAGATCACTGATGTAAACAGAGTGTACCTCGAATCTGGAAAGTTGCACGTAGGCGTAATGAGCAGGGGTACTGCATGGCTTGATACTGGAACATTTGACTCCTTTGCTGATGCTTGTGAATTTGTTCGTGTAATTGAGAAAAGACAAAGCCAGAAGATCGGTTGCATTGAAGAGATTGCTTATCGTAAAGGGTTTATCAACCGCGAGAAATTACTTTTGATCGCAGACAAATACGCCAAAAGTGGTTACGGCGAGTATCTGAGAAAGCTAAAATAATTTCTCAATCAAAATCGACATATCTGATTTTTTAAAAAAGGGCCTAATTTTTTTTAAGTTTCGAGCCCATTCTTAAACAAATTTTTTTCTCAGGTGTATTAATGGTATGCACGCTTTTACCATTAAAGATCTGGAGAACCTTTCTGGCATTAAAGCCCATACGATCCGTATTTGGGAACAGCGTTATTCATTTTTAAACCCTTGCAGAACCGATACAAATATCCGCTACTATAGCAGTGATGAATTGAAAACGATCTTGAATATTGCCCTCTTAAATAAATACGGATATAAGATCTCTCATATCAACAGGATGACGATGCCTGAATTAAAGGAGAAGATTCTTTTGCTTTCGAATGCACAGGCTCAGCAGGAAAGAATTATCAATGAAATGATTCATTGTATGGTGGATTTGAACGTAGAAGCATTTGAAATGATTCTGGACAACTATATTCATGCAAAAGGAATTGAGAAATCTTTTACTCAGATCATATTCCCTTTTCTTGAGCGAATTGGAATTCTCTGGATGACTAACCATATCAATCCTTCGCAGGAACATTTGGCTACAAATATTATTCGCCAAAAAATGATATTGGGGATCGAAACAATCAAAACACATATCGAGACGGATAAAACAATTGTTTTGTTTCTGCCCGAAGGAGAATACCACGAACTGGGCATTTTATTCATGTATTTTTTATTAAAAAGCAGGGGGATCAAAGTAATTTATCTAGGCGCTAATATGCCTTTGAAAGACCTCGAATATGTATGCAAATTAAAACAACCCAGCTCTTTATATTCACACCTTACCTCAGTAACGAACAATTTTAATTTCGAAAAATTTCTAATCAATCTTCATAACAGAGTGCCTGATCTGCCAATTGTTATTTCAGGGCATTTAACACAATCCTTTAAAAAGAAAGCACCTTCAAATATCAATTTTAAGTATACTCTCTCAGAAGTGATGGAGTATATCGCTTTACTCTGATCTAGTACCAATTCACTGAAAAAGTTCTGGAATCAAAGAAAATAAAAGATAAATAAATCCCCTTTTATTTCCAACTGATTGATTGTCTACGTTTTATTTTTTGACCAAAATAAGTCAACGAATATATTTTTTTATACGGCTGTTACGTTTAGCTTTACACGGTAAATAGTTAAACACTTACTATGTCAGTAGCAGATTTTGACCAAGTGCTCATCAACAATACCGAATTTTTAAGACCATTTGCTTTTACGCTTACGCGCGATCAGGAAGAGGCGAAAGATCTAGTACAGGAAACCTTATTCAGGGCATTAGCGAATAAAGAAAAATACAATATTGGAACAAATATAAAAGCATGGATGTACACCATCATGCGTAATATTTTCATCAACAATTATCGCCGAAAGTCAAAACAAAATACCATTTTCGATCACACTGCAAATGATTTTTTGATCGACACAAATCAAGGCGCCGTTGCTAATGAAGCGATAGCGAAATTGAATATGAAAGAAGTGATGGAAGCAGTTCAAAAACTCCCCGAAATATTTCGGAACCCTTTTCTACTTTATTTCGATGGCTTTAAATACCACGAAATTGCCGATATGCTGCACGAGCCTTTAGGAACTATAAAAAGCAGGATACACTTTGCGCGAAAATTATTGAAAGCACAAATTGAGCGTCATTGATTAAAACGTATATTGCTGTTGTAGTGCTCAAATAAATTGAAAAAAGAAGCCATCATTATTGGAAGTGGGTTTGCAGGACTCTCTGCTGCTTCCTTTCTGGCAAAAGCCGGATGGGATGTTACTGTTTTGGAAAAACATAATCAGCCGGGAGGCAGAGCACGTAGGTTTAAAGCGGTAGGATTTACATTTGATATGGGGCCGAGCTGGTATTGGATGCCCGATGTTTTTGAACGTTATTTCAAACAGTTTGGCAGGTCGGTTTCTGATTTTTATGAACTTGTTCGATTAGATCCCTCCTATAGAATTTATTGGAAAGATGGGCCGATGGATGTGCCTGCAGATTACTTGACATTCAGAAATTTATTCGAATCAATTGAATCTGGTGCAGGCGACAAACTAGATCATTTTATCGGCGAAGCTGCATACAAATATCAGCTAGGGATTAATAAACTGATTTACAAATCGGGGCAGTCTTTGATTGAATTTCTTGATATGGATCTGATCAGTGGTCTATTCCGGCTCGATGTTTTTAATTCCATCAAAACCAATGTGGCAAGGCATTTCAGTAATCCAAAGCTGAAAGAAATTATGGAATTCCCAGTGCTTTTTTTGGGTGCTCTACCGGAAGATACGCCAGCATTGTATAGTTTAATGAATTATGCTGATATCAAAGGAGGTACTTGGTATCCCGAAAAAGGGATGTATCAAATCGTAGAAGCCATGTACCTGCTTGCTGTTGAATTAGGAGTAAAATTTAAATTTGAAGAAGAAGTGATCGCGTTAGATATTGAAAATAAATCGATCAAAACAATTACCACTTCAGTTAAAGAAGATGGAATAACTATTAAAAAGAAATACCAAACAGAAGTTGTGGTTGCAGGTGCCGACTATCATCATGTGGAAATGGATTTGTTACCCAAAGCATACCGATCTTATTCTGAAAAATATTGGGAAACCAGAATGATGGCACCTGGCTGTTTGATTTATTATGTTGGTCTGAACAAAAAACTTAGTGGAATAGAACACCACACCCTTTTTTTTGATACCTCATTTAAAGTTCATGGAGAAGAAATATATAAAACAAAACAGTGGCCTACCAATCCCTTGTTTTATGTAAGTGTTGCATCGGTTACCGACCCCGAATCGGCACCCGAGGGAGGAGAAAATTTATTTTTATTAATTCCGGTTGCTGCAGGACTCAAGGGCGATGATGAAGCATTAAGAGATAGCTATTTTGATATGATCGTTGCGAGAATGGAGAAACAACTTGGGCAATCGATTAAAGACAGCATTGTTTATAAAAAAACTTTCGCCCACAGAGAGTTCATCAGTGAATACCATTCTTTTAAAGGCAACGCCTACGGTTTAGCGAACACTTTGTTGCAAACAGCGTTTTTAAAACCGGCCTGCAGGAGTAAAAAGGTTAAAAATCTTTTTTATACCGGACAATTAACCGTGCCCGGCCCGGGAGTGCCTCCCAGTTTGATTAGTGGAGAAATAGTAGCAGGAGAAGTGATCAAAGCATTTAGGCAGAATGGTTGATGATATGAATATTCGCAATACTTTTATGCAGTTCCGTAATCTAATTGAATAGACCTATAAATATAATCAAAGCAAGATGAAGCTTTTTCATGAATTGAGTCAGGATTGCAGTAGACTCACCACAGAGAAATATAGCACCAGTTTTTACTCTGCGATTAAGCTATTGCATAAAGAGCTGAGAGCGCCCATATTCAATATTTATGGATTTGTACGTTTCGTAGACGAAATCGTTGATAGTTTTCATGACCATGATAAATCGCAATTACTACTCGAATTTCGCAACGCCACTTATGATGCCATCAAAAATAAAATTAGCCTTAACCCGATATTAAACAGCTTTCAACTTACCGTAAACGAATTCCGGATCGATCATCAACTAATCGATGCATTTTTTTATAGTATGGAGATGGATCTGGAAAAACGAAAATATGATAAGGCAGGATATGAAGAATACATTTATGGCAGTGCAGAAGTAGTAGGATTGATGTGCCTGACTGTTTTCTGTAATAATAAGCCGTTACAAGATGAGCAATTAAAACCTTATGCAAAAAGCCTCGGAGCAGCATTCCAAAAAGTAAATTTCTTACGCGACCTAAGAGCCGATTTTGAGAAATTGAACAGGGTTTATTTCCCGGGCTGCGATTTCAGAAATTTTAGCGAGTCAGATAAATCGGCTATTGAAATGGAGATACAAAAAGATTTTGATCATGCACTGGAAGGAATTCAAAAATTACCCATTCAGGCAAGATTTGGTGTGTATGTGGCTTACAAATATTACTTTTCGCTTTTTAATAAAATAAAAAAAGCAAAGCCGCATAAAATCATGCAACAAAGAATAAGGGTTCCTGATTATAGTAAGATCTTTATTCTCGCAAAAGCGGGTATCCGTCGCCAGTTCAATATGTTATAGACGCAATATACACGATGATGAATTCTAATGAGCAAGTAGTATTAGTAAACGAATTTGATGAAAAAATGGGTCTCATGGGGAAGATGGAGGCTCACAAAAAAGCGTTACTGCACAGGGCTTTCAGCGTTTTTATTTTTAATAAAAATGGTGAATTGCTTTTGCAACAGAGGGCGATGAGCAAATACCATAGCGGAGGATTATGGACAAACACCTGTTGCAGTCACCCGCGCCCCGATGAAGAGCCCAAGGCGGGCGCTTTAAGAAGATTGAATGAAGAAATGGGCTTTGAAACACCACTGGAAAAAATATTTGATTTTATTTATAAAGCAAGTTTTGAGAATGGACTTACCGAATACGAGTTCGATCATGTGTACATTGGGTATTACGATGGGCCGATCAATCCCAATCCTGCCGAAGTAAATGATTATAAGTATTGTTCAATGGAAAGTATCTTGAATTCTTTGCAATCGAAGGAAGGATTATTTACTGCATGGCTTGAAATTATTTTCCCGAAAATGATGCAATGGTGGACAGAAAATTGGAGGAATAGTAAAAAGAATTCGTGAAATTTATAATAGAGAGGAAATCATAGTGGGCAAAATAAAATTATCAAAACATAATATCGCCACTTTTATAGCGATACTTTTCCATTTCTGCGGTGTCGTGGGAATATTGATTAGTCCGTATAAAACATGGTTCATACAAAACACTTCCCTCATTCTTATTTTGATGCTGTTGTTACTGATTTGGAATCAGCCCCAAAAAAACAAAGCATTCTTTGCATTTTTACTCATCTGTTTCTTAACAGGAATGGGGGTTGAAATGATTGGAGTAAACACGGGTCGCCTGTTTGGCGTGTACCGGTACGGAACCATTATGGGGAACAAATTAAATGGAGTACCCTGGCTGATAGGACTGAACTGGTTTGTATTGATGTTTTGTTGCGGTATTGTAATGACAAAGATACAGGATTGGCTAAAATTGAAATATGAAGCTGCAGACATCACACTTACACCCACTATTGAAAAATTGTCGCTCATTATCGACGGAGCAACACTGGCAACATTTTTTGATTGGATAATGGAACCCGTAGCTTCTAAATTAGGCTTCTGGGAATGGAAAGATGGCACAGTTCCTTATTTTAATTATATCTGTTGGTTTGTGGTGAGTATTTTCCTGCTCTGGATTTTTAGTAAGCTTCGATTTAGCAGGGCCAATCACTTCGCGTTGGACCTCTTGATTATTCAAACCTTATTTTTTCTGGCTTTAAGATTCTATTTATGAAAAACAGCTTGCTCATTCTGAACATGTTGCAAAATCAATAAAAAAATGAAGAAGATTATTACACTTACTTTGAATCCTGCACTGGATAAAAGTATTATTATACACGGATTGGTTCCCGAAAAAAAATTAAAATGTTCTGATGCAATACTGGAGCCCGGTGGCGGTGGCATCAATGTTACCAGGGCAATACATAAACTGGGTGGGCATTCCAGAGCCTTTTATCTGGCAGGTGGATATACGGGCGAAAAATTTACTGAACTGGTGAAGGCTGAAG
The DNA here is from genome assembly GCA_019752295.1 of Chitinophagaceae bacterium. Lineage (GTDB taxonomy): Bacteria > Bacteroidota > Bacteroidia > Chitinophagales > Chitinophagaceae > Sediminibacterium. The sequence goes on along the minus strand of JAIEMK010000081.1, from coordinate 15,196 downwards.
ACATACAATACAAAGTATTTCATATTAAAGGCGACACACGCGAAAACTTTATTGCAGTAGATGCCAATACCAACTTACAATATCGCTTTGGAATGGAAGGCCCAAAAGTATCGGAAGCCGAATGGATGGCTATTTTAGAAGCCATTCAAAAAGAGAATGATCTTGAGTTCATAGTCGCAAGCGGTAGTCTGCCTCCCGGAGTGCCTTTAGACTTTATCGGGAAGTTAGCTGTTATTGCCAAAGAAAAAGATGCGCGCCTTGTGGTAGATACATCGGGAGAGCCCTTGAAACATGCTGTTGCCGTGGGAATCTTTTTGTGTAAACCAAATTTGGGAGAGTTGAGTGCCCTTGTGGGGAAGGATCGACTGCTGCATAACGAAATTGTTCCAACAGCAAGGGCTATTATTGAAAAAGGGGGTTGCGAAGTGATGGTAGTTTCGATGGGTGCACATGGTGCTATTTTGGTAACGGCAACAGAACACTACGAAGTTAAAACGCCTAAAGTAGAAGTGCATAGCACAGTTGGAGCGGGCGATTCGATGGTGGCCGGAATGTTAATGGGCATGGCGCATCATGGTTGGGGATGGAAAGATATCCTTTGCTATGGCGTGGCCGCGGGAACTTCCGCCACAATGGGTCATGGCACCGAACTATGTAATAAGGAAATAACAGATCGAATTTTTGAGCAATTGAGACATTAATAACCTGCAACTATTACTTTTGCAGCCCAGACCTCGTAGTACAATGGATAGTATAATCCCGAGTACTCGGGACGAAGCTCTTGATTTATGGATTATTAGAAAATGGATTTTATATTATATTGGCCTTGTAGTACAACGGATAGTATGCGAGTTTCCGAAGCTCTTGATTCAGGTTCGATTCCTGACGAGGCCACAATATTTTTTATAAAATAATGAGTACTTCGGCCTCCTCCCTTTAAAATAAGCAAGCCCATTTCTGTAAGTTATTGCAAATCTCTAGTGGCAGTGGCTTTTATATTATTTTTCTGTTCATTTAATCCAAGATTGTTTTTAATAGAAAAAATCAGATCTGCCGACTTAAATATTCCCCTTAATGGCTGAGATATTTAGCGCTTCCGAAACCATGATTGGGATAATGGTTTCTGTTTTTATTTTTTCGGGTAGCTCGGTTAACAATCCACTTATATGGTCGGTTTCTTCAGCAATTGCAAAAAATAATTTCTCCACTACGCTACTATCATAGTGAAATTTACACCAGTCTTTTTGCTGCCAATTATAGATCATGAGCCGATTAAATTGCTTATTCGGCTCAAGTATATAACAATTATGATTCGATTATGCTAATTATTAGCCTCAAGGTTCCTATATGATGGATAAGCATTTCAATTTCGGTATTGCACATAAATCAGCGAGGAACTAGTTGAACTCAATCCCATTTGGTCCACATCTGTTCTGTCACTTCTTGCTCAATCGCTCAATTTCTTTTGCCAAGGTTTGTTTTTCTATTTTTGATTTTGTTAACCCAATGGCTTCTTCATAATAATTGATTGCTTTGTCAATATTTGTTTCGGCATATAAATAGCCCAATAATTCATTGTAGTAATTACTCTCCTGCAAGCTTTAACTTTTGTTTGAAAAACCATTTGACGTTTAAAATAGTCTTTGGTTTTATTTTTTACAACCGTATAAAGCCATGCTGTTGGATTTTCGGGAATCCCATTTAAAGCCCAATTCTCGGATGCTTTTAAAAATGTTTCGCTAGCTATGTCTTCGGCAATTTCAATATTATTTAAACCAAAATGACGGCATAATACAGCCGTCATTTTCGAATATTCTTGCCTGAATAAGTGAGGCAAAAGTTCTTTATGTGATTCCTGATAGCCCTTCATCAATCGTTTCTGTTTTTTATGATGAAACTTAATGACGATTGAGATTGCAGAATGGGGACAATATCTATTCTTCTAGCCATTAAATTGCCGAAGGTGATGGTCAATATGCTTATAAACCATCTGCCCAATTTGTTCTTTTGTCATCTTCCCGAAAAATACATGAACGAAATCGGTATTTGTAAAATTTGTGTACCCCTCAATTCTTGAAATCCATTCTTTTTTTAAATTTAAAAAGTCCCCATCCTTTTCTTTTATGATTAGCGCAGGAATAGTGGGAGTACTGTGTTTCAATGGCGCTTCATCTTTTAAAACTGTTTTTAAAGCCATCTTACCGAATAAACGACCCAATAAAACTCGTTTATACTTTTGTTTTCCTTGCATCATTTCTTCCCAGAGGGTGCAATGTTTGAGCATCTGGTAAATATTCATTTTGCCCCATTGAGCAGTACTGTTTTCATTCAGTAAATGAATTCTGTTAATTAATTCAGTTCTGGTTTCTGTTTCAAATATTGAGTTCATATTTCTGTAGTTTATTAAGCGAGTTGGGCAAGTGAAAACCAATTCCCCGAGTCGTCTTTAAACAGGGCTTCTGTTCCGTAAAACTCTTTTTTAGGGGGTTTGATAAACTCAACTCCTTTACTTCTAAGCTCTTCATAAGTTGCATAAATATCTTTGCAAGTAAAAACACCTGGCCCCAGTGCTCCTTTCCGAATTAGTTCAGCCATAGATTTAGCAGTTTCTTCGTTAAACATGGTACCTACTGTAACAGGAAACAAGGTAATTTCTAATTCAGGTTGCTCTGGTGGTGTTACTGTCAGCCAACGTGCATCTTTACCCATCGGAACATCCATCTTTACTTTAAATCCGAGTTTGTTTGTATAGAACTCAAATGCACTATCCTGATTGAGTACATAAACACAAACGTGTGTCATTTTGATGATCATAGTTTTATTTTTGGTTTAATCTTAGCACGAAAGTCTGAAATGATTAATTATTCAGCTTCTTCAAAATTGCTATTTTTTGTCCAGCCATGTTGATGAGCAAAGCAGCCGGGGATAAAAGCTAGTGGGGTCTTATTGATCTGTACTTTCATTTCTTGTTGCTGCGACAGATAAGCTGAAGGAGATACGCCAACAATACGTTTAAATAACCCACTGAAAGTGGTTAAACTTTCAAAGCCAATTGAATAGCAAACCTCCGAAACTGGTTTATTGGAGCGAAATAAACGAATTGCATTTTCAATTCGAACCGATGTCAAATATTGATGCGGCGTTTTGCCATAGATGGTTTTAAAAAGTCGGGTAAAATGAAATTTCGAAAAATATGCTTCATCAGATATATTGCTCAGGTCTATATTTTCAGCGTAGTTGGCGTCAATAAAAAGTTTTGCCTGAACAATACGTTTGTAGAGATATATTTTTGGATATTCATTTATCATTTGCCGGTATTTAATTTCCTGCCCGCAATAAATGCCAAAGGAATTCCTATGCAAATGATCAAAATGGATGTTGCAATAACCACACTCAGGAAAGTATGTGAAACCTTGGGTGCATTTGAAAGTGGAAGCACTAAAAACTGCATTACTAACTGCATAAAAATTCCATAGAAGATGCCGGTAAAGAGTGTGTATTTGAGCATAGCCGGCAGGTAATAGGCGAGCAGGAAGAAAAACAAAGTGAATAATGAGGCAACCAGAAAATGGAGGAGGAGGCCATAAATAATCATACTATCCCCACCTGTAAACGCTTCTTTGCCAAAATAACCACTTGCCACAAAACGCAGTACTGTGATTGGGTTTTTATTTGTTTTTAAAAAGAATTGAATGCAGGCTGCTAATATATCGAGTGTACCAACGAGAAGCCATGCTTTAACAGTTGTGAGGGGAAATATTTTAGTCATGGTTTTTATTGATTGTGTTCAGAGAATTCGTGGGTTGGTATTTTGTTTTAGTTACAACAGAATTGAAAACGATCTCTTTTAGAATTTAGGTGTTACCCTTTTCTAATACTTCTTTATTAAATCTTAAAACTATTTTTTTATTCTCTTCTATTGTCATTTTATTTAGTTCTATTCAACATATTTTGTAGTAACCTCAAGACGGTTGTTATCAGGATCAAGCGTTTCAAATTCGTAGTATCCATCCCCAGTTTTTCTGGGGCCGCTCAATATTTTAAACCCGCTTGCTGCAAGTTGTTTGGCTTTTTCTTCTACTTCCTCTTTCGTTTCTACACCGAATGCCAAATGAATGATTCCTTTATGTTGCATTTTTATGGTATCATTGCGATTGTTAGGAATATTGGGCTTCGCCATAATTTCGAGCCTAGCCCCAGACTTGAAACTAATAAAATAACTTTGAAATTGCGTACTGGGATTGCTGTATTTCTCATTTGATGTACCATCAAAATAATTTACATAATAATCCTTTAGTAGTTCTAGATTTTCGGTCCAAATAGCAATATGTTCTAAGGTCATTTTATAAAATTGTACGACTAAATTAATAATTATTTTTTTAATATGTTAGTGTGATGCCTTCTGTTTATCAAGAAGCGCCAAATACCCGCTTTTGTTTGTTGCAGATATTCCAGCCATCGCAGCGAGCGCTGGGAACTGTATGATTTACTGAGTATTACTTTGTAATAATTTAATCCTTCTCTTATTTGCTTTGTGATGTACCAAATATGCCAAATAAATCGTAAGGTTTTTCTTTAAACTTATTATTAAATAAAGACAGCGTAACGAAAATGTAAACTATAAAAAGCAAAACAATGAGTATCTGCACAACGGATACTTTTTGAATAGCTTGTTTAGAATGTTTATCGCACACTTCGCCGGGGCAATATTGGGCCTTTTCTTTATAAAACAATTTGTACACCATACAACCCAAACAAATTCCAAAAGCAGATTCAAAGAAGAGGAAAATTAAACAAATGAGGCAAATGATACCTGTTATTGGACTATAGGCATTGACTACTATGAAAAAAATAAACATAGTGCCTGATAAGATTAAACCAATTACCCAGGCAAATAGTTTTTGCTTCGCTCCAACATACTCCGGATTCTGATTACGCACTATCAAGCGTCCCAAAATGAGTGTAGGAGCATATTTTGGATTTATAAAAACACGTATTAAAAAGTCGGTAAAGAAAAATGTGATGACATACTTAATCGGCAAAAAATTATTCTTAAATATGATCAGCATCAATGAAGAAAATGTTGCTAAAAATAGAATGCCGGCCGATGCTCTGATTTCTCTTTCATTTAAAACAGGAATATTATATCCTTCAACATCTTCCCCAAATTTTATTATTTTACTCATTTGTTTTGGTTTAGTTGATTGGTGTTTAAAGAATTGGGTATTGCATCAATAAATGCAAGGTATGTATAATTGATATCAAAGAATTGGCCAAAACAGCAACCCACTTGCAATACTCAATTCTTTTTTTAACAAAAGGGAAACACTACTCATTCAACTACTAAAAAAAATAGTATTACTTTCAAACCTGATTGTTTTACGAAACAAACTGGCCTGATATTGCCTTCGTTTTGTAATATCAAGCTTTCCTCCCCAAAAAATAAACGCAGAAATATTAATCCTTTATGGAATATTAATTTTTCTGAATCTAAGTCACTAAGGTTCCTAAGCTTAATTAACTTAAATCATTTTCTATGATTTTGAAAGCCAAACTATTGCACTTACTTGTTTTCGCATGTTTATTACTTTTTTCCTTTAAAGCAGCATCCCAAACCATTGGTATTAAAGGCAACGTGAGCGATACCATGAGTAAAACCCCACTCGAAAATGCGGTAATCTATATTAAGCTTCCAAAGGATTCATCACTTGTTTCTTATACCCATGCCGATGCCAAAGGAAATTTTCTGCTTCCCAATGTTTTAGAGGGTAAATATGTGATGGTTGTAACCTATCCACAGTATGTTGATTGGATTGATACGGTTCGCGTAAATGCTGCCAATAAAGAAGCTATGACAATTTCTTTAACCACTAAAGCACACCTGCTGCAGGAAGTAATTGTAAGGCAAACTATCGCGCCTATCAGAATAAAGGGTGACACAACTGAATATCTGGCCGATAGTTTTCATGTTAAAGCTGGAGCCACAGTGGAAGACCTATTGAAAATAATGCCGGGAATTTCTGTAAACAGCAAAGGAGAAATTACTACGCAGGGACAAAAAGTGCAAAAGGTATTGGTGGATGGGGATGAGTTTTTTGGCGATGACCCAACAATGGCTACTCAGAATTTAAATGCACGCGACGTGGCCAAAGTACAAGTATTCGATAAAAAAAGTGATCAAGCCACGTTAACAGGAATTGATGATGGCTCAAAACAGAAAACCGTCAATTTGATTTTAAAAGCAGATGCCAAGAAAGGCTATTTTGGAACAGCCACTGCCGGTACTAACTTCGATAAATATTATCAATCAAAATTGTCAGCAAGTCGCTTTACCAGTACACTTAAAGCGGGAATACTTGTTACGGCTGATAAAACGGGCCGCAATGGAATGAATTGGGAGGAAATGCAAGACTATGGTAGTATCTCCAGCACAGTTGAGAATGGAAATGCAATGTTCTACTGGGATGGCGATGCTGAGTTTGGAAATTATGGCCAACAAGGGCTTCCCGAAAACTTGCAAACCGCTTTAATGATGAACAAAAAGTTTGGAAAACTAAAGAATAGTACCGCTAATAATTTCAGTTATAATCACCTCAATTTGGAGGGAGAGAGCTATACCAGCACCAAATATATTTTGCCCGACACCACTTATTTTAGCACTCAATCAACTTCAAATAAGAGTAGTAAATGGAAAGAAAATTTTAGCACAAAAAATGAATGGAATATCGATTCACTAACCACTATCACTGTAAATGCCAGAATCTCGCAAGGTAAATCGAATAGTTATAGTTTACTAAAAGGAGAATACTTAACAGGCAATCAGGTTCCGGTAAATACCAGTAATAGAACCAATACCTCTAATGCAGATAATAATAGTAACAAAGCCGATATCTATCTTCGCAGGAAACTCAATAAAGCCGGAACCCGTTCCTTTTCGCTTAGCACCGGATTCACAAATAGTGTATCCAATAGTGATGGCTTCTTATTAAATCAAACGCAATTTTATACCGGAGGATTGCCTTCTTCGTTGCAGGTGATTGACCAACGAAAGCTGAGTACAAATGATGTAAAAACGGTGCAGGCGCTTGCCAGTTATGTAGAACCGCTAAGCAAAAAATTATCTCTGAATGTAAATTATACTTTCAATAGCAACAGCGATGATCATGATATACGTTCTTATGAAAAACAAAACGGTAAATACGATTCCTTAAATATTTTATATAGCAATCACTATAAATATAAAAATACCTCGAGCAGGGTAGGATTTTCTTTTAATTATTCCACCAAAAAAATAACAGCAAAAGCAGGTATTGCTATTCAGGATCTTGCTGTAAAACAAACCAATGTTTTTAAAGATTCATCCTATGCCAGAAACTTCACGAACTTTTTTCCAACAGCACAAATCAGGTGGAAATTCACTTCTTCGGGAAATTTCAATTTATCCTACGCCGGGTATACGGAACAACCATCACTAACAGACTTGCAACCTATTTTAAATAATTACGACCCATTAAATCAGGTAATAGGTAACCCGAATCTTCAGCCGGCATTTAGACATACCGTTTATTTTAACCTTTCGGACTATAAAATACTTACTAATCGGAGCATTTCGGGCTACGGAAATTTTACTGTAACAGAAAATGCATTTAGCAGCCGGAGTACTTTAGATAATCAGGGAAGAAGGATTAGCCAAACAGTAAACGTAAATGGCAACTACAATTATAATCTTGGATTCTATATTAGCCGACAAATTAAGTTTCAAAAAATCGAAATCGGATTTAACCCAAGGCTAAATGGCGGGCAAACCAGAAACTTTTTAAATGGGGTGGAAAATACAACCAACAGAATCAGCGTAAGCCCGGAAATTAGTATTCGAAAATCGATTGAGAAAAAAATGACGATTGATGTTTCTTATGCGGTTGGTTTTAATCATTCCACATCTTCCATCAATACAGGGGCCATTACCGAATATTGGACTCAAAATGTAAGCACTTATTTTGATTATAAATTCAAGAAAGGCTGGAGTATTAATACAGATGTTGGATACGATTACCGGCAAAAATTATCGGCAAATGACCGTAACAATAATGCCTTGATATGGAATGCCTCTTTAGAAAAAACTTTGTCAAAAAAATCAGGCATTACTGCAATCCTTAGTTTGAATGATATTTTAAACCAACGTATCGGATTCAGCAGAGACCTATCCAGTAACTATATAACAGAAAATACTTACACTACAGTACAACGCTATGCCATGTTTTCGCTCAAATGGAAATTCAATAAGAATAGAAAATCATCCGACGAATAAGATTTAAAATCGCAGCCATGAAAAAAATAATCAACACCCTACTCATATTAGTTACACTGTCAGGAAATGCGCAATCGAATTTTATCAGTTCTGGCAAAATTGAATTTGAGAAAAAAGTAAATCTGCAAAAAGAAACGGAAGACCAGCATTGGTTAGATGGCATCAGAGACAAGCTCCCAAAATATAGAACATCTTTTCATAACCTCTACTTTAAAGAGGGCAAAACGCTTTTTGAAAAAGGGGTTGATAATTATGTAAAAATTCCTTTTATGGGTGACGACAAAAGTGTAGACGATATTATTTACACCGACTTAAAACAAGGGGTCTTCTACAAAAAACAAAACGCTTTTGATGAAACATTTCTTTTATCAGATTCCATCCGACATATCAAATGGCAAATGACCAACGATCTGCGTGATATTGCCGGATTTGAATGCCACAAAGCTGTAGGAAAGATTTTGGATTCTGTTTTTGTTGTTGCTTTTTATACCGATCAAATAACTACCAGTGGCGGTCCGCTTTCTTTTTGCAGACTACCCGGTATGATTCTGGGCATAGCGATACCCCGGAGTAACATGACCATTTTTGCTACCAAAGTAGAATTAACTGAACCCAAACCAGAAAAATTTAGCATACCTACAGGTAAAACAAAAAAAGCAGATTATAAGAGCTTTACACAAGCCCTGCAAAAAGCCCTCAGCGACTGGGGAGATTATGGAAAAAAATATATCATCAATTCTTTGCTATAAGAGGATAAATTTAAATTATAAAAATATATTATGCATCGTTGATTGATAGTTATTTATGCAAGATTCAAATTGACACCAATTTTTCAGAGATACTTTTTGAGTTAGTATAAGTATCTTCGCACTCTGAAAAAGCCAATCACCATATTATTTCTGTGTATTTATCTGTTTACTACAACAGATGCCTATCAGTTGTTGAAACTACCGATGGTGTATCAGCATTTTATGGAACACAGGCATGCCGACAAAAACATCAGCTTTACCAAGTTTTTAGATATGCATTATATGCACGGCAGCCCGAAGGATAAAGATTATTCAAGAGACATGCAATTGCCTTTTAAATCTTCGGGCGACTTTGTATCTGTTTTGGCTAATGAATTTGTTCCGGATAACGCCCAGTTTGCGATTCATGTTCCTGTGGTGTTTTTATCAAACAAAAAAGCGGTGACTCAACACAACGATATACTCCCATCTTATTTATCCAGTATCTGGCAGCCCCCGAAATCTTGTTAGTTATTTCTTGAAGCAATATACCCACTTATTGCTATTTGCTTTTGTACCACCAAGAGCTTTTAATTTATCTACCTAAACAAGACCATTATGTTAAACGCCATAATTGGATTTGCCATAAAAAATAAACTCATTGTAGGGTTATTCATTATTACCCTAATTGGGTATGGCTCATACCAGTTTACCAAATTACCTATTGATGCTGTACCGGATATAACCAATAATCAGGTGCAGGTAATTACCGTAGCACCTTCATTTGGAGCCACCGATATTGAAAGATTAATTACGTTCCCAATTGAACAGGCTAACAATAATATTTCAGGATTAAAAGAGATCCGTAGCTTTTCCAGATTTGGGCTATCGCTTGTTACCATTGTGTTTGACGATAATACCGATGTGTATTGGGCTCGCCAGCAAGTGGCTGAAAGATTGCAGAAAGTACAAGCAATTATTCCGCAGGGAATTGGTACTCCAGAACTCGGTCCTGTAAGTACCGGACTCGGAGAAATTTATCAGTATGTAGTTCGCCCTAAAGCGGGATACGAAGCAAAATACAATGAGACGGATCTTCGCACGATTCAGGATTGGATTGTGAGGCGTCAGTTACTGGGCGTAAAAGGAGTTGCCGAAGTGAGCAGTTTTGGAGGAAAGCTGAAACAATACAGCATCGAAGTTGATCCGAATAAACTATTATCACACAATATTACCATTGCAGATATTTTTAAAGCACTGGAAACAAATAACCAGAATACGGGTGGTGCTTATATCGAAAAAGCAGCAACCGTTTTGTATATCCGAACAGAAGGTTTGCTTGGAAGTATTGAAGACATCAACAATATCGCCATCAAATCGAACAATGGCGGAACCCCTTTATTTATAAGAGATGTAGCTACTATAAAAATCGGTAATGCCACCCGCTTCGGTGCCATGTGTTATAACGATCAGGGAGAAGTAGCAGGAGCTGTTGTAATGATGCTGAAAGGTGCCAATAGCAGCGAAGTAATTAAAAATGTAAAAGAACGAATTGCGCAAATTCAAAAAACGGTTCCTGAAGGAATTGTGATAGAACCATTTTTAGATCGTACTAAAATGGTGAACAATGCCATTGGCACAGTAGAACAGAATTTATTGGAAGGTGCATTGATTGTTGTGTTTGTACTCGTTTTATTTCTTGGAAATTTCCGCGCCGGTTTATTGGTTGCCTCCGTTATTCCTTTGGCAATGCTCTTTGCCGTAATTATGATGAATATGTTTGGTGTAAGTGGAAACCTGATGAGCTTGGGAGCACTCGATTTTGGATTGATTGTGGATGGTGCCGTGATAATTGTAGAAGCGGTCATGCACAGGCTGGGGCACAGTAAGCACTTTGTGAACATCACCAAACTGAATCAACAGGAAATGGATGTGGAAGTAAAACAGTCGGCCAGCAAAATGATGAATAGCGCAGTATTTGGCCAGGTGATTATTCTGGTAGTGTACTTACCCATTTTTACGTTGCAGGGAATTGAAGGAAAGATGTTTAAACCCATGGCACAAACAGTAGCTTTTGCTCTGTTAGGTGCATTTGTTTTGTCCCTTACTTATATTCCGATGATGAGTGCTTTATTCCTGAGTAAGAAAATAAAACACAAACCAAATATTGCAGATTTATTCATGGGAAAAATCGAAAAAGTATATCAGCATGCTTTAAATTTTGTGATCGGTTTCCCTAAAATTGTTTTGACTTCGGTGGTTGCTTTATTTGTTGTTGCAGTTTTTGTTTTATCTACTTTGGGAGCAGAATTTATTCCTGCTCTGGAGGAAGGCGATTTTGCGGTTGATACTAGGGTCTTAACAGGAAGCAGCCTAACTACAACCATTGCCAATACACAAAAAGCGGCACATATTTTAAAAACCCAATTTCCGGAAGTAGAAAAAGTAGTTACTAAAATTGGTAGTGGTGAAGTACCTACAGATCCGATGCCGATGGATGCAAGTGATATGATGGTAATTCTGAAACCAAAAGAAACCTGGACTTCGGCCAAAACCTTCAACGAACTCAGCGAAAAAATGGGTAAGGCCTTAGAAGCGGTACCGGGTGTTACTGCAGGCTTTCAGTTTCCTGTGCAAATGCGCTTTAATGAATTGATGACAGGTGCGCGACAGGATGTGGTATGTAAAATTTATGGAGAAGATCTGGATACACTTGCACTCTATGCCAATAAACTGGGTACAATTGTAAATTCGGTGGAAGGCGCAAAAAACCTTTATGTTGAGCAAGTGGCAGGTATGCCTCAAATAATTATCAACTATAACCGAAATACGATTGCGCAATACGGACTAAATATTTCTGATATCAATAAAGTAGTGAACACTTCTTTTGCGGGACAAACAACAGGAATGTTATTTGAAGGCGAAAAAAGATTTGATGTAGTGGTAAGAATTAGTGGTGAGCAAAAGAAAGATCTGAAAGATATTCAGAATCTGCTGATACCTACACCACAGGGAACACAAATTCCTTTGAGCCAGTTGGCCGATGTACAAATCAAGCAGGGCCCCAATCAGATTCAGAGAGAAGATGCTAAACGCAGGATTGTAATCGGATTTAATGTGCGTGGAAGAGATGTACAAAGCATAGTTACAGAACTGCAGGAAAAAGTAGGGAAGCATTTAAAATTCCCTTCGGGATATTATGTTACATACGGTGGCGCTTTTGAAAACCTGAACGCCGCAAAAAGCCGGCTGATGATTGCCGTTCCGGTTTCGCTTTTGCTAATTTTAATTTTGTTGTACTTCGCATTTAATTCGTTAAAGCAGGGATTGCTAATTTATTCTGCCATCCCTCTATCAGCAATAGGAGGAATTCTTTTTCTAGCATTGAGGGGTATGCCATTCAGCATCAGCGCCGGTGTGGGTTTCATTGCTTTGTTTGGTGTGGCGGTATTAAACGGTATTGTATTGATTGCAGAATTTAATCAATTAAAAATGGAAGGAATTCACGACCTGAGAAGAATTGTATTAATGGGCACCAAAGTAAGGTTGAGACCTGTTTTAATGACTGCATTCGTTGCGTCGCTTGGATTTTTCCCGATGGCCATCAGCAATGGCGCAGGGGCGGAAGTGCAAAGACCTTTGGCAACCGTTGTAATTGGAGGTTTGTTAATTGCTACCTTCCTTACACTTTTTGTTTTACCCGTTTTGTATATGACTTTCGAAAAAGGTGGAACTAAAAAGAAAAATGCTAAGAAAACAGTTCTTACAACCGTATTGGTATTGGTTTTTTGTGGCATGGGAAATTTGCTGAATGCGCAAGTGCCTATTAAACTAAAAGCTGCAATCGATACGGCGATGCAAAATAATTTGCAGGTAAAGAACGAATTACTCAAAGCCAAGTATCAGGAAGCAATGATCAAAACTGCAGCTAATATTCCTCAAGCAAACCTGTTGGCGGATATCGGACAAATCAATAGTATTTATACTGATACTAAGTTTAGCCTATCTCAATCTTTCAGCTTTCCAAAAGTATATACCAGACAAAGGGAACTGCTTCAGGAAGAATGGAAAAATAGTGTGATGAACATTGCAGTAAAAAAATCTTTGCTAAAAAAAGATGTAACGCTCTTGTATTATACCATCCTATATGTGGAAGAAAAAAGAACATTACTGCACTATTCAGATAGTTTGTATAGTGCCTTTTATAAAAAAGCAAGTCTGCGTTTGGAAAAGGGTGAAACGAATATTCTGGAAAAATCAAGCGCCGAAACGCAACTTGGCCAAATAAATGTTCAGTTGAATCAGTTGAATCAGGATATGTTGGTATTGCAATTGCAGTTTCAACTATTATTAAATACCAGTACGGCATATGCTCCAGATAACAAACAGTTTAAAATAGATGCAGTAGGTTTTGCTGATACTGGTTTATTGAAAGAGAACCCCGGACTGCAAATGATCAGGCATCAGCAACAAATAGCAGATGCTGTGATTGAGGTTGAGAAAAGCCTGTTATTACCCGCATTAACAGTGGGGTATAACAATACCAGTATTAGAGGTATGGGCGCGGATAATAAGGTGTATGGAACCGGCTATCGATTCAATGCTATGCAAGTAGGCATCGGAATTCCTGTTTTTGCAAAAGCGCAAAAATCAAAGATTGCCGGAGCAAAGCTGAATAAGCAAGTAGCCGAAGCAAACTATGCAATTGGTTTGCAACAGTTACAAACCGCTTATCAAGCTGCTTATTTGCAATACAGAAAGTATCTGCAAACAGTGCAGTATTTCGAAAATACCGCGCTTAAAAATGCACAAACTATTACGAATACCGCAAACCTGCAATTGGCAAATGGCGGTATCAATTATCTGGAATGGGTGCAACTGATTAATCAGGCAACAACCGTAAAAAACGATTATATCGAATCGGTAAAAAACCTGAACGAGTCTGCTATTCAGTTAAGGTATTTAATGAATCAATAATCATCCAATATTTCAATATACGAAAATGAAAAAAATAATATTCCTTTCTACGCTATATATCCTCTTCACCGCCTGTGGCAGTAAAAAGAAAGAAGAGGCTAATGCAACAGCACCCGTGTTAAACATGGTGAAGCTGACAGATATACAAATGAAAAATGCTGGCGTGATAATAGCTAAGATGGAGCAAAAAGAAATTGCTTCCATCTTAAAAGTAAACGGTAAGGTTGATGTACCCCCACAAAATATGGTTTCTATCAGTGTGCCATTGGGCGGTTACCTGAAGTCGACTAAGTTGTTACCCGGACAACATATTGCTAAGGGCGACCCCATTGCATTGATTGAAGGTGAGCAGTATATTCAGTTGCAACAAGATTATCTGACTGCAAAAGAAAAGATCGGTTTTCTGGAACAGGAATATCGCCGTCAGAAAGAGTTGAATAAAACACAAGCGAGCAGCGATAAAGTATTTCAACAATCTGAAACCGATTACAGAACACAGGTGGTGTTACTGAGTGCACTAAAAGAAAAGTTACAGTTGGTAGGTATTAACTCTACAAAACTTACTGAAGCAAATATTTCTAGAAGTATTAATCTCTATTCACCAATCGATGGATTTGTTTCAAAAGTAAATGTGAATATCGGTAAATACGTTTCACCTACTGAGGTATTATTTGAGCTCATCAATCCATCGGATATTCATCTGGCATTAAAAGTGTTTGAGAAAGATATTAGCAAATTGTATGTGGGACAGAAGCTGAATGCGTATACCAATAACCATCCTACTAAAAAACACCCTTGCGAGATATTGCTAATTGGCCACGATATTTCGAGCGAAAGAAATACCGATGTGCATTGCCATTTTGAGTCGTACGAACACGATCTGATTCCTGGTACCTATATGAATGCTGAGATCGCTATTAAAAATGCAAAAGCGTCGGTGCTTCCTGAAGAATCAGTTGTTTTGTTTGAAAACAAGCAATATGTTTTTATTAAAACTGGAGGCAATCAATTTCAAATGACTGAAATAGTAGCCGGTAATTCAGAAAACGGGTTTATTGAAATTTTGAATGCCGAGAAAATTGCGAACGCAGAATTTGTAGTAAAAGGAGCCTATTCTTTACTGATGAGCTTGAAGAATAAAGTAGAAGAATAAAGTAGAAGAATAAAGTCAAAAGTCAAAAGT
>JAIEMK010000054.1 GCA_019752295.1 Chitinophagaceae bacterium | reverse complement strand
GAAAATGATGGCTACACTAACGCATGATCCTGTACTCGGACATATTACCACTTTCGGTGGGCATCCTGTTTCTTGTGCCGCAGGCAAAGCAGCTCTGGAAGTATTGCTGGAAGGGTGTTTCATTGAAACCGTTTTTGAAAAAGAAAAGATCCTGATCGAATATATAAAGCATCCCGCCATTCAATCAATTAATACTGCAGGTTTGTGGATGTCGTTACAATTCGAAAGTCCTGAGCTCAATCAACGCATCGTGCATCAATGTGTTCAGAACGGATTAATCACCGACTGGTTTTTGTTTGCCCCCGACCGCTTGCGCATTGCACCACCACTGATTATTACAAACAAAGAACTAAGAGAAATGTGTGCGATTGTTTTGAAGAGTATTGATGAGCTGATAAAATAAAGGCCCCTGCAGATGCAAGAGGCCCTATATAGAAACTAAACAACGCGCTATTCTTCAGTTATCGAGAAGGTGATGGAAAGTTTTACCCGGGAGCTAACATTGTGGCCATTTTGTTTAGCAGGAATCCATTTTGGATTCGAAAGCATAAACCTGATGGCTTCATCTTTTGTAAAATAACCTGGGTTAGTCTCTGCTACCACATCTCTGATATCTCCATCCTGATCAACAATGAAACTTAGATTAACCTGAAATTTTCCCGGAGGAGCACCTTTTTCTACCGGTTTATCGCGATTAAGATTTTTATTCAAATATTGCTGCCAAGCACTTTGACCGCCAGAAAAACTTGCAGGCTCCTGTACTTTGGTGAATACTTTATTCAAATCTTTTCGAGGGTTAATGTATCTCAGATAAGATTTTTATAAAATGGATTTGCAAACCTGCATCCTGCAGAACCTACTGTATAATTTTTCGTAAACCGGGATGATTTTGCTGATATCGAATAAGCAGGCCTGCCGGTATGCGGCTTCTTTCATTCTGGCCAGTTGCTCGTCGTTGCTCAGCAATTGTATTGCAAAATCGCTCATGGCTTTTACATCCCCTACATTGGCCATAAATCCGGTTACACCCTGAATATTGATCTCGGCTAAACCGCCGGCATTGGTACTTATTACTACTGCTTTTGCCGCCATGGCTTCGAGTGCTGCCAAACCAAAACTTTCGTATTCCGATGGAAGAATAAACACATCACTCACGGCTAAAATATCTTCCATTTGTTCTTGCTTACCCAAAAAACGAATATCTTCTTCGATACCTAATTCGCGCGCCTGTTCTTCGGCTGCATGTCGTTCAGGTCCATCGCCCACCATCAATAATTTTGCAGGCATTGCTTTGCGCACGTTTGCAAAAACACTTACTACATCATCAATTCGTTTTACTTTTCTGAAATTCGATGCGTGGATCATAATTTTTTCGCCCTTGGGCGCAATCACTTTTCTGAATGCATCGATGGGTTTTTTATTGAAACGATTTACGTCAACAAAATTGTAAATGACTTCAATATCTTTTGTTATTGCAAAGTTTTTGAAGGTTTCATCTTTTAGATTTTGCGACACGGCTGTGATGGCATCGCTTTCGTTGATCGAAAAAGTTACTACGGGTTCGTAAGTTTTGTCCTTCCCAACCAGTGTAATATCTGTTCCGTGTAAAGTAGTGATAACAGGAATATTTCTACCAGTTTTTTTGATAACGATCTGCTTGGCCATATACGCTGCAGATGCATGAGGGATGGCATAGTGTACGTGTAATAAGTCCAGATCGTGATTCATAATTACATCCACCATCGTGCTTGCCAGTGCCACTTCATAGGGCGGGTAGTCGAACAGGGGATAAGTTGGTACCCGAACTTCGTGATAAAATATATTGGCGTTGAATACATTCAGTCGAACCGGTTGTTGGTAAGTAATAAAATGCACTTCATGTCCTTCATCGGCAAGCGCTTTGCCAAGTTCTGTAGCCAAAACACCACTGCCACCAAATGTAGGATAGCAAACAATTCCTATGCGCATAGCATCTTAATTTAAATTGATTAGGGTTATTTTCCTAATCAGGTGCAAGTAACAATATATTATTCATACCTAAAACGCCGTTCATCCCATGTTGTTCAAACACAACAAATGGTTAACTTAGCCAAAACTAAACTGCGGATGAAAAAACTACTTGCTTCACTGGCGCTATTGCCGGTTTTGTCCTTTGCACAGAATAAGGATTCGTTGATGATCAGAAAATTTTCGGATGAAATATTAAGAAATGGTAAAGCTTACGATCTGCTTTATCAGTTAACAAAACAAGTGGGTGGTCGTTTGGCCGGTTCTCCTCAGTTTGCCAAAGCCGAAACCTGGGGTAAGCAAGCAATGGAGCAGATGGCACCTGATGCTGTTTATTTGCAGGAATGTATGCTGCCGCATTGGGTTCGTGGTGGGAAAGATAAAGCGGTAATCACAAGCTTAAATCATAAAAAAACTAATCGCGCTCTGGATGTGGTTGCGCTCGGTAATTCTTTAGGTAGCAATGGTAAAACAATTACTGCCGATGTGCTCATGGTGGCTGATTTTGCAGAACTTGAAAAGAGAAAAGATGAAGTAAAAGGTAAGATCGTTTATTATAATTACGGATTCAATCCTACCAATCTTATGCCCTTTATGTCGTATGGCGAAACGGGTATATATCGTCGCTCCGGACCTAGTAGAGCTGCAAAATATGGAGCTGTTGCTGTAATGATCCGTTCATTAACAGAATCTACTGCCAACGATCCGCATACGGGTGCAATGGCTTATACAGATAGTCTTCCCAAAATTCCTGCTGTTGCAGTAGGGCCGAGGGATGCCGATTATTTGTGGAGTATTAAAGAAGGGTATAGCGTTTCTTTGAAAACAAATGGAAGCTTTCTTCCGGATACGATTGGGCATAATGTGATCGCTGTTTTAAAAGGATCAGAATTTCCGGATGAAATTATTACTATCGGTGGGCACCTCGATAGTTGGGATGTAAACGAGGGGGCACATGATGATGGTGCCGGCATTGTGCATACCATGGAGATTTTGCGTACCATGAAAGCAATTGATTACCATCCGAAGCATACGATCCGGTTTGTATTATTTGCAAATGAAGAAAATGGTTTAAGGGGCGGATTAAAATATGCGGAGCAAGCAAAAGCAAATAACGAAAAACACATTTTTGCTTTGGAGAGTGATGAGGGTGGATTTACGCCAAGGGGTTTTGGGTTTACAGTAAAAAATAAAGAACAGTTATCGAAAATTCAAAGTTGGTTACCACTGCTGCAACCTTATGGAACAGACCGTTTGATTGCAGGTGGAGGCGGCGCTGATATTGGTCCGCTAAGTAGCACATTCGGAACTCCGCTTGCTGGATTGATTCCTGATCCACAACGTTATTTTGATGTACACCATGCAAGAAGCGATGTGTTTGAAAATGTAAACAAAAGAGAATTGTTATTGGGTGCGGTAAATATGGCGGTATTGATTTACCTTGTTGACCAATATGGATTGTAAATACAAATAAGTGTATGAAAAAAATATTATGGTCAATTGCTGCAATTCTAATTGTTGCTTTGATCTCATTTTTGTATTGGCGTTTTTACTTTGTGTATGCTGAAGGAACCAAGGCGGGACAGCTTAATACTTTTCAGGAAAAAGGAATTGTATTTAAAACATACGAAGGAAAAATTATTCAAAGTGGTTTTAAAGCTAACGTGGAAAGCAATTATTTTGAGTTTAGCGTAACCAAAGAATCTGTTGCCAAAACCTTACTCAATAATGCAGGAAAGGAAGTGGAATTGCATTATAAAAGATATTTTGGAAGTCTTCCCTGGCGCGGGGTACAGAGTTATATCGTAGATAGTGTTTACGCCATTCAGGGTGCAGCCGTTCAATCCGATATCAGGGCAAAACAATAATCAATTAAATAAAAGGTTGTTGAGCAAAGTCTCAACAACCTTTTTTATTCGGCGTGTAAGAGAAATATGCTGAGGCGTTTATGGATATCGGGAATTTTCTGGTTCCAGTTACGGATAGTTTTTGTTTGAATATTTTCGCTTGGTCCGGTAATATCTACTGCAATACAGAAATGCGTTGTTTCTTTGCACTGCGATAAAATGTCTTTGATAAGTGCATTATTCCGATAAGGTGTTTCAATAAAAATCTGCGTACAATTTCTTCTTTGAGAATCGTTTTCCAGTTCCCTGAGTTTGTTTTTTCTTTCTAAAGAATCAATTGGCAGGTAGCCGTGAAATTGAAAACATTGTCCGTTCATACCACTCGCCATTAGCGCTAACAAAATAGAACTTGGTCCTACCAAGGGTTTGATTGTAATTCCTGCCTGTTGTGCCGCAGCAACAAGAAATTGTCCGGGGTCTGCTACTCCGGGGCAGCCCGCTTCACTAACGATGCCAATATTTTTTCCGGCTTTGAGTAGTTGTAAAAATTCCTGTTTGATGGCGGCTTCGGCTTTGTGAATTGCATACCATTGGTAATCGTCGATTACCATTTCTTTCCAAATCTTTTTAAAAAAACGACGTGTTGTTTTTTCATTCTCTACAAAAAAAACGGAACAGTCTTTTACTGCATCCAGTATATAGGGCGGTATGGTTTCGAGACTATCTTCAAAAAGTACAGTAGGAATTAAATATACTTTGCCTGCCTTCATCATTTTATTTCAGATTGCTTTAATGGGTACATGCTCAGAGTGGCTGCTACAACTGCATATGCGGGTGCCATAATCCATCCTAAAATAGGTAAGAGGTGCATGATATAAAATACCAATCCGTTGCCGATGGCCAATCCCTTATGACTGGCTACATAATAGATGCTTTCGGCAGGAGTTTTTTTATGGCGTTCCATACTATAATCCAACATGGAGAAACCGTAATAATAACATTCAACCAAGAGCGCCAGCGCCGGCGTAAGCCAACCTAGAATGGGAATCATACTTAATATCAAAATCGAAAAAGTGTACACTGTTTGCCACAAACCGTTACGAACCGATAAATTAATGCCGCGCAAAATATCTTTTAATAATTGCGAAAAGTTGAAGGGCAGATCTTTGCCTTCGATGATGGCTTCAGTTTTTTCGCTCAGGTAAGCAAATAAGGGAGCACCGATAATTAAGAATAAATATTTGAAGAGCGAAAAATAAAAGATCAGAAGAATCAGCCAGAGCAATAAAGTTCCCATGGTAAACAAAAAGCCAAGGAAACTGGAATTGAGTTTATCGAGCCATGTTTTTAATCCGGTTTTCAAACTCAGCCATTCAATAAACTGGCCCGAAGTATGACTGAAATAATACATACCAACACCAAACAAAATGGCATAGAGTATTCCGGGAATGATAATCCATTTCCAGAGCTTATGCTCTTTGATAAAGCGGTGCGCCAGAAAATAGGCCTGTATGGCAATAATCATGTCTTTAAGCACGTGGGGAGGATTTTGAAACACTAAGATAATCGAATAAAATTAACGGCGGATAACTGAAAGTTTGTGAGGGAGTTTAAAAGTAATATTTTTAAATATGCAAATTGTAAAAACAATTATTGGTCTTAGCATTTGTTTCTTTTGTGTTATAAAAATGCAAGCACAAAAAGAGGCTGCAGGTAAATTCATTCGAACGCATTCTTCTTTCGCGCCATTCCCCGACACAGCCAGATCAAGAGGGCATGATTATAATGGGCAACATTTTGCAACTAAAAACCATTATGATGATAGTTCTGTACTAATTTATGTTCCGAAAAAATTTAATCTTAAAAAAACTTTGGAGTTAGTGGTATGGTTTCATGGGTGGAATAATAATATTGATAGTGCCAATGCATTTTTTAGATTAACAGAACAATTTGAATTATCCGGAAGAAACGCACTCTTCATTTTTCCGGAAGGCCCCAAGAATGCGCCGGATAGTTATGGTGGAAAATTGGAAAGGCCAGAAATGTTTATCCTATTAATTAATGATCTTTTAAAGCAATTAGAAACCGCTAAAATTATCCCCGCAAAAAAACATCTATTGGTGAAAGATTGTAGCATCAGTCTTGCGGGGCATAGTGGTGCGTATCGCGTGATTAGCAAAATAATTGAGCACAATAAAATTGATGAAATCATTTTGTTTGATGCGATGTATGGGGGTAATGATGCATACCTGCATTGGATTGCAGAAAGCGATGCGCATCGCTTTCTGCATATTTATACCAAGGATGGGGGCACTTTTGAGAATACACATCTGATCATGAATCAATTAAAAGATTCTCTGAAACTGAATTCTATTTCTGTAAATGAAGGGGAAATAACTCCAGCCTTATTAGAAAGCAATAACCGGATATTCATCTTTAGCAATAAGGAGCATAATGAAGTAATTACGAATAATAATAACTGGCAAAGGTTTTTAAAGTATCGAAAGAAATAATTTTTGAGCGAGATGATTTCTTAAAATTTAGGACAGTTCAAAGGTTTATCCGTACTTGGTCTGCGAACATAAATCAGAGAGAGCTCTATACCACCACGGTTGAGTGAAGCGGTTTTTAAG
This sequence comes from Chitinophagaceae bacterium, assembly GCA_019752295.1. Taxonomy (GTDB): domain Bacteria; phylum Bacteroidota; class Bacteroidia; order Chitinophagales; family Chitinophagaceae; genus Sediminibacterium. The sequence goes on along the minus strand of JAIEMK010000054.1, from coordinate 34,349 downwards.
GAGGATGTATTATAATCGTAACTCATGCCCAATCTAAAATCATCGTATTCCAAACCCAGATAAGGAATCAGTGCATCATTCAGGCGAATCCAACTTCCTGCGAAGAAACTGGTAGGCTTTGTTGCATCGGGGTCGGCAGTAAACTGAAATGCGCCGCCCAACATGGTTTCAGATGCGCCTCCCTGAAACATTTGCAAGGCGCTAATGTGTAAAGTAGTATTAGCGCTTAACGCAAAATATCCTCCCGCGTTTAAAGTAGCCCTCGGATTTAAATTATAAACTGCCCCTGTAAATTGTTGTCTGGGTCGGTTGATATGGTATAAGCTAATTCCGAAATAAAAATTATTGCGATCGTTGCTACTTCCGTTGTATAAAATACCAGCATTTACATCTACGTAATTTGATTGTAGCGTAGCGTTATTAAATACTTCTGAAGTAACGCCCGTAAAACCTGCATTCGTTAACTGATCTTCGAATTTTAGTTGTGCAGTATTGATAAGCATATTGGCATAAGTTACCTGAAAGCCTACCCCTAACTGATGGTTACCATCTTCATCAAGACCTTTGTGATAGGCTGTTGAAACGGAAGCATAATTAAATTTTACAGCACCATTCGAACTGTTATCATTATATCCTGCAAAGCCAACGCCCCAGGTATCGTTTGAGGGAATATTTTTTTGAAGAATATGAAAATCAATTGAGCCGGTAGTAGTAGTAAATGCATTATTTATGGTAGGCCACTGATTGCGGTAATTTCCGGCAATGCGATAAGTTCCGAAAAATTTGCCGGTAAAAGCAGGATTCAAAGTAAGAGGCGATGAGAAAAATTGTGAAAAATGCGGGTCCTGTGCTGAGGCTTTCCCCAACAAAAAAACAAATCCTATCAAGATAATTAGTTTGTATTTACCCATCAATTCCCCGAATTTATAAAGAAGTAATTTGTTAAAGCGTACTAGTAATAAAATTATCGTCGTATTAACTATTTATCGTCCGGGGGGGATGATGAGCAGATCAGGATTGCATTTTATTGCCAAAAGCCAGATCGCCTGCATCACCCAAACCGGGAACAATATATCCTTTTGCTGTCAGCTCATCATCAATATCTCCACACCAAATCTTGATATCGTTTCCGGCGGCAAGCCTAATAAATTCAATACCCACTGTGCAGGCAATAGCAGATACCACATGAATGGCTTTGGGGTTGCCTTCGGCCTTCATATATTGGATGGTTTTAACCAGCGATGCGCCAGTAGCCAGCATCGGATCGCTGATAATTAGAATGCGATCTTCCAAAGAAGGGCTGCTCATATACTCCAGGCTAATCTCAAAACTGCCATCGCGATGGTGTTTCCGGTAGGCTGAAATGAATGCATGATCTGCTTTGTCGAAATAATTCATCATGCCCTGATGAAGGGGTAATCCTGCTCTCAGAATTGTGGCCAAAACGGGCTGCTCCTCCAACACCATACTTTCGTGAATGCCTAGTGGAGTGGGTATTTCAACCGTTTTATAAGCCAGCTCCTTACTGATCTCGTATGCTGCCACTTCGCCAATACGCTCCAGATTGCGACGAAAACGCATGCGGTCGTTCTGCACGTTGATATCCCTTAATTCAGATACCCAGTTGCTAACCAGGCTATGTTGTTTACTTAAATTTACTATCATGGCTTTACAGAATTGCAGTTAGTTTTGGGGCATAAAACTAAAATCAAACCACTGTAATAGAAAATTTATGTTTTATAGGGCAATTGGCGTGATGAGTGGGAGCAGTCTCGACGGACTGGATCTGGTATTTGCGGAGTTGGTAGAAACTGCCGGAAAATGGAGTTATTCCATTAAGACCTCGGCCTGTTATGCCTATGATGAAGCATTAACAGAACAACTAAGGAATGCCATTCATTTATCGGCGTACGACTATTTATTATTACACTCGGCATTTGGAAAATATATTGGCGAAGCGGTCAATCGTTTTATTGCAGAAAATGCATTACAACATCAGGTGCAGTTGATTGGATCGCACGGGCATACTAGTTTTCACGCGCCGGATTTGGGGATGACAGGGCAATTGGGCGATGGCGCTACCATTGCTGCAACAACAGGAATTAATACGGTAAGCGATTTGCGTATCATGGATATTGCATTGGGTGGGCAGGGAGCACCCATTGTACCGATGGGCGAAAAATTATTGCTTGCCGATTATGCGTATTTATTAAATCTTGGGGGCATTGCAAATATCTCGGCTAATAGAAATGAAGGTCCCGTTGCATTTGATGTTTGTGCCGCAAACAGAGTGATGAACATGCTTTGTAACGAAGTAGATAAAGCCTACGATGCAGGGGGAGAAATGGCTGCAACCGGATTGCTGCATACCGGTTTATTAACGCAGTTGAATAATCTTGATTATTACAAATTACATTTTCCGAAATCGCTGGCCAACGATTTTGGTACGGATAAAATTTACCCAATGATTAAGGCTGCAGGGATTTCAACGAATGATGCACTTAGAACTTATGCCGAACATATTGCGATGCAAATTGGTTATGCAGTAAATTTGTTGCACGCAGAAAAACCATTGGCTGCATCCAAATTACTAGTCACTGGTGGCGGTGCACACAATCACTTTTTGGTAAAAAGAATTGCTGCAGCAGTAAGTGGCTATGGTGTAGAAGTAATTGTGCCTGAAACAGAATTGATTGACTATAAAGAAGCATTGATCATGGCTTTACTGGCAGTACTACGCTGGCGCGAAGAAAATACTGTTTTGCAAACCGTTACAGGTGCAAGAAGAAGCAGCATTGGCGGCGCAGTATGGATGGGTCAGGATGCTTAAGCCTGTAGCGGAATAAACGAAAAATTATCTCCGTCAAACAATCCTTTATCGCTCAGTTTTAAATGTGGTATTACCAGTAGCGCCATAAAGCTAAGTGTCATGAAAGGCGCTTGTAGATTGCTTCCCAGCGCTTTAGCCATGGCATCGATGGCAGTATAAGCTTCGGCAACTTGGTACCCGTCGTTTGCACTCATCAGTCCGGCAACAGGCAATCCTAAAACCAACTCATTGCTGCCATCCACACAACTTACACCCCCTCTTTCGCGGATCACTAAATTAATGGCCTGCATTAAACTCTTGTCATCGGCTCCCACAGCCACAATATTATGACTATCATGCGCCACAGAAGAAGCGATTGCGCCCTTTTTGAATCCAAAATTTTTAATAAAACATTTTGCCACGGGTGCTGTGCTGTAGCGATTTACTACAACCATTTTGAGTTGATCGTTTTCTGTATTGCTGATATAATTTCCATTAGCAACTGTTGGTGCGAGCCATAATTTATTAGTGATGAGTTGTCCGTCCAACGCTTCCATTACCGGGATCAATCCGTTTTGGCTTGGATAAGTTTCAACAGGAATTGCTAAATCAGTTTCGCTAATTTCTTCGCAAACAAATTGATTGATGGGTTCTTCAGATACCGACTCGATAAAAGATTTTCCTGCTGCTGCTACGAGTTGACCCTTAATAAAAGTTTTTAAAATTTTGAATTCGGAGAGCGAATCTGTAACAATAAAATCTGCATCATCGCCCTCAAACAATAAGCCCACATCCAGTTTATAATGCAGCACAGGGTTTACACAGGCAGCACGAAGCACCGTAAACAAATCAATTCCTTTAGCAATAGCGCGTGCACACAATTGATTGATATGTCCGGCTACCAGACTATCGGGGTGTTTATCATCGCTACAAAACATCATCATAGTAGGATAGTCTTCGAGCAAGTCGATCAATGCTTCAAAGTTCTTAGCAGCACTGCCTTCGCGGATGATGATCTTCATGCCATTGGTTAATTTATCGAGGGCTTCATCTGCAGTAAAGCATTCATGATCGGTCGAAATTCCAGCCTCAATATATGCTTTGGCAGTATCGCCCCTTAATCCGGGAGCATGACCGTCGATGGGTTTGCCAAGCGTATGCGCAGCGCGCAGTTTTTGCATTACTTCCGGATCTTTATGGAGTACCCCGGGGAAGTTCATCATTTCGCTCAGATACTTGATCTCATCTTTTTCCAATAATTTTTTTACGTCATCGCTATTCAATGCTGCACCTGCAGTTTCAAAAATGGTTGCGGGCACACAACTGGGAGCTCCGAAATTAAATTTGAACGGAACTTTCCTTCCATTGTTGATCATGAATTCTACACCTTCCATGCCACATACATTGGCTATTTCGTGCGGGTCGCTTACGGTTGCAACAGTACCATGAACAACTGCTATTCTTGCAAACTCACTTGGTATGAGCATGCTACTTTCGATATGTACATGGCTATCGATGAATCCCGGAAGGATAAAATTATTGCTGGGTATTTCGTTGTTACCGGTTGGAGTAATGGATTTGATGATTCCGGATACCACTTCAATTTTTGCTTCATAAATCGATTTTTTGCGGATATCTACTAAGTTCCCGGTGATTGTAAAGCTTTGCTGATTCATGGCTTTCTTATACTAAATTTGAAGGTATTATATTATCTCAAAATAGTTGTATGAAATCTTTTTTTGTTGCCCTTTTAAGTTGTTTGATTTTCAGTAATGTTTCAATAGCTCAGAATGGTTCTGTAAAAACAATTAAAACAGAAAAAGGCGATTGGTATTTTGAACAATACGCAACAAATATTATTAAAGTAGGTTTTAAACCCAAGGGATATGCGCAGGGGGAAAAAATTACCAATGCAGTGGTGCTCCCCAAAAAAGATATTGTTGATACCAGTTTGTTTTTAGTAGAATCCGGGAAACTGTATTTAGGTAAAAATAAAAACTTGGTATTGAATGTAACAGATCAAAATAAGGAATGGCGTGGGTTTCAGATACCATTGCAGGAGGGGGAAATGATTTTTGGAGGAGGCGAGAGGGCCTTGCCTTTAAACAGAAGGGGTTTCCGATTTAATCTTTATAACAATCCATGGTATGGTTATGGAGAAGGTGCCGACAACCTAAACTTTTCTATTCCCTTCTTTACTTCTTCAAATGGATACGGGTTATTTTTTGATAACGGCTCGAAAGGCTTTGCTGATATTGGTAAAACAAATCCCAACATTTTTGAAACAGGTTTTGTAAGTGGTGAATTAAACGTATATATCATTTTCGGAAATAATTATCAGCAAATTCTTACTTCTTATCAAAAACTCACTGGCAACCAACCCCTTCCACCTAAATGGGCGATGGGCAATTTTATGAGCAGGTTTGGATACACCAGCGAGAAACAAGTAAAAGAAATCGCCGGAAAAATGCGGGCAGAGAAAATTCCTTTTGACGCAGTGATCTTTGATTTGTTCTGGTTTGGTGATAGCATCAAGGGCACCATGGGAAATATTGATTGGGTGAATAAAAACAAATGGCCCAACCCTACACAAATGATCGCTGATTTAAAAAAAGATCAGTTGAATAGTATTCTGATCACCGAGCCCTTCTTTTTAAAACAAACAAAAGCCTACCCTTTTGCGGAAACATATCTCGCGAAAGACAGTGTGGGTAAGGCCTATGAGCTGAAGGACTTTTATTTTGGGAAGGGCGGACTACTCGATATTTTTAGAAAAGATGCGGGAGACTGGTTGTGGAACTATCATTATAAAAAACAAATTGCCAACGGTATAGCAGGTTGGTGGACCGATTTGGGCGAGCCCGAAAAACATCCTTCCGATATGTTGCATAATCTGAAAGACCTAGGTGTTCAAAGAATGATGAAAGCAGATGAAGTACACAATTTGTACGGACACTACTGGAATAAAATGTTGTTTGATAACTACGCCAAATCGTTTCCCAATACGCGGTTGTTTCATTTAAACCGCTCCGGATTTTCGGGTAGTCAACGTTATAGTATTTTTCCATGGACAGGAGACGTGAGCCGTAACTGGAGTGGATTAAGATCGCAGTTAACCAATATGCTCGGCATGAGTATGAGTGGCATTCCTTATATACATAGCGATGCAGGTGGATTTGCGATGGGTGAGGGCGATGCAGAATTATATTTGAGGTGGTTGCAGTTTTCTTTGTTTACACCCATTTTTCGCCCGCATGGAACTGCATTGTATAGCGTAGACCCCAATGCATTTAGTTATCCAAGCGAACCCGCACTGGCCGATGCATCGGTATTGGATAAAGTAAAATCGGTTGTGGATCAGCGTTACAGGTTGTTGCCATATAATTATACACTCGCTTATCGTCAGGCTGCGTATGGAGAACCATTGATTAAGCCCTTGTATTATCAATACGCCAATGATAGCAATGCGGTGAAAACGGGAGACGAATTTCTTTGGGGCGATGCGTTTTTGATTGCACCCGTTACTGTGAAAGGACAAGCAGCCAGAAAAGTTTATTTACCCGAAGGAAGGTGGTACGACTATTATGCAAATAATTTTTATAACGGAAATCAAACGATCAGTTATAATACAAGTAACTATCAATATCCGGTGTTTGTAAAAGCGGGAAGTTTTGTGCCTGAGTATCCTGCAAAAGTGAAGAACACAACGGAACAAAAAAATGGGGAATTAAATGTGCTGTATGTACTGTCTGAAAAAAAGAGCGCTTATCAGTTGTATCAGGATGATGGTGTTTCAAAAAATTCGATCAGTTCCAAACAGTTTGAATTGATTGAGTTTAGTAGCAATGGAATAACCAATGCGGGCTTTGATTTTGCGATACATTCGAATGGAGGAGCATACAACGGAAAGCCGCTAACTACCCGAATAACATTGAAGATTCCCGGAATAGAAGTACTACCCAAACAAATTCTGATTAATCATAAAACAGTTGCTGTTTTGGATGCTACCGAAATAAAAGGTGTAAGTACCGGAGAGCAAGCTATTTGGAATTTAGGCAAACAACAGTTGTTGACAATTCCATTTGTATTTACCGGCAAGCCGGTTGAATTGCAGATTCGATGGTAGCCATTTATCATTTCTATTTTATTCGTAGTATTTAGCTTAGTATCTTAATCGACTAATTCTAAACAATATGAGAAAGTATCCCCTCCTGCTTTTAGTAGCGAGTATGCTAATTGTATCTGCTTTTGCGCAAAAGAAAAATGCAAAAGCTGCTGCAGTAAGTGTTACTGAATCGAATACAGATTCGGTTTTGTTTTCAAAAATAAAATATCGCCAGATTGGTCCCTTTAGAGGCGGACGAAGTGGAGCTGTTACCGGCAGTTATAAAAATAAAATGACTTTTTATTTTGGCAGCACCGGTGGTGGTGTTTGGAAAACTACTGATGGTGGTAGTAACTGGAAAAATATCAGTGACAAATATTTCGGAGGCACCATCGGCGCTGTAGAAGTGGCACCGAGTGATGAATCGATTATTTATGTGGGAGAGGGAGAGAACACCATGCGAGGCAATGTAGCAGAGGGTTTGGGTGGCATATGGCGTTCGGTGGATGGAGGCCGCAGTTGGAACAATTTGGGATTAAAAGACGGCAGGCATATCACCAATATCATTATTCATCCAAAAGATCCGAATACGGTTTGGGTAGGTGTGATGGGGCATTTATTCGGGCCCAATGAAGAGCGTGGTGTTTATAAAACAACTGATGGTGGAAAGACCTGGAAGAAAACACTTTTTGCAAATAATCAAACAGGATGTTCTGATTTAGTAATGGAGCCAGGAAATCCGATGGTATTATATGCAGGCATGTGGCATGTAATTCGCAAGCCCTATAGCATGGAAAGTGGTGGCGAAGGAAGTGGGATTTATAAATCGGTTGATGGTGGTGAAACCTGGAAAAACATTAGTACTAATAAGGGATTACCAAAAGGTATTTGGGGTATTGTAGGAATAGCTGTTGCTCCGTCGAATACGGATAAATTATTTGCATTGGTTGAAAATGCCAATGGCGGTTTGTTTGTAAGTACCGATGCAGGCGAAACCTGGACCTTGACTTGTAGTGATAACAATATTCGTCAGCGTGCATGGTATTACAGTAAAGTATTTGTGGATCCAAAGAATGAGAATCTGGTATATTGTCCGAATGTAGAATTTATGGTGAGTAGGGATGGTGGAAAAACATTCGCTGATATGAATACACCGCATGGCGATCATCATGATTTATGGATTGATCCGGAGGATGGTAACAGGATGATTGTTGCGGATGATGGTGGCGCACAAGTAAGTTATGATGCTGCCAATAACTGGAGCAGTTTAATGAACCAGCCTACTGCGCAGATTTATCGGGTAACAACAGATAATGCTTTTCCTTATCATATTTTGGGAGCGCAACAAGATAATTCCACTATTCGTATCAAGAGTCGCAGTGCTAGTGCGGGCATTACAGAAAGGGATTGGGAATCCACTGCAGGTGCCGAGAGTGGATATGTAGTGGCAGATCCCTTGAATCCGGATGTGGTGTATGGGGGTAATTATGGGGGATACCTTTCGAGACTAGATCATAAAACGGGAGAGAACAGGGCCATCAATGTATGGCCCGATAACCCCATGGGTGCGGGCGCTGATGTGCAGAAATATCGTTTTCAGTGGAATTTTCCATTCTTCTTTTCGCCACATAATCCAAAGCGTTTATATGCGGGAGGTAATCATTTATTTGTAACTGAAAACGAAGGACAAAGTTGGGAAACAATTAGTCCGGATTTAACTACTAACGATAAAAGTAAGCAGGCTTCGAGTGGCGGACCCATTACAAAAGACAATACTTCTGTAGAATATTACTGTACCATTTTTACGGGAACAGAATCTGTTTTGGAAAAAGATTTGTTGTGGGTGGGTAGCGACGATGGTGTGTTGAGCATGAGTAAGGATGGCGGAAAGAATTGGGAAAATGTAACTCCTGCTGCTGCCGGAAAATGGATGATGTGGAATTGTATTGAAACAGATCCGTTTAAAAAAGGAACAGCATATGTGGTGGGAACAAAATATAAGTCGGATGATTTTACCCCCTATATTTTTAAAACCGAAGACTATGGTAAGAGCTGGCAGACCATCACCAATGGCATCGATAAAATGCACTTTACAAGGGCAGTACGTGCCGATCATAAGCGCGCAGGATTATTGTATGCGGGAACAGAATACGGTATGTATATCAGTTATGATTTTGGTGCTAGTTGGAAAAAATTTCAACTGAATCTGCCGATTGTTCCGATTACGGATATGACCATTAAAGACAATGATCTGATTCTTGCCACACAGGGGCGTGCGTTTTGGGTGATTGATGATTTGAGTTTATTGCAACAGAAATCGGATGATGTGTTGAGTAAGCGCTTGCACGTGTTTGATGTGAATGATGCATACCGAACAGAGGGTGGCGGCAGAAGGCGTAGGGGTAGCGGGGGCAGTGGTTTGCAGAATATGGGAGAGAACCCCGCATCGGGAGTGGTGTTTAATTATTTTCTGAAGGATGCAACTGATTCGTCAAAAGTTACGATCAGCATTTTTGATAAGCAGCATAAAATAATCAAGACATTTCATAAAGCGATGAAAGACGGGGATGATAAACTTGATTTTTCTGCAGGCTTGAATCAGTTTGTTTGGGATATGAATTATTCGCCTGCAGAAAAAGCAGATGGTATGATTCTTTGGAATGGCAGTATTGGTTCTGTGAAAGCCGCTCCGGGAAAATACAATGCCCGTTTCCGATACGATAAAGATTCTGTAGATATTCCTTTTGTAATTAAAGCAGATCCGAATTATAAAATGACTGAAGCGGATTACGATGCACAGATTGGATTTTTATTGCAGATACGCGATAAGTTTAGCGAAGTACAAGTGGGCATTAAACATCTTCGCTCACTAAGAACACAGATTAACGATTTCACAGCAAAGTTGGATACTGCTGCTAATAAAGAAATCAGAATGCAGGGCGATAGCATCAATAAACAACTAACCGCAATCGAAGAAGCATTGTACCAAACAAAATCAAAAAGCTTTCAGGATGTGTTGAATTTTCCAATCAGGATCAATGATAAGTTAGCAGGTTTATATGGGGTAGCTGCGAGCGGACAAAACCCGCCGAGTAAGCAATCGCGTGAAACCCTTGCTGAACTTGGCGCTCAGGCCGATCTGCAATTGGCTAAATTGAAAAAAATATTGGACGTTGATCTGAAAGCTTATAATAAAATGATCAATGAAAAACAGGTTCCAGTAATTGGAATTAAGAATAAAGACTAGAAAAGTTTAAGTGAAGAGTGGAAAATCCTCAGAGAAATCTGAGGATTTTTTTTATAGGTTTAGCCAGTAGTTTAATTTGAATACGAGTGCACGATTTTTATTTCTGAATAATGGATCGGTATAATAGTTATCGGTATATACCAGAAACAAATCGCTCATTGGTTTGTAGCGGTATTGCAAGCGACTGTTGATATTGAAATTATTTGCTTGCGTGTTGTATTGCATGAATGTGGTCCAGAATAAATTGGTATTGAAATTAATCTCAATCTTCGGTGCAATCAAAAATAATTCGTTACTTCCATAGTCGCCAGGGAATACCAATTTGTTATATTCCAATTGCAATGCCAAATTTACATGTGGTTGCTTACGAAATGCTAGTGTGGTTCTGATTCCCTGATATTTTCCATTAAATAAATCTCCTCCCGAAAGTCGAAGAAAAATGCTCACAGGTTTTCTAAAATCTGTTTGATACCCGATGCCGAACTGATTGTATAAATAATTTCCTGAAGGTAAAGGCTTGCCATTCGTGAACGATGTGGGGTAAAGTAAATTGGTTTCATCGGTACTCAAGAATAGAAAAGCAAAGCCGGTATTTTTTAATTGAATATTATAATCCAATTCCTGCGAACGTTCGTTCAGGGAATTGTCGGGATTAAATACGATATAATTGTTGATCGAAAAACTGTGGGTATTGATGGATCCTTTTTTTGGAAAGATTTTATATTGGGCCTGTGCGTAAACGTGTTTAAACCCTACCCTGATCGTGGTATCTCGGGCCGCATCGTAATTATTCATTCTTTGTACATAACCCATATCGGTATAAAAATTCGTACCTACGTTACTCAAATCCACAGTAAGGTTTAAGTTCCTGCCGTTGTAGTTACCACCAAGATCTAAATAATTATTATCGGTTGTAATGCCCTCTTTGAATGAGTGGTGATAAGAAGCCCATCCACCCCATGTTCCCTGCTGATTATTGTAATCAAATTCCACTCCAGCATTTCTGCCATAAGCATCCATGGGGTGTAATTTTTTTTCGGCATCGGAGATGAAGTTCTGCCTGTTTAAAAAATAGGCTTTAATCACAGAGCGTCGAAGTACTTTTTGATTGATACTTGCTGCTGTAAAATTTTCAGGAGAATAGGAACCCTTACCACCTGTTTCCATATTCATGAATCCTATGCGCATGCTCTTGGTAATATTACCCGAAATTCTTGCGCCAAAAAGTATGGGAATTTTATTGCCGTCTTTATCCAATCCAATGCTTCTCGAATAAAAAGGCCGGATGGGCGGAATACCATATGCCGAAAAAAGATCAGAGTTCTCCAGAAAAAAAGTTCTTCGCTCGGGAAAGAAAATATTAAATCTGGTAAGGTTTGTTACCTGCTGATCCACTTCGATCTGCGAAAAATCGGGGTTAGCAGTAAGGTCTAAATTCAATGAAGAATTCAATGCAACTTTCGCATCAAAGCCCGCATTTCCGGATGCTGCCGTAGCTACAGCATTTTCCTGATCGCTGGTGATATTACCTGTTGTATATGGAATGAAAACCATATTACTGCCGGGTTGTGGAGGTGGTTGCTTCCAGATTAAAGCGCCCGTGTACCCAAGATCCATCGAACGGAAGTTAAGGGGCATATGCGTCCATGTGGAATATTCATTTGCCTTGGTATCAACCCGAACAAAATTTAAACCCCATAATAATTTATCTGCCGTGTATCGGATACTCTTAAAAGGAATTGCAATTTCAGCAGTCCATCTATCAGGATACAACTTGGTTCCGGAGAACCATTTATTATCCCAACTCCATGAAGGAGGTCCATCACTATCAGGAAAGGGCAACTGGTCTTCGCTTTGTGCGTTCAATGCATTTACAACAAAAAAGAAACCATTGGTTTTTTGATTTGTTGGGTCTAGTATCACACCAATACCATCGCTTCCGTCATGACCGATATCTCTTTTTAAATTGCCTATAAAAGGTTTGGTAGAGTCGAAACAGGTAATGCCGAAATAAATAAATTTATCATCGTAACCAACCCGCACCACCGTTTTACGTGCAGGCCTGCCAATATCGGTTGGAAACTTACGCCAGAAAGCAGATGTGGTATCCAGTGTAGACCAAACTGCTTCCGATAAATCACCATCAATTTTTATGGGCTCTTCTATTTTGGTAATATGTATCTGATAGTCTTTTTGAAAACTGGCAATACTTGCATTTTGTGCCTGCGCAAAGTAGCAGTTGAATATCGCAATAAGCAGTATGATTTTTTTGATCAGGCGCATAGTATTGGTGCAGTAGTGGGATGATTCGTACAAAACAAAGGGATATATTGGTTAAAAAACGTTAATCAGTTGAAAACGTTACATTTCAGGGATAAATGGTAGTTAGCCAATTTAAAAGAAAGAATTTATTAGAAAAGGTTTGAATGCGTAGCGTTTTTATTCATCTAAAAGATTCGGTCTTCTTTCTTTGGTTCGCAGCAAAGATTGCTCATATCTCCACTCCGCTACTTTTTTAGGATCGCCCTGCAACAAAATTTCAGGCACTTTGCTGCCCCTGAAATCTGCGGGACGAGTATACACCGGAGGTGCTAATAAATTGTCCTGAAAGCTGTCGAAAAGGGCTGAGGTTTCATCGTTCAACACACCCGGTATTAATCTGCCAACCGCATCTATCACAACTGCTGCTGCCAATTCTCCTCCACTGAGTACATAATCGCCGATAGATATTTCCTGTGTGATATATTGCTGACGGATGCGCTCATCGATGCCCTTATAATGCCCGCAAATGATGAGCAGGTTTTCGTAAAGCGATAATTGATTGGCTGTATGTTGATTAAACCTAGTTCCGTCGGGTGTCATATAAATGATGGCATCATAATTTCTTTCGGCCCTTAGTTCGTCAATGGCATTTGCTAATGGCTCTGCCATCATCACCATTCCGGCACCACCACCAAACTGATAATCGTCTACCTGCATATGTTTATTGATGGCCCATTTGCGCAGGTTATGACACTGAACAGTGAGCAAACCTTTTTCCTGTGCACGTTTCATAATGCTGTGACTGAATGGACTATCCAGTAACTCAGGAACAACGGTGATAATATCAATATGCATTTGCTACACTTAAATAATTTACGAAACTATTCTCCCATGAACCCTTCAATATCTCTGCGATCTCTTTTAGTGGGCCTTCCCACTTTACTCAAACGCTTTCCTGTTTGGAAAGAAGCTGCCTGAAATTTCACCACATCCAGATCTTCGGGTGGCGTAATGTCTTCATAGTGCTTAATCGCTTCCGGATAGGCTGCACGTTTTTCTAATAGCCCCGTTACCCTGATCACCCATTTCCTTCCCTCCGCTTTTACATCATACACATCGCCGATATTGACAGACTTTGATGCTTTTATATTTGTTCCTAATAATTTTACTTTGCCATTATCGCATGCATCTGCGGCCTGGCTTCTTGTTTTGAATAAACGGATTGCCCAGAGATATTTGTCGATTCGCAATTTCTCTTTTACTTCACTCATTTTCCTTCTGCGTAATACTGATGGAAATACGGGATCGTTTCGATGCCTTTATAAAAATTAACAATGTCGAATTTTTCGTTAGGGCTGTGCAGATTATCGCTGTCTAAACCAAAGCCCATAAATACAATTTTCAATCCCAATTCTTTTTCAAATAAAGCGCAGATCGGAATACTTCCGCCGCCGCGTACAGGAATGGGTTCTTTACCAAAAGTAGTGTTGATGGCCCTTGCAGCAGCCTGATAAGCATCAGAATCAATCGGTGTCATATATGGTTCACCGCCATGGTGTTCTTCTGCGGTTACCGTAACACCTGCGGGTGCGATGGTTTTAAAATAATTCAGAATTTTTTCTGTGATCTTAACGGATGATTGATTGGGCACTAGTCGGCAAGAAATTTTTGCGAATGCTTTTGCAGGCAAAACTGTTTTAGCACCTTCACCGGTATAGCCACCCCAGATGCCGTTTACTTCCAGTGTTGGTCTGATACCTGTTCTTTCGTTAGTGGTAAATCCTTTTTCTCCCCACAAATGAGTCAGGCCAAGATCGGTTTTATATTCATTTTCATTAAATGGTGCCAATGCCATTTTTGCTCTTTCGGCATTTGTTGATGCTACCACATCGTCGTAAAAACCGGGAATGGTGATATGATTGTTTTCGTCGTGGCAGGATGCAATCATTTTTGCCAGCATGGTAATTGGATTGGCAACTGCACCACCGTATACGCCGCTATGCAGATCGCGATTAGGGCCTGTTACAGTAACTTCAATATAACTCAATCCTCGCACACCGATATCAATCGAAGGGTTCTCCATACTCAGCATCGATGTATCGCTGATTAAAATTACATCTGCTTTTAAAAGTGCTTTATTTGCTTTTACAAATGTGGCCAGATTCGGGCTTCCTACTTCTTCTTCGCCCTCGATCAAAAATTTGATATTGGCTTGTAAAGTATTGGTACTGGTCATTGTTTCCAATGCTTTTACGTGCATATAAAATTGGCCTTTATCGTCGGCAGATCCACGTGCAAATATTTTTCCATCAATAATGGTTGGTTCAAAAGGGCCGCTCTTCCAGAGTTCCAGAGGATCTGCAGGTTGTACATCATAATGGCCGTACACCAAAATGGTTGGCTTGGCGGGGTCGAATATTTTTTCTCCATACACGATGGGGTGTCCGGCAGTTTCGTAGATTGTTACTGTATCTGCACCTGCTTCCAATAAACGCTGCTTTACCGATTCAGCACAGTGAATCATGTCTTGCTTGTTTTCGGTGCGCGCACTTACACTGGGTATACGCAATAATTCCAGTAACTCTTTTAAAAAACGTTCTTTATGTTTTTCCTGATATTCTTTCCAGATCTGCATAACTAAAAGATTAAATAAATGTTGGACTGTAAAATTAGGTAGTTATCGGAGAATTCAACTGGTGCTTTTTATTAGAAATGATATTTCTTAAACTCCATTCAATTCTTTTTTCAAAATCCGCTTTTCTTTCGACGCAATTCTGTTTGTTACAAATGCTGCAACTAAAGGGCATACATCCGTCGGTATGTACAAACAATTCGATGGCATCACCAAATTCGTTTTTGATCAATGTGGCTAGCTCATCGATTTCGTTATGTGCCTGATGTACGTTGAAATACCATGGAACGGTGAAATGACAATCAAAATGCAGGAGGCTTCCATATTTAATCACCCTCAGGTTGTGCAGGTCAATCCAATTCTCCTGTCGCTTCTCATTTAATATCGAAATAAATTTATTGAGCAGTTCCATATCAGCTTCATCCATAATGCCCGCCAAAGAACTTCTGATAATTTTATATCCGTTATAAATGATCACGATGCCCATGATCAGTGCAATTGCTTTATCTAACCAAAATAATTTGGTGATTAAAATCAGCACCAATCCAACTATGATTGCAAGAGTGGAATAGGTATCAATATGAAGATGCTTGCCGCTTGCGATTAGGGCCAGTGAATTATTCTTCCTGCCAATTTTGATACAAATACTTCCGGCAACGAAATTAACCAAGCCTGTTGCTGCAATCAGTATTAAACCTGTGTCAAGACTGTGTAAACTATTTTGTTCTATCAGGTTCAGAACGGTTTCGTACAGCACCATAATGCCCGCCGCTACAATCAATCCTCCTTCAACAGCAGCGGAAACAAACTCAGCTTTCCCGTGCCCGTAGGGATGTTCAATATCTCTTGGCTTGGCTGCTATGTATAAACTATACAAACCAATAAAGCCGGCAATTACGTTAACAATACTTTCCAATGCATCTGTAAGGATCGATAAAGAATGTGTGGAATAGTAAGCAATTATTTTTGCAACGAACAACACTACACTCAACAGTGAGATCCATTTTTGCAATCTAAAATTTTGTTGAGCAGTTCCCAAGTTCTGATGTTTTGGTAAATATATTATTTATAAGGCGCGAACAAATGCCCGGATATATCAAAGGAGGTTATTAATTCAATAATTTAAATTAATTCAATGCGGTAGCTAATCTTGCAATGTTTTTCGAGCATGGCCGAAACCCCGCAATATTTTTCCTGCGATAAACTTACGGCCCTTTTTAATTTATCCAGATCTGCTTCGGCAACATCGGCTCTGTAAACCATTTCGATTGATTTAAAAACTTTTGGGTGTTCATCGGTTTGCTCTGCAGAAGCCGATACATCGAGTTTGCTGAAGACCACTTTCATTTTTTTTAAAATATCAACTACATCCATTCCGCTGCATCCGCAAAGTCCTGCCAACACTAATTTTTTCGGACTCATACCGCTGTCCAAACCACCGCCATCAATAGTTGTATCCAATCTTACGGTATGACCATTATCAGAAATGGCATCGAATGCCAGTGCTTCTACCCAGTTTGCTGTTACCTTCATTTGATAATTTTTATTGACTCTGTCACAACTTTTATGATGACTGATGTTGCATTCTTGTTTGTAAAAAATGAAATGCGTTAGAAAGGAAAATTCTTTCTAACGCATTGATGATTACTCGAAATGCTAAATGGATTCAAAACGTTTCTCAACAAAACGCCAGTTCACTACATTCCACCAGTTATTGATATAGTCGGGGCGCTTGTTTTGATACTTCAGATAATATGCGTGTTCCCACACATCCAAACCTAAGATCGGGCTACCTTTTAATTCACTGATATCCATTAATGGGTTGTCCTGATTTGCGGTTGATCCAATCACCAGTTTTTTATCGGCATTCAATACCAGCCATGCCCAGCCACTTCCAAAACGATTTTTTCCTGCATCGGTAAATTGTGTTTTAAAAGCATCAAAGGATCCGAAGCTCTGATTGATTGCTGCTGCTAATTTTCCTTCGGGTTTTGCTCCGGTTGCAGGGCCCATGCATTGCCAGAATAATTCGTGGTTATAATGACCTCCGCAGTTATTCCGCATTTTTGGAGAATATTTTGAGATGGAGCGAAGCACCTCTTCGATCTTAGCATTGTTGGTGTCTACTTTTTCTGCTACACAAGCATCAGCTAAATTCTTAGCATAAGTTGCAGCGTGTTTGCTGTAATGAATTTCCATTGTCAGGCTGTCGATTACAGGCTCCAATGCTTTGTAATCGTATGGTAAAGGCTGTTGTGTAAAAGGGCTCGCTGCAAACCCTTCGAACGGATTTGCCAGTGCCGGCAGCACGGTCAATGAAATACCGGTGGCAATCGCAGCTTTACCTGTGTTGGCAATAAATGCACGTCTTGTGGATGGTTTGTTTTGCATGATTTATATTTTATGTGGGTTGATTTGATCTTTTAAATTTAGCTATAAAAAGTCGCAACTGTTTGAAAGATCTGTAGTAGAATTCCTGATTAAATAATTGTGAATCGCGCATGGCTTTATAAGTGAGGAAGAAGCCGATAGGTATTAATATAAAAGTAGATAGCCACATACCCATCAATGGACTGACAGAATTTGACTTCACAAATTTTTCACCAAAAGTGTTGAAGAGGTGAAAAATAACAAAGAAGATGATGGCAAAAACCAGGGGTGTTCCCAATCCTCCCTTTCTGATAATAGAACCCAAAGGAGCGCCAATCAGAAAAAGAACCAGACATGCTACTGATAATGTGAATTTTCTATGCCATTCAATTTCGTGTAAGCGCAATGAATTAACTTTTGTTTCATAGTCTTGTGCAAGTAATCCGATATTGCCCTTGATACTGGTAACCTGATTGGATGCCCTCTCCAGTGTAATTGACTTAATTGAGTCGGGAATCAGCTTCGCAAAACTGCTTACATTTTTTAATTTAGAAGTGTCGGCTTTATGCCAGCCTGTGTCGGCATATTTTGTAAAACTCAAATAAGGGTTAATCTCCTGACCTGATTTTTTTAAATAAAATGTGTCCACATTATACAATGAATCGATTGCTACATTCAACTGGCGCACACTCAGCATTTTAGGATCGTAGAAAGAACTGTCTTTTGAATTATTCATCTGAAAACTTTTCAGATCAAATACCTTTTTATAAGAATTAAATCCCATCCTCATATACTCAGTATTAGAAACACCTCTTGGCCCTCTTTCGGAATGCCTCCAACCATTTTTTAAAATGAATTCCAAAAATTGCTGGTCATTGCTGATACGCATGATACCGCTTTCGG
The DNA here is from genome assembly GCA_019752295.1 of Chitinophagaceae bacterium. Taxonomy (GTDB): domain Bacteria; phylum Bacteroidota; class Bacteroidia; order Chitinophagales; family Chitinophagaceae; genus Sediminibacterium. Next base: position 16,021 of record JAIEMK010000054.1, on the reverse strand, counting down.
CCTTAATCATCTGATCCTGTAAACCTCCGCCACTTTTTTCAAAAATTACTACATCATGAATGATACTATCGTTTTTTTCTTTGCTCCCCAGTTTTATTACATAGCCATCAATCTTATCATAAAATACCCCCGGCTTGATGTCTAATGCAGGTTTGGATACGATGATATTGTATTTGAGTGCCGATAATTTTAACTGGGTAACGGGTATAATATTGTTTGCAAAAAGAAATGCTAATCCGCTAATCAGTAAGGTAATCACCAATAGGGGACGCATAAAACGTAACAAAGGAATTCCAGCGGCTTTGATGGCAACCAATTCAAAACTTTCGCCGAGGTTGCCGAAAGTCATGATAGATGAGAACAATAACGAAAGCGGCAATGCAGTGGGTACCCAGAATAAAGTTACCAGACCTACCAGCTTTAATACCGTAATGGTATCGAGCCCTTTGCCTACTAAGTCATCGATATATAACCAGAAAAATTGCATGGTTAAAACAAAAAGCGAAATGGCAAAAGCCCCGATAAAGGGCCCAATAAAAGAGCGAATAATTAGAATGTCTAGTTTTTTAATCACTTGTCCTTGCTTAATATTGCTAAATGAGCAACGCAAAAGTAATGCTTTCATCAAAGGAACAGGAATTGGTAATGAATGCCGATTGGATTTTAACAAAGAATGCGGTGATTCAAAAGATCCATACTTTTTTTGGACAGATCTGTACGGTTTATCAAAACGAAGTGGCATTGAATATCGCTCTTGCCAATGAGCCGGCTTTTACTATCGGCCCAAAGATCTCTAAGGGCGAAAATTACGAAGGCCTGCCATGGGTGATGCTCGACTATCCCCGATACTTTGAGGGACAAGATGTTTTTGCTGTCCGCACTTTTTTCTGGTGGGGGAATGATATTAGTATCCACATTCAGTTGTCGGGCAAATTCAAAACATTTTTCAGCAATGCTATTCAACAATATTTTCAATTACGCATTGGAAATCCCCATCCTAATTATGAGTGGTTTATTTGTGTGAATATGGAAGATGCATGGCAGCACCATTTTCGGCCCGATAATTATAGGAGGGCAGCCGAATTAAATCCAGCCATCTTATCTCAGTTACCATTTATTAAAATGGCAAAGAAAATCCCACTCAGCGAGTGGGACGATACATCTTTTTTTCTGCAACAAACTTTTAAAGAAGTCTTGCAAATATTAACCAACCAAACAATTTAAGCTCCTAATCGGTGAAACAATTCTTTCACCTGATATTCCCATAATTGGCTCTGGTCTTTGATTTCAGATTTTTCTGCAAAATCTTTTATGATAAGAATGGTTTGATTCGAGATCTCTGTCTTTTCAATCCTAAACTCAAAGTATTCATTTTTTTCAGAATGTAACCAGTGAAAGCGAATGAATTTATCATCTTCCTTATCTACCACTTCAGCCTTATCAGGCGCGCCGCCGCTCCACGAAAAGCTATACACATTTTCCCACTCATCTACTTTATCTGCGAACCATTCCTGTAAACCAGCCGGGGTTGATAAAAACTCGTATAAAATACCTGGAGAACATCTAACGGGAAATTCTATTGTAAAAATTTGCTTCTTGCTCATTATTCTTATTTTGCTACAATCAATCGTAGGGCTGCAATAATATTAAATAATACTTCCTATCCAAATGTTTTTTTCATTTAAACAGTCATTTTAAAGGATTAATGGAAGCTCCGCAGAAATATACTTATCTAAGTGATTGTTTTTCAATTATTTGTATAAAATTATTTTTTTTGAGAAGATTCGAAAATTTGTTAAATTGCTCTTAGCATACCGTGATTAAATGGAAATGTAGAGCTCCCTCCCAAACTCTCTAAATTTTTTTTAAGGATATATGTATCAATAAATCTGGTATTTATGAGTATGCGTCAACTTAAGATATCAAAATCTATCACCAACCGAGAGTCTCAAAGTCTGGAGAAATATCTTCAGGAGATTGGCAAAGTGGAGTTGATTTCACCCGAGGAAGAGGTAGCATTGGCCATACGCATTAAAAACGGTGACGAAAGGGCTTTAGAAAGGCTCATCAAGTCGAACCTACGCTTTGTGGTTTCTGTGGCGAAACAATATCAAAATCAAGGACTTACTTTACCCGATCTGATTAATGAGGGCAATCTGGGCCTGATTAAATCTGCGCTTCGGTTTGATGAAACAAGGGGATTTAAGTTTATATCGTATGCAGTTTGGTGGATCCGCCAAAGCATTTTACAAGCACTTGCAGAACAGAGCAGGATTGTTCGACTGCCTTTGAATAAAGTGGGGTTAACCAACCGGATCAGCAAAGCCTATCAGCAATTGGAGCAGGAATACGAACGCGAACCAACACCCGAAGAGCTTGCTGAAATTCTGGATATCGGCATCGATGAAGTTACGGCAACGATGAATGTTGGTTTCAGGCATATTAGTATGGACACCCCGCTATCGGATGGGGAAGATGGTACTTTAATGGATATGATGGAGAACCCCAATGCCGAAAAGACCGATGAAAAACTGGCCCATACAGAGTCGCTCAGACTCGAAATTGAAAGAAGCCTTTGTACATTAACTGAAAGGCAAAAAGATGTAGTATGTTATTTTTTTGGAATAGGAGTGGATCATCCCCTCAGTTTGGAAGATATTGGAGAGCGTTATAATCTTACTAGAGAAAGGGTAAGGCAGATCAAAGACAAGGCATTGACCAAACTTCGCAGTGCCAATCGTTGCAAGCACCTTCGGGTTTACTTAGGTTGAAAACATTTAGACACTATATTTGCACCTCAATTTAAGTGAACTTATCTGTTCACTTTTTTTATCCAAAGTATTGAAAGCAGCGAACTATGTTTAATTCTTTAAGTGAAAAACTCGAATCGGCCTTTAAGAACCTCAAGGGTGAGGCAAGGATCAACGACCTGAATATTGCCAACACATTGAAAGATATTCGCAGGGCATTGATTGATGCCGATGTGAACTTTAAAATTGCCAAAGAATTTACCGATAAAGTAAAAGAAAAAGCGGCGGGCGAAAAAGTTATCAATGCAATTAGTCCGGGCCAGTTGATGGTTAAAATTGTGCAGGACGAACTAACACAATTAATGGGTGGTTCGGAAGCGCAGTTTAATGTTACTGGCAACCCTGCCATCATATTGATTGCCGGCTTACAGGGTAGCGGTAAAACAACTTTCACCGGAAAATTAGCAAACTATTTAAAAACACAAAAGGGTAAATCACCACTGGTGGTTGCATGCGATATTTATCGTCCTGCAGCCATTGATCAGTTAACTGTTTTGGCAGAACAAATTGGTGTTGCAATTTATAGTGAGAGAGAAAATAAAGACGCGGTTTCTATCGCTCTGAATGCCATCAAAGAAGCGAAAGCTACTAATAAAAATGTAGTAATCATCGATACTGCAGGCCGTTTGGCTATTGATGAAGTGATGATGACCGAAGTGGCAAATATCAAAGCTGCTATCAATCCTGCCGAGATATTATTTGTGGTAGACAGCATGACCGGTCAAGATGCTGTGAACACGGCAAAAGCATTTAATGATCGTTTGGATTTCAGTGGTGTGGTATTAACCAAATTAGATGGCGATACAAGAGGTGGTGCTGCCCTATCGATTAAATACACGGTAAACAAACCCATTAAGTTTGTGAGCAGTGGCGAAAAAATGGATACCCTCGATGTGTTCTATCCCGAAAGGATGTCGCAACGTATTTTGGGGATGGGTGATATTACTACCTTGGTAGAAAAAGCGCAGGCCCAGTACGACGAAGTGGAAGCCAAAAAGCTGGAGAAAAAAATTCGAAAAAATCAATTCGATTTTCAGGATTTTCTAGATCAGTTGCAGCAGATTAAGAAGATGGGTAACTTAAAAGATTTGATGGGAATGATACCCGGAGTTGGAAAAGCAATCAAAGATGTAGACATCAATGATGATGCTTTTAAGGGTATTGAAGCAATCATTAAATCGATGACCCCCTTCGAAAGATCTAATCCAGATGCATTAACTCCCAGCAGAAAAACAAGAATTGCCAAGGGTAGTGGCAAAGATCTGGCCGAAGTGAATGCTTTTATGAAACAATTCGAGCAAATGAAACAAATGATGAAAATGATGAATAATATGCCGATGGGAGGTCGTTTCCCCGGTATGAAACGTTGATAAATCATTAATTTTCCTTAAAATAACCTGTCTTTAAGATTCATCTTTGGTTTATTAATTCGAATCTGTTAGTTTCGCACTCTATTTGTCAACCTAATTCCTTAACGCCTTTAAATTTCTATTTAACATGGCAGTAAAAATGAGATTACAGAGACACGGTAGCAAAAAACGTCCTTTCTACTTTATCGTAGTGGCCGATGCCCGTGCTCCAAGAGATGGTAAGTTTATCCAGAAATTGGGTACTTACAACCCGCTTACAGTTCCTGCAAGCATTCAATTAGACCGTCAAAAAGCTTTAGAGTGGCTGAACAAAGGTGCTCAACCCACCGACACTGTTCGTCGTATCCTGAGTTTCAAAGGCGTATTGTACCTGAAACACCTTTTACGTGGTGTTAAACTGGGTCTGTTTGATGATGCAGCAGCAATGACAAAGTTCCAGGAATGGCACAATGATCATGAAGCGCAAATTACCCGTCGGAATGATGCTCACAAGAAAGCCCAAAGAGCTAAACGTGTTTACACCCCAGTAGTTAAAAAGGTGGAAACAGCAGAAGCAGCTCCTGAAAGCCAGACTGAAGCTTAGTAAGATACTGTTCTGAAAAGAATTATTCTGCAAACCGATTAAGAGTCCTGGCTATGCCGGGACTCTTGTTTTATATAAGTAGTCCATTTTTTAGAGACTGCAGTAAACCATACCAATGAGCGAATACATTCATATTGGAAAGCTGGTAGCCAGCTTTGGATTAAAAGGAGAACTGATCTTAAAACACGAGTTTGGAAGGAAAACTCCTTTTAAAGGAATTGAGGTTTTATTTGTGGAAGAGTTGAAAGGAGATTACCTGCCTTATTTTATTGAATCGGCTAAAGCATCTAATCACGAGGAAACTACTGTTAAACTCGAAGGGGTAAATACCAAAGAGTCTGCAGCAAGACTGGTATCACGCAATGTATGGATAACTGATATTGATTTCAGATCACTGGTTGGTAAGTCTGCACCCATCGCTTTATTGGGATATACATTGATTAATCAGGGAGATGTATTGGCTCCAATTGAAGAAGTAATCAGTCAGCCGCACCAAATTTTATTGCGTATTACTTTAAAAGGAAAAGAAGCATTGATTCCTTTGCATGAAGCAAGCTTAGATAAAATTGATCATGTAAAAAAACAAGTGCACGTGATTCTACCAGATGGTTTATTAGAAATTTATACCGGTTAATAAACAGAAGCTAATGGCACATCATTTTGAAAATACGATGGTTGTTCGCAAAGAACACCTCGATGATCAGGATCACGTAAACAATGTAATGTATGTACAGTTCATGCAGGATATTGCCATTCAACACTGGAGCAGCATTGCACCTCCCGAATTGAATGATGAAATTGTTTGGGTGGTGAGACGCCACGAAGTGGATTATCATGCACCTGCATTTCTCAACGATGAATTGTTATTGAAAACTCATACGGGTGAGTGTACCGCAGTAACATGGGACAGGCACTACGAAATTATTCGCATCAGCGATAACAGAAAACTCATCACGGCAAAAAGTTGCTGGGTGATGCTCGATAAAAAAACAGGCCGACCAAGAAGAATCGATGATACAATTAAAGCCGTTTTCGACCGATAAAATTATTTGTTCCATAAAAAAACCAGCCGTTTAGTCGACTGGTTTTTTTATGGAAAATTTTGTGTACTCTATTTTTCAGGATTCAAAACCACTTTAATATAGTTCTGCATATTGAAATATTTTTTGGCCGATTCCTGTAGTGCCACAGTGGTTAATGCATCTACTTTTTGCGAATATTCTAGAATCGACATCGGATCGTCTTTTTCGATAAATGCTCTCGATAATCCGTTTAACCAATGATCATTCCGCTTCATCTGATCCTGATCTTTTTTCTTTAAAGTTTCCTTTACTTTATCTAGATCTTTTTGTTCAATACCTTTTTCTTTTGCATCGTTAAGAAGGGTAAATAGTGCTGCTGTAAGTTTGTCTACGTTCTCTGGTCCGCAAGGGAATCCAATTGAAATTGTATAATTGTTATAAGGCCTGTTTATCAGCGAGCCCCCCATTCCACCTCCATAAATTCCGCTCATCTGCTCTCTTAATTTTTCGATGATTTTAATATTTAAAACTTCGGTCAGAGCATTTAGTTTTATTTGTTCATCGATACCGTATTTTGCTTCTCCAGTAAATATGATATTTACCCTGCTTTGTTTTGCAGCGCCTTTATATACTGTTGCTTCCACCACACCTTTTACAGGGCGAACACCCACATCTTTAAAATTATTTTCTTTTTGTGTTCCCGGCAAACTGCCCAAATAAGATTCTATTAATGGTTTTACTTTAGCAGGATCAATATTTCCAATAAATGTAAAATGCATACCCCATGCATTTCCGTATAGCTCTTTGTAAATTGCAAATACCCTGTTCATGCTCACCTGATCGAAGTCGGAAGCTGCAGGTAAGTTGGGAGCCCAAGGGTGATTCTGATACTGGATCTTTGCTAGTGTATCGGCAAAATAAAAATTCGGATTTGCTTTCATGTTTTGGAGACTGCTTCTTTGAGAATTAACGAAGCCCTGAAACAAAGCAGAATCTTTACGTGGTTGCGTAAAATTCAGGTACACTAATTGCAGAAATGTTTCGAAATCTTTTACACTACTGCTTCCTTCAATGCCTTCATCATTCTCGTTGAGATAGGGTGATACAGATACCGATTTTCCTGATAAGAATTTACGCAGATCGGTAGGTGTCATATCACTTATGCCCATCGCCGTAACCAAGGTGGCCGCACTCTTTGCATTCATTTTATCCTCAATCGGATATTTGGTATAACCACCCCAACGCCATGCATCCATCAAAATTTCATCGTTCGAAAAATCGGTTTGTTTAATGCTGATGGTAACACCGTTGTTTAAAACCCAATCGGTTGTTCCTAGCGCTTTGTTTATGCTCTCACTTACAACTTTTCCTGTGCCAGGAGCTTTAGCCATCAATGATTTTGTAACAGCTTTTTCTTCATATGCTTTTACTGGCATGATGTGCGCCGCATCAATCAGAGCTGTTAACTCTTTGTCGGTTGGTAGTGGACTCTTGTTTTTATCTGAAGCCATCAACAAACTAAACCTTCCCTGTTTAGCTTCCATCTTTTTAGTTAGTGCATTCACTTCGTCCAAAGTGATGGTAGGTAAAATCTGCTTTATAAAATTTGTTCTATTTGTAATACCTACAGCCGGATTATTAATTAAAAAATGATAGAGGTAAATATTTACCAGCTCGGCAGATTCTGTTTTGTCCTTGTCTTTATATGCCCGCTCTGTCTGATTCAGTAATGCACTTTTTGCTCGCTCTAATTCTGCAGACAACACCCCGAATTTTTTTACTGATTCTGTTCCCGACACCAACGCATCTATTGCATCTTTCACGGGCCTGTCGTTTAATAAAGAAAGATTCATGAAGGATCTATACCCTCTGATAAATCCACTAAATGCCGCGTTACCATAAATAAAAGGTGGATTGGGTTGTTGAGTCATTTCGTTATAGCGTTGACTGATGATGGAGTTAAACAGATTCTCCACAATCGATTGTCTGTATTCTCCCCAAGTATTGATGCCTTTATCTTTTTCGATATAGTTGAATACCTGCAAAAGATTTCGGGCTTGTTCCTTATCGGTTAATACCATACTTGCAGCAACTTTCCTTTCGGGGATTGCAATTTCTTTTGGCCTTGGTTTGGCGTTTGCAGGGTTTTTAAAATGACTGAAATGTTTGATGATTTCTTTTTCTGCATATGCGGGATCAATATCGCCTACAACTATTACCGCCATTAGGTTTGGACGATACCATGTTTTATAAAAACGAATCAATGATTCGGGTTTGAAATTTTTTAAAATACTATCCTTACCAATTGGTAATCTTTCGGCATATTTCGACCCGTTTAATAATACTGGAAAATATTTATTCCGCATGCGCTCACCTGCGCCCTTTCCAAGTCTTGATTCTTCCAGAACCACTCCCCGTTCTTTATCGATCTCATCAACCGATAGGGTGGCGTTGCCGGCCCAGTCTTCTAAAATGGTAAACCCCTTTTCTATTTTAGTTGAATCATCCGTGGGAATCGGAAGTATATAAACGGTTTCATCAAAACCGGTATAAGCATTCAGGTCTGCACCAAACTGAACACCGATTGATTGCAGATAACTTACCAATTCGTTTTTTGGAAAATGAGTAGAACCGTTAAAGTTCATATGTTCCATCATATGTGCAAGACCCTGCTGATCGGCATCTTCCAGAATTGATCCCGCGTTGATCGCTAAACGCAACTGGACTTTTTTTTCAGGCTTAACATTTTTTCTGATGTAATAGGTTAATCCGTTTGACAGTTTTCCGGTTTTAACATCCGGGTCAAGTACCAGCTTGCTGTTTAGGTCAAATTGCGAATAGCCCGTTGTAATACTAATCATTCCGCATAGGAACAATAATAGCCCCATTGAAAAAGAGGAATTTTTTTTCATAAAAATTTTATTGGTTGTAAAAAATCAGGGAGGTGATACAAGTTACTGAATTGAATATGTATTGTATGTTAAATATCAGAATGTTGTACTAAAATATTTTAAGACTCAGGCAGGATACTTTTTTCAAAAAATTGCTTATACTTTGTTGCAATTTCTATTTTCCTATCTTAGTGATATGCCTCCTCAACGCTATATTGCCCATTTTGACCTCGACTCATTTTTTGTAAGTGTAGAGGTATTGCATGACCCTTCTTTAAAAGGGAAAGCAGTAATTGTGGGCGGTTCAAAAGATCGGGGAGTGGTTACCACCTGTAGTTATGAAGCCCGGAAGTTTGGTGTGCGCAGTGCCATGCCTATGAAGCAGGCCATGAAGCTTTGTCCGCACGCCCTAATCGTACGAGGTACACGTGGCGAATACAGTAGGTATAGTCGAATGGTTACAGATATTATTGCGGCAAAAGCACCCTTGTTTGAAAAAGCTTCGATCGATGAATTTTATCTGGATCTTACTGGTATGGATAAATTTTTTGATCCCTATCAATGGACAATTGATTTGCGTAATGAAATCATTGAGAAAACTGAGTTGCCCATTTCGTTTGGACTGGCAACTAATAAAATGGTTGCAAAAATTGCCACAGACGAAGCCAAGCCCAACGGTTATTTATTTGTGCAACCCGGAATGGAAAAAATATTTCTGGCACCACTGGCTGTCAATAAATTTTCGGGAGTGGGTGAACATACTTTTGAATTACTGAAAGAGATGGGCATCCATACTATTCAGCAACTCAGCGAAACACCCATTGCCATATTGGAAAAACGACTGGGCAAATATGGCGCCGATCTCTGGAAGAAATCGCAAGGTATCCACCATGGCCAAGTGCACCCATACCACGAAGCAAAATCAATTTCTACTGAAAATACTTTTGAAGAAAATAAAACGGATCTTGATTTTCTGTTGAGCGAGTTGGTGCGTATGACAGAGAGAGTGGCTTATGAATTGCGGCAGGACGAAAAGTTGGCCGGATGCATTGCCGTAAAAATCCGTTACCCCGATTTTGAAACCACTTCGAGGCAAACAACCATCGATTATACCTTCCGCGACGATGAATTGATTCCGCAGGCTATTGACCTTTTTCACAAACTCTACCGAAAGGGAGAACCCGTTCGCTTAGTGGGGGTAAGACTGAGCGAGCTCACTAATCACGCCATACAGGGCAGTTTATTTGACGATTCCGAGAAAAAAAATAAGCTCTACAAAGCCATCGATTCGGTTAAGAGCGAGTTCGGAAAAGGCCTGCTGCAAAAGGCCCGGACGGTTAAAAAGTTTAAAGATTGATTAAAAAAAGCTGGTTATTCGGAAATTTAAAATATTTATTCAAATAGTCTACTTTTTTAGTAGGAAACGCGTATGTTTGTTTTCTTAAAATAAATCATATGAGTTTACGACTAGGCGATTTCGCTCCCAATTTTCAGGCAAATACCTCTTTAGGTCCCATTGATTTCTACGAATATCTGGGCGACAACTGGGGAATTTTATTTTCACATCCTGCCGACTTTACACCGGTATGTACTACCGAATTAGGAAGAACTGCGTCGTTGGCAGCAGAGTTTGCAAAACGCAATGTAAAAGTATTGGCATTGAGTGTTGACAGTGTAGAGAGTCACAATAAATGGATTGGCGACATCAATGAAACACAGCATGTGAATGTTGGCTTCCCAATCATCGCCGATGAAACCAAAGCAGTTGCGAATGCTTACGATATGATACATCCAAATGCTTCAGAAACTTTTACCGTGCGTTCTCTGTTCATCATTGGAGCTGATAAAAAAGTAAAATTATTTATCACATACCCAGCTTCAACCGGAAGAAATTTTGTGGAAGTTTTGCGGGTGATCGATTCATTGCAACTTACTGCTAACTATAGTGTAGCTACTCCAGCCGACTGGAAAGATGGTGAAGATGTGATTGTGGTTCCTGCAATTAAAACAGAAGACGCGATCGCTAAATTTCCTAAAGGCGTAAAAGTGGTGAAGCCTTATTTGCGCTATACCCCTCAACCTAATAAAGACTAGTTTCTATATCAATAGTTTTAGTTGTTGTAAGTGCCTCGATTTTTATCGGGGCATTATTTTTTTGAAGAAAATGCAGATTCGATTTATCTTACTGGAAATAATACTAGTATGAGAAGATTTTTATTGTGTCTGATTTGTTTGATTTTGTTACAACAGGTTCATGCACAAAGAACCATTATTTATTGCGGGCAACTGGTTGATGTTAAAAATTTGCAGATACAAAAAGAGATGTCCATTATCATTTCTGGAAACAGTATCACTGAAGTACAGAAAGGATATACAAAAGCAGAAGCAAACGATAAAATAATCGACCTGAAATCTAAAACAGTGATGCCCGGATTAATGGATATGCACGTACACGTGGAAGAAGAAACTAGTCCGAGTAGGTATATCGATGGATTTACAAAAAATAAAACCGACAGGGCCTATGTGGCAATGGGATTGGCAGAAAAAAATCTGATGGCTGGATTTACTACCGTTCGCGATTTGGGTGGTAGTGGTGTAAATATTTCGCTTCGAAATGCTATCAATAAGGGATTGGTAAAAGGCCCCAGAATTTATACTGCCGGCAAATCGCTTGCCACAACAGGAGGTCATGCTGATCCTACAAACAATTATAGAGAAGATCTAATGGGCGATCCGGGTCCGGACGAAGGCGTTGTGAATGGCGTGGCAGATTGTGCAAAAGCAGTACGTATGCGTTATAAAACGGGCGCCGATTTAATTAAGATTACTGCTACAGGTGGCGTATTGAGTATGGCGAAAGATGGCAGTGGTGCACAATTTACAGAAGAAGAAATTCGTACCATTGTAAACACGGCTAAAGATTATGGTTTTAAAGTAGCTGCACACGCACACGGTGCAGAAGGCATGAAACGTGCTGTTCTTGCCGGTGTGAGTTCTATTGAACACGGTACATATATGACCGACGAAGTGATGGAACTGATGAAACAAAAAGGAACTTATCTGGTGCCAACTATTATTGCAGGAAAATCATCAGCCGACTCTGCTAAGATTCCGGGATACTATCCCGAAATTGTTCGCGCAAAAGCACTGGTAGTAGGCAACTATATACAAGCAACTTTTGCAAGAGCGTATAAGGCCGGCGTAAAAATTGCATTCGGAACCGATGCAGGTGTATATGCGCATGGAAAAAACTGGATGGAATTTGTGTATATGACCGAAGCGGGTATGCCCATTTTAGAATGTATCAAATCCGCTACCGTAAATGCAGCCGACCTTCTAGGCGTTACCGATATTTTAGGAAGCATCGAAAAAGGAAAATATGCCGATATTATTGCCGTTGATGGTGATCCTACAAAAGACACAATGGTAATGGGTAAAGTTTCTTTCGTGATGAAGAACGGCGTTGTGTATAAAAGTGAAAAGTGAAATCCACAGATTTTATCCTTTCCATTTTCTTAATTGCTGTAAAACTGCTCTCAAATCTTTTGGAACTTCTGCTTCGAGTTCCAAAGCTTCATCATGCCAGTTGAATTTTAATATATGCGAGTGCAAAGCTAATCTTGACAAAATAGGACGCTCTTCGTCGGCCGATTTAGCCAGCTTGAAATTGCGTTTTAAAGTAGACAATAAAATAGGTTTAGCATCCCCGTAAATCGGATCACAAACAATGCTATGCCCGATATGTTGCATATGCACGCGAATTTGGTGAGTACGACCTGTATGGATCTGAAATCTTACCCAGGAATAAGTACGGAAGGCTTCCAGTACTTCGTAATCGGTTAACGAAAATTTTCCTTTAGCATGGGTCATCATTTTGGTCACCTTTCCGGGATGTTCCATGATGGGTGCATCAATGCTGCCCTTTGGCTCAAACATATTGCCATAAACCAACCCAACATAATATTTTTCCATTGCTCTGCCTTCAAACAAAAGAGATAACTCTTTATGCGCTTCCTCAGTTTTAGCAAAAATAATGATGCCGCTAGTATCTTTGTCTAAACGGTGTACGGTATAAATGGTTCCGTATTTTTCTTTGAGGAGATCTTTCAAAGAAACTTCATCTCCCTTACGGTCGGGAATACTCAATAAACCCGATGGTTTATTGATAGCTACGAATGCTTCGTTTTCGAATATGGTATCAAAGTGCATAGGAATATTTTTCTATTCAAAACTATCCTGATTCTCTTCAGAAAGTTTTGATTTGCGGATAAAAGATTTGTTCATGAACTTGAGTAAACGAACTTCTTTTTCGTTCAGGAAACGAAATTTACCACGTTCTACATTTTTCTTGGTGAGGTTGGCGAACATTACACGATCCAGATTTTTTACATCATATCCCAGGTGTTCGAATATGCGTCGTACAATCCTGTTTCTGCCGCTATGAATTTCAATGCCAACTACGGTTTTATCTTTTGAATCTGCGTAAGCAACCGAATCTGCTACAATCAAACCGTCTTCCAGTGTAACACCGTTTACAATGGCTTCCATATCTTTTTTAGAAACGGCTTTGTCGAGTGTTACTTCGTAAATCTTTTTAACCTCGTAAGATGGATGGGTTAATTTCTGTGCTAGCTCTCCATCGTTTGTCAATATCAAAACACCTGTTGTGTTCCTATCCAATCTACCTACCGGATACACTCTTTCGGGGGTGGCGTTCTTAACAATATCCATCACGGTTTTTCTGCCCTGCGGATCGCTTGCTGTAGTAATAAAATCCTTTGGTTTGTTGAGTAAAATATATACAGAGTTCTTTTGTAAAAACACCTGTTTGTCTTTCACCACCACTTTATCTCTTCCCGAAACCTTATAGCCGGGTTCAAATATTTTATCACCATTCACCGTAACTTTTCCTTCTTTCACCAATTCCGCTGCTTCCCTTCTTCCGCATACTCCTGCGTGTGCAATGAATTTATTCAGTGGCATAATGGTATCAGGTGAATTGCTATCTGTTTGTTCTCTGTCGGCCGAAACTTTTGCAGCAGGTCTTCCGTTAAAGCCAGGTTTTCCACCATCTTTGTTCGGAGTAAATCCGGCTTCACGCAACGCTTTTGGCGGACGTGCGCCTGCTCTTTTTGAACGTGGTGCACTGGGATCTCTTGGAGCTGCTTCTTTAGCTTCTGGTTTTGTGCGAGGTGCAGGTTTACCAATATTTTTGGTATTCTCCTTGCGCTCATGATATTCTGCTTTATTAGCACCAGGGGCTCTTTTAGGAAACTTAGAATTTTCTTTTTTAGGTTCTTCGGTGATGATGCCGAGTTTGGCATTCTTCTTTTTGAGGCGCATCGCTTCTCCCGCCGCGCGGGCTTCTGCTTTTATTTTTTTCTTTGCCTGCCGATATTCTTCCTTAATGGCACTGCCTCTTTTTTGTCCGAACTTGTCGAAATTGTCTGTACGTTTTTGCATGTTAATTGTTTTGCTGTTTTTCAACAGGAACTGCAAAGGTAGTCATTTAAAAATGAAAGGTTTTTAGACAGATAATATATGGATCTTGAACTATATTCACAATTGTGAAATTTTCTAAAAAACATAATTTAAATGAAACATATTTTTGCAATTGTTGGTAGCGCAAGCGCAGACTCTGCTAACTTAAAACTGATTAAGCGGATTGCTGCATCAACAAGTGAAATTTTTACGATACATATTTTCGAAGCACTTAAAACAATTCCTCATTTCGACGCCGACCTATCGATCGGGAATACTCCACAAAGCGTTTTGGATTTCAGGGAATTGATAGAAAATACCCACTAGAAAAATCATCCATTCGGAAGCATCAATCATCCATTCCTTTTTAGCTCTTCCATACGCAACTTTGACCAACATTAAATTAGTTAAAGATGGAAATAGCAAAAGGCGTACACCACTTTGATTGTGGACCGTTTAATTGGTACCTGATTGAAGCGGAAGGTAGACTTACATTGATTGATGCGGGATTCCCCGGGCATCATAGCGTTTATGAAAGAGGATTAGAAAGCTTGGGTAAAACCAATAAAGATCTCGAAGCAATTGTGCTTACTCATGCTCACGCCGATCATATTGGCTTTGCAGAAAAGTTAAGAAAGAAAACAGGAGTGCCTGTTTATGTGCATGAGGCCGATGCAAAAATGGCTTGTAAACCTTTGCAATTGCCTTGGTATGGTCTTTTGTCAAATGCCTGGCGACCCTATACTGCAAATATGCTGGGTGTTGCAATCATCAACGGAGTATTCAGTTTGCCCCACTTAACTAAAGTGCAAACCGTATATCACGGACAGGTTTTGGATGTGCCGGGGAAACCAAAAATATTGCATACACCGGGCCATACAAAAGGTGAAATTGCTCTATTACTTGAAGAAAAAAAGATCCTAATATCTGGGGATACAATTGTAACAAGAAACCTCCTGACCGGCGAACTGGGTCAACCACAACTTACCAATCCCATACTAACGGGCAATTACAAACAGGCAATTCGCTCATTGGATTTACTCCGAGAGTTGGGAGAACTTACCATGCTATCCGGACACGGAACTGCATGGACAGGCAATATGAATGATGCGGTTGACATCGCTTTAAGCAATGCAAAAGATTAAATACAAAATAAATAACAGATGCAACTATCCAATAATACCATTAACGGGAGTGAATACAACCAAAATACAACGGAAGAAAAAATACTTTCCGCATTTTACAAAGCTTTTAATACTAGGAATCTGCAACTGATGGAAGATTCTTGGTTAAATACCGATGAGGTTTCTATGGATAATCCAATTGGCGGCATCAGAAGGGGCTGGGAAGAAATAAGATCCGGCTACGATAAAATCTTTCATGGAAACACAGAAGTGTTTGTAGAGTTCTACGATTATTCGGTGCACAGAACAGAAAAAATGTTTTTTGCAACAGGGAGAGAGCGAGGCTATTTTAAATCAGGAGAACTAGAAATACCATTGGCGATCAGAACCTCAAGAATTTTTGTATTGATTGATGGAAACTGGAAACAAATTCACCACCATGGATCAATCGACAATCCCGAATTACTTAAAAAATATCAGGAAGCTATTTTGAAAAATGAATGATCATTTGCATTGGTAATGATACAAGAATGCTTACTATTGGAAACTTAGGAAAAATCAACCAAAATCAATAAAAAACACATGAAATGAGCATAACAAAAATTTGTCACCAACTGAAATGTTTGTTAGCGAATTACATGTAACCAAAATAAAATAAAAAACACATGAAATGAGCATAACAAAAATTTGTCACCAACTGAAATGTTTGTTAGCGAATTACATGTAGCCAAAATCAATAA
>JAIEMK010000049.1 GCA_019752295.1 Chitinophagaceae bacterium | reverse complement strand
GCATTCTCATTGATCAGGTAAGGCGTGCGAGGGTCTTTAATTCCTTTAAATGGCGATGTTGCACCAGCTCCGGTTAAGAGATTCGCAATAAAGGCCGACTGACGAATACTACCGATATTGCTTCTGTATGGTCCATAATAATTATTGGTACCACTAAAATTACCTCCTACCCATTTTTGAGTGGCGTTATCTGCATTTGTAGTAATCGATAAATCGCAATACTTAATTACAGAATCAGCATATCCGTTTTGAGAATAAATTGATTTATTGCTCAGGTGCGCAAAGCTTCTTGCTTTGATAGCGTAAACAAATTTCTTCCATTTATTTACATCACCACCAAAGAAATAACCATCACCTAGGGCCAAATTAGCAGGACTAACCGCTCCGTCTGTTCTATTCAAATAAGTAATCGCCCGATCACAAATTTGGCGAACGGTATCATACACTAATGATTGAGGATCGTAATCAAACTGATCGCGCGACTGATCAAAAGCCTGTCGCAAAATTACTTCTCCATATTCCTCCGTAAGTGTTAACCAGCTATATGCAAATATGGCATGGGCTACTCCAACATAATCCCATTTTTGTTGATCAATACCTCTCGAGATAATAAATTTTGCATTCTGTCCGATTCCATAATAGTGCATTGCCCAAACAACGCCGGTATTATCGGAAGTTGTTCCATATACACCGCCCATCTGGTCGTAGTTATCGCCTGATGTAACAAAATTCCAGTATTGAATATAACGACCAAGCAAAACGGCTTCTGCTGCAGGGCCGTAAGAACCACCACCACCACCGGTTGGAGGTGCCGCAGTAGATGTCATTTGATTAATGGTATTTGGAAGAATCGCTTCAATCGATCCTTCAATGGGGTTATTGGGATTCAAATAGGCTTCATCCAGCTTTTTTGTACAGGATTGAAAAGCAACAATCCCAAAAGCTGAAACCACCAAAGCCAGCGATAATGTTATAAAGGATTTATTTTTCATAATAATTTATTTAACAGTTAAAAACCAACTTTTACACCTGCATTAAAACTAAGTGGGGCAGCGATATTACCATAATCAAAACCTACTGCACCAACACCTCTTAAAGAAGCATTACCACCGTTCGAAGCAGGGTCAGCACCTGTATAGTTGGTAAAAAGCATTAAATCATTACAGGTTAAAAAGAAGCCTACAGATTTAAACGTTACATAATCTAATAAACCAGGACTATCCATATGACTTGCATTACGTACAAGTGCTTTTGATGGAAGCGTGTAGCTGATTGTTATATCTCGTAAACGTAGTGCTTTGATATTATGCTCCATATAATCCTCTTCAGGCATACTGCTTGAGCCGTAATAGTTATTGTTGAAATATGGAGTCACCAAAATATTATTTACACTGGGTGTAGTTGAATTCTCTAACCCATTTTGTAAAATACCGGCAACAATTCTGGGAGTTAAACGATCAGCAGTTTTAGCCGATTTTCCTAGAGCAGTTAGATACATATTGGTAGCATTGAAAATATCGCCACCAACTCTCAGATCCCATAAGAAACTCAGGTTCCAGTTTTTGTAGCGGAATTTATTGATGGTACCCAGTGTGAACCAAACTGTTCTATCGCCGCGAACCCTGAATGTAGCATCCAGAACAGGTAAGCCGGTAAGCGGTGATACCAGTATTGCTCCATCATTAAAAGGTAAACCGTTTGGTCCGGTTGGAGTGATATCCTGACGTCTGTAACCATAGCCTGTGATGGTACCGGTTGAGTAACCGGGTCTGATACCACCTCTGGCGTTGTTAAACAACCAAGTGGATGCATCATAATAATCTGCTCCTGCAATATCAATTGGTGCAGGAATAGAAAGCACCTGATTCCACATATGGTTAAAGTTGAATTGGATATTCCAATCAAAATCTTTCTTCTGAATTAATTTAACACCCAAACTAATTTCAATACCCTGATTACGAACACTGGAATTGTTTGCAGTATTTAAAATAAAGCCCGTACCATAGCTTGCCCGGAAGCCCTGAGCAATCTGATCGGTTGCCAATGTATTGTAGTAAGCTGCATCAATATTTACCTTATCGTGAAATATTCTCAACTCTGTTCCTACTTCATAAGTACTTTGTTTTTCAGGTCTGAGGTTTGGATTCGCATTGGTAAATGCATATTGCAGTGGAACAGGAATTAAAGTTCCTGTTGTAGGTCCCTGATTTGCACTGGTAACCGTTGGTACAAAGTTCGATTGATTAGAGTATGGATCCGGGAGCCTTGCAGTAGACGCTGTTGAAGCTCTTAATTTCCAGTAGCTCAATAAATCGCCTTTCATTTTAGGGAAGATATCACTCATGATAACACTTAAGCTTCCACCGGGATAATTATAATTTCTATTTGCAGCAGGCAATACAGAAGATGATTCGAATGCCAATGAACCTGTTAAGAAAATTACATTATTATAACTAATGGTGGCTTCACTAAACGCAGCAATCTGATACGCATTTCTTAAATTCCACTGACCACTTCCATATAAAGTAGCCCTGCTTAATCTGGTTCTGGTGGTAACACCGGTAGAACTACTATCAAAACTTCTGGTACTATCAAAAGTTCCTGAAATACCAAATCGCTGCATCTCAGACTGGCTCCATCTTGTACCAATAGTTAAACGAGTATTGAATTTTCCAAAAGTCTGTTTACCGGTTGCAGAGATCGTATGGTTATAGTTCGCGTTCTTTACCCAATAATTATCCAAAGAACCTTTGTTGGCGATAGATGATTGAGATGCTGATTCCGGATCACGATATTGGAACCCTTCAGTAGTATAATTATTATAGCCGAATCTACCTGCAACAGTTAACCATTTTGTAGGATTATAGTTGATTGCAAAATTGGCTTCGTAAGATGTTGTTTTATCTCTGGAAACATTTCTATTAACTGCAAAAAAAGGATTATCCGTTTCTGAAGTGGTACCCAAATTTGCATTATCTGTAGGATCGTTTGAAGCAATCAGATATCGTTTATGTCCATTCGGTAAAAGATAATCTCTGGCATCAATTGTTGAAGGCCATAAATATAAATTCAACAAATATCCACCTGCACCTTTCAACACTTTGTCGTTCGAACTACTGCTATATGCAATAGAAGGTGTGATGTCGATATACTTACCAATTTTTGAAGTATTGGTCAATCTAAAATTGATACGCTGCAATCTTGTATTTGGAACCACACCCGACTGATCATAATAAGAAGTACTGAATCGATAACTTGAATTTGGTTTTCCAAAATCAACACTAAGATTATGGGTATGACCAAAAGCAGTTTTAAAGAAATTTCCTACATTATTATAGATTGGTGTACCCGGAACCATTGCTGGTCCGAAGGCAGAAAAAGAGGTTGGAATTGCAATACCATTTACTCCCTGCTGAAATCCGTTGAACATAGTTGGGGTATTCTGCAAAGCCTGAAAACGCAAACTATTATCATAAAACACATTAAAGCGTTTACCATCTGTTAGCTTGGCCCTCTTGGTAGTAATGATGATGGCACCATTACTGGCAGAACTACCATATAACACGGTTGCTTCCGGTCCTTTTAACACAGTTACTGATTCAATATCATTCGGGTTGATATCAGAAATTCTGTTGGTAAAATCGTTTGAAGTATTGTTTTGTCCGGCTGCTGCAGGTACATTCGATGCAGCATCAATGGTTGAGTTATCACGAATAATTCCATCTATCACAAATAGTGGTTGGTTGTTCAGCGACATAGAGTTGTATCCTCTTAATACAATGGTGGAAGAAGCACCCGGAACACCAGATGTAGCAGTAATTGTAGCACCTGCTACCCTACCTTGTAAAGCATCCACAAAGCTTTCGCGTTGTGTTTCTTTCATCTCCCCACCTTTTACAGTCTGATTGGAGAAACCCAAGTCTCTCGACTTTCTTTTGATATCCATTGATACTACCACTTCATCTAATTCTGTAACACCACTCTTCAACAGAATTTCGATTTTAGAAGCGGCTACCGTTACACGTTGTGTTTCATATCCGATATAAGAAAGCATCAAAACCTGTCCCTTGCTTGCTTTTACGGTGAATGAACCTTTTTCGTTTGTTTGAGTTGTAACGGTTGTACCAACTACCTTGATGGTAACACCCGCCAATGGCTCTTTTTTTGCAGCATCTAGGACTGTACCTGATACTGTTTGACTTTGCCCATAAGATGGCAACGAGAAAATGAAAAGCAGTAACAACACTACTTTCATCATGGAGACGATTTTTCTCATAACAGTTTTTTTGTTTTCGTAATTCAAAAAGTAATCGCGCTAGGTAAAACATTGCTATTTCACTAACTCAGGACATGCTAATTTTGCAAAACATTGCATCATTTAACATTTTATTTTACGCACAAAACCGCAAACTTGCTGGTTTTGAAAATAAACCCCGAATATTAAAGCAATGTTAAATTTTATAATGCATATTTCCGCAAATTGACGCAGAATTTTTTCTTCAGAATATACACATTAAACCAAACCAGTGGATCAATACACGCAAATAACCGCAAAAAAATAATAAATAACCGCAGATAGTGCAGATTTAGAGGATTTGAATTCCCCTTGCTGTGTAGGCTGCTAAGCGTTCTGAAAGTGGAGACAGTTCGGTAATCAAAATATCCACTTCTTCGGGGGTACAAACCTGAAGTCTTTGGATGGTATTTAGCTTTTCAGAAATGGCCAACGAAACGGTTTTTTGGGAAGAGCGGATCATGGCTTTTTTAACTTCAATGATCTCCCATTCCATATCGGTAATGCCAAAATTGGCATCAAAACTATTTGTTCCTAAAAAACAGATATCGGCCTTGATGGTTCCCAGCCGCTCCACCACTTCAGCCCCAATGGCCATTTGAGCGTTTTTTGAAAGTTTATTACCCAAAAAAATCACTTCCGAATTGGGGTGATTCAACAATTCCAAAGCAATTGGTAAGCTAACAGTAATGAAAGTAGCATTTAATTCAGGGGGGAGCGACTTAACCAATTCCAAGATAGTTGTTCCCCCGGTTAATAATACGAGCATCCCATCTCTGATTAACTCAACCGCTTTAAAAGCAATTACTTTTTTCTGAGGCAAGGAATAAATGGGGTTTGTTTCAAGGGTAAAGTGAAAAGACTTAGACAAAGCTCCGCCATGTACTTTTATCAATTTTCCATCTTCTGATAATTCTTGTAAATCCCTGCGAATGGTATCTTCCGACACATCAAGGTGCACACTCAGGTCGGACGACATTACTTTATTATGGATATTGATCTGTTGAATAATAAATGCCTGTCTTTCTTTCTTTAGCATGATTAAATTTACTTGAAAAATAAAAACTGAGCCCTAAAAATTATATTTAGCTCTAATTAAATTGAAAGCTGCACACGAATCTCCTAATTTCGCCTTGCATGATATCACCCAACACCATACAGGAAATTACCAACCGAATCGACATTCTCGATGTGGTGGGCGAGTTTGTAAAACTGAAAAAAAGAGGCACTAATTATCTTGGATTATGTCCGTTTCACAACGAAAAATCTCCTTCTTTTACCGTATCTCCAGCCAAAGAAATTTACAAGTGTTTTGGATGTGGCAAAAGTGGTAATAGCATCGGCTTCCTGATGGAGCACGAGAAATATAGTTATGTGGAGGCGCTTCGTTGGCTGGCCGCGAGATACAATATTGCAGTAGAAGAAACCGAGTCGAGCCCTGAACAGAAACTACTCAATCAAACAGCCGATAGCTTATACGCGATTAATCATTTTGCTCAAAAATTCTTTACTGCACAATTAACAGAAACCAACGAGGGAAAAAATATTGCACTATCCTATTTGCAGGAAAGAGGCTTCCGAGAATCGATTATACAAAAGTTTCAAATCGGATATAATCCGGAGAGCAAAGATGCGCTTACAAAAGCACTACTCGAAAATCAGTTCAACGCTGAGATACTTCCAAAAACAGGGTTGGTTTCTTTGCGTAATAACGATGAGCTCGTAGATAATTACCGAGGCCGAATTATTTTTCCGATACATAATAATTCAGGAAAAATTATCGGCTTTGGAGCAAGGGTAATTGGCAAAGCCGACCGGGCTCCTAAATATATCAACACTCCCGAAAACGAGATCTATTCAAAAAGCAAAATTCTTTACGGTTCTTATTTTGCAAGACAGGCAATTGATAAAGCCAATGAATGTTTATTGGTGGAAGGTTATACCGATGTAGTAAGTCTGCATCAGGCAGGGATTGAGAATGTTGTGGCAAGTGGTGGTACATCGTTAACTACCGATCAGATCAGGCTGATCAAAAAATATACAAACAACCTTACCATCATTTACGACGGAGACAATGCAGGCATTAAAGCCGCATTACGCGGATTGGATATGGCTTTGGAAGAAGGTCTGAATGTAAAGCTGGTATTGATTCCCGACAAAGAAGATCCGGATAGTTATGTAAATAAAGTGGGCGTAGCTGCTTTCAATGAATTTATAGCCTCCAATAAAAAAGACTTTATTCTTTTTCAGTTGGACGTGATGCTGAAAGAAGCGGGCAACGATGTTTCGAGAAAGAGTGTTGTGGTGAATCAGGTTGCCGAAACAATCAGTAAATTAAATAAAGCAGAAGACTTTACCAGACAGCAGGATTATATACGGCAATGCGCCGCCCTATTAAAAATTGATGAGTCGGGTTTAACCAATCTGGTAAATAAATTAAAGCGCGATAAAATATCGAAGGAAGAAAAAAAGCAAGCTTCCGAAGAGTTACAATCAGCACAAGCAGGGCAGCCCGAAGACGTGTTGGACGACTCTCAATTATTGTTTAATAAGGACGAGGCCCATGAAAGAAATGTTTTAAAAGTGTTATTAGAATTCGGTTTGAATCAGTGGGATGAAACTAAAACAATGGCCGAATATATTTTCAGCGAATTAGAGCAATTCCACTTTGATAATTCACAAATGGAAGAACTGTTTGAAACTTATAAAAAAATGTTTTCGGAAGGTTTGGCGCCCAATGTAAAATCAATGCTCTATCATCCCAATGAAGCGCTGAGAACGCTGGTAATTCATCTTAGCATGAGCCATCACGAATTGAGTGAAAACTGGGACAAGAAAATGGAGGGCATGCATATTCTGAACAGGGATACGAGCCGTCAGGACGTATTGATGAGTGTCAACTATTTTAAACTGCGCAAGCTCAAAAAAATGTTTGAAGAAAATCAGCGCGATATGGAGCATGCACCACTAGCCGATCAGATGCGGTTGATGGAATTGCACTTGCATTTAAAAACCATTGAAAGAGAAATCACTAATCAGTTAGGAACGGTGATTATAAAGTGAAAAGTCAAAATTCAAAATTCAAAAATTGAAAGAAAAATAAAAAATATCCCCTCCTTGGAGGGGCGCCGACCACGAGGACTCGTGGGAGAGCAGGGGTGGGTAATAAATGATGAATTATTACCTCCAAATGATGAATCAAAAAAATCAGATACTTCAACAGAAAAACACCCTCAAAAAAAAATGCTTCAACCAATGGTCAAAGCATTTTCTAAATCGGTGTATTACTAATCTTATTTTTCTGTCGGGTTCTTTTTGCCGGCTAGTAATTTCTCCAGTGCTGTTTCCAGTCGGCGTTTACGAGTATCTTCTTTTTTAGCCGCTTCAATCCAGCTCACATATTCCTTCTGGTTACTAAACGACAAAGAGGTAAAGAATTGTTGCGCTTCCTTATGCTTCAAAAACATACTACCTAATTCGGCAGGAGGAACCACAAGCCTCTTTTCAAAATCAATTCCGTTTGATTCAGATGTTTTGATATCTGAAAAATTTCTGTCGCGATTAGGGATCGTATCCAGTTTTTTAAACCTGATAGCACTCCACACATTATCGATCGCCACCTGACGCACCGACTCGTATTCGTTTTTAGTAAGTACCTCCCAACTGCAATCGCGGTTAAGGTCACTCACAATTTTACTGGTGGCTTTTGGATATGCCACCCAGAGTTTACTTTCTGCACTTAAGGCAGGAAATACTTCACGCAGAATCTGATTCAATTGCTGCTGGCTCAACGCAAATATCAAAGCAAAATCAACCTTTTTGCTCTTCAGCAAAGGGGTAATATTTTTTGCGTAGGTTAACTTTGCAAATTGCTTTTCTATAGAAGAAGGAATACCCTGAATCAAAAGGTTCTTTTCATCCTTTATCTGTAACTTCTCAAACAAACTTTGATTGGACATGCCTAAAAAGAAATTTAGGTGATCGAATAAGAGTGCAAAGGTACGAAAAATGTAGCCGAATTACTAATCTACGCCTTCTTTTCTTCTTTGCCTTCGGCGATCTCTGCTTTTAAAGATGGGTACCTTGCTTTCGGTGCCTTTTAAAATTCTGCCAATATTTTTTTGATGGGTCAGCACTACCATTAATGCTACCACTACTGCAAAAACGCGGTAAAGGGTTTCCTTTTCATTAAATATGAAGAGGATAAACACCATGAAGGAAACACCCGCCAGAATGGAGCTAAGAGAAACAAAGCGGGTAAGATAAAGTACCATTAAAAATACCCCGATGCAGCAAACCGCTACGATGGGCTGTATGGCAACGGCCATACCCAATAATGTTGCAACCCCCTTGCCTCCTCTGAAATTAGCCCAGATCGGAAAAATATGTCCCGCTACTGCCGCTAATCCTAAACCAATCATAAAGTTAGTCCTGTCTAATTGATCAGTGAGGTAATAAGGTAAAACGATATATAGTGAAGTTGCAATTACTCCTTTTAAAACGTCGACCAGCATCACAATCGAGCCCCATTTTGAACCCAGAACGCGGAAAGTATTGGTAGCCCCGGCATTTCCGCTACCGTAGTCGCGAATATCCACATTAAAAAACCTTCTACTTACCCAAATTGAAGTGGGAATTGAGCCGATTAAGTAGGCCAGAACAATGAGCAGAATTTCGTTCATTGAGATTTGGTTTAAAGTTTTTAAGAGATCAAATATACTGAACAAAAGCTTAATAATAACTTAACAAAGCTTCCTAGTTCGTACAATTCCTAAACAGGCAAACAATCCAACCGTTTTTTTCTTTTGTAAACTGATGCTTCCAATCAACTGATTGGCAAGCTTTTAGGATATCGGGTTCGTCATCCACCAATAGTCCGCTGAGCAAAATATAACCGCCGGACTTGAGTGAGTTGCCAAGATAGGGAATATTTTCTAAAATGATATGCTTGTTAATATTTGCAAGAATAAAATCGAAGCGAGAGTCGATTTTAGCATTATCTGCTTTAACGATTTTAATTTGCCGACATTGATTGATTTGAATATTTTCTGCTGCATTTTCGATGCACCAATCATCGTTATCAATGGCCAGAATACTTTCGGCCCCTAGCTTTTCTGCCAATATAGCAAGTATTCCTGTGCCTGTGCCAAAGTCTAAAACCGTTTTGCCTTGTAGCTGTAAATCGCGCATTGCCTGCATCATCAAAAAAGTAGTGGCATGATGCCCAGTGCCAAAACTCATTTTGGGTGTAATTACAATTTCGTGCTCAACACCAATCATAGGCCCGTGAAAAGAGGCCCGAATGCCTACAAAATCTGCTACCTGAACGGGTTCGAAATTCGATTCCCAAACCTGATTCCAGTTTTGTTTTTCGATCGTTGTTTCTTCAAATTCCAAGCCATTCAAAACTTCTTTTAAAGCAAGTCGATCTAACCCATTTGAAGGAATAAATGCTTTGAGTCCATTAGCTAATTCTTCAAATCCGTCAAAGCCTATTTCAGCCAGCCGGGCTATCAAAGTTTCTGTTAAAGCCTGTTCACTTGTGTTTATTTCGATCTGAGTATATGCTTGCATGGTACAAAAATTGAAGAAAAATAAAGGTAAAAATATTTCCCCTCCCAAACGTGTTTGGGAGGGGTGCGAGCGCAGCGAAGTGGGGTGGGAAAAAACTTGATTCGATGAAAAATAGTTTATTTAAGATCAACCACCCCGGCCATCGCTAAATCGCTCGGCCACCCCTCCAAACCATGGTTTGGAGGGGAAACTAATTTTGCAACTCTAGCTAAATAAAACCAGCGAAAATCTGTGTCACCTGTGTGCCATTAAAACTGCCTCGAAAGGAAAAATTCAAAAAAAATGCTCTCGAAGTGGAGAGCATTTTTAAAGTTATAATGGTTTAAGCATTTTCGGCCTGACCCTGATTTCCTTCCTCTCTAGGTTTGAACTCCGGTTTTGGCATCAACACTTTACGACTCAATTTGAATTTACCAGTCTTTGGATCCAGTCCAACCAATTTCACTTTCACCATATCTCCTTCCTTGAACAATCCATCCATTGTTTCCAGACGCTTCCAACTGATTTCGCTGATATGCAATAAGCCTTGTTTACCAGGCATGAATTCAACAAATGCGCCGAATTCCTTAATTCCTTTTACCGGGCCTTCGTACACATCACCAACTTGTGGTACGGCAGTAATTCCACTTACCCATCTAACAGCTTTATCAACAGCTTCTTTACTTGCAGAGAAGATGCTTACTTCACCAGTATTGCCTACTTCTTCGATATTAATAGTAGTGCCGGTTTCGCGCTGAATTTCCTGAATCACTTTACCACCCGGTCCGATAACGGCACCGATAAATTCTTTATCGATCACCAGTTTAACCATTCTAGGAGCATGCGGTTTTACATCGGCACGTGCTGCAGGAATACATTCGTACATCGCATTAAGGATGTGTAAACGTCCTTTCCGAGCTTGTTCCAAAGCTTCCATCATCACAGCCATGCTCAATCCGTCTACTTTAATATCCATCTGTACCCCACAAATACCATCACGTGTACCGGTAACTTTAAAGTCCATATCTCCCAAATGATCTTCATCACCCAGAATATCGGTCAGGATTGCATACTTACCATCAGCACGGGTAATCAATCCCATCGCCACTCCACTTACGTGTTTTGGAATCGGCACACCTGCATCCATTAATGCCAGTGAACCGGCACAAACCGTTGCCATTGAAGAAGAACCATTGCTTTCCAAAATATCACTCACCACACGAACGGTATAAGGATATTCGTTACCCGGCATCATTTGCTTCAGACTTCTCATTGCAAGGTTACCATGTCCAACTTCTCTTCTACCAACACCACGCATCATCTTCACTTCGCCCGTAGAGAAAGGAGGAAAATTATAATGTAAGAAGAAGCTGCTATATTCAGATTTGGCTGCAGTTTCAGACAAGAGTTCATCCAGTTTGGTGCCGAATGTAACAGTGGTTAAAGACTGTGTTTCGCCTCTTGTAAATAATGCAGAACCGTGTGGAGAAGGCAGGGGTTCTACCTCCATTGCTAAAGGACGAACCTGATCTAACTGACGGCCATCTAAACGGATGCGGTCTTCCAACATCATATCGCGCACTACTTCCCATTTCAGGTCTTCGTAGTATTTCTTCGCCAATTTCTTTTCCAGGTCGGTTGCTTCTTCACCAAGGCTTGCTATCAATTCGTCTTTCAACAAATTGTAAGCATCTGTACGTTCGTGTTTAGCAGAACCCATCTTAGATATTTCATAAACCCTTTGTTTAGCAAATGCAATCACTTTTTCGTTAACAGCATCATCAGTTACGGGCTTTTTATAATCGCGTTTGGTTGTAACACCCACTTGATCACGCAGTTCGGCCTGCGCTTTGATTTGGATGCGGATTGCATCGTGAGCCAATTCCAGAGCTTTTACCAAATCAGCTTCAGAACATTCTTTTGCTTCACCTTCCACCATCATCAGGTTTTTCTCGGTAGCAGCGATCAGGAATTCCAGATCAGAAGCTGCTAATTCAGAGCGGGTTGGGTTTACAACAAAATTGCCGTTGATACGTGCAATACGCACTTCACTCAGCATTTCTTTAATTGGAATATCGGAAACAGCCAGGGCTGCAGAAGCTGCTAAACAAGCCAGTGAATCGGGCATGATTTCAGCATCGCTTGAAACAAGACTCACCAATACCTGCACATCGCAGAGGTAATCTTCAGGAAACAAAGGGCGTAAGGCGCGGTCGATTAAACGGCTGGTTAAAATTTCATAATCGTTTAAACGGGCTTCTCTTTTGAAGAAAGATCCGGGGATACGACCAGCAGAAGCGAATTTTTCTTGATAATCAACGCTTAGCGGAAAAAAATCCTGACCCTCTTTTGGATCTTTATTGGCAACAACGGTTGCCAGTATAACGCAATTGCCTTGGCTTACAGTAACTGCACCATCGGCCTGACGAGCCAATTTGCCGGTACCTAGGGTTACCTCACGGCCACCACCAAGGTCAAATTTTACAGTTTTCGGTTGTAATAACATGTTTTTGATTGTAGTAGGACCCGGGATTTAAAGATTTTTTTCTATTAAATCATAGCCCCTGTTAATGGAAAGAATGGGTAAAACAGGTATTGACACAAATAACTATTCCCAACTGTATCAATGTGCCAGTTGGGAATAGCTAAAAGTATCATGGAAAAATTATTTTCTCAGACCTAGTTTTTCGATCAGTGCACGGTAACCTGTAAGGTTGTGCTTTTGCATATAGCTTAATAAACGCTTACGCTGACCAACCATCTTCATTAAACCACGCTGAGTGGAAAAATCTTTTTTGTTGGATTGTAAGTGCTTGGAAATCTGAACGATACGCTCAGTCAATAGTGCAACCTGTGCTTCTATTGAACCAGTGTTAGTGGCTTTTCCGCCAAACTCTGCAAAAATGCTTGCTCTCTTTTCTGTTGTTAAATAAGGCATCTCAAAATTTTTAAAAAGACTCCGGAAATTTACTTCTAATTTTTTATCGGCTGCAAAAGTAGTGATAAATAGACGAAATTTCGAATTTTTACAAGCGATTTTTTGGTCTATCATCAAGCTGATCAAAAATTACAGCAATTTTAGAATCAAAGGCCCCCCTGATAAATAAATTACCCAGTCTTAACAATAAATGAAGCAAACTAATAGTTAGACTGTTTAATATAATTTGTTTTGCATGTTTGGAGTAACCATTTTAGGTAATAATTCAGCGCTTCCGGCCTATGACCGGCATCCTACTGCGCAATTGATTACCCTAAATGAGCAGCTTTTTTTGATCGACTGCGGCGAAGGTACACAGATGCAGATTTCAAGATACCGGATCAGGCATAGTAAGATCGGACATATTTTCATTTCCCATCTCCATGGAGACCATTATTTTGGGTTGATAGGATTGATTACCAGCATGGGACTTCTTGGGAGAGAACATCCATTGAATTTGTTCGGACCGGCGGAATTGCTGCAAATCATCAATCTTCAGCTTGAAGTTGCCCACACCATACTTCCCTTTTCTTTAATCTTTCACCCCCTTGAAAAGGAGGGCCTCATACTCGATCACCCCAAATTTTCTGTGTCCTGTTTCGAAACGAAGCACCGTATACCTTGTTGGGGATTTTTAATTAGTGAAAAAAAGAATCCTCGCAAAATTATTAGGGAGAAAGTCTTGGAATATGGTATACCTGCAGCTTTTTACGATCAACTGAAAACCGGGAAGGATTATATCAACAAAAACGGAGAACTCATACAGAACGAACTGGTAACAAAAGCAAACCTTCCTAATCGCAGTTATGCATTTTGTGCAGATACCGTGTATACCGAATCCATTGCAGAAAAGGTTCAGAATGCGAACTTGTTATATCACGAAACCACTTATCTAAAAAATCTGGAAGAAAGGGCTGCGGCAAGGTATCATTCCACTACCATACAAGCTGCAAGTTTTGCGCGAAAAGCCAATGCCAAAAAATTATTGATCGGACATTTCAGTAGCAAGTACGAAAAATTGGATGAATTTTTATCTGAAACAAAAGAAGCATTCGAAAACACAGAACTAGCCATTGAAGGCGTTTCTTACCGAATACAATACGAAATTTAGTAATCTTTTGTCATCCACTTGTATGCATCAGGAAATTCAGACCTCCAACTGGCTTCGTTGTGCTGACCTAATGGACTTACCACTTTTCTGATCTGAATCCTGCTTTTTTTCTCCAGTATATCAGTCATTTTTTTCATGTCCGAAACCATGGTTGCACTTTCTTTTCCCCCGGCATAAAAATAAAATTTAGGCATGGTAGTACTTGTGAATTTTTCTGCAAGCTCATACAGTGCGGGTGTTACCCAAAGGGCCGGAGAAAAGACAAATGCACCTCCAAAAATATTCGGGTATTGCAAAACGGTATATAAACTAATATCCCCGCCCATGCTGCTTCCCCCAACAAAAGTATATTCCGGGCCTTTTAGTGTTCGATACCTGCTATCAATAAAAGGTTTGAGTGTTGTTGCTAAAAAATCGGCATAAAGCATGCCCTCCCCTTTCCCAAATTGGATATGGTCGTATGGATTGTACTCATTCATTCTTTTGTCTCCCCCATGATCTATTCCAACAATGATCGCTTCTTTGCCGATTTGCATTTGCAAACTGTCTAAACATTCGTCTACACCCCATTCTCCGTATGCAGATGTTTGTTCGTTAAAAAGGTTCTGCCCATCGTTCAAATAAATAACAGGATAGGTTTTACCTGATACTGCATAATTCTTTGGCAGGTAGAGCCAGATCCTTCTTTTACGATTGAGTTGCGAAATTGAAAATGCAGTGTCCAATATTTTAACCTGTGGACTTGCAGTATACCTTTTTGGTTTGTCGGGATAATCATCTTTCCATCCGGCGATGGTGAGGTCTAAAGAGATATCTCCGTTAACTTCAATGATGCGGTCGCTAATATCTCTGCCATCGTTAGTTGTTTCAACTTTTTCAAATCCTCCTCTTGTAAATTTAAATGCATAAGTGCCTGCCGACAAATCGCTTATCACTACTGATTTTCTGGATCCTCCAAAAACTTTTAGTTTATATTTTTCATCTTTCGGATTCCAGTTATTGAAGTTGCCTGCAACATAGATATCATCCTGTTTACGGGTTGCCACATCGGTAACCACCAATCTTACAGTAAACTGCGCTTCAGCAAAAACAGATAGTAGCACAAAGACTAAAAAAAACAATCCTTTTTTCATGTGTTTATTATTGATTTTGGTCCCGAGTACTCGGAATTCGCTAACAAACATTTCAGTTGGTGTCAAATTTTTGTTATGCTCATTTCATACATGAAATTACAAACAAGGCATAAAAAAACCATTTGTTTTTCACAAATGGTTTTTAAAATATTTTTTATAGGATTAGTCCAATATTTCAGCATCTTTCGGATACTTGGAACGCACAAACTGAAAATTTGCATCAGGCAATGCAGCATTGGTGTTCAGATTACTCAGTATAAATTCCAACACATTATTACTCTTGTCCAATACTTTCGCCTTTGTAATCATATTCTTTGTTTTGTCAACATAGATGTTCACTTTTTGAAAACTTTTTCTTTTATCAATTGGAGTCATTTCTATTTCATGAAAATTTCCAGCAGATGAAATGAGTTTATAGTTGAAGTCCTTATCATAAAAATTAGACAATAAATTTTGAGGGCTCAAAGTTTGATTAGATTCTTCTAGCAATGATTTTGTAATGGTTTTGTTACCATCAAAATTATAGATGCTTACTCCGTCGCAGATGATCTCGTTCTTACCCTGTTTTAGCCGATATTTCTGGCCCTTAATTACAATGGTTCCTGTTTTAGCGCCATTGTCTTTTCCTTTACCGCTCACAGATTTAATAGTAAAATTGGCAGATATTCCTTTGAAGGCTTTTACTTTAGCACTTACTCCGTCCAACACTTTTTTGGCATTGGGATCGTTCTGAGCAAAAGCAAGATTAAAAAACAGGATAACTGTTAAAAATGGCAAGTAGATTTTTTTCATACTAAATTTTGTAGGCGCAAATATACGATTCGATTTCAAGTTTTTCCCGCGCTGTTATTATTAATGCTGAGACGATAAGGTAAATCAGGAGTTTAACGCCACATTCATAATCTTTTGTTGTTATGCAATTGAATCGAGGTACTGTTCCAATTCCAGTTCGGTCTTGTATCTCACTTCCCTTGCCTTACTTCCCTGATTAGGGCCAACGATGCCGGCAGCTTCGAGTTGATCCATCAAACGTCCTGCACGGTTATATCCCAGCTTCATTCTTCTTTGTATCAATGAAGTAGAGCCGATTTGACTTTGTACAATTAATCTGGCAGCATCTTCAAACAGCGGGTCGCGATCATCGCTGTCAAAGTCTCTTCCCTCCATATCTTTTTCGTCAACATATTCTGGCAATAAGAATGCCTGAGGATACCCTTTTTGATTGCCTATAAACGCACAAACTTTTTCAACTTCTGGTGTGTCCACAAATGCACATTGCAAACGTGTGATCTCGCCATTATAACTAATCAGCATATCCCCCTTACCAATTAATTGCTCAGAGCCACCCGCATCCAAAATGGTACGGCTATCGATCTTGGAAGAAACTTTAAAAGCAATACGTGCAGGAAAATTGGCTTTAATAGTACCTGTGATAATATTTACAGAAGGTCGTTGCGTTGCAATTATCAGATGGATGCCAATGGCCCGGGCCAACTGCGCTAATCGGGCAATAGGCATTTCCACTTCTTTTCCAGCAGTCATAATCAGGTCGGCAAATTCATCCACCACCAACACGATGAAAGGCAGGTACTGATGCCCCTTTTCAGGATTTAATTTGCGTGATGTAAACTTCTCGTTGTATTCTTTGATATTACGGCAGCCTGCTTCTTTTAACAGGTCGTAGCGGGTATCCATTTCTATACAAAGTGCATTCAATGTATGCACCACTTTTTTAGTATCCGTAATGATGGATTCTTCTTCGCCCGGCAGCTTCGCTAAAAAATGTTTTTCAATAACACGATACAAACTAAGTTCTACTTTCTTTGGATCAACCAATACAAATTTTAATTGCGAAGGATGCTTCTTGTATAAAAGCGATACCAGCAAAGTGTTGATACCAACCGATTTACCCTGACCTGTTGCACCAGCCATCAGCAAGTGTGGCATGGATGCCAGATCAACAATAAAATTTTCGTTATCGATTTTTTTGCCAATTGCAATGGGCAAAGAGAAATGATTGTTCTGAAATTTGTCGGATGCTAGTAGCGTCTTCATACTTACAACACTCTTACGCACATTCGGCACTTCAATACCGATGGTTCCTTTTCCTGGAATGGGCGCAATAATACGAATACCAAGCGCAGCAAGGCTCAGAGCAATATCATCTTCCAGATTTTTTATACGGCTAATGCGTACACCGGGTGCAGGAACAATTTCATATAGTGTTACAGTAGGCCCAACGGTTGCAGCAATACGTTGGATCGCAATATCATAATTTTTTAGAGTGGCGATGATTTGGTTCTTATGTGTTTCCAATTCAGCCGGATCATGAACGATTTTTTCGCTACCATGAGTTTCCAGTAAATCAAGAGTTGGATATTTATAATCTTTCAAATCCAGAGTAGCATCATATTTTGTTGCCAAGCTGCCTGTAGCGGCATTTGCTGCAGCAGCTTCTTCAATATTCGGAACTGCTTTGATCTCTAATTCAAGATCTTCTTTTCCGAAATCAGGTTTTGTGGTGTCTGTTGGAACAAGCGGAATATTGCTGGAACTAGTGTTGAGGTTTTTGTTGGGTGTAACAATTGGTTCTTCCTCCATCAACTCATTTTTTTCCTGCAATCCAAATTGGTTCATTGGATTCTTGTCTTGTGTATCTTCTTCCGGAATATTCAATACCAATCCTCCACCCGGGTTCTTTAATTTATTCTGACTACCCGGTTCTGTAGCATCATCATGGATAAATAATTTGGCGGCGTTCTCGTGCTGATCCCATTCTGTAATTGCTGGGTTTTCAACATCTGAATCAAGCTCATCCATTCCTTCGGCCAGACTTTGTTCATCTGTTTTGGATTTCCAAACGGGTAAATGAAAAATGGGATTGAATCGCCAGATAAAATACGAGAATACGGCCATCACCAACACAGCTCCTGTACCCAGTTTACCCATCCACTTAATAAACCAATTACTCATTAATTCACCAACAGCACCACCCCAGGAAAATTCGCTGTCTGGAGTAACAAATGCAAGAGCCATACTTAAAACTAAAATGCCAATTAAAACGTATTTTATATTTCTTGTGATGCGATAAATTTTCTTATCAAATAATAAATTAACCCCCAGTACAAAAAAGAAAGTACAAAAAAGGTAGGAAGCAAGTCCAAACCCACGGTAGATGAGCAAATGAGCAATGTAGGCACCCAATACACCCAATAAATTAGTAACTTTTACATCGGTTGTTGCAAATATTTTAACACCAAATTGGTGTACAATGTCCTGATCTTCCTGCCAAGTAAATAAATAGGATGTGAATGCAATAAATAGAAAGATGGCCGACAACAAACTGATTGCACCCGCAATCTTGCCGGTACGCTCGTCTTTTACAACTTCCGTTACCGTGATCTCAGTTTCCTTATCGGCATTGAGTATTTCGGGATCAGGCGGAGGCGGCGTTTTCTTTTTTAAGCTATTGGCCATACAAACAAATATAAGCTATGCCTTTAAGCAGAAAGATAAGCTGCAAGGGATGTGCAAAACTGATTTAAAACAAGTTAGTTTTCCACTTAGCTCATCCTTTTTTTGTACCGATGCCCAGTAAAATCCATCCGATTATAAAAAAAAGACCACCGATCGGAGTTATTGGCCCAACCCATCCAAAGCCATCTGACCCAATTACGGCTTTGTAAGTAAGCAGGTAGAGCGACCCGCTAAAAAAAAGAATTCCCAATAAAAAGAAAACACCCGCATTCTTTACATAACTGTTGGTAAAGGATTTATACAGTATCCCAACAAGTGCCAAAGCTAGCAGATGGTAGAACTGATAACGCACAGCAGTATCATACACCATCAACATTTGTTCCGGCACCAGCTTTTTTAAAGCATGTGCCCCGAAAGCTCCCAGCGCCACTGTAACGGCACCGAGAAAGCTGGCAATCGAGATGTAATATTTATGCATGATTTTTTATAATTTGATTGAATCTTTTTTCATTGATCTCGTCTCCCACTAAATGCAATTGAGCTTTATTATAATACACTAATCTTTCTGTTCTTTTTTGAGTTAGAAACTGAAACAATTCCAGATCGGATAGTTTACTAATTAAAGGGCGGTGATCTTTTTCCGGTATCAAACGTTCCACCAACTGATCGATTGGAGGGTCTATAAAAATGGTTAGTCCGTGCTGATTCATCCAATCCATATTATCATTGTAGCAGGGAGTACCACCACCCGTACCTAAAACAAATGCTTTTTTTTCTTTGAACCACCTTAATACTTTTGCCTCTTGTTTTCTGAAATAGTCTTCACCGTCTTCTGCGAATATTTCAGCGATGGTTTTTTCTTCATTCGATTCAATCAGAAAATCGAGATCATAGCAACCAGTTTTTAATTTTTTGGATAAGAATTTAGTCCAGTAGCTTTTGCCACTGCCCATCATTCCCACTAAAAATATTTTGGGCTGTTGCTCCTTTGAACTTTCCATATCAGTGAATGTACTATTTGGAATTATTTAAAAGCATTTAATCCGGTAATATCCATTCCGGTTATCAACAAATGAATATCATGTGTACCTTCATACGTAATTACACTTTCCAGATTCATCATATGGCGCATAATGCTGTACTCGCCTGTAATGCCCATTCCGCCCAACATCTGGCGGGCATCGCGGGCAATATTGGCTGCTATTTCACAACTATTTCTTTTTGCCATGCTAATCTGCTGCGGAGTAGCCCTCCCATCGTTCATTAAAACACCTAAACGCCAAACAAGCAATTGCCCCTTAGTGATTTCAGTAATCATTTCAGCAAGTTTTTTTTGTTGCAGTTGAAATCCGCCAATAGGTCGATCAAATTGAATCCTTTCCTTACTATAACGCAGGGCGGTATCATAACAATCCATTGCTGCTCCAAGAGCTCCCCAGGCAATACCATAGCGTGCTTTTGAAAGGCAACCCAGTGGCCCCTTCAAACCTTTTATATTGGGCAATATATTTTCTTTTGGAACCTTTACATTGTCGAAGACCAGCTCTCCTGTTGCACTTGCACGCAAACTCCATTTACCATGCGTAGTTGGTGTACTAAATCCTTCCATGCCTCTTTCAACAATTAATCCTGTAATTTCACCTTCTTCGTTTTTGGCCCATACCACAGCAATTTGAGCGAAGGGAGCATTGCTGATCCACATTTTTGCGCCATTCAATATTACATAATCTCCCGCATCTTTAATGTTAGTGAGCATTCCAGAGGGATTGCTTCCATGATTGGGTTCGGTTAAACCAAAACAGCCCAACCATTCTCCGCTAGCCAGCTTAGGTAAATATTTATTTCTTTGCGTTTCATTTCCATACGCATAAATCGGATACATCACCAACGAGCCCTGAACACTTGCAGTACTTCGAACACCACTATCTCCACGTTCCAGTTCCTGCATCATCAAACCATAGCTGATATAATCCAATCCACCACCACCATATTGTTCCGGTACAGTTGGGCCAAAACAACCCATATCGCCCAACTGCTTTACAATCTGCAAAGGAAATTCAGCGCGTTGTGCATAGTCCTCTATGATTGGAGAAATTTCTTTCTTTACATAATTACGTACTGACTCTCTGATTAACTTATGTTCGTCGGATAATAGTTCATCCAATAAATAGTAATCAGGTGATTGAAATGAATCGGTTCTAGCAGCCATTTGATTAAATTGAATACGATACAATAAGACCAAAAAATATTGTGACCCCTCAACAACAAATTTAAAGGGATGAAATCAGTTGAACAGCTTTTGTTGTATTTTTATTTCTACCAACACTTCTACTATCGGAAGTTGTAAGCCGCCAAAACAAATAAAAACCAACTAATTGACGCAGACCAACACTAATCCCCTAAAACAAAAAAACATTTGGAAACAAATCAGAACGAACCTGAGTTTTTATGTTTTGATTGCCATCATCTTCGGAATCTGGCTTGGCTACAACTATCCTGAACAGGCAGTAAAAATGGAGATCATCGGCAAAACATTTGTGGATATTATCAAAGTTTTCATCATCCCGATTATTTTTCTAACCATCGTTTTGGGGATCAGCAGTATTGGAAATTTGAGAAAAGTGGGAAGGATTGGAATAAAATCTTTGCTCTATTTTGAAGCAGTAACAACCCTTGCATTAGCAATTGGAATTGTGGTGGCATTACTAATAGAGCCAGGAAAAATTGATAAAGCAGGACTTGCCATACAAGACCCTTCAAAGTTTACAAAACAAGCAGGAACTGCATTTAACTGGACGGTGTTTTTTAAATCGAACCTCACGCTACAGGTTCTGATTGGAGCCATTATCATTGGCATTTTATTGAATTATTCGAAACAACGTTTAAAAGCAGTTCACTTTCTGGGCATCTGTTCGCATTATGTGTTTACAGCACTCAAGTGGGTAATGTATCTTGCCCCACTTGGTGCATTTGGAGGAATGGCATTTACTATCGGAAAATTTGGTTTAAAAACTTTAGTACCTCTTGCAAAACTGATGGGATGTGTTTATCTCACCATGTTTCTTTTTGTGTTTGTTGTATTAGGCAGCATCATGCGTTACAGTAAACTGAGCATTTGGCAATATTTAAAAGATATCAAAGAAGAATTGTTAATCGTTCTTGGCACATCATCTTCAGAAGCAGCACTACCATCGATCATGCGCAAACTCGAGAAAATGGGTTGCAGCAAATCTGTAGTGGGTCTGGTAATTCCTACAGGTTATTCTTTTAATCTCGACGGCACTTCTATTTATCTGTCGATGGCCGCTATCTTTCTTGCACAATTATATAATGTACAATTGAGCTGGGGCGAATTGGGAATGATGTTGCTGATATTAATGCTCACCTCAAAAGGAGCTGCGGGAGTTACAGGAAGCGGATTTATTGTGTTGGCATCAACACTGGCGGCTTTGCACAAGATTCCTTTAGAGGGACTAGCATTTTTATTGGGCGTCGATAAATTTATGAGCGAAGCTAGGGCCATCACCAACCTAATCGGCAATGGAGTTGCTACTTTGGTGATTGCAAAAAGTGAAAAAGAATATGTAACCCCTTAAAAATTTATCTCAAGTATTTGATTTGAAAATTGTTGCCTACTTAAGAAATGGGTTCCCATCCAAATACATAGGACTATGAGGTTCTGTACTATTTTTATTGTACCTTAAGGGAACATTTTGAATCAGCATTATGAGCACTCATATCAATAGTCTTTTGTGTTTGGGTGATTCTTATACAGTCGGAGAATCTGTTCCATTGCATCAGAGTTTCCCATACCAAACAGTTCAGTTGCTAAGAAAAGCAGGATTGCATTTTAATGCCCCAGAAATGATTGCTCAAACCAACTGGACCAGCTTTGAATTGGCCGATCATATTATTAAACAATTACTAAGCGATTCGTATAATTTTGTAAGCTTACTGATTGGCGTTAACAATCAATTTCGCGGATTATCAATTACCGATTTTGCTGCTGATTTTGAATTTCTTTTAAAAAAAGCAATTCATTTCGCGGGTTCAAAAGCCAATCATGTAATTGTGTTATCCATACCCGACTGGAGTGTAACAAAATTTGCTGTCAAACACCCAAATAAAAATGCTTCAAAAGAAATAGACGATTATAATGCGGTTTGTGCTATGCTGGCTACAAAATATCATGTTCAACTCATCGATATTACTGCCGAAACAAGGTTGGCTAAAAATGATTCCAGTTTATTAACCGGAAACGGTCTGCACTATTCAGGAAAAGAATACAGTATTTGGGCAGCAAAAATAGCAGCGCTGATCAAGAAGTCAGTATAATTTTTTATAACAGTGTCAGAGAAATAAATTTACAAAAGATAAGTACTCATTTCATTCCGATACCCTTGTGCTACAGATGAGGCAATACCCGCAAAATTAATTCCGGAGTCGGCATAAATAATTGCACGGCTGGCATTTACCAACAAGCCACAATCGCTGTTCATACCATATTTGGAAACTTCTTCGAGGCTTCCACCCTGCGCACCCACACCGGGTACCAGTAAAAAATGTTCTGGTATAATTGAACGGATATTTTCCAGATCGCTTGCTCGGGTTGCACCAACTACGAACATTAAATTATCTGCAGTACCCCAGGATGCAACTTTCTCCAATACCTTCTCGTATAAACGTTTTTCGGTACTACCCTGCGTAATATGCGGTTCCATAGTTTGTTCCTGAAACTCGCTTCTTACAAGTAATTGCTGAAAATCGTTTCCTCCGGCATTAGATGTGAGTCCTAAAACAATGGTCCATTTATTTTCGTATTCCAAAAATGGGCGAACACTATCTTCTCCCATATAAGGAGCAACTGTAACTGCATCGAATGGAAATACTTCAAAAAAAGTTCTTGCATATTGTGAAGAGGTATTTCCAATATCGCCTCTTTTTGCATCAGCAATTTTAAGATGGTTTTCCGGAATATAGTAAAGTGTTTTTTCCATACTCTCCCATCCCTTCAAACCCTGCGATTCGTAAAATGCTGTATTGATCTTATAGCTTACACAAAAATCTTTTGTGGCATCAATAATAGCTTTATTGAATTCAAAAACAGGATCCGCATTGTTCAATAAATGTTTGGGCAACTTTTTGATATCGGTATCTAAACCAACACAGAGATAAGTCTCTTTACTTCGGATTTGTTGAATAAGTTGGGAACGGTTCATCGC
This sequence comes from Chitinophagaceae bacterium, assembly GCA_019752295.1. Lineage (GTDB taxonomy): Bacteria > Bacteroidota > Bacteroidia > Chitinophagales > Chitinophagaceae > Sediminibacterium. The sequence goes on along the minus strand of JAIEMK010000049.1, from coordinate 19,645 downwards.
ACAAAGGTAATTGCAGTGCGGCTAAAAATAAAATCGGCCATTCTATTACTTGAAGCAGATAGGATGGCCGATTTAAATCAGTAAGGATTAATAAGTGTACACCTGATATCCCCATGCAGGCAAACTGAAGCTCTGTCCTGCTTTCAAAGCAGATTTAGTGGCTGTAAACAGTTCTGTTGCATCGCCTGTAATTTCAGCATCAGCAATGGTTGCCTTCAGAGCAGTAGCACTCAGGTTCAACACTACAAGTACTTTACTCTTACCGGCTGTACGGGTGTAAGCAAACAGTTTATTATCAGCACTTGAAACTAATTTTTTGTAGTCGGCATTTGCGGCAAGCGCAGGAGTGTTGCTGTGCAAAGCCAGTAATTTTTTATAGAATGGCGCTCTCGCAAATTTGCCAAACTGGATAGTATCTTTTTCAAAGAAAGGAATTGCCCTCAATATGGGTTCTTCCTGACTGCTGTAGATCAATGGAACAGAGCGTTTGATGGTTTGAGTAAGCACTGCAAATGGAGCATGCGATTCGCCCGGCATGGTTGCATAATCTGCCTTATTCCAGCTATTCTCATCATGGTTACTTGTGAAATACATTCTGAGTGCATTTTTAGGAAATGTGGTATCCGTTTTATTGATCACACTATCTAGTGCACTGGCTGATCTCTTTCCTGTAGCAATTAATTTCATCATTGCAAAATCTGCCCATGTATAAGTTGCATCAAATCCAACTTTATGCATTCTTCCCATATCTCCTTCGGCAAGCATAAAAATGTTTTTCTCCTTTTTTAGAATGGGAATTGCTTTTAGCCAAAAACTGTCACTGACCTCGGGAGCCACATCACAACGAAAACCATCAATATCAGAAGTCTTAAGCCAGTATTGCATCGAAGCAATCATGCTATCTTCTAAGGCCGGGTTTTTATAGTTCAACTTTCTGGTGTCGGTCCAATCGAATTGCGAAATCGCTTTGCCCGTGCTATCCTGCACATAAAAGTCGGGATGCGTTTTTAACCAAGGGTGGTCGGCACCGGTATGATTCGGCACCCAGTCGATCACCACTTTAAAACCCATCTCGTGTGCTTTTTTAACCAATGCGTTCCAGTCGGCAAGATTACCATATTCTGGATTGATTTCGGTATAGCTTGAAACTGCATAATAACTTCCTAGTGTGCCTTTTCTGTCTACTTTGCTGATCGGATTAATCGGCATGAACCAGAGTGTACCCACACCCATTTCTTTTAGGCGGTCGAGGTGTTTAGCAAATGCATTAAAAGTACCTTCGGCAGTGTACTGCCTTACATTAACTTCATAAATATTATTATTCATGATCCATGCAGGATGACCGTCAATTGTTGCGGTGTCTGTTTTGGCGGTATTTTTTTCAGTAGGATTTGAGCAGGAACTGATGACGATGGCCAACAGGGCTACAATGTGTAATTTTTTGAATGACATAACAATCGTTTAGAGCATAAATTTATCAACTATTGTGTAAAAACAACACATTATTGGCTAATATATTTTCTTTAGTCAGTGAACGATAAATTCACTGACTAAAGAATCTTCTTCAAGCTAAGATTTGCCATCCATTCTAATAATTTGATACCGCAGTTTCACCTGCCCCAGATCTAACTTAATACAACGATCAAAGCATAGATCACACCAGGAAGCCAAAACAATAAAGATAGTATCAGGCTTATCCAGAATTTTGTATTGATTGTTTTTTCATGAAGATAAACTGCCAATGGCGGAAGTAATATTGCTAAGATCGCCAGTAGAACCGTATTGGTATCTGCATCCTCATTTACCTTAGCCGCTTTATATTCTTTCAACATCATTTTTGCCTCAGTCATTCTGCTTTTCTTTTCTTCTTTTGATAAACTCCTGAAAGCTTTCACAGCATTTTTTACCATTTTTTCGTCATCTTTTGAAAGATAAGCCGAACTGGTATCATTTTTTGATTTAACAACAGGCAAAGCTGCAAATGAAACTGTTAACTGAATAAATGCGAGGCAGAGGAATAACCATTTTTTTCTCATAGTGGTAATTTTTTTGGATTAATTTGAAATAAAGCGACCTAAATATACCATTTAAAACAAATTCAACGTTCTATTAACCTAAATTTCAAATTGCAAATACTTTCCGACTTTAAATGTTGGATTGTATCTTTAATCAGAGAACCATTTCCATGCAGAGAATTTTTCTTTTTTCTTTCCTCCTGGTCATCGCTTGTAAAAACAAAGAGACTGAATACGTTCGGGCAGAAAATGCTTTTGATGCGGGAAGGGAATTTATTGATGGCACACTGAAAGGCGATTTCAAAAAAGCTGCATTTTATATGTTACCAGATTCTAGCAATCTGGTATTTTTGAACCTCTTGGAAAAAGATTTCAGGTTAAAGGACAAAGAAGCACGTCAACAATTCAGAACTGCATCCATCAACATTCAACAGGTTGAAGATCTGGATAGCGTTACAAGCATCATTCACTACAATAATTCATACGATAAAATAAAGCAAGCAGTTAAAGTAGTTAAACAAAATAATTTCTGGCTGGTTGATTATAAGTATAGTTATCAAAATAAAAACTAAATTCAAAACAAATTCACTGAGTTATGAAAGCCCAATACGTACTGCATCCTTGGCATGGAGTCCATTATGGAGAAAACGCCCCCAGAGTAGTTACTGCTGTTATTGAAATCCCGATGGGTGCACGTTGCAAATATGAAATCGACAAACCTACAGGGCTTTTAAAATTAGACCGGGTAATCTTTTCATCATTCTATTATCCTTGTAATTATGGATTCATCCCTCAAACATATGGTGGCGATCATGATCCATTGGATATACTTGTAATTACTTCTCTACCTGTTGTACCGCTGACGTTGATGGATGCTAAAGTAGTAGGTGTTATGCAAATGATCGACGGAGGAGAAGCGGATGACAAAATTATTGCCGTAGCTGCAAACGATCCGGGTGTGAACCATTACAACAATATCGAAGAATTGCCCAAACACTTCTTTGATGAATTAAGGCACTTTTTTGAAGAATATAAGAAACTGGAAAATAAAACTGTGGTGGTGGAAGAATTTGGCGACAAAGCGCAGGCCTTAAACATTATTAAAGAAGCCATTAGTTTCTACAAAGAAACTTTTACACCTTAATTAAATCAATTGCGAATGACAACTGAAACCATATTATTATTATTGCTTGTGGGCCTAGTTGCAGGAACCCTAAGCGGTTTAGTGGGCGTTGGTGGAGGTATTATTATGGTGCCTGCCTTGGTACTGTTTTTAGGCTTCACTCAAAAACAAGCTCAGGGAACTTCCTTGGGTATTATGCTTTTACCGGTTGGGATTCTGGCAGTACTACAATACTATAAACAAGGATATCTGAATTTTAATACGGTTTTGATTATGTCGGCCGCATTTGTTGTGGGTGGATTTCTGGGAAGCAAGCTTGCATTAAGCCTCAGCGACGATAAAATGAAAAAAGTATTTGCTATTATTTTGTTATTGGTTTCGCTTAAAATGCTTTTTTTCGACAATTCGGCCAAACCCAAACAAACAAGCGGCAATAAAGATGCACTGATTCAAAATATTGAAAACAAAAACTGACGGCCCCGAAAAATTGGACTTCACCCCTTATATTTGCAAAAAAGTAACAAATGGAAGCAACAAAATCTACTGGTAAGTATTGGCTCTGGTTTTTTGTATGGTTGGGTATTTTAGTTACCCTCTTATTTGTGTACCGCGAATTTTTCTGGTTGGCATTGCCCGGCACAGTTACTTATCTTGCTAAATCTTTAGACCTTATTTAATTCAAAATAACGTTAACAGGAGCAGCTTTCGGGCTGCTTTTCTGTTATAGATGGTAGCGTTTGAGTAAACGAAGTCGGTGCGTTCTTTCACCTGTATCACTGTTTATAATTCCCATATTGTCGATTCGATCGATTCTTACTTTTCCGGATGCATGCATAATGGTTTCGGTATCCAACATTAAACCCACATGGGTAATTTTTTCTTCCTGATTATCAAAAAAGGCAAGGTCACCGCAACGGGCTTCCTGTAAAAAGCCTACCGCTTCTCCCAAAATGGCCTGTTGATAAGCATCTCTGGGTAAATTAATTCCAAGAAAGCGAAAAACCTGTTGGGTAAATCCACTGCAATCAATTCCCATAATAGTTCTACCTCCCCATAAATATGAGGTATTCATAAAATGATCTGCCACCCATTTGATGGTAGCTTCATTAAAATGGGTTTCTTCGGGAGTCCAGATTTTTCCGGAATAACCAAATTCAAAATTTCCGATTCTGGCTTCTCCCTTTTCAAAAAAGTGCAATGGTGTTCCAAAAGGAATTTGCATTGCGGCTCCGTTGCAGGTAATAGCACTAAATAAATCGGCATTCAATAACTTATTTCCATTGAGCGCCTTTTCATCGGTGATAGCCGCTAACTGGCTATTTTGACACCACCCAGTATAATCGTCAAACAAGGTTTTGATTCTGGAAAAATCCTTAGTCGTTTCAAGTAATTTCGCTACTTCGCCAAACAAAAACTGACTCACCATTTCCGACCTGTGAGCAGCTTCTGCCCTTAAGGGCGCAACCGACACAATTGATGTAACAAAAGACATGTTATAATTTATTTCAAGTTATGGAATTTTATAAATCCGGCATCTATGAATAAATACTTAATTTAAATTGTGCAAAAAGATCCATTCGCACATATTAGTGATCAAGACCTGCTCGAAAAGTTTAAGAGAGATCAGGATAGCCAGTGGCTGGGTATTTTATTTCAGAGATACACTTTAATGCTTTTGGGTGTTTGCATGAAATACCTGAAAAATGAAGAAGCTGCAAAAGATGCTGTTCAGCAGGTTTTTCTAAAAGCAATTACCGAATTGCAGAAGTATCAGGTAGATTATATTAAGAGTTGGTTATATACCATTGCCCGAAATCATTGTTTGATGCAGTTGAGAGACAAGACGCATCTGTTATCTGTGTCGGAAGAAATGAACCTGAGCGAAGCCCCTCTTTTACAGGTTACTGCCATTGAAAAAGAACAAACATTTATAGTTTTAGAGCAATCCATCAACGAACTGAATGCACCTCAAAAAACCTGTGTAACTTTATTTTATCTTCAAAAAAGAAGTTATCAGGAAATCGTAGACAGTACCGGATTTAGTTTATTACAAGTAAAGAGTTATATTCAAAATGGCAAACGCAATTTAAAACTAATAGTTACCCAAAAATTGCAGCAAGAATAATGTCTGATATTAAAAATATATTATCAAAAGGGCCTGAACCGGGTGAAGATGCACTAAAAAAATATCTGGAAGGAACAGCTAGTCCCGAAGAGCGCTTTGCCATAGAAAATCAAATGGCCGATGAAGCATTTATGAATGATGCTGTTGAAGGATTACAAAATTTCAAGAGTCAGCAATTAGCTCATGACTATGTTAAGGATATCAACAAACAAATTCAAAAACAAACACTCAGAAAAAAAAGACGCAGGATCAGAAGACAAATCGAAGATCAGAACTGGACACTCATTTCTATCCTGCTCATTCTAGTTCTTTGTGTGTTGGGTTATTTGGTAATTCATCTTTCAACTGATAGCAAGAACAAAAAACCTGTAACCAATATCGAATACAAAAAATGAAATCCCATTATTAGTGTTTAATCTTCATCTTCTTCCTCAGGAACAAATGGGGTTCTTTTTTTGAGCTTGGGCGACACTTCATTAATTAATTCGGCAACCAATGCAGTCCAACCACTTTGGTGACTTGCCCCCAGCCCTCTTCCACTATCGCCATGAAAATATTCGTAAAACAAAACGAGGTCTTTGTTTTCGGGTAAACAATAAAACCAATTCTGATCCGCATTCAACTGTCGGCAATTTGCTCCATCCAGTTCAAACAAACTAATAACACGTTTTGTTAATTCGTTGGCCACTTCCGATAAAGACATAAAATTGCCCGAACCTGTAGGATAATCTATAGTGAGTGACTCATCATAAAACTCTCCAAATTTTTTAATGCTTTGAATGATCAAATAATTAATCGGCATCCACACAGGCCCTCGCCAGTTACTATTTCCACCAAAGAAATCTGAAGTACTATCACCCGGGTCGTACTGGATGGAATAATCAGTTCCCTCGATATTTACCGTATATGGATTTGCTTCGTGATATTTCGACAATGCCCTGATACCCCCCGGAGATAAGAACTCCGTTTCATTTAATAATCTTTGCAGCAGTGCTATCAATCTCTCTTTGGGAATCAAAGAGATCAGAATTTTATCTTCCTCAGCTTTCTCCTCATTGGGCCAGAATTTATTATTCTTTAAACGATATTGCTCGAACCAAGTAATTCGTTTTGTAAAGTCTTGTAGTTTTTCAAACACTTTTTTATTGATGATCGAAACTGCAAACAGAGAAGTAAGACCTACTATCGATTGTATTTTTAACTGTATGGGTTTATTGCCTGGCAGTCCTAAAGTATCGTAATAGAATTTGTCTTCGTCGTTCCACATTCCCATCTCATTCAATGCCTCTGCAATCAAAACAAAGTGTTCAAAAAATTTAGTAGCAGAATCTTCAAACGAATCATCGTGCATGGATATTTCAATAGCCATATCCATCAGGTTTAGTGCGTACATTCCCATCCAACTAGTACCATCGGCCTGTTCTAGTTGAGCCTGACTGTGCAACTGAATGCTTCTGTTAAATACTCCAATATTATCCAAGCCAAGGAATCCTCCCTCGAAAATATTATTTCCGTTCTTATCCTTTCTGTTGATCCACCATGTAAAATTGATGATGAGTTTTTGAAAGATTTTTTTTAGAAAAAATATGTCACCCTTCCCGGTTTGTTTCTTCTCGATATTATACACTTGCAACGCGGCCCATGCTTGAACGGGTGGGTTTACATCACTAAAGTTCCATTCATAAGCGGGCAACTGGCCATCGGGTTTCATGTACCATTCGCGCATGATCAAACTCAACTGATGCTTGGCAAATGTTGGATCTACCATTGCCATGGGCACACAGTGAAAAGCCAAATCCCATGCGGCATACCAAGGATACTCCCACTTATCGGGCATTAAAATAACGTCTTGATTTTTCAGATGAAGCCAATCATGATTACGCCCTTTTTTTCTTTGTTCTGTTAGGGGAGCAATCTTATCACTTGAGCTAATCCATTTTTCAATATCATAGTGATAATATTGTTTGCTCCACAACAATCCAGCCAAAGCCTGACGTTGAATATTGCGTGTGTCGGCATTTAAACTTTCTGGCAAAACATCATCATAAAATTCATCAGCTTCTTGCTTGCGATGTGCAAAAATACTTTCGTAGCCCTTCGAAAAAGGGGCATCAATTAATACATCACCAAGTCTTAAATAAATTGATTTAGACCCACCACCTGGAATTGTAAGATTGTAAACCGGCGCAAATTTGGTTCCTTGTTTTTTTTCTCTGAGCGCCTTTATATTTTTTTGAACGATAATTGCATCATTGAATGAATCTTTAACAAAGATGGATTCGTTGGGTGTACCATAAAGCTTTTCGGTATTGGTTTCGTTTTCGGTAAAATAGCGGTCATTGGCTTTCTGGTAGTACAAATAATAACTACCCATTCTTTCGTGAGTAGCACGCACAACCCCTTCCTTCACTTCTTCAATGCTTGGTTTTTGGTTCGGATCGCTCTGCTGCCATCGATTATAAAACCAAAGATTCGGCAGTACGGTAATGGGTGCAGCCTCATCTCCCCTGTTTATAATTTCAATTCTAATTCCTATATCACGTTTACTATACTTTGCATAAGTAATATAAACATCGAAATATTTATTGTTGTCAAATACCCCCGTATCAAGTATTTCGTATTCAGGCTCATTCTTTGAACGACGACTATTTACATCAATTAACTGCTGATAGGGAAAAGCTTCCTGAGGATATTTATACAACATCTGCATATAATAATGCGAAGGAATATTGTCTAAATAATAATAAAGTTCTTTTACATCTTCCCCATGATTACCCTGATAATTACCTAACCCGAAAAGTCTTTCTTTTAAAATATCATCCTTACCATTCCACAATGAAATAGCAAAACAGAGGTTTCCAAAAAAATCAGAAATACCGCCCAACCCATCTTCTCCCCACAAATACGCTCTGCTTTGTGCATGATTGAAAGGAAAATAATTCCATGCATCACTATTTCCACTATAGTCTTCACGCACTGTTCCCCACTGCCGATCAGAAACATATGGCCCCCATTGTTCCAAAGGAACTTTTTTACCCGCATTCACTTTCAGTCTTTGTTGTTCTGCCGTCATTATAAAGCTATTCTTGAAAATCAGTTTTGACTCATGTTAAAACAAGCACTGAATATATGAAATTCTGGTGATTTTTTTGTGCAGTATTACTCGCGTAAACATTACAAACGTTTGCATGTTTTATTTTGCAGGCTTATTTTTTTGTGCAGCTTCCTTTTCTCGTTCTTCGGGTGTGCCTCTTTTATAGATGACCAGTCCATTCAGAAAATTGCGCAATATTTGATCGCCCGCTTCCACGTAGTTTGGATGATCTTCGTGTCGAAATAAATCGCCCAACGCGCCCTTTGTGATTTTAAAATCAACCAACGACAAAATATGAATCATGTCTTCGGTACGCAGCGAAAGTGCTACGCGTATTTTTTTGAGGATATCGTTATTGCTCAGCATGGGTAGTATTATTGAATCCAAAGTTAGTTTTTATACCAAAATATAGCCGGTTTTCTTTTATATCTTCGAATTCTAAAATCAATTCATCAGGCCATGAAGCAGGAGGGGCATCGGTATTTTGTAATTAATAAGCCCTATCAGATGGTTTCGCAATTTATTAGCTCACACGATGTGCGCTTACTTGGTGACCTGAATTTTTCGTTTCCTGATGGTACGCACGCGATTGGTAGACTGGATAATCATTCAGAAGGATTATTACTTCTTACAACCAATCCTAAAGTTACAAGGCTACTCTTTCAAAGCAATATACCGCATTCGCGTAGTTATTTAATTCAGGTAAAAAACAAAGTTTCGGAAGCAACATTAGAGAAGTTGCGTGCAGGAATTTTGATCAGCGGAAAGGGGGGAGTCGATTATCATACAAAATCCTGTAATATACAATTCGCAAAAAAACCTGCTTCTTTAGATACGCCTCTGCACGAAATACCAGCGCACCTACCTCATGATTGGTTACAAATTGATTTAACGGAAGGAAAATTTCATCAGGTCAGGAAAATGGTTGCAGCAGTGCATCATAAGTGTAAAAGATTAATACGCACTTCCATAGAATCTATTCACTTAAATCAAATGCAACCCGGCGAAGTAATAGAATTATCGGAAACTGATTTTTTTAATCAGCTAAGGATAAATTATTACTAGTTGCACCTACAATTCTGTTTCTAAAAAAACATGATCACGCCAAAAGTTTTCGCACTGTTCTAACAAAGCTGCTTCCATTTTCAATTGCGGTATTGGCATAGCGGGTAACCCCGGAAAAGCAGTGATCAGAAAATCGCTTGAGCTTTGTTGTTTCACAACCAGTGTCATCACCCAACAGGAAGGCTTGTTTGGTACCTGGGCATGCCATAGTTCCATTCCTCTGTTGTTTTTTAAATAGGGTTCCCGTAAAGCAATTTTTTTTACTGCTTCCATATCCAATACGCCCAAATCGCCAACCCCGTTACTGAATTCCTGCTTTTCAAAATCAAAAACATAATGCATGTATCCGTTTTGCAAAAATGAATCAGCTATTCTTTTTTGGTCAATCCTACTCATCAACGATCTGATATCGGATGCAAAATGGGGATGAAATTTAGAGCCCGGTAAAACAAGGTTCGAATTAATTTGTTCTTCTGAGTATCCTCTAATTAATAAACAGTCTCTGGCACTTTCATTGATGCTATAAAAGTGCCTCAATAAATGAAATAGTGTATGATCGTTATAAGTGATTGGCGGTAATTGCATAAAAAAACCATTACCATACAAGACCGTATAGTAATGGTTAAAGTTAAATGGAAATTTTATGTAGCAAGCAATTCAATTTAACTAAGGCTACTAATTCGCATTGATTTCGTACTGATAATTCAGAAAGTCGATCTCGAGCGTAGCGCTATCTAAATCCTTGAGTAATTTTTGTTTGGTATCTTCTTCCAAGCCTCCCATCTCGCGATAATAGTTTATTCCATTACGCAAGTTTTGATAAAACAGAGCATAGAATTTCTTTTTCTTGTCCATCTGATCCATTAAAGTATCTTCCCTGATCTGGTCTTTCAAATAATCGATGTACAAATATAGTTCCGCCACAAACATATTTGGCCTGTTCGACTCTACAATCACATTGGTTCTGCCATAAATATGATCCACCATTTTTTGTAAAGAAACTACATTCGAGAAGTTTACAATATTCGGCCCAGGGCAAATGGTTACGGCGTCCAGTTTATTTACAAATGTTTGGGAATAATTAATGGCTGCAGAATTACTTAATCCAACACATAAACATTCTTTATCCAACAACTCACTCACCTGACGTTTTAATTCAGGTTCGGACATATTCATGGATTGTAACTGTTCGATTTTTAATCGCTGATATTTAATCGATGCAGTGCAAATAGGCTCTTTTGTAAATTCTGTATTAAAGCTCAGATGCTTTTCGGTACATGGACTTCCGGGAGTTCCTTTTTCGATACGAGCATATTTTTCTTTTTCAGAACTGGTTCCTTTCAGGTAGTGAAAACGAACTCCGAGTGGCGAATTCCTGCTCAGCATAATATCTTTATCTTTGGCTGCACATAACAACTTAAGAGTAGGCTCATCAACCGTTGTAGCTTCAGGAACCAATAAAAAAGGAGTTCCCCAGCCCGTACTGTCAAATTCAAAATGCTTGTGCAAAAAAGCATCTTCTTCGTGTGTGCCAATACCTCCCTGAACAGAGAATACCATTTCAGGAGGATATTTAAATTGCTTTCCGTTTTTCTTCTCCTGAGCAGCATTATAAATTTCGAATAAAGTATCAATCAGTTCCTGTCGATTTCTTTTAAATTCTTCGAGTATGGGGCCTAGCAAATAACCATCCGTTGCAAATGCATGCCCACCGCAGTTCAAACCCGATTCAACTCTGAATTCGCTTACCCAAATTCCTTTTTTTGCAAGATATTTTCCCTGTATCAAAGCAGAGCGATAATCGCTTACTTTAATAACTACTTTTTTATCAAAACCTCCATCATCATTCACATCAAATTCTTTGCATTGTTCCAGATAATTGTATAATCGAGGGTTTAATCCAGCAGAAAAAATAATCGAAGAATGCGTAAGATTACTTTTTACATATCCTCTCAAAGCCGACACCGCATCAGATGCATCCGCGATTGGTTCACCTGCTTTGTTGAGATTGTTTTTATCAAGTTTGGTCATGATGTTCACATCAATACTTCCCTGTCTTATCTGTGAACGCAGGTATTTTTCAAGTTTTTCTTTCTCCGACTGCTCTTTTGTTTGCACCATTTGATGATACAACTTCCTCAATGCACTGTCATCAGGAAGCATTTCAAAATATTTTACAATCTCTGAACCTGCTTCAAATGCTGCTTGTTTTAACTTTTCTACCTGCTCAGTAACAATAGTGTTTACAAGATTTAAATAGTCGGTTATTCGCTTCGCCCTATAATCTTCTACATCAGTATCGATGGGTATATAAGGTTGATTGATGCTGGGATAATAATGACTACGCATCATTTCTACTAAGCGGTCTTCGACAATCGACATAACAGAAGCTATACCAAAGCGTGCTACCTTAATTGGACTATCGATCGTATAAGCCAATCCCATTACCGGGATATGGAATTTGTGATAAGGTGATTGATACATTTGAAATAAATAAGTTGTGGGTAAGTAATATTTGTTTCATAGTACAAAAACAGGTTATTATTGGGATAATAACCTGTGCTATTGTTCTCTGCTACAAATGTAATTGCAAATAGACTGGTTAAATATGATTTTTGTCATACCCAAATGCAGTGGTAGCGCACTTGATATAACGATTAATATTATTGTTTATAGTTCTCTCTATCCCATATAATTTTTTTTCCAAATCCGAGTGTAGTATCGGTAAATTTAACCTTATTAATTTTTACGGTCCAAATTTCACCCGCAACTGCTACCGCCATTGGGTGTTGTTTATAGTATTGTGTTGCCGCATTTTTTGTTAAAATATCATCAAAGGGCAAAATAATTCCTTCCAGTTGAATTCCTTTTACCTGAAGTTTATTTAGTTTATCCGGCAAAATGGTTCCGGCCACATTTGGGTTAGTTTGCAAGTAGCCACTATGTTTGGTATCAAATGAAGATTTAAAATAAAGTAACCCTTCCTGAATGTTAATTGCATAGAAACAAGTAAAGCAATAGGGGTTTCCAAGTTCGTTTAAACAAGCAAATGAAGCACAAGTATGCTCCTCTAAAAATGGATCTATTAATTCGTTCATTGTATTTTAATGATGTTTACAGGGCAGGCTTTTACTACTTCCCTTCCGGTTATTTCAAAACTATTATTAAGCGGCAAGATGTGAATATTTTTTTTTACAACAGCATGTAGCAAAGTCGCTTTACCATCTTTTTTTGACATGCGCCAAAGTTCGGGCTGCATTTCGAAACAAACGCCGCAACCAATACATTTATCGCGATAGTGAATAATTTTCGGCATCTACTGTTTCACTATTTTATACAGTTTATCCTGCGCGGTTAATTTTGAAGGAAAGGGGAAAGTTATTTTATCTCCTTTATTTGCCATTTCGGCCTGCTTCCCATTTACGATCAGCGTTTCCATTTTTTCCTTCGCCATACCTATCGCAGGTCCCACAACCATAATGGTATCGCCCTCTTTCAAAGTACCTGAATCAAGCAAAAACTCCCCTACTTTTATTTTAGGATAGTAATTGGTTGACTTACCCAAATAAATTTTTCGTTCTTCCGCAATAGAGCCCGGGTTGGATGTCCACTCCCCTAATTTTCTTCCCAAATAGTAGCCTTCCCAAAATCCGCGGTTATACACTTTTGTTAAACGATCCATCCAAATTTTAATCTTGTCGGAATTATAATCATTGTTCTGAACGGCTTCAATTGCTTCGCGATAACATTCGGTAACCGTATGAACATAGTCAGCACCCTTACTCCTACCTTCAATTTTAAAAACATTCACTCCGCTGGCGATCAATTGATCTACTAAATCGATTGTACAAAGGTCCTTGGGCGACATGATATATTCATTGTCGATTAATAGCTCTTCATTTGTTTCAGTGTCCTTAACCGTATATGTTCTTCTGCAGTTTTGCAGGCAGGCTCCGCGATTAGCAGAAGCATTTTGTGTATGCAGACTTAAATAGCATTTTCCTGAAACGGCCATACAAAGTGCCCCATGTACAAATAATTCAATTTTGATTAACTCACCTGAAACGCCACGAATATTTCTTCGCTTAATTTCTTTACTGATATGTTCAACCTGTTTTAAAGTAAGTTCTCTGGCCAATACCACAACGTCTGCAAATCTTGAGAAGAATTGTACCGCTTCAATATTACTCACATTGGCCTGAGTGGAGATATGTAATGGAATTTTTAATTGACTACAATATTCTATCACCGCAAAATCGGCTGCAATTACGGCATCAATTCCCTGCTTTTTTACTTCTTCCAAAATGGTATGCAACAAATTCATATCGTGCTCATACATCACTGTGTTGAGGGTGATATAAGCCTTAACGGCATTTTTTTTACAAACCCTGCTAATTTCTGCAAGGTCGCTGATCGAAAAAGAATTGGCCGAGCGAGTGCGCATATTTAGTTGCTCTACCCCAAAATAAATGGCATCAGCACCTGCATTGATTGCCGCTTGCATTGCTTCAAAAGATCCTGCCGGAGATAAGAGTTCGATGTTTGACTCTTTCATGTGTTTATTAATTGATTTTGGCTACATGTAATTCGCTAATAAACATTTCAGTTGCTGACAAATTTTGTTACGCTCATTTCATTATAATTGGCAAATATAATAATTAAGGGTAATTTTGTCTTTAATTATTTACGATGCTACGACTTACCAAAATATTTCATTTCGAAATGGCACACGCTATCCACGGGTATCAGGGCGCGTGCAAAAATATTCACGGGCACTCTTACGAATTGCATGTAACCCTTTGCACATCAGGCACTCAGAAAGAATATATCCCCTCTCCCGGATTCATTATAGATTTCAAACAAATAAAAAATCTAGTACATACGTCATTGATTGATAAGTTTGACCACAGTCTTCTTTTATCGAAAGCATATATCAGTGAACACCCATCTATTAGCGGATATGACAACCTGATTGAATGGGAAGTAGAGCCAAGCGCAGAAAATATTTTATTATACATGCAGCAAATAATACAAGAAAAGCTTCCTATAGAAATCAGGCTGGTACATTTAAAATTATATGAAACAAAAGATTCTTTTGCAGAATGGTTAGCAGATGATTAAGCGATCAATCATTTGTTGCCATTGTATTTACACATAAAATCCAATTATGTTTTCAAAAGCTACAGAGTATGCACTAAGGGCTACCATTTATATTGCGCAAAAAAGCTCAATAACAAATAAGTTAAGCCTCGCAGAAATTGCAAATGCAATTGATTCCCCGCCTTCATTTACGGCAAAAATCTTACAACTGCTTACGAAGGATAATTGTGTGATCAATTCGGTGCGAGGTCCAAACGGAGGGTTTTACATTACGGATAAAGCAAAGCAATTACAACTCAGAAAAGTGTTGGAAGCCCTTAACGAAAACGACATGTTTGATAAGTGTATATTGGGTTTAAAAAAATGTTCGGAGAACAAGCCCTGCCCTATGCATTTTCAATACAAACCCATCAAGCAACAACTCATACACCTTTTTCACGTCAATACCATCCAACAGTTGGCCGAAAAAACCGATCATCGGAACCTGTTTAATAATGATATCTGAGAGCAGCGACGAAAAATTATTTTCCTTCTATTTTTCTTTCTTACATTTTCTTTTCAGCTACAAGAAATACAACAGTTCTTGCCGGTACGCTTATCTTTAGTGTACCTGAAAGTGGTGCGGCATTTGCATTGAGCAATGCATAGTTCAAAGGCCCGCCGGCAATACCCGAAGAAGGTCCAAGGCCATTAATAGATACCTGTTGCGAATATTCGCCATTATCAGTTCCGCCGGTTAATAGGTACCAATAGTATTTGGTGCCTGCAGCAAAGTGTTTAAAATTTACTGCTGCTATTCTGTTACTTGTTCCTTTGTTTATCAATATAGTGCCTGCCTGTCCGGATTCAAAAGAAGAAGCAAAACTTACCAAGTCGCCGGGAGCGATTGTTGATGTAACAGTACTTTGAACCATCCTATCGCCAAAACATTTTTGAAAATAATACATATAATAAAATGCAGGGCGTGGATTCCAGATAGGTTCAGATGGATTTCCGCCATTGATATTATTAAACATACCATGATCATCGCCATTGCTCCAAGCATTAGCCAGATCCCATCTGGAAGCCATTCCAAATTTATTCTTCAACATTTCACCTAATACCAATGTGGCGTGCATGCCGGCAATATTTGAAACCATTTGTTTGTTGCCGGTAGCCCATATATTCCATTCCGTCATTGCAATGGGTTTCATTTGCACGCCATTAGCTGCCGTATTTGCGGTTATATAATCAAGTGATGCTTTTGTTCCTGTAGCAGCCGAGTTTAAAATAACAGAAGCCGAAGAAACGGCATTCATAAAATAGTCGTGTACAATAAAATAATCAGCTTGATTTCCGGCATTGGCAAAAAATTCTGCGTTCCATGTTCTCGATACCTGATTCCAGGAGTTGGATGCATCAACAGGTTCTATCACGGCACCTATTTTTATGTTTGCACCAACTTCTGCTGCCGCCTTCCTCATCGAATCGCAAAATATCTTGAAATGTTTTCCATAAATAATTCCATTAATTGTTTCGGGCTGACCATCTTTATTTTGTCTGGTATTTATTTTAAAGCCTGCCTGCCAGGGACCCGATACCTCATTACCGATTTCCCAAAACTTCGATCTTCCACGATCATATCTCACCCAATTAGCAGCATAGTGAGCAGCAGTTGCAACAGGGTTAGTGCCTCTTCCATAACGGGCGTAGGGATAATTTACGGTTATGATCCCAGTACTATTGGTTGACTTCAATAAAACGTAATAGTTATCTAATGATATCGTCCAGTTCTCGGTATTTTTTCCATACCAGTAAGTGTTATTGGGTGCGGCGGCCAGTGCATTATAGGGCTTGCCATAACTATCGTATAAAGTGTCTGCAATATCGGCAGGAGTTGTAGTACTTGTTGCATCCCAAAAATATACACTGCTTGCATTACCACCCGGAAAGCGCAACACATTTGGCGATAGGTTTTTAATATGATTTAGCAAAATGGGCTGGTCAATAATTTGCGACATGTATGGATTTACATTGTTTCCAAAAAGATATTGAGGCACTTTTGTGATTACATTATTCAGGTCGATATTTACGGTATCGGTTGCAGCATCTGTTGGTGCAGAAATTAAATTATAACTGGGTGCTGTAAACGTTTTCCCCTGCCATCCATCTAAGAAAAATCCTTGTGAAGCTGTGATGGAAGGATCAACCGGATTGTACAATGAGTCGGCCGGGTTGCCTCCATTGCTTGGCTTATTATTATTGTTATTATTAATAGGAGGAGTACTTGTGTTAGCACTATTATCAGGGCTCGTTTTTTTGCAAGTAATAAAAGTCAGCAGCAGTAAAAATAAAAACATTGAGGTTTTCATGTGCTAATTTTTATTGATTTTAGCTACCTGTAATTTACACATTCTAAAGTTCTACCGACAGCAATTCTTCGCCTAATTGATGTAATGCTTTTTGTATTTTTTGGGATTGGGCAAGTCTTGGTTTTTTCAATCCTTTGGCATAGTGGTGTAATTGTTGTTGATTAATACCGGTTAATCTCTCCAATGCCGATTTCGTAAAAACCCCTTTATAATAATTCAAGAGGCTTTCTGTATCGAAACGAAAGATCAAATCGTATTTTCCTTTTAATACTGCCGGAATATTTTCGGGTCATTGTATTCTTTCAATAAGCGAATGCTCTCAATAGCAGATTCCTTGGCCTCGGAAGCGGTATCACCCATGTCCCAAATGCCATCCACCTTAAAACCATAGGCGCTAAAGGTTCCGTCTTTTGCTCTCTCAATAATTACTTTAACTTCTTTCATTCGATTGCATCGAATAACACTTAATTCAGTCTCATTTTTTTAATTAGTTTTTTTCGCAACCCATCTCCCATTCCCTTTGCCCCATGATAAGGAACGGGCTCTCTTTTCTCATTTTTTTCATAGATATAATGACTTCCCCCGTTTTTATATACAGCCAACCGTTCCTTGTAATTAGTAGATGGAATTCTCTTGATTTCATTAGAAATGCAATTGCAACTCCAAAATAAAGGTATCATTATTTATACCATTTATGAGATCATTTTACAAGAACTATTTCAGGTTTTTCGAGGCAATGCACATGGGCTGGCTCTTAAGACTAAAACAATTACTGCAACAATACTCAACACAAGCATAAATGAACAAGAATAGAGAATTGAAAATAAATAATTATTCTCGACGCCATAAGTTAGAAATAATCCTATAAAAGATATTCCAATACTAGAACCGATTGTATATAATGACGATTGTAAGCCGGCAGCAGTTCCCTGATTCTTAAGATTAATGCCTGTTAGAGCTAAAATGGTGATTGCAGGAAACCCGATAGCGATGCAGAAACTATTCACCAAAAAAATGGCAATAAGAAGAACGGAAAATATATTTTCGATAGCTACTACCATCAATAATATAGCTCCGACAAATAAAGAACTCATTGCAATTACCACAACAGTCTTTTCGCCAAATCGTTTGAACAAAACAGGTAGAATATATTTTGACACCAATGCAGATAGTAGGCTAAAAGGCAATAAAGTAAATCCAATTGATGTACTACTAAACCCAAAATTATTTGCCAAAAGTAGCGTTGAAACGAAAACAAAACTTAGAAAACAGGTGCCCAAGATAAAAGATGAAAGTTGGCCTTGCATACTAATCGTATTCTTGAATGCTGCATTAATAAAAAATGGGTTCGGATTTTTCCTATCATATTTCAACATGATAATAAGGCCAAGAATACCCAATAGAATGAAGCATAAATTATACCAACCACTGATAGCTAAGTTGTGTATGCCATAGCACAATAAAATGAGCGACAATGTTAGTAATACAGTACTAAGAAAATTAAAGCTGCTTTCTGCCTGTTTCGATGTATTGGGAAGAACTCTGATTGAAATTAAAATGACCAATAATATTATTGGAAAACTCATGCTGAAAATCCAATGCCAATTAAAGTAGGTTGTAATGATTCCACCCAACGCTAGTCCAAGTGCAAAGCCAATTGCAGCAGAAGCTCCAAATATTCCAAATGCTTTATTTCTTTCTAATCCTTCATCAAAAGTGCTTGACAATATTGATATTGCTGCCGGCATTGCCATGGCCGCACCAAAACCTTGTGAGGCTCTGATCAAAAGTAAAAAAAACAAATTTCCGCAGACAGCAGCAGAAAGAGAAGCCAGCCCAAAAATTGCCAGCCCAAAAATAAAAATGATTTTATTCCCCCAATAATCACATAAACGTCCCCCTAATAAGAGCAGGCTACCAAATGCAATCAGGTAAACGGTTTGTATCCATTGAGTAGTCGCCAACCTAATATGTATACTGTGCGAAATTGATTGTAATGACAGATTTACTATCGAAACATCGAGTGACTCAAAAAATATTGCCGAACAGGCTACAAGTAATACGAGAGGTTTCTTCCAGAATTTATTAACATTCATTTTATAAACATAGAATAAATGAATAATTGTTCTACAATTGATAAAAAATAAGGACAATAGATCCAAATATTAAAATAAATTTAGAACATCTATTCTTTTTAATTTATACATTGTTATGAAAAAAGAACACTTACTCAATAGCCAAATAGCTTTGGACGAGATAGATATTGAAATACTTAATTGTTTGCAGATTGATGGCAAATTATCAGTTAGGGATTTGTCAAAAACAATTAATCTTTCCCCAACACCCATTCATCAAAGATTAAAAAGGCTGGAAGGTTCGGGCGTAATTCATCATTATGCTGCCATTGTAGATCAAAGTAAAATAGGGCAACTGATTGTTTTCTTTGTAAATATTATTATGAAGGAACACTCAACTAAAAATGGAGGAGATTTCATAAAAGCAATAACATCATTTACCGAAGTAGTTGAGTTTTATACTATTGGTGGGGAGCACGATTTCATGATAAAAGTTATTGTACCAGATATGTTAGCTTATCGAAAGTTTTTTGTAGAAAAACTCGGAGAGGTTCCAAATATCGCTAAACTGCAAAGCATCATTGTTTTAGACACTATCAAAAGAGAAATGAGAGTTCCGTTATAGCCGACTCAATTTTAAATGAATGAGTCAAATTACAGAATTATTTAGGTAATGCTTTGATTAAATCAGCTAAAA
>JAIEMK010000008.1 GCA_019752295.1 Chitinophagaceae bacterium | reverse complement strand
TACTGTACTTCCGCATCCGTAGTTCATTTCTAGCATTTTGCTTGGGATACTCAACTCTGGAAGCTGCCATATAGGCGTAGTTGTGCAACATAACCCTACTTGTGGATTTACTGCAGCATCTTTGTAGATGTGTTTAGTAGTTTCTAAATATGACATGTTTTGAGTTTTATATTAAAGTGCCACCACAACTAGATCCGGCTCCTGCAGTACATCCGTAGCAATGTTGCCCGATTATAATACTTCTGTTAGTCAATTGACTTAAACTAAATAAGGAAATATGTTTTTGAGGAATTGCTACTTTCAATTCCAGCATTTGATTGAAATCACAATCATAGAGGTACCCGTCCCATCCAACCGAAATTGTATTCCTACACATTACATTGGATGCTGCAGTGGGGTTGTAGGCAGTTATTAGTTTTTCTAAATAATTTTCATAATTTCCGGTTTGTAATAGATAGTCTAAAAAACGACTGATTGGTAGATTGGTAATTGTAAAAAGACTATTAAAAGAAATACCATAATGCTCTAGCAATTCCTGTTTGTATTCTTTCTCTAGAATTTTTTGTGAAGAAGGTAGAAATGCTCCTGCAGGGTTATACACCAAATTTAAAATAAGATCTGCACCAGTTTGACCATAACCAACTTCATTTAGCATTTGTAACGCTTGAATGCTATCTTGGAACACACCTTGACCTCTCTGGCGATCTGTTCTGTCTTTAGTATAGAACGGAAGGGATGAAACTATTTCAATTTTGTTTTCTTTATAAAAAATGGGCAAGTCTGCATATTTACTATTTGCCAGAATAATGGTAAGATTACAGCGCACTAGAATATGCCTATTTAATTTTTTAATTTCTTGTACAAACCATCGAAAATTTGGATTCATTTCCGGCGCTCCTCCGGTGAGATCAACCGTTTCTAATACTGGATTCTGTTCTAATACTTTTAAACAAAGAATCATAATTTCTTTGCTCATAATTTCTTTTCGATCGGGTCCAGCATCCACATGGCAATGTTTGCAGACCTGATTGCACATTTTGCCTATATTGATTTGAAAGGTGTTGATACTTGAGGGCTTTAAAGGATATAGCCCACATTCATCTAGTTTTTGTTGAAATGGAATAAGGATATTATTGTTGCGTAAACTATGTTCTAATATCTCTAATTGCTCACTAGCTATTGACAATTTATTTTGTTGTGATTTGAGGGATCTTATCATCACATTGCAATTTCTTTGATTTTATTCATCATCTGAACACCATGAACTAGTGATGCTCCTCCACGAATAGCAGAAGCCACGTGGACTGCTTCCATCATTTGCCCTTCACTCCATCCCTTCTCATAAGCATCGCTACTATAAGCATCTATACAATAAGGACATTGAATTGCATGTGCAACAGCTAATGCAATTATAGATTTTTCTCTGGCACTTAATTCACTATCCTTGAATACCTCGTTATAGTAATCGAAAAATTTGTCACCTAACACTTTTTGAAAATCAGAAATTTTACTGAATTTTTTTAAATCCTCTGAATTATAATAGCTATTATTCATGTGTTTTTTATTGATTTTGGTTGTACTTAGTTTGCAACAAACATTTTGGTTGATAACTACCATATAGAACATCATGGCCATTTTGGTAGTGACGCTAAATTGCTTAAAGCCTTACAATACCATTATTTTATTTTGGCACTATGTTTATTGCATATCTATTTTTTTAATAAATGTAAGTAATAAGCTTTCTGTTCGACTTTACATTTAAACGATTTTATGCAAAAAACTGTGTTATTTTTTATTTTTTTACTGATTGGAAGTACAATTGTTTATTCACAAACAAATAAGAAACTGATTGTTTTAGTTACTCGGGCAAATTGGTGCCCAACCTGTAGGGCAAATGACGGCAAGATTAAAAACGAATTAATTCCATTATATGTTTCTTCTGAAAATGTTAATGTAGTGATTAACGATGTGACAAATAAAAGGAGCAAAGCACGATCTAGGTCTGAGTTAATGAGTGCTGGAGTTTATGAGATAAGCCTAAAAGAATATAGCACGGGGGCTATTGCTTTAATTGACCCTAGGTCTGGACTAATTTTAAACAGGTTGTCTGTAAGCAATTCATTTGAAACAATGAAAAAAGTTATATCTGAAACAGCAAGTAAATTAAGCAACTGAGTAATTAGCTTTATTGTTAGAGTTGGGTTAATGAAAATTGATTAGATGTGAATATGTCATTTTCATTTCAGAATATGAACCAAAAGAACAAATCTTTGAACTAGAAACAATGGTATTCCACTTAAGGGCGCATCATCTTTGCACTGTTAAATCAATTTTATAAAACAAAAAATTAAATGATGGCTAAGTTAAAATTGGAAAACATTGCGTTTTCTTCAAAAACAAATGAAATTTTTGAGAACACAAAGAAGGGCTTGGGCTTTGTTCCAAACATGTATATTGCAATGGGCGCAAACACTGCGTTGCTGGATGCTTATACGCATGCCTACAAATCATTCAGAGAAAATGCCGGTTTCACTCCTGTGGAGCAAGAAGTAGTATTCTTATCTGTTGCCTATGAAAATAATTGCGAGTATTGTATGGCAGCTCATAGTTTCGTTGGTGATATGATGACTAAAGTTCCTACAGAAGTTACCGACGCGATAAGAGCCGGAGAAGAAATACCTGATGTAAAATTAGCCGCCTTATCAAAATTAACCAGGTTATTAACTGCGAATCGCGGAATGGTGTCACAAGAAGAGGTTGATGCATTCTTAAGTGTTGGATATGATGAAGCTGCTGTTTTAGGAATCATCGCAGGCATCGGGGTTAAAACCTTGAGTAATTATTCTAACCATAATACTGATCCAGAAGTGGATGCGGCTTTTGCAAGTCGTATATGGAAAAAGTAAGCTAGTAAAAAACTACTAAGATTTTGTTACTCGAATATGGATGGTAGTTTGGAAGGTTACGGCTGTCAGTTTTGACAGCCGTTTTTACTGAAAATATGAATACATGAATAAATCGAAAATAAAATTTGCGTTTATTACCGCACTGGTAGTAACAAGTTATATCAGCTTTACAGTGGTTTCTGTAAATCTTGGGTTTGGTAAGTATTTTCTTTTTATATGGTTTCGCAGTTGGTTTATTGCGTGGCTTCTTGCTGTGCCTTCATTACTTTTTATAGCACCTTTAATTAGGAAGAAAATAAAAAATAAGTAAACTCTGGAGTTAACAGCAGGTCTTTAAACAATTAATGTAATATCTCTTACCCCAATATACCTAGCTGATGTAAAACCCTCAGCGTGCATAACATTAATTGACCTTCCAAAAATCCGATTTGTAGCTTCAATTTGTTTTAGCAGTGCAAGTATGCCATCCGGGCTGTTATCTCTGGCATTAACGAATTGTGATTTATAAGCCTTTATAGTTTTCATTTTTTCTTCAAAGTGCTTGCTGATGTCAACTACAAAATCCGGCTTTACAAAATAATCCTGAATGTAATGATATACGCATATCGGCCTCCAGCATTGTTGCTCCCTACCTTTAAAAATGGAGCGATTCTTTTTTAAGCCTGAAAGGAAACAGGCATCAGAAACTAGCTGTGCAGCTTCCCTGTGGTCGGGGTGCCTGTCAATAAAAGCATTTGCTAAAACGATTCTAGGTTTATACTGTCTGATAATTTGAATAACTAATTTCCTGCTATTCAAATTATTAGTAATCTTACTATCCTCAAAGTTTAATTGTACTCTTCTCTGTATACCTAAAATATTTGCTGCATCCTTTGCTTCCCGGGTTCTTTGATTAACAGTTCCATGGCTTCCCATTTCTCCTTTGGTAAGGTCTACTAACACAACAATGCCCCCAAGTTTCACTGTATTAATAATGATTCCTGCGGCTGCGCACTCGATATCATCGGGATGAGCACCAAAAGCCAATATATCTGTTTTCCACATATTTTTTTCTTTAATCATAGTGCACGAATAGTACTATTTTTTAAATTTGGTTTCTATGAATAAGCTATAATTCAATTTCAATATCGGACACCGGTTTCGCACAACATAATAGTATTTTATCCTTCTCAATTTCTATAAAAGGTTCTGGATCATGCAGCACTTGGCCTTTAAGCAAAATGGTTTCACATGTTGAGCAAGTACCCATTCTGCAATTAAAATCAGGATTGAGACCATTTGCCTCAGCAAGATCCAATAAACTTTGCTCGGATGCATTCCATAAAGCATCTATATTCGATTTCGTAAACTTAACTGTATAGGATCTTTCCATTTTTGTATTCGTCGGTTAAATTAAAATGCTAAAGCTACTTGTGGGTGATATTCTGTGCGAATCCATTGTTTTGTTTTGAATAGCCAATACCTACCAGTATTGAATGAATTATCTATGTCAGTCTCCAATTTTTTTGAGAAAACTGTTTCTGCTTTTCCAGTTAACTGTAGTGTATGCCCATTTTCAAAATCTATGAATAATAAACCAACATTTGGATTAGATGCAATATTTCCCAATGTATTGTATAAGCTGTTTCCCTGATAGTCTGGTATCTTTAAAGTATGATCATTCAAAATTTCAATAAATCCGGATTTACCCCCACGATGAGAGGCATCCAGGTTGCCTGATAGACTACTACTACTTACAAAAAAGGTATCAGCACATGCAATCCATGATAATTCGAGATCACTTAATTCATTGCCTTTTTCAGTATAAATTTTGGGGGAGTTGAAATACATCGACTGTGAAACAGCCCGTTGCTGTATATACTTTGGACAGTTCGGATAAGCTTCATTTACCTTAACATGAATGCTTGATCCGGCCTGATAAGAAATTCCGTTTATTCTATATCTTTTTCTTGTTGTTAATTCAATAAACAGAGAACCTATACCTGAGTTTACTTTAATATTATTGAAAAAAACATCTTCTGGATTAGTATATATTTTGCTGGTGTCAAAACTAATTAATCCCGGATCAACAATAGTCGCAAATCCAGATTCTCCCAGTAGCAAAGATGACCAAATATTGCCTCTTGGATCAGTGCTACTTATTACAACCAGAGATTGTTTTTCAATAAAATTTATTGCCCCTTTTGCAATTGTATTGGATATCAATTTGCCGTTTGAATCTGCAATTGCTTCCTCTCCTAAGAGTTGTTGAATTTTTAGTTCACCCGCGTGAAATTTTTTTTCCATTTTGCTCTTTTTTAAAGCACCTCCTGCAGATCTGGGCAGGAGGTGATAGGTTAATCAAAAGGTGATTATAGTAAAACCTTCTTTTTTAAGCTTTACAAAGCTTGGAAGCCCACTTGTACCGGGCACTTCATTGTCCTTTACCAGATCTAACCCTGAAGTGTTTGCTCCAAATGCATCTGCACAACCGCAGGAAATCCCAATGATTTTGTCTTCTACTGCTTTGAAAAGTGCATGTAAGGAATGATCAAGCTTACCTAATTGTTCAGGCCATCTTGTACCTGTTCCCTGAAAAAGAATGGATACCTCTTCGCCGGCTGCTTTGTAATCATATGCTGCTGCCATAGCATTAAAAACTCTTCCTAAAGATTCTTCTGAACCTGATTTTGGATCTGATAGGATCACGATTGCTGTTTTGCTCATTTTTTGTTTGTTTAATTAAGAATGAAAAGTTCAATTATTTATTTATAACCGAACGTTCGGTTAATTTATTGACTAAATTTTTTTAAGTGCGATACATTTCTTCAACAGATTTGATGGTTGTTTTGTAAATCGAAGTTGAGCCCAGGCCTCTGGAGACTATCAGGCTACCTTGTATTTGAACAAGTACCAGAAAGGCATTTTCTTTTGCAACTTTTTCTGTCATACCAATATCTGTACCCAAGCTAGTAAAACCCTTTATCCAGAGCTGCAAACTCTCTTTTATTTGAGCGCCAAATATCTCAACTCCTGTGTCCATGGCTAAGGCTCTCAGTATGCAAATTGCATCACCATTATTGTAAAGGGTATTAATGTTTTTGATTACCTGATGCAAGCGCACAAGTGGTTCAATTGAATGATTAGATAGTAGTAAATAGATATTTTTCTTAATCCATTCATTTACAAAATTGAGTACCGCAGATGTTATCTCTTTTTTTCCTTCCGGGAATCGATAATAAAGACTTGCTTTTTGCAGTCCCGAAGACTCTGCCAACTCATTAAGGCTTGCCCCGTCATACCCTTTTGAGCTAAGCACAGACATTAATCCCATTAATAATTCCTGATCATTTATTTTCTGTGGCCTCATTGTGCAAATATAGTAAGAAAAAGTATTTTACCAAACGTTCGGTTATATTTTTTGCAAAATAGAAAATAAATTAAACTTTTAAAGAGCATAATCAGTACTGCGCGTTTTTATTGCGACGTTCGGTATGCATAGCGATTACTAAAGTACTATTGCTTACACAAGCGAGGATATTTCATACAAATCCCCTCAATAATGTGTAAATAGATCAACTGTGGTAAAGCAATTATTAAATCCCATGCGGCATCCCAACCTGCACGTTTGAACACTTTGTGCTCGGTTTTTAATGAAGGCATGGGCAAGAAAGTCCATTGTTGATCTATTATATTTCTTTGGCCCCGATAGGTATTTAATGCAGCACTAACATTATTTGCTTTATTCCAATTACTTTTAAAAACTATTTTACCCCCTCTATCGATAATAAAAACCATATTAGGTAACGCTCCAAGCATATTGTGGAAGGAGCCTTCTAAATCGTCCACTATTATTGTTCTGTTTACATGCTCTACTTCTTTCAGTTGATTTGCTAAATGACATTTTAAATCGATCGTGTTATGTGGAGTAATTTTACTGCCTGGGTGTGCTTCCCGAACATATAAAATCAAAAAAGTAAAATCTTTATTTTCTTTTGCTAATTCTTCCATATCATTCATCTGACCCGCAAACATTCCACATGAGATGCTTCCGGTTTCTAACAAAATCGGTTTGTCAAAATAATCCGATATTCTTTTTCGCTCTCCCTCAATGGTAAAAACCTCAAAGTCAGAAATTACTTCCCCAATCTGGATACCTTTGGAATGCAGTATATCATATTCCTGCATACTGAATTTTCTGTAGTTGTACATATTTTATTTGTTAGGCTTAAGTTACTAATCAATTTAATTTAGTGAGGGTTATTTGTTCAACGCTTCTAATTCGGCAATATTCGGTACTTGAGCAAAAGGAATTTGTAGGAATTTTTTTATGGCAGTTACCCATTTTGCAAAACTGCGACCCATGTAAGGAGAGTTATTAAGATATCTTTTTACAATAGTTTCGAAATCATCTGGCTCTTTACCTGTAAGCTGCTTCACAACCTGAGTTGGTCCACCAATATCAAATTTGTTCAACCTGTATTGATGCATATAGTGCCTAACCTGAGATATGGTAAAGGCGTCTAACCCTAAATCTTTTGCAAAAACAAAAGCAGCTTTCAAAAACATCCATTCCGGAATGTTCATGTAACGCACTTTTCTGCCTATTGTCTTTGAAAAAATAGCGGCCATTTCTTTAGCAGACAAAGAAACAGGACCGGAAGGCCGAAGCTTTTGACCTATATACGGGGAAGGATTTTTTAACAAAGAAGCAATTACCAATCCTAGATCCTCATTTGATACGGCCGGATTCCTTCCATGACTAAAGGGGAGAGGCATCAACCCAAGTTGGGTGGCAAACTCTAAAACGAAAAAAAGATTATCTGCGAAAAAACCAGGTATGAGATAAACGACTTTAATATTTGCCTCTTTAAATAAGCGATAGGCTTCTCTTGTTTCATTGGTATGAATGCTATTTTGATCAGTAAATTCTGCGAGCCATTGCCCCATCATTACCACTGCATCGAGCTTATATAATTTAGCCGCCTCAATGAAAGTCTTTGTGTTAATTAATAAACCTGGAACAAATGGGTGACAGTAATAGACTCGTTTAACATCAGCTAACGCTTTTATTAAATCATTTAAATCAGACAATTGACCAATCTGAATTTCTGCGCCCAATTTTTCCAAAGCCAATGCTCTGCTATTGCGGGAGCGAACCAATATTTTAACTTGGTAACCATCTTTCAACAACTGCACTGTGGCCGGGTATCCGGTTTTCCCTGTGGCAGAAGTGATCAAAATTTTTTCTTTCATACTAGTATCATTTTTAGAATACAGTGCAAAAGAATGTTAGTGCAAGTAAGAATCTCTTGTCAAATGATAAGAAATTAAGCAATTCATAAAATTGACATTCGATAAAACAAAAACACAACCTATACAGATTGTGCTTTAAAGATTAAGAGAGTTAGAATTATTATCCTTTATACTTTTTCATTGCCCTTAACTTTCTGGGATGTGGCTGCCCTTGTTCTACATAATACTTGAATTCTTCAATGGTATGCCCCGCCATTTTTGCCATTTTCATTTTCATCATTGGTTTCATCATTTTTCCGATTCCCCCAACTTCCATTTCCATTTTAAAAGAAAGCTTTGTTTGATTATTGTCCAGTGCGGTTAAATGCCAAGTATTCATAGCAAACCTTACCATTTTAGGCATACCTTCAAACTGATAAACTAGGAGACGATTTTCAACTGAGTAATTTAATATCTTTTCATTCAAAGTACCCATTGGTGTCGAACAAACCCTTTCGGAATAGGTTTCTCCATTTATGAAATTACCTTTCCCTTCAGACTTATTTACCGTAGATGCCCATTTATATGCATCCGCAAATTCGGGCCCCAATACATGCCAGCTTTTAGAAATTTCAGCATCTATTACTATTTCTTTTTCAATTATGATATTGGCTTTATGCGATTGAGCATTCGAATCTAAATGGACAAGCATTACTACAATCATTGCAGCTAGCTGGATTATTTTTTTTGTCATTTTTATTTTTTAAATAGACAATAAACTAAACAGGTCTTCAACATGTACTAGTTTATTGCCTAAGTTTAATTATTTATTTAGCGTAGAATTACTGCGCCCTGCCATGCGCCTAAAGTTTTAACTGCATCATCTTTAAAATGTTTGATTTCGGAGTATTCTTTTGACGAGAAAAACTTCTTGTTGGCGTCCTCGTTTGGCCATATTGCTATGCCAAAAGATTGTGCCTCGTATCCACCTTCAGCATGGCTATCAAAGCCGGCAACTTGTACCGGTGTCATCGCCAATGCGAAGTCAACACCATAATCCTTTACACAAATAGGGCCGGCCTTTTCGAAGTATTTACCCATTTGATCTGCTGTTTCTTCTTTTAAATCCATGCCATAGATTTCATAAAATAGAGAAGCATCAAGTTTTACTGTCATGTCTTTACCAACTTCAAAGAACCCTATTTTTAATAAGCTGAGTGCCCCGGTTCTTATCGGTTTCAATTTTAAAAAACGAGCATCCTTTTCAAATGCCTCTTTTTTGGCTGCACTTGGCCATTCAAAGAACCCAATCATTTGAGGCTTTATCTTTTCAGAAAAAGCGTTTTTTATCCCAACTGTCATGAGCGGGTTAAGTCCGTATTCCATTGCAATAGGCATCACTTTTGCAAAGTATTCTTCGTTCAGTTCTTTTTCTTTTCCGGGTTTAACTGACATAAAAGCTACTTCGATCAATGTACCGGATTTAAATTGTACTGAACTTGATGCATGCTGATTTGACGACTTTTCGATTGAATTTGTTGCAGCTTCATTTGTACATAAATGCCCTGATTTTACTTTCGGTCCCTGTGCCGTTGCGGCGATTGTTGCGAGCGTTAAAGCAACTGTAAATAGTTTTGATTTCATGTTTGCCATTTTATTTTTTTAATGGCACAAAATTCAGCAGGAATAATTGCCTGAATTTTTCACAACGGGTCAATTAGTTATCATTTTAGCTCAAGCGATATTCTTTGGGAGATTTTTTGAAATGGTTTTTAAAAGCCCTGTCAAAATTTGATATCGAATTAAAGCCGCATTCATAAGCAATATCTGAAATAGGTATTGATGAAATTGACAATAGTTGCTTTGACTTTTCTAATTGCTTTAAAAGAAAATATCTGGCGGGACTCTGGCCATAAAGGTTTGTAAACTTTCTTTTAAAAGTTGCCAGACTTAAATTGCATAATTGAGCTAATTCTGCTAATGAAAGATTGGCGTATAAGTTCTGTTGGATGATTTCGTTAAAATCGTACTCATAAGGTACAAAAAGAGAGGAAATATATGCATTAACGGACTCTGCTTTTTCGCTTTTACTCAATATCAGAAGTAGCTCTTTAAGTTTATTGATTGTGAAATCCTCATCGACCAAAGAGGGGTTGTCGATCATATAACTAACACTTTCAACGAACAGTTTCAATAAGGGCTCAACGCTTACTTTGATAGTATCAAAATTATTTTGAAAATTTTGTATTGATAAATCTGTCTGGAAAATTTTTTTAATAATGCCCGGATAGAAATAGGCACCAATAGCGGCAATTGTTTCTTGTTTTGAATCTTGATTAATAGAAACTTGCTCAAAAAAGTAATTTCCGCATTTTGAAAGCATGGCATCCCCCTCACTAAAGGCAAACAGATTAGTTGGTGTGCGGTATAAAAATGCTCCTTTCGTAATAAAAAGAAAACAGGCTTCGTCTTCTGAGAAAAGCTTTGGAATGCGTTTGAAATCAGCAGACATAATGATTTTTTCAAACATTACTTTGCCCTTGTACTTTAATGTTTTTATATCGATTACCATGTTTTTATATGAATTATTCTGCGAAAATATGCAGCTTGAAGCGCATTATTGGCTGTACAACTTTTAATTCAATCTTATTTAATGATAAGAGGATAAGCACATTGCAAACTTAGTTAGATTTTGGTTACCAACTTTGATCCCAAGTTACGATTTGGGTAGTTCCCTTTTTTAACCGAAATTCTTGAAAACGATAGTAATATCGCAGGTCTTTACATCTACATAAGAGAGCACTCATAACTGTAGATTTTTGTATAGATAGTTTTTAATTCTGAATTCGTAAGGACTTATGTTCTTTATCGTCAACACTTACATAATTGGATTATTATGAAGCATTTATTCGTATTGCTTTCTTTTTTGGTTTCAGCTAATATCGGCTTTAGTCAGCTTGAATACAACGTGTTATCAGTAGAAGATTTCCAAAAATCAATAAATCATACAAATGTTCAAGTATTAGATGTTCGTACTGTTGATGAATACAGATCCGGTCATTTAAAAAAATCTTTACAAGCTGATTGGTACAAACAGCAACAATTTAAGGAACGTACAAGTAATATGGATAAGTCAAAACCTGTTTATGTGTATTGTTTAACAGGAGTTAGAAGTGATGCTGCTGTAAAATATTTAAAGCAGGTTGGTTTTTCAAATGTATTTGATTTAAAGGGTGGATTAACTGCCTGGAAGCTTGCAAATAAACCTGTTGAAGGTATCGCTAATGTGAAGCAAATAACACTTGAAGAATACAAAACAGCGGTCAGTGCAAAAGAAACGGTGTTGGTTGACTTTGGAGCTGAGTGGTGTCCTCCTTGTAAAAAAATGGAGCCTATTGTAGCACAACTAAAAATGACTGCATCTTCAAAATACGCTGTAATAAACATTGATGCTTCAACCCAAACTGAAATGTTGAAACAAATGAAAGTGGAAGCCCTTCCTGTTTTTATAGTTTATAAGAATGGAAAAGAAGTGTGGCGAAAGCAGGGTGTTGCAACTTTTGATGAATTAAAGAAAAAATTACTTTGAATATTGCCCGCCTCTAGTTAAAAACAATTTTAAAACAGATAAATTGGAACAACAAAGCATCTATCAAGTTTCACTGCTGCCTGTTAAAAGTAATAGTGCTGATAAAAGAACACAATCGTTGTTGGAAACAGCAAAGAGGCAAATGGGAATAGTTCCAAATATGTATGCTAACATGGCAAATTTTCCAGCCATGCTTGAGGCTTATGGAATGGCGTATAATTTATTCCGAACGGAAGGCGGGTTTTCTCCTATTGAGCAAGAAGTAATTTTCCTTACTATCAGTAGAGAAAACGGATGTGATTACTGTATGGCAGCACATAGTGTAGTTGCTGATTTGTTGAGCAAAGTTCCTGTGGAAATTACTGAGGCAATTAGAAATGATGAGATAATTCCTGATCCGAGACTAAGAGAGCTTTCAAAGTTCACAAGTATCATGGTAAATAAAAGAGGAAGGCCCACAAATGAGGATGTTAAAGAGTTTTTGATAGCTGAGTATACTGAAAAACAGATACTGGCTATTATTCTTGCAATTTCTGTTAAAACAATCAGCAATTATTCCAATCATATTTTTCACACTCCAGTAGATAGAATGTTTAAAGCTAGAGAGTGGTCTGCTTACAAATTTGGGAGAAAGTTTATAAGCCTATTTAGATAAAAACTCATCAACTTACAGCAACAATGTATAATCTTAAAATAACCGGAGTAATCGGATTGATTGGAGCAATTATGGTAGGTATTGGAGAGTTTTTGTTGCATTATAATGTTGCGGGCTACAATGGAAACAATTATTATTTCTTTGTATCTATTAGCGAAACCCGTTTAATTATTGGTCATTTTATAGTTGTTTTTTTTGTGCCTTTTTATATAGCGGGGTACTGGCATTTTTATCTTGCTTTAAAAAAAGGGAGCCATAGATTGGCGTTATCGATATTGATACTGGGCGTTTTTGCATTTGTAATCGGGGGTATGTGGATAGGATCAAGAGCTATGTTAGGCTTTATTGCGAAATCTTATGCAGTAGGTGAAACAACAGTTGAAGTGTTAGAAAAATACCACTTTTTAATGGAAACACTGGTTCAGATACTCAGAATTATTATGTTGTTTATTAGTGGGCTATTTGTTTTTGCAATTTTAAAAAGGGAAACATCATATCAAAAGTGGGTAGCTTTTTTTAATCCTGCGTTGGTTTTATTGATTGTTTTTGGCATTTTCTTTTTATTTCCAAAAGTTGGAAATTACCTTGTTCCGACTGCTATGAATATCACCCATTTGATAGTCTTCTCTGCTTCATTATTTTCACTTCGAAACATAAAACCTTCTATATGAAATTGTTTAAACTCATTTTCTTTAGCGTTTTAGGAGTAATTGTATTATTTGTAGGAGTAATTATACTTTTTTTTTACAACGACACAAAAGATCCTTATGTTAAAACCTGTGACTTTACTGTTTCGGATTCTATTATCCCGAAATTTTCAGCAGTACAACTTCCTTTTGTCAATAAATTTAATAAAGAAAAGTCGCTTCCAAATGTAGGTTCTGCACTTATTGATATAGATGGTGATGGTAAAGATGAAATTTTTATAGGAGGTGGTTATGGCCAGCAAGATGCTATTTTTATTTTCAATAGCGATAAGTTTGAGCAGTGGACTGGGCAACTACCCGAAAAAAGAAATTCAACAACATTTGGCGCTATTTCTTATGATTGGGACCAAGACGGAAAAACTGATTTAATTGTAACAAGAGAAGATGGTGTTTTTTTCTATAAAAATGAAACAAATAAATTTACTGAGCATAAGATTGATATAAAACTGAATAGTAAATCTAATCCATTCACAATTACATTAGGGGATATTAATAAAGATGGGCTACCGGATATGTTTTTATCTACGTATTTGAAAAAGGATTCGATGGAAGGGCAAACCATTTTTAATAAGAATGATTATGGTTCAAGTAGTGTGTTGTTGCTGAATAATGGGGATAATACTTTAAGAGATGCTACTTCTGAATATGGACTCTCTTATATTCACAATACTTTTCAGGGTTTGTTTGTTGATGTTAATAATGATGGTTGGCTTGATCTGGTTGTTGCATATGACACAGGAGAGCCGCGAATTTACAGAAATGAGGGTGGAAAAAAATTTACTTTAATCAATAGTCCCATGTCTGGAAAATTTGGTTATCCGATGGGAATAGCTGCAGGCGATATAAATAATGACGGACTTATTGACTTGTTTTTTTCAAATACAGGAACTTCAATTCCTAAAGTGATAGCTAAAGGCGATTTGCGTGATAATCAACAATTAGTAACCGACTGGATTCTCTTCAAGAATGAAGGAGATTTTAAATTTAAAGATATTGCCAAGCAAAGTAATATAGCTGATTTTGAATTCTCCTGGGGGGGCGTTTTTCAAGATTTTAATCTTGATGGTAGACAAGATCTGGTAGTTGCAGAGAATTATATAAGCTTCCCGCCGCATTCACTTTTTCCTTTGCCTTGCCGGTTTTTAATACAATTGCCCTCAGGAAAATTTGCTTCTGTTGAATCACAAGCAGGTGTTTTGAATAAACATTTTGCCATAACCCCAATCACGAGCGATTTCAATAATGATGGATATCCTGATTTAGTATATATTAACATTGGCGGCGAGTCAAAAGCCTTTATAAATAAGGGGGGTAATGCTAAATACCTTAAAGTAAGGTTACCTGAGACAAATGAGGCCTTGGGCGCTAAAGTAACTTTGAAGTTCACCGATAGTAGTTTCTTAACAAATTGGAATAAAATAGGAGAGGGCCTTGGAACGGACCAGTCAAATACTTTGATTTTTGCAATCCCCACTGGCAAAAAAGCGGAATCGCTTATTGTTAAGTATAATAGCAAAAGGATTGATACAATTAATAATATAATCCCGAATACCGTAATCGTACTAAAAAAGCATAGTTAATTTTAAGCCTTGTTTGTAAGGAATTTGGTAGATTACCGTCGGCAATATAAAAATTTTATGCAGCAAAAAGTATTGTTAAGCGCTGGCCTTGTCGTTATAGCTTTTATAATATTCGCTTTTCTTCCGGAAAGCAATAATAAAATTGAACCTATTAATGAAAGGGTAACTGAGGGAACTGGAATTCATTTTATAGAAGATGATTGGAACAAAGCCTTGAGTGAGGCCAAAAAGCAAAATAAGTTAATCTTTTTCGATGCATATGCATCCTGGTGTGGTCCTTGTAAAATGCTGAAGAGAAAGACTTTTACAGATCGGGCAGCCGGGGATTTCTTTAATAAAAACTATATATCCGTTGCGGTTGATATGGAAAAAGGGATGGGGCCTTCTTTGAGCGATATGTATAACGTTTCAGCATATCCTACGCTTATTATTATTGATACCACAGGGAAGCCGGTTACATATACACAAGGATATATGTCTCCTAAAGAGCTCATAAAATTTGGAGAATTTGGATTAAAACAAAAGATTAAATAAGGATCCAGCCTAATTTAGTGATGAAGTATACTGTTGTAAATACATAACAACAGATTCCAGATAATTCCTAAATTGATATGAATGCAGGTAAAAACAAGAAAAAAAAGTCTGATTATTTTTAGCATAGTTCTAATATGCTGGCAATTATTTGCACAGAGTTGCATGAAATTTAGAGTTAGCGATAGTAAAGCAAAAGAACAATTTTCTTCTGCCGGAGTACCCTTAAAAATGGAGACAATAAAAATTAAGGGATTCAAACTGCATTTTGCGAAAACCGGATCTGATAGCTTGCCAACACTATTTTTTATACATGGATCGCCAGGTAGCTGGGATGCTTTTAGTGTTTATATGAGGGATCCGGATTTATTAGCTAAATATAGGATGGTATCTATTGATAGGCCTGGCTTTGGGTATAGTGAGTTTGGTGAAGCAAAGAATTTAGAAGAACAATCCGCAATTATTACTCCTTTACTAAAGTATATTCAAAATGGGAAACCGATTTGTTTAATCGGACATTCTTTGGGTGGACCTCTTGCCGTAAAATTAACTGCCGATAACCCCGATATGATTCATGATCTGGTTTTATTGGCGGCCTCAGTAGACCCGGCAGAGGAAATGCCTGAACGCTGGCGAGGTATTTTTTTTAATAGTCCTTTACAATTCCTTCTACCCGGTGCATTCAAACCCAGTAATGAAGAAATATGGTATTTAAAAAAAGATCTTAAACCTTTAGCTGAACAATTCAAACTAATCAAAAGCCATGTATGGATTGTGCATGGAGATAAAGACAATTTTGTTCCGGTTGGTAATGCTGATTACGCAAAAAAGATGTTGACAAATGCCAGTAAGGTAGAAGTTACAATATTAAAAGGTGCACCTCATTTTATTCCCTGGGAGCCATGGTACAAAGATGTAAAAGCCGGGTTACTTAAAATAAATATGTATGGAAATTAATAATGATTCTTTACTATTTTGTAAGGTTTCGTTTAATTAATTGTCTACAATAAAAAACATTAATTATGAAAAAATTTATTCTTGCAATTGCCTTCTTTTCGTTTGCTCTATTAAACAGTAATGCACAAACTAAGTATATTACCAGGTCAGGGAAAGCCACTATTTATTCTCATACTGTAGGTGAAGACATTTCTGCGGATAATAATACTGTTACCGGTATTATTAATGCTGCTTCTGGCGAAATAGCCATTTCGGTTCCTGTACAAAGCTTTCAATTCGAAAAGGCGTTAATGCAGGAACATTTCAATAATTCAAATTTCATGGACTCAAAGCAATTTCCGAAGATTAGTTTGAAGGGGAAAATAACAAACCTTGCAGCGGTAGATTTTTCCAAAAACGGAAAATATGAGGCTATTGTAACAGGTGATTTAACAATTAGAGGAACTACAAAACCTGTTTCTGAGAAAGCAACAGTGGAAGTTAGTAATGGTAAAGTTTCAGTAACCAGCAAATTTATAGTGAAAGACATTAGCTCTTATGGTGTAGGAAAACCAATGGGAAAGAAAAAAAATAATGTAGCTGATGATATCCAGGTTACCTATACAGCATCTTATGATAAAGGTGATGAATAACAAATAAGCAATCAACTCTTCCCCCCATTCGATAAACACGAATTGCCTGTATCATACAGGCAATTCGTGTTTATATTAAATTAGAACTTTAATTTTTAAAATGAAATTACTTCTTACCTCAATTTTATTGATCCCAATATTTTTATTTGCTCAAAATAACCCCCAAGGCCTAAAGGTTTTAGAAAGGGCGCCGTTATTTGTTGCGCAGGATCAATACGGCAAAAGCATCTCTTTAAAGGATCAATTGTTACATGGATCGGTGGTAATTGTTTTTTATAGAGGACAGTGGTGTCCATACTGTAACAAGCAGTTGTCAAAACTCGAAGATTCGCTTGGGTTAATAAAATCAAAAGGGGCTATACTGCTCGCCATAACACCTGAAAAACCTGAAAATATTAGTAAAACGATTGCTAAAACAAAAGCCTCTTACCCAATTTTATTTGATGAAGGGCTGAAGATTATGAAGAGCTATGATGTAACTTTTGGTTTAGACTCCAATACTATTGCACGCTACAAAAAATTTGGAATTGATTTTGAATCTTCTAATGGAATAAATGGTGCAAAACTTCCAGTTCCGGCGCTTTATATTATAAATCAAAAAGGGATAATAATTTTTAGACATTTTGACCCTGATTACACTAAGCGCGTTTCAGTGAAAGAAATTTTATCGCATTTGTAATAAATGTCAGTAATAGCATAACTGATAGTTGATAACTTTTTTGTATAGGGTTGCATTTTTTTTCTTTAAATACTATTTTTTGAGAGATTGATTGTTAATATGTTTTTAACAAATGAGATGCAAGGTAATATATGATCACTCGTCTAAATGCATTCGACAGTCATTTCAATTTTTTTGTCGACTGTAAATTATGAGCAAGTATTTAGTGAAAACTGGCTTAGTTTTTTTAACTACATTTTTTGTGGCTTTACAGTCATTCGCGCAGAGTTGTTGTTCCGGAGGAGTGCCAATTTCAAACAATTTAGGGCTTCCTATAACTTCAAATAAAACACTTCAATTTGCATTTAATTACGACCTGAATATTTTGAGCACTTTAAAGGATGGTTCAAATAAGTTGGATGATATTTCGAGAAGAAGATTGACTCATTCGCTACTTTTTCAAGGAGGCTATATTATTAGCAAGAGATGGAGTGCAGAATTTTTTCTGTCGTGGATCAAACAGGAAAGGATTATTAATCAGTTTGGGAATACCGATAATACAATAGCACAAGGCATTGGAGATGCTGTGGTACTTCTTAAATACAAAGCGATTTTTAGCAATCGTAAAAAAGTAATTTTGCTGGTAGGTGCTGGCTACAAACTCCCAACTGGTATCTCAGATATAAAGGATAAAAATAGGATAGCTCTAAATGCAGATTTACAGCCGGGAAGTGGTTCAGTTGATTTAATTACTTGGACACAGGTTTTGAAAAATAGCAAAGCGCACCCAACCTTAACTTATTCTGCAACAGCAACCTATAGTTTTAAAGGGAAAAACAATCATTACCTCGGCTCACAGATATATCAATTCGGGAATGAAATGATACTAATCGCAGGATTAGCCAATCAATTTACAGCAAAGAATTTCTTATGGGGAGCTTCGCTACAGGCAACATACAGATATGCCCTTCAAGATAAAAACAATGGAGAAAAAACTCCGGGAACTGGTGGGCAGTGGGTTTTTATTCGACCTGGTTTAACTATTTCGCCACTGCAAAAATTGACAGTAAGTCTTCATGCTAGCTTCCCAGCTTACAGTTGGGTTAGAGATACACAACTAACACCTACCATAAGATTCAATACGGGCTTTTATGTTGAAATAAATAAAGTAAAACCATCACGAATAAAATAAAGATATGAAATGAGCATAACAAAAAGTTGTCACCAACTGAAATGTTAATTAGCGAATTCCATGTGACCAAAATCAAATAATAAACACATGAAAAATATATTTAGAATTTTATTGTTTCCTTGTATCATGTTTATGAATCTTGGATGCGCAAAAAACACCTCTTTAACCAATATTAATACCAATGGTAATGACAGTGTAAGTGCTTCATCAAATACTTGGCTGATTCCCCGCGAAAGGGTAGTAGATGGCGGTCCGGGAAAAGATGGTATTCCGGCATTGGTAAATCCAATTTTTATCAATGTGTCAGTGGCGACTTATTTGAAGGACAATGATATGGTAATTGGTTATAGAAATGGAGATGATATAAGAGCATATCCTCATGCTATTCTTAATTGGCATGAAATTGTAAATGATGATGTAAACGGCAACAAATTGGCGATAGTGTATTGCCCACTTACCGGCACTGCAGTGGGATGGAGTAGAATTATTTCTGGGAGTGAAACAACTTTTGGAGTTTCTGGACTCCTTTATAATACCAATATAATTCCATACGATAGGAAAACTAATAGCAATTGGTCCCAAATGTTATTTAAGGCAGTAAATGGACCGTTAAAAGATACTGGGGTCAATAGTTTGCAGTTGATTGAAACCTCTTGGAAAACTTGGAAAGAAATGTTTCCTTTCTCTAAGGTTTTAACAGTAAATACGGGGTATAGTCGAAACTATGCGGTGTATCCATATGGAGATTACAGAGTAAATAACAATGTGCTAATTTTTAATATCGATCCTGATGATAATAGACTTCCCAGAAAGGAGCGGGTGCTTGGGATTATCAAAGATGGAAAATCAAAAGTTTATCGTTTCTCATCAATCACAGCACATGACGGAATAATTCAAGATGTATTCAATGGATATCAATTGGTCATTGCAGGGAATGAACAAAAAAACATAATGGTTGCCTTCATCAATAAATTACCCGATGGTAGTACTCCGAATTTTGTGTTAGATAAAAGTGGGAAGGGACTTCTAAGTGATCAGTTTGGAAATATTTGGGATGCTTTTGGAGTTGCAATTTCCGGGCCTATGACAGGACAAAAATTAAGCTCTCCAGAATTTGTTATGGGTTATTGGTTGGCTTTTGGTGCCTTCTACCCTGGGGTAAAGATTTTCTAACAGTTCTGACAAAAAAACGCATTCATTTTCTAAAACCCCCTCTAAAAATGAAACGCATAATTACTTTTTTTCAATTTAATTGGTTTTTCACCTTCCTTATAGCTTTGATTCTAATCATATTCGCAAACCAAATATTTGTGAATTATTTATTTTCGAAAAAATTTGAGAACACAAAACCACTAATAAAGGTTGAAGATCAGCGAGTATTGAGCCAAAAAATTGTTGATGGTTTTGATAAGTTGCAGAAAGATCCTACATCGTATGATAGCTTACTGGAGTTAGCCCGTTATTACAAAAAAAATCATTATGCGATGATTAACTGTGATAAGGAACTAATGTTCAATGCTTTAAAAGACAAGGAGTGCAGAAATTTACTTAACGATGCGAATTCAAAAGTTGATTATATCAATCAAATTCTGGATAGTAAGCAACCAGTCACAAAAGAAATAGTTGAACAGGTAGTAGTGAACCAAAAGTCTTATTTAGCAACATTAGATTCATTTATATACGTTTTGCAAGAAAATTTGACTAAGGAATTTTTGAATGAACAATTTCAACACGCATCATTCGCTATTGCCTCATTAATGATACTGATATTACTGGCAAAATTTTTAGTTTGGCCCATTGAAAAGAGACGTAAGATTGCCGAAGTAAAAATAAAAAATTCTGATAGGAAATTATTATCACTCTATAATAGTTCGAATGAGTGTAATATTTTTATTGGGTTAGATTATAAAGTAATTTATTTGAATAAAGTTGCTAACGACTTGCTTATTAATAGCTTCGGAAAAGATATACGGGAAGGCGATAATTTTAAGGAATTGATTTTAGAAAGATTTGAAAAGCGCCTTTTAACGTCTTTTTATAAAGCTTCGAAAGGAGAGACAATAGTTACGGAACTGCAATTGGAGCTTCCTAAATCGAATGCCATAAAATGGTATCATCTTAGCTTTTATCCGGTATATGATTTTGATAATGAACTAATTGGTGTTTCTTTTGTTGCCCATGATATTCATCAAAGAATGCTTGCAGAAGCAAAAAACGCAACATTTACATCAAGATTTGAAAAAATTGCATGGCAGCAATCACATATGATAAGAGCACATGTTGCAAATTTGCTTGGACTGTCGGATGTTTTGATGAGGCATGAATTAAGTAAGACTGAAACGGAGAAAAATGAATTGATTCGATTAATTAATTCAGAAACCAAGCGTCTTGATGGAGTAGTCCACGAAATAGTTAATTTGGCTCAAGTGAAAAATGTTATACTTTAAATTATAACAAAATCTGCTTTAAATACATCTCTTTACTCAGTGGATATTTTGTGTTTTTTTTGATAAGCTCTCCAAGAAATGCAGTATCTCTAATAGTTGAAAATTGAATGTCCTTCCCACTTTTTTTGCTTTTGTTTTAAAGAAGCTGCTTATCATTGTTGTAAGGTAATAGCAAGATTCGAGTCTTTATTGATAGCTCTAAATAAGAGAACAATATTTGAGTTGGAATAAAATAAACTATCCTTCTTTTTTTGTTTAACTATTTGGAGAGCCAAATTATAAGACAAAACTAAATTAGGAATTATGAGATATTTTTTACTAAAAACTATTATTGTATTGGGTCTAATTTTTTCAAAGGAGGATGGTAGTACCCAACCTGCAAGTAAAGCAACGAAAGAAATGTTTCGCATTTTTGAAGATAATGATTTTATTAATTTACGGGGAAAGGGAACTGATGAAGCATATACAAATGGAATTAGGTTTGACTTGTTTTACGAGAAGCAAAATGCTCATTCATTACTTAGTAGGTGGATGCCGAAAGTTAAAAAAAATGCCACGAATACTTATGGATGGAGTATCACACAATTAATGTACACTCCTCAAGATATTAGCAAAGTATTACCTGATCCAAAAGATTTTTCATATGGAGGAGCTTTGTTTATTACTCATTCTTTGAATTCATCCAGCCCGAATAAAAAATTAAGCTTTAATTCTGAACTTCTAGTCGGATTAATTGGGCCCTATTCTTTTGCGAAGGAAACACAACAATTTGTACATCAACTTATTCATTATCAACTGCCAATGGGCTGGGATCAGCAAATACCTACTGATCTGATTCTGAACTTAAATTTTTCAGTTGAAAAACAGCTATTACAGTATAAGAATTGGGTTGATGTAATTGGTGGCTCAGAAGTAAAGATTGGAACGTACATAAATAGCATTTCTACTTATTCAATAGCTAGAATAGGAAAGAAGCGACCCTATTTTAATGGCTTTATTAATCGATATTCAAATAGTTATATAATAAATGAGCATAATCATAAATGGCAGGCTTATATAATTATTAAACCAAGGTTAGAATATCAATTTCATAATTCTATAATTAGTGGAGGGTATTTTGGAAACCGAAAAAATGCAACAACATTTAGCGATGTCAAAAAAGATACACAAATTACTTCAGTTGCAAATAATTTTTTAGTTGGATTCGATTATGGATTTTCATTGGTGTGCAATAAGAACAGTTTGTTCATAACACAACAAACTGAATCTGCCGCAATAAAAAATGCACCTGCCCATGAAGTTGGTAATATTTCTTTTTACAAAACATTTGGGTCATATAGCAAGTAATTTTTTTTTATGAATGCGAAAAAAATATTCATTTTATTATCTGTTTGTGTTTCAACTATTATTTTTTTGCTATCGATTTTTTGGACTAGTATTTTATGGCTGTTTTTAGTAGTTGGCCCCCTTATAATAATGGGATACTCTGATTTATTTCAAAGGAAACATGCTATTAAAAGAAATTTTCCGCTGATAGGGCAATTTCGCTA
Organism: Chitinophagaceae bacterium; assembly: GCA_019752295.1. Classification (GTDB taxonomy): domain Bacteria; phylum Bacteroidota; class Bacteroidia; order Chitinophagales; family Chitinophagaceae; genus Sediminibacterium. The sequence goes on along the minus strand of JAIEMK010000008.1, from coordinate 21,852 downwards.
TTTACTTGAAAAGGTAAGGCCGGAAATTATGCAATATTTTGTTGAAACAGACACTGAGGGAAGACCGATTAATAGAATATTCAGAAGTATTGTTTATCAAAGAGCAAAAAAAGAAAATGATACCTCACCTTTTGGAACACAAATGGATGTTTACGAGGTAGGCTATGAATGGATGAATCATTCTATTTATGCCAACGAAATTACAGAACTAAATATAGAGCCAAGAGTAGTAATTGGGGGCCCTGATTGTACAAAACCATACTCTGCAAGTCTATTTAATATATCTGCAATGAGCTATGGAGCTTTGAGTGCTAATGCGATTCTTGCTTTAAATAAAGGCGCTAAGTTAGGTGGCTTTGCACACAATACTGGAGAAGGGGGAATTAGCTCCTATCATCTTGAAAATGGAGGTGATTTAATCTGGCAGATTGGGACTGGATATTTTGGGTGCAGAAATGAGAGGGGACATTTCGATGATAAAAAGTTTAAAGAAAATGCGAGCCTTGAAAATGTTAAAATGATTGAACTTAAGATTTCCCAAGGCGCAAAACCGGGCCATGGAGGAATATTGCCTGCAAGTAAGAATACACTAGAAATCGCTGATATAAGAGGAGTTATTGCTTTTAGTGATGTGATTTCTCCTCCTTGCCATACTGCTTTTTCTAACCCTATAGAACTACTGCATTTTATTGGGAAACTGAGAAAGTTATCAAATGGTAAGCCAATTGGTTTTAAGCTCTGCATTGGCAAAAAAAATGAATTCATAGATATCTGTGAAGCGATGATTAAGACGGATATAAAACCAGACTTTATAACAATTGACGGTGGAGAAGGTGGAACTGGTGCAGCACCGATTGAATTTTCCAATTCTATTGGAATGCCGCTTCGAGACGGATTAGCATTTGCTCATGATACACTTGCTGAGTATGATTTAAAAAAAGATATTAAGTTAATTGCCGCGGGGAAAATATTTACTGGATTTCATATGGTTAAAACCATTGCGCTTGGTGCTGATCTTTGTAACAGTGCCAGGGGAATGATGTTGGCACTTGGCTGTATTCAGGCACTCAAATGCAATACTAATAAATGCCCAGTGGGTGTAGCCACACAGAACAGGTCATTGATGAACGGGCTGGATCCGAGTGACAAGTCTTTACGAGTTTATAATTATCACAAATCTACTATACACATTTTTTTAGAATTATTAGCTTCTGCCGGAATTAATACCCCTGAAGAATTGACTAGAAAACATATTAACAGAAGAGTATCGATGAATCAGGTAATGACTTACCAGGAAATTTATCCACAAATAAAGACTAAAGAATTGTTATTACATCAGGAATAAAGCCTAATACAAAAAAAATGGGATTGCATAAAACAACTTTGCAGTTAACCAATAGTGGGCATATACAAGTAAATGAATTATTGGAAACAAACCTGCAAAATATTTATGCAGCGGGAGATGTGATAAACACACCTTCATTTGTTTACACCGCAGCTTACGAGGGTAAGATTGCTGTAGATAATGCTTTTGCTGGAAGTGCAAAAAAAACTGATTATACTTCCTTACCCTGGGTAGTATTTACAGATCCGCAAATAGCAGGTGCCGGATTAGATGAAGTTCAAGCAGCCGCAAAAAACATACCTTTTGAAGTTTCCAAACTTACATTTGATAGAGATGTAGCGAAACTTAGTTGTTGCGCAGGTTGATTCCGGAAGAATCGTCTATTGGCTATTTTATTTTTAATAAAACCCTGCTCAATTATCGTATAAATTTGCTAAATGGAAAAAGCCTATTCACAGCTTCAAAAATTTATTCGGGAGAATACCTCACTGTGTGAAAGCGATATTGAAAAAATAGCATTACTGTTTAAGTTTAAAAAAGTTAAACGTAATACAATGTTGGAGAAGGAAGGGCAGGTTTGTAAACATTTTTATTTTGTTGCAAAAGGTTGTTTGCGCCTTTACGAAATTGATAAAAAAGGAAACGAAGTAACAGGAAAATTTGCGCTGGAAAACAGTATTATCACTGCAGTAACCAGTTTTATTACACAAAAAAAATCGATGGATTTTTTAACTGCACATGAACATTCTGAAATATTTGTGATAAGCAGAGACGATTTTTTTAAAACTTTTGAAACTTTCCCGGAGTTTGCCAGCTTGTATCATAAGTTTATGGAATGGGCATTTGTACATTCACAAATGAGGGTATATATATTTCTTGGAATGGAAGGTATCGACAGACTAAAATGGGTAATGGAACATGAACCAGATTTATTAACCAGAATTTCAAGTAAAGCTGTTGCCTCCTATCTGGGTATGACGAATTCTACTTTAAGCAAATTAAAAGCAAAGCTTTAAAACTTTGTCTTATGACAATGATTGTGTGATTAAAATCCATCAAGTTTGCGCATCATACAATCAAAACATAAACTATGCGGTATATTTTATTTGTTGTAACAAATGCAGGGGAAGTAGGAACTAAAAATTGTAAAACTGGTTATGAATTTTCTGAAGTAGCAGACCCACACTTTGAATTTATTAAAGCTGGCTACACAATTGATTTTGCCAGTATTAAAGGAGGAACTCCCCCCGAAGACGGATATGATGAGTTGCACAAAAAAAGCAAATTATTCAGAGAAAGCGCCGGATTTAAAAGGCTGAATTTTAGTCATCAATTGAAGGATGTAAACGTGGATGCTTATGACGCTGTGTTTTTCCCCGGTGGATTAGGACCAATGGTGGACATGGTGGATGACGAACTGGTAAAAAATATAATTGTAAAAATGTATGAGGCCGGAAAACTAGTTGCCGCAGTTTGTCACGGCCCGGTAGCATTATTAAATGTAACGCTATCGGATGGAACAGGATTTTTAGAGGGGAAAAAGCTAACCTGCTTTACAAAACAAGAAGAAGAATCAAAAAAACATGAGTTGGAAACAGTGATACCCTTTATGCTGGATGAAACCATTGTGAAACAGGGAGCGATATTTAGTAATGCTAAACCTTTCGAAAGCCATGTGGTTGTAGACGGGAATTTGGTTACCGGACAAAATCCGGCATCTGCCAAGAAATTGGCGTCGGAAATGATTAAAATCCTGAATAACTAAATTATGACACTTAAAATATGACCGTATTATATATGTTAACTCTATTTTTATTAAAGATTTATTAATATTCGCAAAAAGCCTTCTTCAATTCACCTGAGTACTTTCGCCTCAAAATTTCATGCCCGTCAACGAAATAGACGATATTATAGTTGAAAAATTTTCTAACGGAGATAAGAATGGGTATGGTATTATATATAAATATTATAAAGACATTGTTCTTAGCAATATTGGTAAAATAGTTCATCGGCAGGATGTTGCTGAAGATATACTTCAAGATGTATTTATTAAACTTTGGGAGAATAAGCATAAGTTGAAAGATAAAAAGTCATTGGCGGCATGGCTATTTCAGGTAAGTTATAATTGCTCAATCAACCACATCAGACTTTGTTTGAAAAGCGCGGCCATTACTCGTGATATGGAACAGAAGGATTTATATGACCCTAATTACCTTGTTAATAGCTCTGATGCTTTGAATAGTTATAATCTCAAGAACACTTTACTGACAGAAGCGATCAGTCTCTTACCCCCTAGAAAAAGAAAAGTGTTTTTACTTTGTAAAATTCACGGGAAAACATATAATGAAACTTCTGCCATTATGAATATTGCAAGCTCAACTGTTAAAGAATATATTGTTGAGGCAAATCGATTTGTAAGAAAGTACATTTTGGACAAATATGCTAATTCGGCCGTAGGCATTTTTTTATGTGCTGTTATGGACGTACTTTAATTTGGTAACATTAAGTTAACATGTAAATACCCCTCCTATTTTCTCTAGTCCCCGTTTTAATTATAATGATCAGCAAAATAAAACTCTTAATTGCAAAGTTTTGGGAAAATAAATTGTCTAGTGAAGAATCATCAGAACTAGATCATTTACTTGAATTCAAAGATATTGAGTTCAAGACAGAGCTAGAAAGGGCGTTTGAAGAATCTATATCTGTCAAAGAAAGACGCGGTTTAAATTTCGGAGAGCGTAATGTACGAATCGTTTCATTTAACAAAGTTTCGTATTGGTGGGCAGCAGCAGCAGCAATTGTAGTTTTATTTACCGGAACAATTTTATTTAAATCAAAACGCCAATCAGTAAATGATCAATCTGTTAGTCTAACAAAATCTCCAACCGATTCTATAGATGAAGTTGCGAATGTTAAAAATAATTCTGCTTCCAATCTGTTAATTAATTTGATAGATGGAACCACTGTTTCTCTTGCGCCCAGCAGTTCTTTAATTTACAAGAAGCATTTTGACAAAGATGCCAGAAACATTCAGTTAATCGGTAAAGCTTTATTTAAAGTTGCCAAAGATAAGAGCAGACCTTTTTCTGTAATTACTGGTGAATACGCTACAACAGCTTTGGGTACACAGTTTGAAGTAAATGCATTGGGTAAAGAAAAAATAGTAGTGAAGCTTTTCGAAGGAAAAGTAAAAGTGTATTCAATTCAGCAGTCCAACTTATTTGCAACCGTATTTCTTACCGCTGGTCAGTCTGTAACTGTTAACAAGTTCTCCAAAACCAAAAATGCTACTACAACAAATATAGTACAGAAAAAGAAAAATGAAAAAACGGAAAAACAAAATTCTTCGTTGAAATTTGATCATGAATCACTGAAAGTAGTGTTTGAAAAATTGAGTGCTGCTTACAATGTTAAGATATTGTATGACTCAGCAGAAATTGAAGGTTTATACTTTACTGGGTACACACTTGAATCAGATACCATTAAAAATATAATAGCTCTAATAGTTAATATGAATGGCCTGAAAGTAATGGACGAAGGAGATCAAATCCGCATCGTGAAAAAGTAAACATTTAATAATTGTTGATAGACATGTGATACCTGCTTTGGCAGTGTAATGATATTCTATTTTTAAAACCTAAATAAATATGAATCGAGTTAAAAAAAATCTCTTGAAGCAATTAATGATTTTCTGCTCAACGTTGGTATTGATCGGGAATAACCTTTTTGCTCAGGACTTAGTAAAGAACAATTCTTTAACAGGAACTGTTATTTCGGAAGCGGGTGAACTTTTAGAAGGGGTTAGCGTAAAAGTTTCCGCAATTAAGGGAACAGAAACTGTAAATGTAAACACCAATAAGGAAGGAAAATTTCAAATTAATAGCCTTAAGGTTGGAATGACTTACAGAATTTCTTTTAATTATGTTGGTTTCGAGAATCAGGTGATTAAGGAATTACTAATCAAAGAAGGCAATGGCAATTCAATTTTGATTCGGTTGAAGCAATTAGTAAATGAATTGAATAATGTGGTGGTGGTGGGCTATGGCACAGTTAGAAAAGCAGATCTGACTGGTGTGGTAGGAAGTTTAAAATCAACTGACTTTCAGGAGCGCCCTGCGATTAATGCGGAACAATCACTTGCAGGTAAATTAGCGGGCGTTAATGTATCAACCAATTCAGGAAAACCTGGAGGACGAACTTCTATTTCTATTCGAGGGTTTAGCTCAATCAATGCATCAAATGACCCCCTTTACATTGTTGATGGGGTAGAATGGACCGAGGGGTTGTCTAATTTAAATCCGAATGATATTGAAACAATGGATGTCTTGAAAGATGCATCAGCTACTGCTATATATGGCACCAGAGGCTCTAACGGTGTTATTATTGTAACTACGAAAAGAGGCACAAAAAACAGCAATCAAGTAAGTTACGATACTTATGTAAGCTTCAATCAACTTCCACCAGCAAGAAATCTCAAAGTACTAACTTCTCGTCAGTGGATGGATTTAGAAGAAGTAGTTTACAAGAATGCTCAAAAGTATGACCCAACTGGCTATCAAGCTGGTAAGTATATCGATCCTTTAATAAAGAGAAAGGCTTATCTAAAAGCTAATGTATTCAACAACAGGGAATTATTCACGCTTGATGCCAATGGCATCCCTCAGCCTATTTATGAGGAAGATTGGAGTAAAAATGTATTTCGAACTGGGATAAGTCAAAGCCATAATTTATCAATAACCGGTAAAAATAATAATACGAATTATGGATTTTTTGTTGGTTTTGCTGATGAGAATGGAATAATAAAGGAAAGCTTTCAGAAACGATATAATGTAAGAATCACTTTGGACCAAACTGTTAAAAGTTGGTTGAAAATCGGAGCCACAGTAAGCCATAGTAAAAAGTCAGATGGGGGAGTGGACGACTCTAATGGATCTTATAGTGTAATTCGAAACATAGTGGAAATGGTTCCGTTTATTCCTTATAAGTACAGTGATGGTACTTATGGATATGGTGGGGACTACTCAGGATTGGAAAAGCTTGATAACCCTTTGTCTGAGGTGTATGAGAATAAAATATTGAATAAAACAAATGCATTTAATGGTGATGCATATGTCAATTTTAAAATAATCTCGGGACTTGAGTTTACTTCCACTTTTGGTGCCAACATTATTAATGAAATAAACCCAAGATTTAATAGCTCCAAACTGCAGGGGGGGACGCGTAAAAACTCTTCGAATATTAATAGCAGTGAAAGTTCTTTTTGGGTTTGGTCAAACAGGTTAAACTATACCAAAAGAATTAATGAACATCATACTATAAACCTTTTACTTGGAGCTGAACAACAAGCCCTGAACTATTTAAGCTGGAATGCATCTACTTCATTAATGCCGGATGATTATTACGAATATTCTAATCTAGGTGCTGGTGCAACTCCCCTTGCACCCAGCTCATATGCAAATGCGTACCAAATGAAGTCTTATTTTGGAAGGATAAACTATACTTTAAATAATAAGTATCTTTTTACTGCAACCAGCCGTTTTGATGGCTCTTCCAGATTTGGTGACAATAATAAGTTTGCTTTTTTCCCTTCTGGCGCATTTGCATGGAAAATTTCTGAAGAAAATTTCTTAAAAAACAATAAAACAATTTCTAATCTGAAATTAAGATTGAGCTATGGTTTAACAGGTAATTCCACAATTGGTTCTTATCGGTCACTCGCTAGTTTAAGTACTAACTCCTATATTTTTGGAAGCAGGGTAACGGGTGTATCAATTGGCAGACTAGCCAATCCAGATCTGAAATGGGAAAAAACGAGGCAATTCAATATTGGTGCGGAGCTTGGTTTATTTAAGAACAAAATAAACATAACTCTTGATGCTTACTACAAGAAAACTGTTGATTTATTGTTGGACGCGCCAGTACCATCCACAAGTGGATTTACAACTGTTACCAAGAATATTGGTAATATGGAAAACAAAGGATTGGAAATTACGCTCAACACTACCAATATAGAGAACAGAAAATTCAACTGGGTTACAAATTTCAATTTTTCATGGCTTAAGAATAAAGTTCTTGCACTGGGCGCGAATAATGAAGATATTATTTATGGATTCAAAGACAACCAGATTATAAGAGTAGGTGAATCTGTGGGATCTATATTTGGCTATATCCGAGATGGTATTTATAGTAACGATCAGGTTGCGCAGGCCTTAGTGTATGGTAAAAAACCTGGGGATGTAATTATAAGAGATCTAAATAGCGATGGTAAGATTAATGCAAATGATAGAGCTATTATTGGAAAAGGTATACCTGATTTTTACGGAACATTTTCTAATAGTTTTAAATATAATAATTTCTCCCTGATTCTGGAAATTCAGTATCAAAGTGGGAATCAGATCTTTAATAATACTAGAAATTCTAGTGAAGGTCGTTTTGGTATTGCTAACAACTATGCCACCGTATTGGATTCCTGGACTCCCTCAAATCAGGGTGCAGTATTAGAAGAATTAAGACCCATTGGCTATAGCTATTTTATGGATACACGTAAACTGACAGATGGCTCTTTTATCAGGGGGAAAAATTTATTGCTAGGCTATAATTTTGAAAAATCACTTACTAAAAAAATTGGTATCAGCTCTCTTAGGGTATTTGCTTCTCTGCAGAATTTCTTTCTGATTACGGATTACTTTGGATATGATCCTGAACTGAATAATTATAATACTGCTTTTTCTCAAGGTATAACTTATACAAACTATCCTAAACCGAGGACACTAATGATCGGGTTAAATGTTACTTTCTAATACTAGTAAATTCAAGAAAATGAAAAACACTTTATATTTTGTAAGCTTCTTATTATTGGTTTTATTCTCCTCCTGCAAAAAGGATTTCTTAACTGAGGAGAATAAGTCAGCACTTACTCAGGAAGCTTATTTTACCACTGCTACTCAAGCATCTGCTGCAATTGCAGGAATCTATCCATCACTACAAACATTTACTACTGAAATTGAGTTTAGAGGAGATGCTGTATGGTCTTTGATAGAGATGCCCGCAGGGCACGTAACTCACGGTGGTTCGCAATACAAAGAAAATACCATTACCCATACTAACTCTGCCAATGAACCAGTTTATTATACTTTGTGGACTGGCTTTTATAATGGTATTTCAAATGCTAATCTTGCTATTCAGCGTATTCCAAATATTCAAATGAATGAGGCAGCAAAAAAGTCCCTGCTTGGAGAAGCTTATTTTTTAAGAGCTTTGTACTACTACTATCTTGTAAGGTTGTACGGCGATATTCCTTTAATTACTGTACCAATAAATTTTTCAAGTGCCGATTTGTTTCCAGCTAGATCTACTAAAGAAAAAATATATGAGCAGATTATTTCCGATTTGCAGTATGCAGAAAATTCCGGATTACCTAAAGTTGATAAAACAGGAAAGGCATCAACGGGTGCTGCAAAATCTTTACTCTCCTCAGTATACTTAACTATGGCTGGATATCCATTAAACAAGGGCATTCCTTACTTCACACTTGCAGCTTCGAAAGCAAAGGAAGTGATTGATGGCAATTATTATACCTTGTTCGATAATTACCAGTATCTACACGACAGAGCGCATAAAAATCTGGACGAACATATTTTTCAGGTGCAATATTTGGCAGGAGTTAAAACAAACAGAATTACTGAATTTATCAGCCCAAAAGGGATTTCAAAATTAACCAGTGATTTAAATGCAGTATCTCCCATTCCGGAATTTGTTAATTCTTATGAGTTAAACGACAAGAGGGTAAAACAAAAGCAGTTTTATTTTACAGAGGATTATGCGGTGGGAAGTACTACAAATCTGCTGAAATTTCCACCCGCCTTGTATAAGTTTTATCTTGAAGAGGCCGCAGGGGCGAAAGGTGATTTAAATTCTGATGAAAACTGGACTCTGTTACGTTATTCTGAAGTTCTTCTGATTTATGCTGAATCATCTAATGAAGTGGAAGGGCCAACTGTAAATAATTATGCACAAGTGAACAAAATAAGAGCAAGAGCTGCATTACCCAATTTACAAGGCCTAAAGAAAGACGAGTTTAGAACAGCTATTTGGCGTGAGCGTTATCATGAGCTGGCATACGAAAACAAGTCTTTTTTTGATATTCAACGCACAAGAAAAGTCTATAATTTAAAAACCGGCAATTTTGAAGATGCATTGACCTATGTAAATGAACTTGGTTATAAGTTTAATGCAGACTATTTACTCTGGCCAATTCCACAAAAAGAAATAGATGCGAATCCGAATTTAAAACCACAAAACCCAGGTTGGTAATGCGTTACAGTTATTTAAATTTTAAATGGTAATACTATGCAAAAAAATATCTTCAAGTTACTGTTATTGGTATGTTTCGGATTAAACAGTTGTGTTAGCTCCAGAATGGAAGCAAGGAAATACTTTTTTTTTCAGATGACCGACCCTCAATTTGGATTTTTTACGGCTAATAAATCTTTCGAAAAAGAAACCGAAAATTATACTAAAGCAATTAAAGAAGCCAACCGGTTAAAACCTGCTTTTTTAATTGTTACCGGAGATTTGGTTAACAAACCATTTGATTCAGCACAAGTAAATGAATATATAAATGTTAGTAGAAAACTTGATTCAAGTATTTCATTTTATAATGTTGTAGGGAATCATGATATTGGGAATAATCCTGCACAAGTTGATATTGAGAAGTATAATGCTTTATTGGGTAAGGATTATTATAGTTTTACTTGCAATACTATGTTGGGGATTGTTTTGAATTCTCTTTATTTAACCGCTCCGCAAAAAGTAACCGAGAAGGCACTTGAGCAAGAAAAATGGCTTTTGAAAACATTGGAAGAAGCTAAGAATAAGAGGTATAAGCATATAATTGTATTTCTGCATCATCCATTATTCCTCGCCCAACCAGACGAAGCAAACGGATATTTTAATATTCCAATAGATACCAGAAAGAAATATCTTGACATTTTTAAAGCTAATGGAATCAAATATGTATTTGCCGGTCATTATCATAGGAATTCTTTTGGTATGTCAAAAGAATTGGAAATGATTACTACTGGACCTGTTGGAAAACCACTTGGTCAGGATCCTTCCGGATTCAGAATCATTACTATCAAGGGTAAACGGTTAACTCATCAGTATTACAGTTTGGATTCGATACCAAAGCGAGTAGAATTCTAGTTTAAGTAATATCAAATCCATGTCCAATTAAAATGATTTTATAAAGCTGGCTGCAATCAAAGAAAAATAATGGTTGTGGTGTACAATAAATGAGTTGATTTTAAGTCAACTCATTTATCTTTTCAATTAATAATAGTGATATACTGTCGTTCTTTTGTCCCCCTCCCTTTTTAATATTTTTTTTTCAACAGCATCTTTTAAATCCCGACTTGCCGTAGCTGAAGAAATTTCTTTAAAATGTAGCATGTAATCCTGTCTTGTAAATTTTGTTTTCCCAATGAGTGTTTTAAAAAGAACTATTCTGTCAAAAGCGGATAGAGGCGGTTGTTGTAAATGCAGCAGATCTTCTAAAGCATGATCAATTACCGACAATAAAAACTCAATAAAAGTTGTTGAGTTACCTGCTTTGTCAGAAATACTTAAGGCTTTATAATAATCTGATTGCCTTTTTTTGATAATAGTTTCAATAGGTAAAAATGAAAATACTGGGTTGTATTTTTGTAATAAAACAGTTTGCCATAATCGCCCCATGCGCCCATTTCCATCTGAAAAAGGGTGAATAAATTCTAGTTCGTAGTGAAATACACAGCTTTTAATCAGAACAGGGTCTTTATCTTTTTTTAAATAGTTAAAAAGAATATTCAATAGCGACTTTACCATTTTTGCAGGAGGCGCCAGATGTGTAAGTTGCATACCCTTAACAATTCCAACTGAACTGCTTCGAATTTTTCCTGCTGAAGGAGATAGTCCCTTCATTAATATAGCGTGGGCTTTCAGAAAGGAAGCAATGCTTGTGGCGTTTAGTTTATCTATCTGATCATATAAGTCAATTGCATTTAGAACCTCCAATATATCTTTTTTGGGAGCTAATACTCTTTTGTTATCTAGTATTGCAGTAACCTGCTCAATACTTAATGTGTTGCCCTCAATCTCAAGAGAGGATTGAATTGTTTTAATGCGATTGCTTTTGCGTAATTCGGCCCTAGGTATTTGCAAATGTGCCGCATTGATTGCTCCTATTTTTTCTGAAATGGAACTGATAAACTCTAAAATTGTAGGAGTGATGCTATAAGGTGGTTTCATGATAGTATCATTTGATACTATCAAAAATACACAAATGGGCCAAATAATCAAGGTTAGGCTCCATGGTATATTTTTGTGTATTACTTTTGTTCGATAAAACTGTCGTATTGAAAGCTCCTGTTTTTTTAATAACACCACCTTTTACACAACTAAATACGCCCTATCCGGCAACAGCATATCTCAAGGGATTTTTCAATACCAAAAATATTCCTTCTTATCAGGCAGATTTGGGTATTGAAGTTACACTGGCACTATTTAGCAAAGCTGGACTGAAACAGTTGTTTACCACTATCGAAGCCATTCAACCAAACCTTTCCGCTAATAACGAAAGGATCGTTGCTTTAAAGGATGATTATATCAGAACAATTGATGATGTGGTTTGCTTCCTGCAAGGGAAACGAAATGTGTTGGCACATCTGATTTGTAAGAGGGAGTTTTTACCGGAAGCTGCTCGCTTTGCACAACTGGACGATTTGAAATGGGCATTTGGCAGCATGGGAGTACAGGATATGGCAAAACACCTTGCTACCATGTATTTGGAAGATTTGAGCGACCTGATCAAAGAAACCGTTGATGAACATTTTGGCTTTAGCAGATATGCAGAAAGCCTAGGAAGATCTGCCAATTCGTTCAACGAATTATATCTTGCACTGCAAGAACCTTATACATATATCGATCATATCCTGATTGATATATTACAAAAAAAGATGGAGACTGTACAACCTATGATGGTTGCAATCTCAGTGCCGTTTCCGGGAAATTTATATGAATCGCTTCGTTGCGGACAATGGATCAAAAAAAATTATCCCAATGTAAAAGTGGCCATGGGCGGTGGATTTGCAAATACGGAATTACGCGCTCTCAGCGATGCAAGAGTATTTGAATTCTTTGATTTTATTACACTCGACGATGGAGAAGCACCATTGGAAATATTGATCGAATATTTGAATGGCAAAAAACAATTGGATGAACTGAAAAGAACTTTTACAGTTGTTAAAGGAAAAGTAACTTATCTCAATAATTCTATTTGTGCCGATTATAAACAGGCTCAGGTGGGCACCCCCGATTATAGCGATTTGCTTTTAGATAAATATATATCAGCTATCGAGATCATCAACCCGATGCACAGCCTTTGGAGTGATGGAAGGTGGAATAAATTAACGATGGCACATGGATGCTATTGGGGTAAATGTACTTTCTGTGATATATCGTTAGATTATATCAAAAACTACGAACCAATCGCTGCATCATTGATTGTAGACCGGATGGAAGAGATGATTGCACAAACTTCGCAAAATGGATTTCATTTTGTAGATGAAGCGGCACCACCTTCGATGATGAAATCTGTTGCGATTGAAATTATTCGCAGAAAACTGGTAGTAAGCTGGTGGGCAAATGTTCGCTTCGAAAAAAGTTTCACATTCGACCTTTGTCAGTTATTAAAATCTTCCGGATGTATTGCCGTGAGTGGAGGCCTGGAAGTGGCATCGGACAGGCTTTTGCAATTAATACAAAAAGGAATTACGGTTGCACAGGTAGCCAGGGTAAGTAAACATTTTACCGAATCTGGTATCATGGTGCATGCTTACCTGATGTATGGCTTTCCAACGCAAACCGAACAAGAAACCATCGACTCTCTGGAGATGGTACGCCAATTGTTTGAAGCCGGTATTTTGCAATCTGCATTCTGGCATTTATTTACCATGACAGCGCATAGTCCGATTGGCTTGGATCCCCAAAAATATTCAGTAAGAAAGCTCTCAAACGAGATCGGTAGTTTTGCGAACAATGATATTCAACATATTGATCTGACCGGTGCAGACCACGAACGTTTTGGATTTGGCTTAAAGAAAGCCTTGTTAAACTATATGCATGGGGCATGTTTTGATTTTGCTTTGCATCAATGGTTCGATTTTAAAATACCCAAAACTAATATTGCTCCCGATTATATTAGAAAGGCTGTTGAAGAACCTGAGTTAATATCAGGCCTAAACTATAAAGTGATCTGGTTGGGTAAACAACCAAAATCTGAGATCATACAAAAATCTAAAAAAGGAAATAAATGGGAAGTCATGTTGCTGAGTTTCCAGACACAAAAAAATACTTATTCAATTAGTGTTGATCCCGAAAAAGGCGCATGGCTCCAAAGCATCCTGCCTAAGCTGAGTATCCATCATCCAACAGTTCTTTCGATACAGGCGATACAGGCAGATTATGAAAATGCGGGTCTGCAAGATTTTGAATTGTTCTGGGATAATAAACCAGTGAATACACTTTATAAAGCCGGACTCTTGCGTTTATAGCTAGTTCTCTATCTAGCGAACTGGCACTTATACCGCTGCAACTTGTTTGCTGGTGCTTCTATAAATATATTCATTGTAAATATGTCTTCTGGCAAACCTTGCAGGAGTTTCGGCATTTACCAGTTTTACATAAATGGCTTTTGGAACACCATAATATTCGTATTCGTTTCCATCAGAAAACACAATGCGAAGAATCTCGGATTTGTATTCATAATCCATGATCGATGCATTTGTAATGGTTTCGTTGTATTCGTCCTGTGTAGACTCAAGTGTTTCGGGAGCAATGCTCACTAAGAAATGGTATGCGGCAATCACTTTTTTGCTCTTCTCTTCAGCAGCCGTTTTTTCCTCATGATCATCATGAAATTTATCAGGATGGCATTCCTTCATGAGGTTGCGGTAGATCGACTTCAGCTCTTTCAGATCCACATTTTCGTCAACACCTAATAGCTTTCTGTGATTTTGAATTCTTTTCATGTGTTTTTTATTGATTTGGGCTACATGTAATTCGCTAACAAACATTTCAGTTGGTGACAAATTTTTGTCATGCTCATTTCATAATTTAAGTATTTGCTATTATGATAAACCTGAAATTTGTTTTAATCAGGTCAAAACAGTAGCTATCGGGCGCGAAAGTATCGTTTTAAAGTTTATAATTGCTATTTTGAAAGTTAATATTCTAAACAGTTTTGGTGCTGAATAGGCTCATTTGGCCGCATTTAAATAGCATTTATTAATGAGTGCAGTAAAACATATTGCCATTTACCTACCTGCAAACACAGATAAACACAGGTTTATAGCTGAGTTGCAGAAAGATGATTTTTTACTAAGCCGGTTCGGTTTGAAAGGACCCAATGGCGCAATTTTTTCTGAAACATCGCTGGATGATTATATGAATGAGGAATTTTTGCATGGAAGAACGGATTTCGATACAGGATATAACAGGCAATTGCATGCCATGTCGAGTGGCGAACAGAAAAAGGCATTTTTGAATTATTTACTTGAGCGAAATCCGGATTATCTGATTCTCGACTCGCTATATGATCATCTCGATATTGCATCGCAGGAAAAACTAAAAACTAATTTAACTGAGGTCGCTGCAAATAAAACCATCATCCAAATAATTCACAGAAGAAAAGAATTATTGCCCTTTATGAAACAGTTTTATTCATTCATTGAAAACGAATTGCTGCAGCACCAAGACGAAGGAGCTTTGGTTCGTAAAATGGAAGAGCTGTTAATTCTGCCATTCGATACTGCTTTACCCCAACCATTGCATAAGATTCATTTACCGAAAGATTGTTTGATTGAAATGAAAAACCTTTCTGTGCAATATAACGGGCAACCCATCTTGCAATCTATCAACTGGCAGATCAGAGCGGGAGAATTCTGGCAACTGGTTGGGCCAAATGGATCGGGTAAATCAACTTTACTTTCTTTGATTGCAGGCGACAATCCAAAGGGGTATGGGCAAGATTTATTTTTATTCGGCAAAAAAAAAGGTAGTGGAGAAACCGTTTGGGAGATCAAACAATTTATCGGTTATTTCAATGCAAATATTGTACAGCATTTTTCGAGGCTCGACAGTATTGAAAAAATGATTGTAGGAGGATTCTTTGATTCGATAGGATTATATATTAAACCATCTGATCAGCAAATGAGATTAGCCGGAGAGTGGCTACAGTTTATTGGTTTATATGAGCAACGAAATAAAGCCATACAATTTCTGCCTCTTGCACAACAAAGGATGGTGTTGATTGCAAGAGCAATGGTAAAACATCCTCCACTACTGATTCTCGACGAACCCACGGCAGGCTTGGACGATGCTTCGGCGGCACTCATCATTAAAATGATTCAAGAAATTGCAGCGGAAAGTAAATCTGCTATTTTGTATGTTTCGCATAGTAAAGAAGAAGGGATTTTCCCCGATAAAATAATGGAATTGCATCCTTCCGAAAACGGATCCTCAGGTAAAATTCTAATACCTCAGAAATAATATTTTGTTCATCAAATCCTGAATGTTCACTCCAGGTAGGGAGTTTTTGGAAGTTTTATTACATGAAACACCCTTGTTAAAAACGGTGGTATCACTGTTTTTATCCATGCTTCCAACTATTATATTTGTTTTGTCTCAGCGGTTATGATTTATTACTTAACCTAAAACAACAAACATGGCAAAGTCAAGAAAAAAAGCGATTGATTATTCATTCGGATGGCTACCGGATTTACCAGACCACCGCGACCTGCAATATTCTGCATCCATGTCGGTGATGCGCAAATTGTCTGATAAAGTGGATTTGCGAACCAAGTGTCCATTGGTGTATGATCAGGGAACATTAGGGAGTTGTACAGCCAATGCATTGGGAGCAGCATTTCAATTCGGACAAATAAAACAAGCTATTCCAAATTTTATACCCTCGCGACTTTTTATTTATTACAACGAAAGGGTTCTAATCAATTCGGTACTTTCTGATAGTGGCGCATTTATTAGAGATGGCATTAAAACCATGAATCAGCAAGGTATTTGTAATGAGCGTGACTGGCCATATGTGATCTCTCAATTTACTGTTAAACCACCCGTTGCTTTGTATAAGAAAGCTGTTACCAATCAGGTGTTGAGTTATATGCGCTTAACTAATTCAAGCCTGGGTCAACTACAATCCTGTTTATTTGAAGGTTTCCCATTCGTTTTTGGTTTTACTGTGTATCAGAGTTTTGAAACCATTGGTAAAAACGGAATGATGCCGATGCCTGCACCCAGCGAGCAACGTTTGGGCGGTCATGCCGTAATGGCCGTGGGATATGACGATGCAAAAAAAGTTTTTATTGTGCGCAATTCATGGAGTAGTGCATGGGGCGATAAGGGGTATTTTTATATGCCCTATTCTTATATTACCGATACCAATCGGGCCGATGATTTCTGGACAATTAGATTAGTAGAAAAAGGATTGGCGATTACAAAAAATCGGGGCATCGCTAAATCGGCATGTTAAAAACAGCGGCACATCATAATAAGAATGCGGTATCAATTGGATGCCGCATTTTTTTTGATCATGAAACTCGCCTCCTTTACAAAAGAGTAAGTCTTAAAAATCGAGTAAGCTTACAACATCTAGTAAAACTCGTTTGCCAAATCTTTTTGAAAAGCCTTTATACCAAGATATCAAAGAGCAACCATATTAAACTGTAAATCAACCTAATTTAACCAGACACCAGTGATTTATTATAAATTATTGAACCTTATACATTCTATAAATTGAATTTGTATATTCAGCAGGTTCAAATGCTTTATCAAATGTTTCTTTTAATGCAGATAATTTTGAATCCAAAAGTTCCATTCTAGGAGCGATGTTTTTATCATTTTTAAATTTCTTTATAAGAGTCTCATATTGGCTAATATGATGATTAATTTGAGTAGTTATTTCTCCATATTTTAATTTCAATACTTGAATGTCGGATAGTTCATAGTATATTTTCTCCTTCCATTCTTTTGGCAAATTGTTCTTAGACAAATAAACATAATTGGCTGTTTTTGTACGCACAGAAGAAAGATATAGATATCTTTTATCTGCATCATTTTGATTTGAAAAATTATTTATAAAATCGTCCTTGCTTATACCTATTAAGTTGAAATTTCTATTTGTAACTTTTTCATAATAATCCTTCAATTTTTGAAGAGAGACAGTTATTAATTCCCATTCATGATCGATTTTATCCTTATCTTCTTTTAATTGACTTAAAGAAACCATTAATGAAAACATATTTTCACTTTGGGTTTTAAGTTCTTTTTCTCGTTTAGCAATTGTATTTATATACGATGACATTCCAGTAAACATCATTTGAGAGGCTACTCCAGTTAAAGGTGTGCTTGCTGAAACCGCCTCTGACATAGTAATAAAATTATTCAAAGCCCTTAGACTTACATCATTTTTTTTATTTTTTTGAATATATTCTTTAAATTTTTTAAACCACTCTTGATAATCAGGATATGTTGCAGGGTTATTAACTGAACCTAATTCATCAAAAAAAACTTTAGTAGTATTGAATAACACCAAAGGTTTTATTTCCCTTTCCATTGAAAGTAGATTTATTATCGCCGATTGGTAGTTTGCTTGGTAAATATTAAATTCAGTTTCCTCTAATGCTTTTTGTTTATCTTCTATAACCTGAACTCTTTCCAACAATTTATCAGCTTTTTCTTTTGAACTTGTCGTAGTTTTTAATAAACTGTCTATTTTATCAACTTTTGAATCAATCTTTCTTATCGTTGAATCTACGATACTAGTTTTTTTATCAAAACTAATTTGTATGTCCGTTAAAATTTTTTCTCTAATTTTTTTTTCATTGGATAGTGTGTCAATATTTTGAGAAAACAAATGTGCTGGTAAATAAAAGCAAAATATTATAATAAAAAATATTTTCATATAATTATTGAAATATGGTTAAATAAATTTTTATTGTTAAACTAACGCTTTTAAATATTGAATCTTTAAATGATCGTAAAAAGAATGCTTATCAATAATCAGTGAAACAATACTTGATATCATGCCTGCGAGCATCAGTTGAAAAATTATATTATGTCGATCAGTCATTTCTAATACGAGTATAGCTGAAGTGAAAGGAGTTCTAGTAACTCCAGTAAGAAATCCAACCATTCCTACAAGTATCAAAAGGTTAGCATTCCCTCCTGTTAATTCAAAAATATGTGCTACATAAGACCCTAAACATGCTCCTGCGCTTAATGCAGGTGCAAAAATTCCACCTGCGGCTCCAGAACTAAATGAAAGAATTGGACCTATAATTCTTAAAATTGGCACATACCATTCTACAGATTTGTGATCTGTAAACAGAACATTAGTCATTAATTCTTTGCCAGAACCTAATATGGCATGATTTACACAAAAAGAAAAAGTAGCTAATAATAAGCCAGAAACCAGCAGAAATAGAAGTTGATGTATAGATTTTGTAAATCCACTCTTCCAATTCATTACTTTTAATATTATTTTGCACATTAGGCTTGCAATTAACCCTGTTATAATTGCTACTACAATTATCCCTAAAAAAAGGTAAATCGAACCACCCTCGGCATTTGTAAGACCAAGATATAAATAAGGACCTAAAATTGCCTGTGCAGTTAATCCTGCAATTATTACAGCAGAGAATAATGCTGTTTTAAAGTAGCTTATATGAGTTTTGGTTAATTCTTCAATTGTGAAAACTATTCCACCCAATGGAGTATTAAAAGCTGCTGCAAGACCCGCTGCCGCCCCTGTGATAATCATATTTCTATTCGCTACCTTTGGCCACCATTTTGGTAAACTTGAATTTATTTTTTGGAAAATTGATGCAGCTATTTGTATAGTTGGACCTTCCCTTCCTATTGCCCCTCCGCCAAAAACCATAACTAAACTTGAAATTACTTTTATTGAAATTATTTTTATGCTTAGCAGTTTAGATATTAGATGATTATGTTTAACATTAGAAAGTTCTATTGAAGCCATAACTTGTGGAATGCCACTTCCTCTAGCATTACTTGCAAATTTCTTAACAATATACCATGCTATAATAAAACAAATTGGAGTAATGATAAATAAGGACCAATTATAATTTAATACTAAATATTTTGTTCCTAGTTCTGCAAATGAAAATAACTTTGCATACATCACAGCTACTAGACCTGTTATAATAGAAGCAATCCAAAATGGTATAGCTTGGAGAAACCCTTTTTTTGTTTTTGTATTATAAACTTTATTATAAGTATTTCTTAAGAATTCTCTGATACTAGAATCTAGCGCCATTTGGATAATATTGTTAGTCTGCAAAATTGAATAAATAATTGTATATTAAATGAGTTCAATATTAGAAGGTAATTAGAATTTCAATAAAATTGCTTAGAAGTTTAAAAAATAGTTAATTATGCTCACTGTTCTAAAAAGCAAATTGAATGAAACTTTTACTTGTTGAAGATGAAGTTAAAATTGCATTGACCCTAAAAAAGGGTCTTGAAGAACAAGGATATCAAATTGATTTAGCCTACGATGGATTTGAAGGCACTCAAAAATTTGAGTTGAATAAATACGATCTAATATTACTTGATATAAATCTTCCAAAAAGAAATGGACATGATTTGTGTAAATTGATTAGAACGAAAAATGATTTAATCCCAATCATTATGCTTACCGCATTTAATACAATGGACAGCAAATTAAAAGGATTTGATTATGGAGCGGATGACTATATTTCAAAGCCTTTTGAATTTAAAGAATTGGTAGCACGAATTAGGGCATTACTAAAAAGGGCAAATAAATTATATGTTAAAGAAATTGAAATTTTAAAACTTGGTGATTTAGAAATGAATATGGAAAGTAGAGAAGTTAGAAGAGGTGATGTTTTTATAAATTTAACCGTAAAGGAATTTCAACTTTTAGAATATTTTCTCAGAAATATAAATAAGGTTTTGTCTAGAGCTGAAATAGCAAAAAAGGTTTGGGATATTGATTTTGATACTCAAACTAATGTTATAGATGTTTATGTAAATTATCTAAGGAATAAAATTGATAAAGAATTTTCTACAAAATTGTTACATACCCAAATAGGTTCTGGATATATTCTAAAAAAATAATTTTTTAAATGAAAATTAAGTATAAGATTAATTTGTTTTTCACAAGCTTGGTTTCTTTTATATTTTGCCTTTTATTTATCATTATATTTTATTCATTCAGCCTAAGTCGTGAGGTGGAATTTCATAAGCGATTAAAAAATAGAGCTTTAACTACCATCAATTTATTGTTAAATGTCTCAGGCATTGATAAGGGGATTCTAAAAAAAATTGATGAAACAACATTTATAGCATTACAAAATAAAACAGAGACAATTTATGATTTAGAAGGAAATGTGGTTTTTCACTTTTCTGATAACAAGTTGCCGCCAGAGCATTTTAAACCTGAATACTTTAATGAAATTAGTAAAGAGGAAGAGATATATTCTATAAATAATAAAAAAAATACTTTATCTCTTACTTATATAAAAAACGGGAAAACATATATCATCGTAGTTTCAGCATATGATAGTGAAGGGGAAATTCAAAAAAAGCAATTAGTCATAATATTGCTATTTAGTCTTGTAGTGGGATTCATTATAGCACTATTCTTTGGGCATTATTTTGCAAAAAAAATTGTGTACCCAATTAGAAAAATAACAGATAATGTAAAAGAAATCTCATCAAAGAATCTTGATAGTAGAATTAAATTAAATGACTCTAAAGATGAGCTATTTGAACTTTCTTCCACCCTAAATGATGTAATGGATAGACTCCAAGAGTCATTTGAAATTCAAGGTAGGTTCATTTCAAATGCTTCACACGAATTATTAACACCTCTTACTTCCATAATTAGTCAAATAGAAATTGCATTGCAAAATAAAAGAACTACTCAAGAATATTTTGATACCATTTCTTCCGTTTATGAAGATGTTTTGAGTTTAGCTCAGTTAACAAAAGCATTACTTGAGTTTGCAAAAGCAAGTGGAAATGCATCTGGTATGGAATTGAGCACTATTAGAATTGATGAAATTTTAATGAATTTACCATCGGAGTTTAAAAAAATAGATCCGAAATTCATAGTCAATTTAGAGTTTACAAATTTTCCTGAAAATGAAAATAAATTAATGGTTTATGGAAATGCAATTTTATTAAGCACTGCCATCAAAAATGTAGTAGCAAATGCTTGTAAATATTCTAATAATCATAAGGCTTATGTTTCTATTTTTTTTTACAAAAAATCTTTATTAATCAGTGTTAAAGATGATGGTTCGGGAATTAAGGAAGTAGATTTGCCATTTATATATCAACCATTCTATAGAGGAAACGGTTACGAAAGAACAAATGGTTTCGGACTTGGACTTTCATTAACAAAAAAA
>JAIEMK010000055.1 GCA_019752295.1 Chitinophagaceae bacterium | reverse complement strand
GAGCTGCGCCAGCAATGGTGGCAGGAAGCAAAAGAGGGCAAATGGACTTTCCTATTTTATCACGATATCCAGTCGCCTGTTTTTAGAATTGATTAAGGGTCCGTCCGACACAAAAAAAGAGCAGCCTGGCGGTCGCTCCTTCTTATAAATAAAAGTTCCCCCCTTTTATTTAATTATTTTTTGGGCCTTTATGATTCTCTAATTTTTGTTGTTGCTTTTCCAGATGGTTGTCTACCTTTTGCTGCTGTTTTTCGATATGATTATCTACCTTCTGCTGTTGCTTTTCGGAATGGTTCTCTAATCTTTGTTGCTGCAAAGCCCTTCCCCTGTCTTCTAACTCCTTTTTCAAAACTTTATTAAACTCACGTTCTACTCCTAATGCTTTATTAGCGCGACTTTCGGAGCCGAGAATTTTTTTCAGTTCTACTTTTATTTTTTTCTTTTCTTCTAACATCTTTTCATCAAAAGCCAACTCATCCATATCCTGATCTTTTCTGAGTGTTCTAATCTTATCTCCATAATCGAAATACAAGGGCCAGAACTTTTGGGCTTCCTCGGTAGTAAGAGATAAGTGCCTGGTGATGAAAGCAATTTTAATACCCTGCAGGTTGGGTCCCTCGGGAGCTGCAGGCGGAGGGGTCTGTGCAAAAGCTCCTACTGAAAGCAGCACAGAAAAGGTTAGGTATAATAATATTTTTTGCATGCTGTTTATTTTATTGAATTTTCTGGCACCGTTTCGAGGTAGCCATTTTCATTCAAATATTGATGAAGACTTTCTGTACTAATTGTTTGAATCTTTTCATCCACGTTTCCTAAAATAGCCGAATCGTTTTCTGTTAATTCATCTGATGATTGAAAATGATTTTCTTCGATATAACTGTTTAATTCAGCATCACTCACTTTATCAAGAGCTGAAGAAATATCCATCTTTTGGTACTTTTCAAATTCCTGCTCCTGCTTTTTATCCGAATATAAAAAAGATCCTGTAATTAATGCGCCCGCGAATACGGCAGCAGCAGCATAATTCAACCAAGTTCTTATCCTTGAAATTGAAATTATTTTGGCCGGTTCTTTTAAATCCCTAACCCGCAACTGTTCAAAATAAGATGCAGGAACCGTAAAAGGCATTTCCTTGCTAATTGCATTTAGAATGGGAGTTTCTTCAGCATCTTCCTGCCCTTCTTCCTCCTCTATCCTTTTTAATACCGATGCTGAAAAAGTTTCAAAATAAGCTGCAGGCATCTGGTAAGGGCTCGTGTTTTCTACAGGTAGATCAACTAAAACCCTATCCAAAATAATTTCAGGTAACTGAAGGAAATAAGTTTCATCTACCAAATAGGGCACTGAAATTCCAATGGTTCCAATAGCTGGCGCTATTTCATTTATTTCTTGTAATATGGTATTTCGGGGGTTCAATTGAATTGTTTGACAAAAATTTAATTGCTGAGTTTAATAATTTTTTAAGAATTGTTCTATTTTTTTTGCCGCATGATGGTAACTGGCCTTCAATGCGCCTTCACTGGTATCTAAAATTCTACTCATCTCTTCATAAGGCAATGCATCGTAATACCTTAAATTAAATACCAATCGCTGCCTTTCGGGCAATGCCTGTATCGCCAACTGCAAACGCCATTCTAACTGATTGGCATTAAAATTAGTATCCGCCTTTACTTTGTTTTCCAAACTAACACCCACATCCGATAAACTAATCGTGGCATTTTTCTTTTGCCGCTCCAAAAAACTCAAGGTCTCATTCGTTGCAATCCGGTAAAGCCAGGTGTACAGTTGACTATCTTCTCTAAAATTGTCGAGTCCCTTCCAGATTTTTATAAATGTATTTTGCAATATATCGTCTGTGTCTGCATGATCCACCACCATTCTTCTGATATGCCAATAAAGCTTTTCCTGATACTTCCGAATGATCGCCGTAAACCCCTTTTCTTTGGTGGAACTAACTGAAAACTGTGCTAGTAAATCTTTATCGCTGGGATGCATGCGGTATTATGTTCGTTTAAGACTTTCTAAAAATAGAAAAGTTTAATGAATTGAAAGGCTTTTCAAATAACATTAACATGCCAACTCCTTGTTCGCAATATGGAGCCCTCAAAACATATAAAATAAAAAAATAACTAACGGTCATTAGCCCCAAAATCAAGCCAGATTTGCATTTCATGATTTTTTCACGACCCGTTTTTGCAAAATCAATTATCTTAGTTGCTTAATTATACTATGCCTTCTTCAGAATACATTATCAATTTTAAGCGCAACGTAACAGATAAATACACCATCTATAACAGTTTATTTTCTGCCTTACCCTTTTCGGGCATCGCCAATGTAGGCGCTTTATTACCCATTTTATTGCAAGCATGTTTAGATGGATATGCCGAGGCGAAAACGCCCATGCAGATCATCGACCACTTTTTTTTGCAGCATACCAACGCCATTAGCGAGGCCGACAAAGTAGCGCGCCTTTTTAAATTTGTACAATATATAGAACGCCAGATTGTATTGTTTGATGCGATTGAGGATGCCGCTTTCGACACGGTGCATAATATTGAGGGCGCAGGAAGCCTGAAATCGCTGATCAGCGAAACCAATTTCACCGGCAAGTCGCAATTATTAAAAAGTAAACTCAGGAAATTTAAAGTCAGGGTGGTTTTAACAGCCCATCCCACACAGTTTTATCCGGGTAGCGTTTTGGGTATCATCCACGATATGAACGAAGCCATTGGCAAAAACGATTTTCATACCATCAATGCTTATATCCAACAATTAGGTGTTACTCCTTTTTTTAATAAAAAGCAGCCAACCCCACTGGATGAAGCAGTTAATCTGATGTGGTATCTGGAGAATATACTTTACCCATCCATCGGAAACATTTATAACTATATCAACCGCGAGGTTTTTGACAGCGCATATGACGGAGAAAATCCTTTTATTGAATTAGGATTTTGGCCTGGCGGTGACCGCGATGGGAATCCTTTTGTAAACGGACCAACTACTTTAAAAGTGGCAGATGCATTAAGAAGCGCCATTGTGGTTTGTTATTACAGAGACATTCGTAAACTCAAGCGCCGACTCACTTTTACGGGTGTTGACCAGATTATTGCACAACTGGAACAACAGCTTTACGAAAATGTATTTCGTCCCGAAGCTAGTAAGCGGATTAAGAAAGAAGAACTGCTCAAACAACTATACGCAGCAAGGGATCTCCTGATGAAAGATCATCATTCGCTTTTCCTGAATCGACTCGATAGCCTGATTCATAAAGTAAAAATTTTTGGAACCCATTTTGCATCACTCGATATCCGTCAGGACAGCAGGATACATACCGGTGTGATTCTACAAATCGATAAAGAGTTAAAGCGTAATGGCATTGCAAAACTATTACCCGATGATTATGAAACGCTATCAACTTCCGATAAAATAACAGCGCTTGCGGCAATCGATATAGTACTTGATCCTGCAACAATCAACGATACCATTTCGCGCGATACCTTGGAAAGTATGTACGCCATTAGAACTATTCAACAAGAAAATGGCGAAGCGGGCTGTCATCGTTATGTGATTAGTAACTGTCAGGGTATCGTTAATGTAATGGAAGTGTATGCTTTGTTGCGTATCTGCGGCTGGCAAAGAGCATCTATGCATATCGACATTATTCCATTGTTTGAAACCATCGACGACTTGGAGCGTGCAGAATCTACCATGGAATTATTGTATAGTTTACCTGAGTACAAACAACATTTACAACTGCGCAACAACCACCAAACCATTATGCTTGGATTTAGCGATGGTACAAAAGATGGCGGATATTTACAGGCAAACTGGAGCATCTATACTGCAAAAGAAAACCTCACTGCCATCTCGCGTAAATATGGAATGAAGGCGAAATTTTTTGATGGACGTGGGGGTCCACCCTCTCGCGGCGGCGGTAAAACACATAAGTTTTATTCTTCGATGGGTACTAATATCGAAAATGAAGAGATCCAGTTAACCATACAGGGACAAACCATCACTTCAAATTTCGGCACCATCCAATCCTCTCAGTATAATCTGGAACAGTTGCTGAGCGCGGGTTTGAGCAATGAATTATTTTCTGATTCACGCATTCAAATTTCGCAACACGATCGTTTTCTGATGGAAGAACTGGGTAAAATCAGTCACGAAGCTTATCAGAATTTTAAAAGGCATCCTTTATTCCTTGCTTATATGCAACAATTCAGTCCGCTGAATTATTATAGCAAAAGTAATATCGCAAGTCGCCCCGCAAAACGTGGTAATGATGGCGGACTTCGCTTTGAAGACCTGCGCGCAATTCCATTTGTTGGAAGCTGGAGTCAGCTCAAACAAAATGTTCCGGGATTCTTTGGCGTAGGAACTGCTTTGCAACAGATGAAAGACAGAGGTCTTTGGAACGATACAAAAGCCATGTTCCGCAATGTATTATTCTTTAGAACCCTGATCGATAATAGTATGATGAGCATGCTGAAGTCGTTTTTTCCTTTAACCGAATACGTAAAAAAAGATCCACAGTTTGGTGCGGTTTGGGAGCTGATTAAAGCAGAGTACGATCTTACATCGGCGCTGGTGCTTGAATTAGCCGATACCAATGCACTCATGGATGATGACAAACCGGGTAAAGCATCTATACAAATGCGCGATAAAATTGTGTTACCACTTTTAACGATACAGCAGTACGCGTTGAATAAATTACACAACGAAGAGGTAGATCCTGAACTAAAATCGGTTTACGAAAAACTGGTAACCAGAAGTATGTTCGGGGTAATTAACGCAGCAAGAAATTCGGCTTAATTTATTTATCGTCTTTCCATTGCCATAAATGCAGGCAGGCATAGGTTCTGTAAGGAACCCATTTTGCCGAAATGGAAAGCATTTTTTCTTTCATCGCTTTTTTATCGAGGCTGTCTAATTTGTACAGTTTAATCATGGCTTGTTGTATACCCAGATCGTCTACTGCAAATACGTCTTCGCGCCCAAGGCTAAACATGAGCAACATTTCTACCGTCCATTTTCCAACTCCTTTTATTTGAGTAAGTAATTCAATAATGGTTTCGTTATCCATTTTTTGAAGTTTCTTATCCGTGATTTTATGTTCGATGCAGAAGCTTGCAACATTATGAATATAGCCTACTTTATTATTGCTTAAACCGATGGCTCTTAGTGTGGGAGCAGGTGTTTCCAAAACCTGAAGCGGACTGGGCTCTTTGCCTTTGTAAAGCTCGAGGAAGCGATGAAAAATTACTTTAGCTACTTTTGTACTCAACTGCTGGCTCATGATGCTGGCCATTAATCTGAGTGGGATATTTTTGTGCAAACGCAATTCGGGCATTGCTTCTACCAGAATCTTTGCAAGCTTTCTGTCTTTTTCTAAATGAGCTATATATTCCATCAGGTTAAGATAATAAATTTGTGTTCCATGCAAAAGTTTATTCTTGTTACAGAAGACGGATCGCATACCATCTCAATCCCTGAGCTGGGAGTTACTTATCACAGCAAACACGGAGCTATTGCAGAAAGCATGCACGTATTTATAGAAGCCGGTCTTGTTTATTGTGTTGAGCAAAACAAACTGCAATCTATCCAGATTTTTGAAATGGGATTCGGAACCGGTTTGAATGCTTTATTAAGTTATCAGTTTGCAACAACAAATGCTATACCGATTAATTATACCGGCATCGACTTGCATCCATTGATGGCAGAAGAATATGAAGCGCTCAACTATGGTACACAATTAAATGCTGCGGATATTTTTTTAAAACTGCATACTTGTTCCTGGAATCGGGAGCATATTTTATCGCCTTATTTCAGCATAGTTAAAATGCAACAATCGCTGCTGGGTTTTTCAAGCACAGAAAAATTCGACCTCATTTATTTTGACGCTTTTTCTCCAACAGATCAACCCGAACTATGGACCGGCGCAGTTTTCGGGAACCTGATAGCGCTTCTGAATCCGAACGGAATACTGGTAACATATTGCAGCAAATCGATTGTTCGAAAAGCCATGCAGGAAGCGGGGTTTAGCGTAGAAAAAATTCCCGGGCCCTTGGGGAAAAGAGAAATGGTAAGAGCCAAAAAAATGTTTGATTAAAAACTACTATTTGTTTGTTGTAGCTTACAGAAAAAAAATGACAGGCTCAGGCAAACTCCACCGCATTTTGCTTTCTTTCTTTTTGATTGTTATCGTGGGATTCGTACATACTGTGCAGGCACAGAATAATGACGTTGTATCGATCAGAAATATTTTGATGCATCAACGCGACGAATGGAATAAAGGCGATGTAGCTGGTTTTATGAAAGGATATTGGGAGAGTGATAGCCTTTTATTTATCGGAAAAAGCATCAGCAAAGGATATCATAAAACCCTTGAGAATTATCAAAAAAGTTACCCCGATACAGCAGCAATGGGAAAACTAGACTTTGAATTTGAAGAGTTTAGAAAACTTTCTCCCGAATATTATTTTGTAGTGGGCAAATGGCATTTAAAAAGAACTGTTGGAGATGTTGGAGGCTCCTGGACCTTGCTATTCCGGAAAATCAAAAACCAATGGGTGATCGTGGTGGATCATAGCAGCTAATTTAAAGTGTAATGTTTTATCATTTCTTCTACTAATTATATACAATCAATAACAACAATTTTATGGCACTTATTATTCTCGGCCTGATTATTTTCATCGCCGCATTTTATTTAAAAACACTGGCACACCCTTTACCACAATACGCATCTGTTGCGAGAATTGTGGGGTTGGGATTTATTTTATTGGGTTTTGCAACCTCCTGCATCAAACAGATCGACACCGGCCAGATTGGTGTAAAATCGATGTTTGGCAAGGTACAGGATGATGTAATTACCAGCGGCTTGAGTTTGGTAAACCCGTTGGTAGATGTAAACAGAATCGATATTAAAACCCAGAATTATACTATGAGTGGTGTACACAATGAGGGCGATGTAATGGGCGACGATGCGATTAGGGTATTAACAGCAGATGGTTTGGAAGTAGTGATCGACCTCACCGTTTTATATCGCGTGTTGAGTACCGAAGCACCCAAACTGGTTAAAGAAACGGGTTTGGATTTTAAAGACAAGATCGTTCGGCCAATTACGCGTACCAAAATTCGCGACAATGCTGTTTACTATACGGCTGTAGATTTATACAGTACCAGAAGAGATGAATTTCAAACCCGTATTTTTAAAACCATCGAAGAGAACTTTAAACAAAGGGGTCTGGTACTCGAACAATTACTGGTTCGTAATATTACATTGCCAGCGAGTGTAAAAGGTTCGATCGAAGAAAAGATCAAAGCAGAGCAGGACGCACAAAAAATGGAATTCGTTTTGCAGAAAGAAAAACAGGAAGCAGAACGTAAACGTGTAGAAGCACAAGGTATTGCCGATTATCAACGCATCATGAGTTCGGGCTTAACCGACAAACAGTTACAGTACGAGCAGATACAGATGATGAGGGGATTGATTACATCACCTAATTCAAAAGTAATTGTAATGGGTAAAGGAAATACGCCTGTGATACTGGATACCAAAGATTCGAAGAACTAGTTTTTTAAAATATTTAGATCCCGGCATTGCATCGAATAAGTTCTTTGTATTGCCGGGTTTTTATTGTTCGTAGTCGATTGGTTTGCTCCAGAGCCGGATAATATACCACAACAACACTGCGAGGCTTATAATCAGAAACAGATAAAACAATACATTTTTGAGTTGTATTTTTTCTTCGATGAATGCCAAATGATACATAATGCCTGCCGTGCTATTCACGGTCATCCACAATACTCCAAACGAAAGGGTATGCACAATTCTTAAAAGATATTCTCTTACACCGGGTTCCATCTTAATGCAATTTTTCTGAAAAAATAAAACTGCTCTAGTCCATACTCTGATTTCCGGCAGCAGCAAGTTTCAAAATCCTGTCGAACTGAGCCGGAGTAAGATCGTTGTAAAAATAATAGATTGGATCAACCTGAATGCCACTTCTGTGTACTTCGTAGTGACAATGTGGGCCGGTGCTTTTTCCGGTATTACCGATATAGCCAATCACTTCGCCGCGCTTCACTTTCTCGCCCACTCTGGCTTTGATCTTATACATATGACCATATAAGGTTTCGTAACCAAACCCATGGTTGATTACCACCCTGTTCCCATAACCTCCTGTATTAAACCCTGCGTCACGAACAATTCCATCGGCAGTAGCATAAATGGGTGTGCCCTGTGGAGCTGTAAAGTCCATGCCAAGGTGCGGCCTTCTATCTTTATACACCGGATCGATCCGATATCCAAAGCCCGAACCAATTCTGTTTAAGTTTTTATTGCTGACCGGCTGAATTGAGGGGGTGGCATTGAGTAATTTCTCTTTATTCTTCACCATGTCCAGAATAATAACATATGATTTTTCCTGATATCCCGAACGCAGCGAAAGATTATTCAGTTGAGAGGTGATGCTTTTTACCAGATCCGATTCTGCCATTCTTGTAACCAGTTTTACCTCGTTCTTTTTTTCCATATCCTGTACCCTGGCACTATCCGGAACGGGTACGGCTCCAAAAATGGAACGATATACATTATTATCTCTGTTCTCTAGCTCATCCATCTGCAATTCCAATTGGTTTACTCGATCCTGCAAAAGGCCATAGCTTTCCTTCATATCATCGTTTTCCTGCCTCAAGATTTTTTCTTTGGGGCTATCGATATATTTGAAAATAATGAAAACAATCAGCAGACCAGTAACAAGGCAGGCAGCTATAAAACCAAATACCTGCAATAACCTAACCCTAAGTGGCGTCTCCAACTTTTCGTAGCGGAGCGTGTGGGTATTATAGTAGTATTTAATTTTTTTCATGCTGCGATCTGTCAAAAAAACCTTTACCTGAAATCGGCCGACAAAGTAAACTAATTTATTTATGCAAAGAGTCCATGCTGTATGAATCCTGCAACACATTTTCAGGTAGGTTATCCTTACCTTTGCCAGCCCGGAAAAGCTATCAAAGATAGTTTCAAAGACTTTATCAATTGATTTAAATTTCGAATGAAAATGATGACCAGTGCTCAGATACGCCAACAATTCTTAGACTTTTTTGCTTCGAAACAGCACCAGATTGTGGCTTCGGCACCCATTGTGGTGAAAAACGATCCTACCCTTTTATTTACCAATGCGGGTATGAATCAGTTCAAAGATTATTTTCTGGGAAATAAAACTGCAGCTTTTCTGCGCGTTGCCGATACACAAAAATGTTTAAGGGTTAGCGGTAAACATAACGATCTGGAAGAAGTGGGTGTAGATACTTATCATCATACCATGTTTGAGATGTTGGGCAACTGGAGCTTTGGTAATTATTTTAAAAAAGAAGCCATTGCCTGGAGCTGGGAATTGCTGACCGAAGTGTATAAAATTGATAAGAATCGTTTGTATGTAACCATTTTTGAAGGGGATGCAAAAGAGAATCTGGAAAAAGATGAAGAGGCATTTGAAGAGTGGAAGAAATTGATTAGCCCAGACAGAATCTTATTGGGAAATAAAAAAGATAATTTCTGGGAGATGGGCGATACCGGGCCTTGTGGACCATGCAGTGAAATTCATGTTGACTGCAGACCGGATGAAGAGCGTGCTAGTGTGGAAGGAAAATTATTAGTGAATAACGACCATCCTCAGGTAATTGAAATATGGAATAATGTATTTATGCAGTTCAACAGATTGAAGGACGGAAGTCTGGAAGCCCTACCTGCTAAACACGTAGATACCGGAATGGGATTTGAAAGACTGGTGCGAGTAATACAGGGTAAAACAAGTAACTACGATACCGATGTATTTACCGGCACTATTGCAAACGTTGAAAAAATTACAGGGCTTCGATACGATTATAGTGGCAGCAAAGAAGCCATTGCATTTCGTGTAATTGCAGATCATATACGTGCTATTGCGTTTACAATTGCTGATGGACAATTACCATCTAACACAGGTGCGGGATACGTTATCCGACGCATTTTACGCAGAGCCGTTCGCTACTATTATTCTTACCTGCAATACAAACAACCTTTATTACAGCAGTTGTTACCACAACTTTCTTTGCAATTCGAAAACGTTTTCCCCGAACTGAAACAGCAATTAGAATTTGTTTCAAAGGTGGTAAGAGAAGAAGAAGATGCATTTCTGAGAACGCTCGACAAAGGATTGAAAAGAATAGATGATATGGTGCATGCGAGTGTGGCTAGCGATTCTAAACAAATTGAAGGCAAAGCTGCTTTTGAATTATTCGACACGTTTGGATTTCCAATCGATCTTACACGACTGATTGCTTTAGAAAATAATATTAGTGTGGATGAAAAAGGATTCGAAGCTGAAATGCAACAACAAAAAAACAGAAGCCGTGCTGCATCGGTGTTGGATACCGAAGACTGGGTTTCGCTTTCGGAAGAGCGTGCTAAAGGATTTGTAGGTTATCAGGATATTATAGCAGCATCGACTGTAATAAAATATCGAAAAATAAAATCGAAGGGAAAGGAACAATATCAGTTAGTGTTGTCTGCTACGCCATTTTATGCAGAGAGTGGTGGACAGGTTGGAGATACCGGTACACTTGAATTTGGAGACGAAAAAATTTTTGTGACTGATACCAAAAAAGAGAACGATCTGATCATTCATTTTGTTGACAAGTTACCTGCCGATATAAGTGTTCCTTTAATTGCAAAGGTTAATACTGAAAAAAGACTGTTCACCTGTTATAATCATACCGCAACACATTTGTTGCATGCGGCTTTACGCGAAGTACTCGGAAAACATGTTGCGCAAAAAGGTTCGCTGGTGAACGAGGAAAGTTTGCGTTTTGATTTTTCGCATTTTGCGCGGGTAACAGATGAGGAGATTGTATTGATAGAAAAGATTGTAAACAACAAGATCCGCGAAAACATTCCGGTAATAATTAAAGAAATGCCAAAAGAGGAAGCATTGCAATTAGGTGCAATGGCTTTGTTTGGAGAGAAGTATGGCAATGTGGTTAGGGTGGTTGTGATTGATCCTAATTATTCGGTAGAGTTATGCGGAGGTACGCACGTAATGCATACAGGCATGATCGGCCTTTGTAAGATCATATCTGAATCTGCAGTTGCTGCAGGTGTAAGAAGAATCGAAGCAGTTACCGGAAGCAAGGCATTCAACTTTCTATCCGAACAGTTTTCAGGCATCAAAGAAATAGAGGGCCTTCTCAAAACAAAAGATCCGGTAAAAGCCCTTGAAAAAATCATACAGGAAAAACAAGATCTGGAAAAGAAATTGGAATCTCTGGAAGCCAAACAGCTCAGTGTTATTAAAAAACAATTGTTGGAGGAGCAGGTTTCGTTTGCTTTAAATAATGGTGCAGCGGCAAACTTTATTGGGAAAGAATTAGAAGTTAGCAATGCCGATCATTTAAAAAAATTATGCTTCGATTTGAAAGCAGATTTGGGTGAACATTATTTTGTAGTGCTCTGTGCCAATATTTCGGGCAAAGCCG
This sequence comes from Chitinophagaceae bacterium, assembly GCA_019752295.1. Taxonomy (GTDB): domain Bacteria; phylum Bacteroidota; class Bacteroidia; order Chitinophagales; family Chitinophagaceae; genus Sediminibacterium. The sequence continues at coordinate 34,822 of JAIEMK010000055.1, read as the reverse complement.
CAGTATGCCTGCTTTTGTCGGATAGTATGGTATCGGAAAAAGGACTAGAAGCTCCCAAAATCATCAAAGAAATTGTTACCCCAATTATCAAAGGCGGTGGCGGCGGACAAAAAACCCTCGCAACTGCAGGGGGCCATGACGCAAGCAATTTACCGGAACTCATCAGGCAGATAAAGGGGTTGGTGATACATTAAGTGAAGAAAAAAAATCAAAAGTCAAAAATCAAAAGTCAAAAAGAGGCAGAATAAAAAAATATTTCCCCTCCCAAACGTGTTTGGGAGGGGTGCGCACGCAGTGCCGCGGGGTGGGCAAAAACACGAACCGATAGAAAATAATCTCCAAGAGAATCAACCACCCCCACCGTATCCCGAGTGCTCGGGATCGGTGCCCCCTCCAAACCATGGTTTGGAGGGGAAATATTTTTATTTTTACTTTTATTTTTTATTCTTCCTACCCTTTTGAATTTTGCCTTTTGAATTTCTTTAACCTTCATTAACCTTACTGCAACTTTCATTAAGATTAGCTCTTATACATTTGGTTTATCAAACTCAAAAAAAAGACCAATATGTATACCAAACAATTCAGCATTTTATTATTTGCTGCCGGTTTAAGCATAAGTGCTATCGCGCAGAAAGAAGAAAAGGAAATTATCATCAAGGATGGTAAAAAGACCGAGACCATGAAAATTTTAGTAGATGGCGATAAGGTAACCATCAACGGTGTTCCCTCGGATAAATGGAAAGACGAGGATATCGAAAAATTCAGAAACAAAAAAATCATCGTAAATGTGCATGGTAAAAACGGTATGGACTTTGACATGCCGCCATTTGAAATCGAAACTGAAATGATACACAGTAATACCGGGTTCCTTGGTGTGATTACTGAAAAAGCAGATAAAGGAGTGCTTATTAAAGAAGTAACAAAAGAAAGTGCTGCGGCAAAAGCAGGGCTTCAGAAAAACGATATCATTACAAAAGTAAATGATACAAAAATTGAAAACAGCGACGACCTGATCAAAGCCATTGGCGCGTTTAAGCCCGATACAAAAATAAATATCAGTTACCTGCGCGATGCAAAAGAAAATACCGTATCTGCTATATTGGGTAAAAGAATGGAAACAAATATTCGCAAGTTCAAAATGGACAAGGGCGACTTTAATTTTAAAATGCCCAATTCATTTCCTTTTGAATTCGGCGAAAATCCTCCAATGCCTCCAATGCCCGGCAGACCAAGATTGGGTATCGACATACAAGATCTGGAAGAAGGTAGTGGTGTAAAAATTACGGACGTGGACGAAGATCTGCCAGCAGGTAAAGCAGGCTTGAAAGAAGACGATATTATAACTGAATTAAATGGAAAAGAAATCAAATCTGTAGATGATCTAAGATCAAAAGTAAAAGAGCTGAAAGAAGGCGATGCCCTTAAACTGGGGATCAAAAGAAATGGAAAATCGCAGACCATCGATTTGAAAATACCTAAAAAATTAAAGCGGGCAAACTTATAATTACCTGTCTCTTTTTTCTCATGTTTAGTCAACCACGCTATTCCTGGCGTGGTTTCTTATTGCCGAAACTGCTTCTAATACAGGTTTTACAGCCCTCCTATCGAAAGCCGGAATGATTTTCAGATAATTCATCCGAATCCGGTTCAGTTCTGGGGCAGGAGAGTTATTTTTGCAGCCTATGTCATGGAACGATAAATACGAAGTGGTGATTGGCCTTGAAGTGCACGCCCAGTTAGCTACATCCAGTAAACTATTTTGTGGCGACAGTACTTCGTTCGGTGCTGAGCCCAATACCCATGTTAGTCCGGTTACATTAGGACACCCCGGAACCCTTCCCAAGACCAATAAAAAAGCGGTTGCTTATGCCATCAAAATGGGATTGGCCTGCTCCTGCGAAATTGAGAAGGACAATTATTTTGCAAGAAAAAACTATTTCTATCCCGATCTTCCAAAAGGGTATCAGATATCTCAACATACCACGCCAATTTGCAAAGGCGGATTGGTTCGTGTTAAATCGGATGACGGCAGTTACCGAAATGTACAATTGAATAGAATTCATTTGGAAGAAGATGCCGGCAAAAGCATACACGATCTGGATGAAGATTTTACTTGCATCGATTTAAATCGCGCAGGCACTCCACTGATTGAAATAGTTACTGAACCGGATATTTTTTCGGCCGACGAAGCCTGGCATTACGTAACAGAAATCAGAAAACTGGTTAGGTGGTTAGGCATTTGTGATGGCAATATGGAAGAAGGCAGTTTACGCTGCGATGCAAACATTTCGCTTCGCCCAAAGGGAACAAAAAAACTGGGCACAAGGGTTGAAGTAAAAAATTTGAACAGTATTAGAAACGTAAAAAAAGCAATTGAATTTGAAGTTGAAAGACTTGCAGCATTATTGGATGAGGGTAAAGTCGTTCAACAACAGACCAGGAGTTTTGATGCTTCGAACGATACTACTTTTGCAATAAGAGATAAAGAAGAAGCAAACGACTATCGGTATTTTCCAGATCCGGATCTGGCTCCATTTCATTTAACAGATGCTTATATCAAAAACATTGAAGCAGAATTACCCACGCTCCCCAATGCACTGACAGCTAAATACAGTGAACTGTATGGCTTGAGTGATTATGATGCGCATCAACTTTGTGATGAGCTGGCAACTGCCCAATATTTTGAATCTGTAATTGCTTTTACAAGTCATTATAAAGCAGTAGCCAACTGGATTCTGGGCCCGATAAGACAATTTCTGCACGAACACCATCAACATATTGAAGAATTCAAACTGCTACCTGAAAAATTAGCAGGATTGTTAAAACTGGTAGAAGAGGGTAAGGTTAACTTCTCAATTGCGTCATCAAAAATACTACCGGCACTAGTTGAATCCTCAGAGCTATCTGCATTGCAAATTGCCGAGTCGATGAATCTTTTGCAGGTAAGTGATAGCAATGAATTAGCAAAATGGATAGAAGAGGTAGTTGCTAAAATGCCGGACAAAGTGGCTGAATATAAAAAAGGCAAAAAAGGATTGATCGGATTATTTGTGGGCGAAGTAAAGAAATTGAGTAAAGGCAAAGCAGATCCAAAATTGGTTACTACATTACTGGAAGAAGCATTACAAAAATAAACAAGCAATCCCGCGTATAACAATCGGGGCAAATATCAGCACTATGAAAAAAATTCTTTGGCTATTTTTATCAGTTACCATACTAGTTTCCTGTGCAGAAAAAAAGCACGGCGCATTCGTAGTAAGTGGAAAAGTTTTAAACGCCCCCGAACAAATGATCTTCCTTCAGGAAATTCCCTTTGCCGGTGAACAGCCTGTTACACTTGACTCTGCAAGCCTAAAAAAAACAGGCCTGTTTGAATTGCGTGCACTGGGTAAAGAAGAGGGCTTGTACCGACTTCAACTGGAAAAAGGACCTGCCATATTAGTTGTTAACGACGCCAAGGGCATTCGCTTAAAGATCGACATGCAGCACTTCAGACAATATGAAGTTGAAAGCTCTCCTGCTACCGCTTCTTTACACGAGTTGATGGAAAAATATCATGCACAGGACTCTGCACTGTATCAAACATTTAGTGAATTAGATAGTCTTCAAAAACAAAATGCATCGGATAGTTTATTAACCGTTATCCGTTTAAAAAGAGACGAGCAGGTGAAATCGGTAAATAGTTTTATCAGCGACTTTATCAAGAAATCTCCTAGTCCGGCGGTTAGGTATTATGCAATAGGTTTAGCAAGCAGAACCATGCAACCCGAAGACCTAAAAGCTTTGGCAATACTATCGGCTGATGCATTTAAGGAACACAGCGGGCTTGCTAAACTAAAATCGGTTCTTACTGTACAAGCCGCCAATTCAGCTACTCCAGCCGCATATCCTTTACTGAATAAGCAGGCACCCGAGATAAGTTTACCGGATGTAAACGGAAAAACAGTACAGTTAAGCAGCTTTAAAGGCAAATATGTATTGGTTGATTTTTGGGCCAGTTGGTGCGGCCCTTGCAGAAAAGAAAATCCTTCTGTGCTTGCTGCTTATCAAAAATTTAAGGATAAAAACTTTACTGTTCTAGGAGTGTCACTGGATAGCGAAAAAAGCGAATGGCTTGATGCGATAAAAGCAGATAATTTGGTATGGACACATGTAAGTGATCTAAAAAAATGGGAAAGTCCATTAACCGGTTTATACCAGTTTGATGCAATTCCTTTTAATGTGTTGATTGATCCACAAGGCAAGATAGTAGCAAGTGGATTAAGAGGACCGGAGCTTGAGAGAAAATTAACAGCCTTACTAAAATAAGCATAAACGGCGGATCCCACTATCCAATCTTTTAAAAGCTATTTCATTTGAAGTAGCTTTTTTAATGGGTCATGTAGCTTAAACAAAATTATTCATCCAAAATACCCGCCAAAGGGTATTATACAGGAATAAAGTTCCAGTACTTTCCCATACAGTAAAACCCGCCAATGAACAGATCCGCACAAATTCTGCAAAGCCCATCAGCCAACAGTGCTTCCTATGCCGTATCATCAATGCATCCGGTTGAGCAAAAAGAAATGTTGGAGCGCGAATGGATTTTAAATTTACTGGCAATAAATGCAGAACAGGATCTGTTTTTTACTCCCAATATTTTAAAAGAATTAAAAAACTTTGCGGGGTTTATTTTTGGGATACTTCCCGCATTTAGCAGCGGCATATTGATGCGTAAAATTATTCGCAGAAATAAAAGGCTTAATTATATTCTACAATTTGAAGAGTTGCAATCCGTAAGAAGTAATATAGAAAAAGGTTCCTTTGCTTACGACACGGTTTTATTTGGTCTAACTACTTTTCAAGTGCTGCAGAACAAATCACATTTGGCAAATCTGGTTTGTCTTGCAATACTTTTTGGAGATGAGTTCATTGATGGGATTGCAATTGAATTTGGAAAAGAAAATATACAATCGATCTTAAATAGCGAGCAGATTGATTTTTCGTTACAGTATCGAGTACATGAGGGTCGGCTTGAATTATATTATGAGTTTGATATTAGAACAGTTTTGCCAGATGAGATTTTGAAAACCAGAAATCAGAAATACGGAATCAACTACAACGACTTCTATGATCATCTATTGTTTTTACTCACCGAGATGAACTTGCATTTAAATAAGCTTTCAAAAGAAACAGGCGTTGAAGCAGCAGTTTTAATTTGCTCGGTTTGCAATAAATGTTTTGATACCTATAAAATGGATATTGCCAAATTTGATCTGAGTTATGGAATCAATGAATTGCTAGACTATCAAAAGAAAAAAGACGATGACATCATTCAGGTTTTACTGAGTCTTAGAGCGGTTTTACTAGGTAAAAATCTGAATCAATACCAGCCTTTTTTTTCGAATTGGAGTACGATGGTAAGAAGTATGCAGATTTACGATGATATGCAAGACGTGTCGTTCGATTGCAATTATCAGATGAATTTTCTCTGTTATTTTGCAAAAAATTATTTTAAAAAAGAGTGGTGCTGGTTGCAGGAGAACCTTGAAGGAATGAAGCAGCATAAAGGCTTGGAAAATCATCTATTGGTATGTTTGTACATGCCTGCGTCTGTTGCACTTTCCATGCAGTATGCAAAACATATCGTACAATCGGAACTAAACTGGGTACAGAAAAAAATTACGGGTTATTTGTGGAAGAAAAACTGGTTTGGATGGAGTAACAAAACACCGAATTGCGATGTCGATTTATTTAAGAAAATAACTGGCGATGCTCAATTGTCGTTGAGCAACAAACTAGAAATACTTGAGCAACAAATACTCTCCATCAAAGACGCCCTGCTTAGTGAGGAACAGGTTTATGCTTTTATAGTAGACATTGTATTTTTTGACAAAGAATTGCTCGAAAGTTTTTTTGCATCTATCAGCAGAAAAGATCGGTATTTTTTACAGAATGGATACTTTGATTTTCCGGTTTACAAAAAAGCGGCGTTGGTTAAAAGATGGCTTCTGAATCAGAAAAAAGTTATTTAAAATAACGCAATACCCGATGGTTCCAGTAACGCATTTGCTTCTCTACCCTCATTCTTTTTTTTTGATACGATACAGGATCTTTATAAAATAACAAGGCAAGTCGAACTTGTCGTAAACGCCAATGCCATACCATTTTGCGCGCCAGCATTTTATCTGTTCCAAGCGTTAAGATATGGAAGGTTTTAAGGTTCTTGATCTGATGTGTGTTGCTGTACACACTATCAACAATTTTATTTAAGACCTTTTGAAATGAAAGTAAATTTCTTTGATATTTTTGAATCGTATCGTAACTAAATTTTTCGATCAGCGCCAAATGAAGGTCACCATTAATATGTGCATTCATTCCCATAAACTGGTATTGCAAAACATTCCCGTTCTGATACTGATAATATGCCTGCCAATTCTTTGGGATGAGCTTGGATTCTACAAATTGCCTGTGTGCCTCAAAAAAAATGGGAATAAAAACAGAGTCTAATCCTAATACAAATTGCCTTACTGTTTCAGGCTGTTTTTTTGCAAACTCGTTTGTTATAAGAATGGTATTGTAATACAGTTTTGCGAAATGGCTTGAGATGGTGCCACCATTCGCAATAGCATTGAGTGTATCAAGAAATGTTTTATTATACTGCGTTTCGGCTTGCGCTGATAAATCAATCGGAGATAATAGTGTCGTAAAAAAATAGAAAAAAAGAAAGGTGAGAATTTTGATTAAGGGGCGCATCAGCTTATTTACAATTAGTGCCCAAGGTAGTTTAGGCAGTTGATAAAACAAAGAGGCCGCCGAATTGGGCAGCCTCTTTAGCCTTAGCATGATACCAGACTAGTTCAACACCAATACCCTTGTAGGCATTGTTACAATTGTTGAATTGTCATCGAGTGTTACAATAAAGAAGAATCGTTTAGCCAATTCAGAATTCGCTGCAGGAATTACACCGGCAGCTTTTGTAACGTATTCGGCCAAAGTAGTATTAAAAGTAGCCGTAGTTCCTGTTCCTGGAATTGCCGCAGAATTATAGGCACCTGTTGTACCCTGCACCAATGTATAGCTTGTTGATGCAGATACTTTAGTGATCTCTTTAATTGTGCGTCCCAAGCCAGTAGGAATCGACAAAACAATTTGAATTGCTCCACCAGCCGATTTTGAGGTACTTACTGTTGGATCGGGTCGGTAGTCGACTGCGTTAGCAACCGTTACAGGAATATTTGGTCTGAGATCCAACATGGGCCCAATGGTCTGCTTGGTGCAGGAACCCAGAGTGAACGCCATTATTATAACGGAGAGCAGTTTAATATATTTATTCATAGTATTATTTTTTAGGTATGATGATTATTTAGCCCACCAAAGTTTTACGTTTGTTTTTGGTCTTGGTGAAGGAGCATTTGGATTCCTTGACAACTCACCAGGAGTATATACCAATCTGGTTGGAATGGTATTCGGATCATCTCCTTGTGCGTTTAATGCCAAAGCTAAAACAGGATAGCCTGTTCTTCTGAAATCGTTAAATGCTTCGATACCGTTTCCGATCCACGCAATATATTTTTGTGTGATGATCTGCTTACGCATGTCTTCCATCGTTCCGCTTAAAGTAACCACTGAAGGATTTGTTGCAAAATAATTATCAATCTCAGACTGAAGCATTCCTACTTTTAACATGGAGGCAGTAATGCCGGCCTGATAAGCAGCTTGTGCGGCAGGAGTACCCAATCCAAATAATAATGATCCTTCTGCAATATTGAAATACGACTGGAAATTGGTGAGCAATCTGATGGGTGCTTCACCACTAACTCCTACCAGATAGGTATTATATTGAGATCTGGCAGAGATGGTAAGCGGCACTGCAGTTGAACCATTATCGTAACCCGTAAAAATACCGTTTGGCTTCGTGAAGAATTTACTCAAACGTACAGTATCATTCAGGCTTCTTGAAAGTGTCAATAATCGTGCGCTCATTTGCTGATCACCATTTCTATTTACATAGTTAAATGAATAGATTGGATTTTGGTTACCGGTTGATACGCCGAATGGAACTTCAAAATCAAGCGTGTTAGAGTTGATATAATTGTTGCCGGTTGTTACTTGCGTAAAAATAGTTTTTGCAAGATCGGGAGCCACATTAGAAATATGAATCGCGAATTTTAGCAACAGCGAATTACCCATTCTTTTCCATTTGGTTAAATCGCCTTTATAAATCAAATCATCTTTACCCGGTTTTAGAAGACTAGGCTTATCCAAATCTGCCAATCCGCTTTTTACCAGATCAAATAAACTGGTGATTCCCAAAGAAGCGTTACCCTGATAGATATCGGCAACTTTATCAAAGCGAGGCTGCTCGAATTTTAAACCCTGACCTGCTTGCGAGTAAGGAACATCGCCCCAAAGGTCGGTTGCCATTGAAAAGGTATATGCCATTTCCAGTTTTGCAATTCCAGAATAGGCCGGACTTGTTGTGCCATACTGATTGATGAGGATTTGCAGGTTATTAATAGCACCTACATAAATCTCTGAATTCCACTGATTATCAAAAGAACCATCCAACAGGTACACATCGTACGCAGCAGTTTGGTTTGCTACACCTGCGATATGCTGTGATATTGCAGATGTAACACGGTTCAGATCGTTACTATTTGCAAAAGCCATAGCGATAGTAGCAGTTGGTAAAATAGTGCTCGGAGGAACCGCAAGTGGGTTGTTGGGAGAATTGTTAACATCCAGGTATTTCTTACACGAAGTAGTAAAAACGCTGAGTGCTAAAACGATTATCAATAATTTTTTCATACTAAATATTTTAAACGAATTAGAAGGTTAGTTTCAGATTTGCACCAATTGTTCTTGCATTGGGGGCACTTTGTAATTCCAGACCCCTGATGTTTCCAGCACCCTGTGTATTAACCTCAGGATCAAAGAAAGCATTAGGCGCTACATAGAATAAGTTACGTGCAAATATCGAAAACCGCAGTCCTCCAATTTTAAGTTTGCGAACTAATTCCTGTGATATATCATATCCAAACGAAAGTTCTCTCATTCTGAATACGGTTGCATCATACACATTGAATTCGCTCTGCAATCCACCCAAGGTTTGCCAATAAGTTTGAGCAGGAATTTGTATATTATTAGGAATATACTTTCCGGTTGCATCCAGAATTTCACCAGGTAAAATTCTTGGCTTGTCTCTGTCTTCAGCAGTTGGTGCCCAAATACCGCGCGATTTATAAGTAGCAGCAGTAAAGGAAAGAATCTGACCACCCTTTGTAAAGTCGAACGTAAAGCCCAATGAATAATTTTTGTATTTAAAATTATTGGTTAGTCCAATTTTATAATCCGCATTTGGATCAGATAAAACTTGTCCGGCTACTGAAGGTTGAAACACGCCAGTAGCAGGATTGATTAAACGCTGTCCGTTAACAGGGCTTTTAGGAATTACGCCACCGATAATTACACCATAAGGATATCCCACTTTAATAGAAGGAATTGAACCGATGAATGCACTACCCGGAATACCAAAATTGTCTACACCCGGAGCGATAGAAACTACTTTGTTTACGTTCTTGGTATAGTTGGCAGATACGTCCCAACTAAAATTACGATTCTTGATTATTGCAACATTCAGTAATAATTCAACACCCTTATTGGTCATTTCACCAACATTTGTTGTTTTAGTACTATAGCCAGTTGAAGAAGGTATCGCTACGTTAATAATCTGGTCTTTACTATCTGCATCATAATAAGCCGCATCGACTGTTACTCTATTCTTAAAGAAACCTAAGTTGATACCAAATTCAATGGACGAAGTAAACTCAGGAGAAAGTGTAACAGGAGCAATTCTTGAACTTACACCAAAACCTGCTGTTGTTCCCAGTGGAAAATTAAAGTTGGCAACGTTATTACCAAAGCCCCAACTGGCATAGGTATTTGCTAATAAATAAGGACCGGCATCTCTACCCACTTTTGCGTAACTGGCTCTTAATTTACCATAGCTCAAAATATTTGAGTTTATTTTAAATGCATCGGTAAATACAAATCCGGTTGTAACGGATGGATAGAAATATGTATTATTAATTTCAGGTAATGTTGAAGATCTGTCTGCCCTGCCTGTTAACTCAACAAATAAATAATTATCGTAGTTAAAGCTAGCTTGTGCATAATATCCGATCAATCTTTGCTTAGTTGTTGCTTCACCTGAACCATTGGTCAGAACTGTTGCATTGCTGATATTATAGAATCCGGGGAAAGCTAAGTTATCGCCCTGCAGGTACACATTCTGAAACAAACGTTGGTTCAAGTTCTGTCCTAATAAAGCAGAAAAATTTAGCTTGTCAAAAAGGAAATGATCTTTTTTAGCAGTCAGAGTAAGATCGCCATTAATCTCACTTCTTGAAATGGTATTCTCAACCACCTGACCACCAGGCACCCTTGCAGATGTAACTGCAAAGATTTGCTTTCTTCTATCGGTATAAATATCTGCTCCCAAACGGTATGCAACCGTTAACCAGCTAGTGATATCATATCCTACATTGATGTTTCCAATGAAGCGATATAAATTACTCTTCAATGGATCTTCATAAGCATCAAAATAAGGATTGTCCTGATTTGGGATCAACCAGTTATTGCTTCCATCGGGATTTTTATAAGTACCGTTTACCCTATAAGAAGTTAAATCGATATTTCTTGCGATACCGGAAAGTATACCCAGTGAACTATTACCATTACCTCCTAGGATACCATCCTGTAAGGTGTTGGTTACTGTCATGGAACCACCCAGCCTGATCTTATCTCTCAGAACAGTATTGGCTCCAAATTTTACAGAAGTTCTGTTAACACCTGTATTGGGTAATATACCTGTTTGATTTAGATTGCTTAAAGAGAAAGTATAATTCTGTTTAGCATCACCACCGTTGATGGTTAAGCTATTATCCAGTATCGTACCCGTTTGATAGAAATCGCGGATATTGTTCGGATAAGGGTTATATGCTTGTGCAACACCTCCAATAAGCAGTCCGTTTGCAACAGAAGGTGTGGATCCAAATGCAGGACCCCAAGAACTGGTGCTGATAGGATTAAATGTTCCGTTTACACCCTGTCCGTATTTATTTTGCAATTCAGGTAATCCGGTAACAGTTTGAGCCGAATAAGCTGAGTTTAAAATCACTTGTGCTCCACCACCTGCTTTGCCACCTTTTTTAGTGGTAATAATAATGGCACCCGATGCAGCTCTTGAACCATACAGTACAGATGCAGCAGGCCCTTTCATGACGTTGATGGTTTCAATATTATTGATATCGATATCCATGGCCCTGTTAGCAGGTTGGTTATCGCCAAGGGTTCCTAAAGGACCTCCATTAGTTCTGTCCACATCATTACTAATCGGCACACCATCAATTACAAATAAAGGCTGGTTGTTTCCGGTAAAAGATGTGATACCACGAATATTAATATTGGTTGATGCACCGGCACTTCCACTGGCTCCAGTGATACTTACACCAGCAATCTTACCTTGCAAAGCATTTACCACATTCACTTCGCCCCGATCAGCTATTTCGGCCGATTTAAGGGTTTGCGTAGAATAGTTGATAGCGCGCTTTTCTTTTGTGATACCCAGAGAGGTAACCACTACTTCAGTTAAAGCAACGTCTTCTCTTTTTAATAAAATACTGTAACTGGATGAACTTCCAATATTAAGTGTTTGATTAGTAAATCCAACAGTGGAAATCACTAATGCTTTTACGGAAGCGGGAATCGAAATAGTAAATGCCCCATTGGCATCTGTTTTGGTTCCGTATTTGCCATCCTGACTTAAAACTGAGGCAGATGCAAGGGGTGTTCCGTCTTTAGCATCGGTTACCTTCCCAGTTAAAGTACGACTTTGTGCCATTAATTGCGAGGCGGATAGCATCACAAAAATGGTGAGTGCGAAGAGTTTTCTCATGATCAAGTTTTAGTTTGTGGGAGTTTTGGTTATTAATTAATTAACTGTACAATAACAAAAAAGACATTTTAATGTTCATTTAAGCTGCTCAATTGCTGTAAAATGTATTATTTGCCAAATAATAATACAAGTTATTAAAAATCAAGTAGATACGAAGTATTAAAATGCTATTTGTTTAAATAGGGAATCCCTTTTTTTGATTGATGTAAGACCCCATTTATTTAAACAGGTACGTAAAGTAGGTGATTGCGTCTATTAAATCCGTAGAAAATTAACAATTATTAACAAATTAATTTAGCGAGGAATCCAATTCCAGCAGCGGGTACTTCTTTTAACTAACAACTTTTCTATGATTATTTTTCTTTCTTTGCCGAAGTGCTGATAATTAAAACTGGCAGTAAAATTAGGTTCGTAAGTGTACCAACAACCAGTGTTAGTGAAGTGAGCCATCCCAGTGCAAAGGTTCCGCCAAAATCGCTCCAGCAAAATATAATAAAGCCGGCTATCAGCACTAAAGAAGTATAAATAATACTGATTCCCGTATGCCGGATGGTTTGTACCAGTGTACCTGTTACCTGATTATTAAAATGCGGTAGCTCCTGTTTATAGTTGATCAGAAAGCGAATGGTTACATCTATCGCAATTCCAAGTGCCACACTGAACACCAACACTGTAGAAGGTTTCAAAGAAATTCCCGTCCAACCCATTACTCCCGCAGTAATAATCAACGGAACCAAATTAGGTATCAATGAGCAGATTAAAATCCGGAAAGATTTGAACAGGTATAACATACAAAGTGTGATTAAAAAGAAGGCCCAGAAAATGCTTTCTTTTAACCCACGAATAATAAACGCAGTGCCTTCCAGAAAAGTAACACTGCTTCCGGTAAAGCTGACATGATATTTAGTGCTATCAAAAATTTGTGCCGACTTGTTCTCCAGATCCGCAATCAGTACAGGCAGTTTTATACTACCAATATCTTTCATGTTTACGCTGATACGCGTTACTTGCTGGTTTGAATCCAGAAACTGACCAATCAGCTTCATAAAATCGGATTTACCCTTTTCTTTCGATCTCAGTGCAGTGGACAAAGAAGCTGGTATTTCCAGAGGCAAAGCATAACTGGCACTATCTCCCCCATAAAATCCCTGATTGGCAAATTTTAAAGCTTCTACAATACTTAAGGGACGTGCTACTTCCGATTTTGTGCTTATATAATTACTGAATTCTTCCATATCCAGCACGGTTGTCATTTTTAAAGCGGCTCTTGGCTTTTTGGTATCCACCAATATTTCCAAAGGCATCAATCCGTTGAACTGGGTTTCAAACCACTTTAAGTCGGTATATAATTTATCTTTCTTTGGCAGGTCATCTACAATAAATCCTTCGCTTTTAATTCTTAGTATTCCCATCACTGCCAGAACGGTAATAATTGCAGTAATGCCATAAACCCATTTTGCATGATGAAAAGCCCATCGCTCAATTTTAACCAATATATATTCGAGATATTTGTTGTCGAGATACCTTACGTGTTTAGGCTTGGGCGAAGGCAGGTAGCTAAGTACCGAAGGAATAAATAATAATGAGATCAGGAATAAAGCCATGATATTGATACCCGCTACCACTCCAAATTCTTTTAATAATGCGCTCTTCGTAAATGCAAAAACCGCAAACCCAATTGCAGCAGCAATATTGCAGAATAGTGTAACAATTCCCATCCTGCCTACCATGGTAACCAGGGCTTTATCTTTATCAGGAATTTCCTTATAAGTAGTATGATATTTATTCAGAAAATAAATGCAATTCGGAATTCCGATTACCACTACCAGTATGGGAATCAAAGCAGTAAGAAGAGTGATTTCGTAGCCGAATAAAACAAGCGTTCCCAAACTCCAAACCACGCCCATCCCCACCACTAACAAACTCATGATTACCGAACTGACCGATCTGAAGAAAAGGAAAAGAGTTAGTGCTGATAAAAGAAAAGATGCAATTAAGAATTTATTCATTTCTTCCTTAACCCTATTCGCCATTACAGTGCGGATATAGGGCATCCCGCTTTTATACGCTTCAATTTTATATTTTGTTTCAAAAGCGGCTACTTCCTGCAGAATATTATTAATCAGTCTGGTGCGACTCTTGCTATTGATGCTATCTTTATTGAGGCTCACACCCATTAAATAAGCGTGCGTTTTGGGATTGTATAAAAGCGTTTTATAAAATGGCAGCCCTTCAAACTTTGCTCTGGCAGCATCTAAATCAGCCTGATTGTTATAAGGATATTGAAACAATTTAACAGGTCCGAATTTACCGGTTACAGAATCATTAGCCAGCGCCACTGTTTCGGGGATACTCAAAATACCGATTACGCCGGGGATAGATTTTAAGCGATGATGCAGCTCTCCTACACCGTTAAAAAAATCTTTCTCAAAAAACAAATCCGTCTGCATTCCAACCACCATGGTATTGCCATCGGCGCCGAATTTTTTTGTAAAATTTCTAAACTCTTTAAACTTAGGATTATCCGTAGGCACTGCTTTCGTAAAATCGTAACTGAGTTTTACTTTCGATGCAAAGAACCCCATCACAGAAGTAAGAGCCAGTAAAAGCAACAATGCCGCTAATCGATACTTTAAAATAAATTTTCCCAGACTATACCACATACGCAAATTTGTTGATCGCAAAGAAACGGATAATTCCCGGTTCGGAATTCCATTCGGATTGCGTTTTGATTATAAAACCAAATTTAATAAGGTAACGAATCGTATTTTTTACATCACGAACCAGTACGACAATAACTGCGAGCAGATACCCACTGCGAGCCCCATATAAATTTCTTTGTTTGTATGATCGCTAACAATAAAACGGCTGGTGCAAACCATTCCGCAGATCATTACCGCTGCACTGATGGCAACGCCCATCGGCGAATGGTAATAAAATGCAAATAAAATGACGGCCGCAGTTGCACCACCTACCCCCATGCCGTGCAGGCTGATTTTAAAATAATTGTTCAAAATCAAACCAAATACGGTTGCAATAAAAATTCCCATAAAAAAGAAACGTAGCACAATGGGTTGATCATGAAAATTGCGACTCAGATAATACATCCACCAATAAAAAAACATACTGATTACAAAAGGTACAATTCTTTCTTTTTGAGTGCGCAAAAAAATGCTGCTGCTAAATTTTAAACGCCACAAAAGAAATACTGCAAATGCAGGAAAAAAAGCTGTCAGCCAAAAAACGCCAAACAAACGCATGCTCAACTGCCAGTCGGTGATATCTGCAAATTCGTAAGGGAACTGTTTCATTAAAAACAGAAACACATAAGTGGGAATAAAAAGCGGGTGAAAAATATAAGATAATAAGGATGCAGTAAACCAAATCGGTCCCCTTACTTTCTTCACTGATTCAGGTGCATCTGTTATTTTGTTCATGCTGTTTGTAAACTTTTATAATTCTTTTCTTAGCCTTGCTACAGGAACATTTAATTGTTCCCGATATTTTGCAACGGTTCTTCTGGCAATATTATATCCTTTTTCTTGCAGCATTTCTGTAAGTACCTCATCACTCAGGGGTTTTCTTTTGTCTTCCGCTTCAATAATATCACCCAGAATTTTCTTCACTTCCCGGGTACTCACTTCTTCTCCGCTATCGGTACTTAACGATTCACTAAAAAAGAATTTCAAACGATAAGTTCCGAATTCTGTTTGCACAAACTTACTGTTTGCTACCCTGCTTACAGTAGATATATCTAGGCCGGTAAGTTCTGCAATATCTTTCAATATCATCGGCCTCATGGTTGTTTCATCACCGGTTAAAAAAAACTCTTCCTGATGGCTGATAATAGCACTCATGGTATTGATCAAAGTCTCCTGTCGTTGTTTGATCATATCGATAAACCATTTGGCTGAGTCAATTTTTTGTTTGATAAATAAAACAGCTTCTTTCTGGCGCTTATCTTTTTTACTGCCCTTCTCATAATCTTTTAGCATATCCCGATACCCTTCGCTGATTCGCAAATCGGGTGCGTTCTTTGCATTGAGTGTTAGTTCGAGTCGACCGTTGTTGTTGACAATAAAAAAATCTGGAATGATATAACTTTCAGCCTTATTAATTTCTCCGATATTGCCGCCAGGTCTGGGATTGAGCTTGATGATCTGATTGATTACGTCTTTGATTTGCTCGTCGGTCAGGTTCAGGTTGCGCTGAATTTTTTCGTAGTGCTTTTTAGTAAACTCTTCAAAATATTTGCTCAGAATCTGTATGGCTAGTGCCACACTTTTACCCTCGCCCAATTTTCGTTTTAATTGCAGGAGCAAACATTCCTGCAAATCTCTCGCACAAATTCCGGGAGGGTCGAACTGCTGAATTTGTTCCAGCAAAACTTCAATTTCTTTTTCTTCCACCACCATACTTTGCCGGAATGCAAGATCATCAGCAATCGACGACAATTCCCGGCGCAGGTATCCGTCGTCATCCAGACTTCCAACAATTTGTTCTGCAATTTTAAAACTGCGTTCATCCAATTCCAGCATTCCCAACTGATCAATCACTAGGTCATGAAAAGTGGTTTCCACCCGAATAGGAATCACTTTCTGGTCATCCATTTCCGGATAGTTATCATCTCTGGTTTTATAGTCGGCTATTTCTCCATCGTCATCAACAATGTATTCGGTCATATCTGCCTGCTCATAATCTTCTTCACTTCCGTCGAGGGTTTCCTCAGATGAATCGTCAATATTATCCTGCAGGTCTTCACTAAATTCATCATCACTACCCTCCTCTTCCACTTCCAAAGCAGGATTTTCTTCCAGTTCTTCTTTGATGCGTTCTTCCAGATTAGCCGTGGGTACCTGCAACAGTTTCATTAACTGTATCTGTTGAGGAGACAGCTTCTGTAAAAGTTTCTGTTGTAATGACTGACTTAAGGACATAATGACTACCGGTTAGCAATTCGAATAAACGACAATATACATTTTAGCATTTTACAATTCATTATTGGCCGTAAATTTACATACAAATGAAACTAAGAAGGCCTTGAAACGAATTTGTTTGTTTGTGAATTTATTACTAATAGCAACCGGCGTCAACGCCCAGAAAAGCTTGGTGACAGGTACTTTCGCGCAAAATAAGAGCGATAGTTTAAAATATTTTCCACTTCGTGCAGTACCATCCGACCTGTACACAAAGCATCTGGCTTTCTTTTGCAAAAAGGAATTACAACTGGAGAAACTCACAAAAATACCGATGAAATTCAGGTTAGGAAATATAGAATATGTAGATAAACTTGAAGGCAAAAACAGTTCTACATCCCCTTTGTATTTCCATCAATAATGATCTATCCTTTATCAATTACTTTTCTGATTGCAGCCGCCATTTTTTCTCCCTTCTCTTTAATCTGCTCCTCGGTCCATGCCAAACTAATTGCAGTAGAAATACATCGGCTCATAATTGCATCGCTGGCCGGAAATTGTTTTTCTTGCAGTGCAAGCAAACTCACTTTTTGTTTTTCGCTTACAGGATTCAGCGTAATAGCATTCTTCAGATGATCCCATTTGCTGATATAGTGCCAGTTATTTACAAACCAATAGAAGCTACCTGCAAGAATACCCTGCTCTTTCATTTCGGCAACAACGGCTTTTGTAATTTCTTCAGTAGGCAGAAACCAGCTCAGAAATGTGCAACTATCTCCTGCTTCATCTGGCACATTACGGAAACTTATCTCCGGGATCGCTTCAAGATATGCGCGTAATGTTTTATTGTTTTTTTTCTGAATGGCTAAAAAATTATCGAGTTTTCTAATCTGCGCTAACCCAACGGCAGCATGCAGTTCACTGATTCTGAAATTATATCCGATAAAAGGATGCAAGTCGGCCCCACGATCAACACCCAGGTGATCATGACCATGATCGGAATATCCATCCGATTTTATAAAAATATCTTTTCGATTGGTTAATACTGCACCGCCTTCTGCACAAGTAATTGTTTTAACAAAGTCGAACGAAAAAGTTCCTGCATCCCCAATCGTGCCAAGCGATTTGCCTTTATAACTTGCTCCAATACTCTGGCAGGCATCTTCGAGTAATAACAAATGGTGTTCAGAACAAATTGCTTGCAGTGCATCCATATCGGCCATGCTTCCACACATATGCACGGGCATAATACATTTTGTTTTTGGCGTAATGGCGGCTCTTACTGCAGTTGGATTTAGGGTAAGGGTTTCATCAATATCCACTAATACTGGAATTGCTCCCACACTCAATACCGCTTCAAAGCTTGCAACAAAAGTAAAACAGGGCATGATTACTTCGTCGCCGGCGCCAATACCCAGTGCAGCTATTGCAGTAGTTAAAGCCGATGTGCCGCTACTGGTTAATTGCGCATACCCGCAACCAAATCTTTCTGTAATGGCTTTTTCTAATTCCAAGGCTTTCCAGATGCCTTTTCTCGGGCCGTCGAAACCATAACGCATTAAAATTCCAGTTTCCAATACATCATTTACTTCTTTGCGTTCTTCTGCACCAAATAATTCAAAGCCTGGCATATATTCAATTTGGATTTAAAATAAAACGATAGTTCATTAAACCATCACTAATTGACGCGCAAAGGTAGAAAAATAATTTATGGTATATCCTTATCAAGCGTTTGCAAAAGTTAAAATTGGCGATGCCCTTTAACAAAATCACGAATCGAGTAACTTTGTTCGATGAATCCAACCATATTTTATTGTTACGATGCTTATTGCGGGTGGTGTTATGGCTTTAGTCCGGTTATTAAAAAGTTGAGCGAGGCTTATGGCAACCGGATCCCTTTTGAAGTTTTATCGGGAGGTATGATCGTTCCCGAACAACCTTTACCCATCAGTGTTACAGCCGGATATATCGAAAAAGCATATCCCACAGTTGAAGAATATACCGGCATTCAATTTGGCCCCGATTATTTATGGCATATTAAAAATCCGGATCTCAGCGATTGGTTTCCAAATTCCGAAATGCCCGCCATTGCTATGTGCATCCTGAAAGAACAATACCCCGAAAAGCAGGTAGCTTTTGCTGCTGATTTACAATATGCACTACACTTTGAGGGAAGGGATCTTACCGATAAGGAAGCTTATCGCCATTTACTGGACAAATATGGTGTAAACCCCGATGCCTTTTATGAAAAATTGGAAAGCGAATATTATAAAGAACAGGCGCACTACGAATTTCAGCTTTGCAAACAATTACAGGTTACAGGCTTCCCCTGCGTATTGATTCAGGTTTCAGAAACTAAATTTCATTTACTGGCTAGGGGCTATACTCCTTATGATGACCTTTCTGCTAGGCTGGATGCTGTATTGAAAGAATTAGGGGCTTAAAGCCGGGAGAACTGTTTTCATAAAATAGGCTTCAGATTATTTTGATAGGCTGGTTAGCCCATTTTATCTTTACTTTGCAGCTCTTAAATAAAGATTGTATGGAGTATAGTAAATTGATTTCTATTACCGGAATGACCGGTTTATTTGAATTGGTAGGCAGCAAAACCGATGGAGCCATCGTTAAATCGCTCGACGATAAGACCACAAAATTTGTAAGTAGCCGCGTTCATAATTTTTCTCATCTTGAAAGCATCGAAGTATATACCATACGCGAGAATGTTAACCTGGTGGATGTTTTTCAGGCAATGAAGCAAAGTTCTGAAGCTCTGCCCTCAGAAAAAGATGCAAAGGCTGTGAAAGCATATTACATGAAAGTATATCCTGATATGGACTTCGAAAGAGTATATGCCAGTGATATGAAAAAAATGATCAAGTGGTTTGCTATTTTAAAGGCAAACGATGTGGATCCTGTATTAACTGAAACAGAGGAGGATGGCGAGGAAGAAACCGAATCCAAGTAACTTAAAAATTGATAAAAGCCGGGGCAAAACAAATGCTCCGGCTTTTTTATTTTGTTTATCTTGTTTCCCCAATTATTTGATATGAAGAAGCTATTGATTTTATTCACTTGCGTTTTTTGTTTTTTATTCCAGTTGCACAGCGAAGCACAGTCCTTTTATGAAGAAAGTCCTGCAGCAAAAAAATGGGTAAAAAAGAAATTCAGGAAACTTTCTCAAGATCAGAAAATTGCCCAATTAATGATCATCAGGGCACATAGCAATTTGGGGCCCGATCACGTTGCTTCGGTGGTTGAACTAATCAAAAAATACAATATCGGTGGCCTCTGCTTCTTTCAAGGTGGCCCCGTTCGTGAGGCTATACTTACCAATTACTATCAGTCGATTGCAAAAACACCGCTCATGATTACCATCGATGGCGAGTGGGGACTCGGTATGCGATTAGACAGTGTAATCAACTATCCCCGACAATTAATGATGGGTGCGCTGCCGGACGCAAAACTGGTTTATGAATTCGGAAAAGCTGTGGGCGAACAATGTAAGAGGTTGGGCATACAAGTAAATTTTGCACCCGATGTAGATGTAAATAATAATCCCGAAAATCCGGTAATCAACGATCGTAGTTTCGGTGAAGACAAATACAAAGTGGCGCTTTATGGCATACAATATATGAAGGGAATGGAAGCTTCACGCGTGTTGGCATCTGCCAAACATTTTCCAGGCCACGGCGATGTTACTGTTGATTCGCATAAGGACCTTCCCATCATTAATAAAACCAGAGAACAACTGGATGCGCTGGAATTGTATCCGTTTAGAGAAATGATCAAAGCAGGAGTGGGAAGTATTATGGTGGCCCATCTTTCGATTCCTTCGATCGACACAACTTTGAATATGCCTACCAGCTTATCTTCTAAAGCAATTAATGGCTTATTAAGGACTGAGCTTGGCTATCAAGGCATTTCATTTACCGACGCCCTCGAAATGCAGGGTGTTGCAAAATTCTTTCCAAAAGGGGAAGCTTCTGCACAATCGCTGATCGCAGGAAACGACCTGCTTTGTTTACCAGGCGATATTCCCGGTAGTATTGCTGCCATCAAACAGGCCATTGCGGAAGGCAAGCTCAGTTGGGATATCATCAACCAGCGCGTTAAAAAAGTTTTGTTAGTAAAATATAATCTGGGGTTGAATCATATTTCATCTATTGATACCACCAATCTGGTGAACGACCTCAACGAAAAAACAAAACTATTAAAAGAACAGCTTTCTAAAAACGCAATTACTTTATTAAAACAATCCAATAAATCGCTGTTACCCTTATCTTCCAAAAAAGTGGCTTTTTTGGGAATTGGAATTGATAGAAGCAATGCATTTGCTCAAAGAATGCTGCTTGATTTTAAAGCAGATGTTTTCTTGTTTAGTAATAAAGATGCAGCCGGCAAAATAGATAGCATTTTACAAATACTTTCAACCTATGATGCGGTTGTTACAGGACTTCATAATTACAGTCGCAGGCCCGCAAACAATTATGGCTTATCGGATAATACCATCGATCTCTTAAATAAGGTTCAACAATTCAATACCATCAATTTTGTTTTTGGAAATCCATATGCGCTTAAATATTTGTGTGCAGCAAAAGATCTGGTTGCCTGTTACGAAGATGATACTATTACGCAATTGGCGGCGGCAGATTTATTGGAGGGGAAATTTGATGCAAAAGGGAAATTACCGGTAACTGTTTGTACGCATTTGCAGTTGGGTGACGGGATTGTGTACAATCAATTCTTACCACTGGCAAGCCCCGAATCTTTGGGGCTCAATTCAACATCTCTGAATAAAATTGATTCGGTAGCAAACAGTGCAATTGCCAAAGGAGCAATGCCCGGTTGTGTTGTGTTGGTTGCAAAAGACGGAAAGATCGCATACAAAAAAGCATTTGGCTATACCAATTTTGATCGCAAAGAACCTATCGATGCAGATATGTTATACGATCTTGCATCGGTAACAAAAGTATCTGCTACCACTGTTTCAATTATGAAATTGTATGAGCAGGGAAAAATCGATTTACAAAAAACTTTGGGAGATTATTTGCCATGGGTAAAAGGGAGCGACAAAGCGCCACTTACCTTAAAAGATATTTTGTTGCACCAGGCCGGATTAAATCCGTTTATCCCTTTTTACAGGGCGGTAATAGATACAGTTACAGGCATTCCTAATCCAGCATATTTTAGCAACAAAAAGGATGCAAACCATCAGTTCAGGGCTGCAGAAGATCTGTATGTACGCAACGACTATGAAGACAGTTTGTACCAACGAATTGTAAATAGTAAGTTAACAGAAGCAGGTCATTATGTGTATAGCGACAATGATTTTATTTTTCTAGGTAAAGTTGTGGAAGCCGTTAGTGGATTGCCTTTGAATGATTATGCAAGGATCAATTTTTATGAACCCTTACAAATGACTACAACAGGCTTCCGGCCGAGGGAATATATTCCTCTTGGAAATATTGTTCCCACAGAAGAAGAAAAACATTTTCGCCGGCAGTTGATCAGGGGTGATGTACACGATGAAGGAGCGGCGATGTTTGGTGGTGTTGCAGGTCATGCAGGATTGTTCAGTAATGCATATGATCTAGCCAAACTATATCAGATGCTGCTAAATGGTGGAGAGCTAAATGGAATTAGGTTATTGAAGAAAGAAACCATTGATTTATTTACCGCATACAATAGTACAGTAAGCAGAAGGGGTTTGGGATTTGACAAGCCGGAGAAGAATAATGCCAGCAGAAAAGATCCCTATCCGAGTGCCAGCGTTTCGCCACAAACATTCGGACATACCGGATTTACAGGCACTTGTGTTTGGGTAGATCCAAAACAAAATTTGATTTATATATTTTTATCAAATAGGGTAACTCCAACCAGAGATAATAATAAGCTGAGTCAGCTTGCTGTACGGCCAACCATTCAGGAAGCCGTTTATCAGGCAATTATGAAGTAGTAGATACTGGACTAAAGTCCGAAATCAATGAGGCATTCTCAATCCAAGACTGAAGTCAAGGGTTAGTGCTCCCCAAAGATGCACTTCATACATGCGATTTTTTATTAAATTAATATTTTTTGTTCTAAAATATTTTGTAGCTTTTGCAACGCAACCACCCACTATTAGCTCCCTCCCTGATATCATGCGTTTTTTCTGATTTAGCAATAAATAATCCCCCGGTTATTGTAGTTATTGCAGGTTTATAACAGGAATCTTATGCTTTTAATCATTCAATCTTAATACTATGAAAAAGAAAATTATTTTAATTATTACTGTACTCTTTGCAGTTAATTATGCGAGTAGCCAAATCACAAAAGGCAATTGGATGGTGGGGGGCAACGGAAGTTTCTCATCTCAAAAAGAGACTCTAAATTTAATAGATGCCAAAGGAATTGGCATTCATTTATCACCCGCTGCAGGGTATTTTTTTATTGACAAACTTGCTGGTGGACTAAGGGCCAAATATGATTATAACAAAGTAGAATATTACGGAAATACCAGTAACACAAGTCAGTTTGGGTTTGGTCCGTTTATTCGGTATTACTTTTTGGATCCAGAAAAAATCATAAATTTTTTTACAGAATCTGCCTACCAATTTTCGCGAAATTCCGGGAGTAATAGTACCTCGACAAATTCTAATGCGTTTACTTTTTCTGCCGGCCCCATTATTTACCTTAATTCAAGTGTAGGCATTGAATTTGCAGGAAGTTATGAGTTGAATAATAATAAAGCAATTAAAGCAAATACAAAAACCTTCTTTTTAAGTATTGGTTTTCAAATTCACCTTGAAAAAGAAAAATGATTTTATGAAAAAATATTAAAAACTGTTACATCTTTTTTTAATTAGGTAATCTATTCACTTATCTTTTCAATGTTACAGCATGATTGTCAACCGAAATACGATGTGTTACAATTGCTATTATTACAACCGAAAATATTAGAACCCCTATTCCAGTTAGAACAAATGGAGAAAAGTTGAGATCTATTCTAAAATAAAATGACTCAAGCCATCTTTTCATCAATATCCAAGTGATTGGAACTGCCACCAACCAGGCAATCAGAATTAAAATCACCGCATCGTGTGAAAGAAGTTGTATGATATTAACTGTACTAGCGCCTATCACTTTTCTGATAGCGATTTCCTTTGCTCGTTGCATCACAGTAACTGCCGTAAGTCCCAGCAACCCCATACACGCAATAACAAATCCAACAAATGTAAATATTGTAAGGAGTTTAGAAAGACTTTCTTCAGATTTGTACATTGCTCCATAGGCTTCATCTAAAAACATATACTCAAAAGGAATATCCTGCTCATATTGCAAGTAGATAGATCGGACATTCTCAAGTAGTTCCGTCATCTTTACCGTTTTGCCGGGTTTTACAAATAGGCATCCTGTGGTAGAAGCTTGCCAACTTGAGGCCGTATCCTTAATTACAAAAATGCCCAATCCGTCTATCTTATAGCGTAAACTTTCAAAATTAAAATTCCTAACTACCCCAGCAATATGATAATTATTAGTACCAATAGGAATACTTTCATTAGAAGAGTTACCCCTAATCCTCAGTTTTGAAAGTGCAGCTTCATTTATTACAATCTGGTCATTTCGAAAAAGTAGATTACTATCAACTGGTGGATGTAACCATTTTATACCCATTAATGAAAAAAATTGCTCATCCACAGAAATTACAGGTAGGGCTACCTCATCTTTAGAATGAATAGGGCTGGTATAAAAAACATCATATCCTTTGTACATAGGGTAATGAGCGGCAGCTATTCCCTGAATTCCTGATAAATCTTTAATTGATTTTTTGAAAGCTGAATAGTGTTTATAAATGTTCTTACCAAAATTAATCATCAAGATATTATCTCTGGCTACGCCAGTATCAGTATGGGTAATAAATTTGTGCTGTTCCCTAATAGTAAGTGTACAAATAATAAGTGCTATTGATATAAAGAACTGGAAGCCAGTAAGGTATTTTTGAAACAATCCTAAACGCCCTTTTTTACCTATTTTTTGTTGAACAAGTAAATTGGGTTTAGTCATTGAAAGCGCAAGAGAAGGATAACTACTTGCAATAATTATAGTAACAAACAAAAGACCAACAAAACACAAAACAGGCAGTGGCTGCAAAAAGTAAGAGGACTCAATACGAATTTGCAGAAGGGAATCAAAGTAGCTCTGTAACAAAATAAAAATCAAGTAACCTATAATCCATGAAAATAGAACTTGTAGGGTAGTCTCAATGTAAAATCTAACAGCAATCTCTGCATTATCAGCTCCTAGTAATTTTCGAATTCCAATTTCCTTCACTCTGCTAGTTCCTCTCACGAGTGCCAAGGTGATATAATTAATAATTGCAAGAGCTAAAACAAGTAATGCAACAATCGTAAAAATTATTAAATTCTTTTTCTTCTCAAATCCTTCTACACCAGTCAAGTATATGTCTTTTAGTGCGGTAAGAAAATATTGTTCACCAGAATTGGTGTCGCCCAAGCGAGCCAGAGTTTTTTCAATGCTTTTAACTGCGAGACTGTTATCTAGAAGAAAATAGGTTCGGAAGCCTCCTGCTTCCACTACTTGTGATTTTAAAATGGCTGTATAGCTGCTCATAGCTTGTATGCTTTGTAGTGAGGCAACAAACGCAAATTGTACTACTGAATTAGATTGTGGGTTAGCGCAGACACCAGTTATCTCGAAACGAAACATACTGTCAACAATAAGTGTTTGCCCAATAGGGTTACTACTACCAAAATATTTCTTTGCAATACTTTCCGTAATAACCATTGTAAAAGGCCTGTCTAATAGTTTTTCATATGTTCCACTTTGCAGGGGGATGGAAAAAAAATTAAACATGTTACTGTCTGCATAAATAAAACCTGTTTCATAAAATTTATTCCCTGAACTTAAATTGCCTTCAATCAAAGTGTTATTAGGAACAGTTCGAACGCGAAGGAATGCGGTAACCGATTTATTATTTTCTTTTACTAGTGGGGCAGTATTAAAACTCATAAAATGCAGAGTCTTTGTTTCGGACGCTATCTTCACCTTGGCATCTACTGCAAAGATCCTTTCCGAATGCAAATGAAATCTGTCGTAGCTAAATTCATGAGAGATAAAGCCTACAATCAGCATGCATACGCCAATTCCTAATGCAAGACATATTATATTTAAAAGACTCAAATAGCCTCCTTTAAATAAGTTTCTCCATGCAAGTTTTATTTGATCTACTAACATAAATTTCTCAATAGTCTTTAAAATATTAAGTAATAGGCATTAACAGAATCCTTTAAATTGAGATAAGAAAATTACTTTAAAAAATATGCAGTTAGTAGGTTTTAAAGAACCATAACACAAAGATAATTACAGATAAATGATTGTTACCTACGAGTTTTCACTAAAACTCAAGTTTACTTTAATGAATTTTCTTTTCTACTTAAAAAAAAGTAATTTCGAAAATAGGCAGTTAGTATTATTTCAATTTTCTAATCTTTTATCGAAAATAACGCCTACAAATTACCCCCCTCTTCCTGTTTCTCTTCCAAAAAAAAATGAATTGATTATTTATAATTAAAGATATTTTTATGGATTACTTAACTCATTACAAAAAGCTTCAATTACTCAAATACTATATTGAAAAAAAGTGGGCAAATACTCCTCGAGAATTATCGCATAAACTGGAGCTTTCCGAAAGAACTATTCTGCGAATGATTAAATTACTGAAAGATGAAGGGGTAGCCATAAAATTTTCAAGGAAAATAAATGCATATATTATTGAATTGTAAACATAATTACAGTGCCATTTTCTGGCAGTAAGCAAATCTAGTTTTACTATTGAAAACAAAATGAAAGAATTGGAGCTCTTTCAATAAATAATTTCAACGGCCGTTGAAAGGGACATGGCTTCTGCCCTGCACATTTGCGAAGGGAAGTCAAAGTAAAAAATAAAATCATGAAAAAAGTAAAAATTTCTCTTTTCATTTTTATGGCTAGCATCGCTATTGCCGGTTCTTTATTTAGTTCAAAACAGGCTTTAGCAAAATCATCATCTGCCTCATTTGCAGATTGTAACGCTTCATCATGTCCAGGCTCTGGCAGCACCTGCTGCTATACCCCTGACGGGAGTAGGTTTGTAAAAGGAAGGTAAATCCAAAAGATTGATTGTGAAAAATTGATTCGCTTTATTTATAAAAGACCATTTTAATTGAAGAATTAAGTGGTCTTTTATAAACTAAACAAATTTGAATGAAAAATAAAATACTTTTCTATATAGGGCTGGTAATAATGATTCTTGCTGGGTTCTACACAGTATCATTCCAAAGAAAGGAAAGATTACTTACCAAGGTTCATTTTAAAAGGCATTATATAGACACATTAAATCAGGTAAACAACTTTGCTATTCCCGAACATGGCGAGTTTTCATTGCAATCAGTAAGCGATACTATCATTATTTGTGACCTCACCAATTTGCAAATAAGTTTCCATGCCTACAATGGTGAAAAACTATTTCTCTACGACATAAAAAAGAATAATGTTGGGACATTCGGATCTATAATGAATTGGAGTTATGAAAATGGGCGAATTTTTATTTCTGATTTCACTAACTCCTACCTCTATTCATTTGATCCATTTAATAGAAAAAATCAGTTATGGAAAACAACTCAAAAATTCAGCAAATGCATTCCCTTAAACAATCAGCAGTTCTTTGCAATTGGAATCAGGCCTTATACAATGAAATTTTATTTTGATATTATCAGCATGAAGGATATGAAATCGTTTCCCATAGTGAAACTGCAGGAGGCATATAATTTTGACAACCCATTTGCTGCTGATGGTGACATCATAAGAGATAAACATGGGAATGTATTTTATTATGCATTCAACATGTCGCAATTCTTTTCTTTGGACAGTAACGGGAACGTACGCTATATGTCTAATACAATAGACAATTACAAAACTTTACCGGCTAATATAAATGGTATAAACGGCTCGCAGTCTTTATCACCTGAGCATCAGACCGTCAATTATTTCGCTGTTGCCGATAAAGATTATATTTATGTATTGTCCAATATGTGCGCTGATGATATGCCCTACTCGCAATTTAGAACTCTAAGTCTTATTGACAGGTATTCAAATAATGATGGGGAATATGATGGGACGTTAGTTGTTCGAACATATAATGGCAATGCAATTAAAGAATTTACTGTATCGAATAACCAGTTATTTGCGTTGCAAGGAAACAATGTAACTCAGTACCCATTAAGAAACCCAAAAAAGTAAGCAAAGTGATGATTTTTGGAACCCACCAGCAAATTTTCTTGATTAAACTTGTAATAAGAGGAATGCTAATATTACTGATGTTGTATGCTGGCCTTTCTAAATTGTTGATTGAACAAAGTTTTGCTACACAACTAGCACAATCGCCATTGATTCCGGGGCCTATTGTTCCCTGGCTGGCTTATGTACTTCCATTGGGAGAAATTCTGGTTGCAGTAATGTTAGTTACAGAAAAGTTTAAACAATTTGGATTGCATCTTTCTTTTTTACTCATGCTTTTTTTTACATGTTACCTATTCACATTAACGATATTGTATCACAACTTACCTTGTTCCTGTGGAGGAATACTTGGAAAGATGAATTATACCACTCATATTATTTTCAATATCTTCTATACACTAATAGCCTTGGCAGGTATTTTGCTTGAGAACATAAAACCTATAGAATCATCCTTGTAGAAAGTTACTAAATCAACTCAAGTACCCTCTCCCTTATAATATTTCCTCCATTTATTTTTTTAATAAAAAAAACAAGGCTGTTAAAAAAATCGATGAAATATGCATTTGTATCTCTCCACTAAACCCAATTATATTACTATTTGTTTCATTATGAGCCAACTGGGGGTGCGGCCAACCATTCAGGAAGCCGTTTATCAGGCAATTATGAAGTAGATACCTTTGCATCTACGCATTGGAGTTGAAGAACTAACTTAGCTTAATCAACTTTACTAAATGAAATATATGCAAAACCAATTTCGTTTTTTGCTGAGCGCCTTCGTCATAGCAATACTCTTTAGTGCTTGCAATAATGGCGCGCCAAAAGAAGCCAGATTTATTCCAAAAGATATTAGTGCTGTACTTGCAATGGATCCGAAGATCATGCAAGACAAATTAGAAAAAGCCGGGATTGGTATGGACACCCTGCTCAATCAATTATTCAAAAGGCATGCTGTTGATACCATTGAGAAGATGAAACTGTATACACTCAGAGATTCTGCCGGGATCGACTGGAATGCCAAAATATTCTTGTTTGCCGTGCAGAAAAAGGGTAGCCAGAATCCCGACGCAACTGTGATTAATCTAATGGGAGGTTTGAAAGATGCCGCAAAATTTGAAGCTTATATAAAAACGCAGAATGGATTTGGAGACAAGAAAATTCAAAAAGAAAAAAATTATTCCTATCTCATCATCAACCCGGAGGCAATGATTGCCTGGAACGAAACCAATTTGATCGGAACCAAATATCATAGCCCGATAAAACCATATTACGACTCAGTTGCAATGAAATTTGTGGTGCCTGAAAAAACAAATACCGAAGCTGCCATGAAGATCGAAGTGAACAGGTACTTTTCGCAGAAAGAATCCGAATCGCTGGCGAGTGTGGATGCTTTTGGAAATATGTTCAAATCTAAATCGGATGCTTATGCATTTAGCAGCACCAATAGCTACCTCTCTGTATTAAATGCGATGCCTTTGCAATTGCCAAAATTAGAGGAGTTGTTAAAAGACAATTATATGGCATCTACCCTAAGTTTTGATGAGGGCAGAATTGTTGCAACTACAACTACTTACACCAACCCGCTGGTAAGCAGTATCCTGAAAAAGTATGCTGGGCCAACAGTAAATCTTTCACTCATCGAAAACTATCCTTCCGATAATATTAATATGATCCTGATGGCTTCATTCAATCCCGAAATGTTTGGTGGCATCTTGAAGCAATTGGAAGTAGAAGGTTTGGTAAACAACTTTATGGAAAAAATGGGGTTCAGCAGTCAGGATCTTTATAAATCATTAAAGGGAGATATTGCTGTGGTTGTTTCGGATCTGAGCACGCCATCAAAAGAAATAAAAGTAAAGGATGATTCTACTTTAAGCTTTGGCAGAAGACCTGTTGGAAAAATGATACTCACTGCACCTGTAGGTGATTCAGTAAGCTTTCATAAGATCATGAATAAAGCCGTTGACATGGGTTATTTTGTGAAACAGGGATCAGAATTTAAAGCCGGAAAGCTGATGAATTTTCTTGGAATGTACGTTCATGCAGATGATAAGAATTTTATTATCGCCAGCGACTCAATCACCTATACGCAGTACATTGCTCACAAAACAAAATCGGTTGTAAGTAACGAAGCATTGAATATGTTCAAAGGAAAGTCAACCGTCTTTTATTTTGATATTGCCAATACCATTAAGGGATTTATGAAAGACTCTGAAGGTGATTATAAGAACTCCATGTCATCTGCAAAAAATACTTTCAAAGATCTGATTGCAAGTTCAGAGAATTTTGATGGCACTACTATAAAAGGGAAGTTAGAGATCAGACTGAATAATGAAAAACAAAATAGTCTGGTAACACTCACCAGTCTCTTTACGGATATTGCGGTTGATATGAGGATGGCAGCCAGAAAACAGAATCAGGAAGAAACAAGAATTTTTCCTTCCGGTGTTCCTGCCATTATCAGAACCAACTAATCATCGATAATCGGGTTGTAAAATGAATATTGAATTACAGAATCTGATGCCCCGATCTCTGGAAGAAAGAAAAAACATTTCTGATTCGGAGATCTGGGATCGTTTAATAGTTTTTGAGCAACCTGCATTTATAAAAATTACAGCTCCCAGTGGAACCGGGAAAACAACTTTCACGCATTTACTGTACAATATCAGAAGCGAATACAGAGGAACCATTCTGATTGATAAAGAACCATTAAAAGAGATTGACGTAAACAGGCTTGCATTTATGCGGCAAAAACAACTGAGCGTAGTATTTCAGGACCTGCGTTTATTCCCCCATCTATCAGCACGAGAGAACATTGAAATAAAACGTTTGTTGATACCCGAATTTTGTTCAAAAGAAAAAGTAGATGAGATGTTTGTTAATTTGGGAATCGCGCATATCATGGATCAGAAAGCCCATCTATGCAGTTATGGAGAGCAGCAAAGGATTGCAATCATTCGTGCGCTGGTACAGCCTTTCAACTGGCTGCTAATGGACGAACCCTTCAGTCATCTCGACGAACAAAACACTTTGTATGCAGCCAAATTAATCTCAAGAGAATGTCAAGAAAGAAATGCTGGCCTGATCATTACCGGTTTAAACGAAGATCATTATTTTGAATACAACAGGGTATTCGTTTTATAATTTCTGAGCAGTGCAAGTTAAAATATGTTGAATCAACTTCTTAATAAACTAATTAAAAGCAGTGCCGGGCAGGCAAGGTTTGTGATGGCCATCGTTGGCTTATCGGTTGCTATCATTTTAATACTATCCGCGGTTCAGGTACAAGTAAACTATTACGATTTATTAAATAGCAAAATCAACCGCGACAGTGTTGCAAATTTTTTGGTAATCAATAAGGCATTAACCGATCAAAATGTGGGGGCAAGCAGTTTGTCGAACCAGCAAATCAAAGAGCTTGAAAAACAAAATTTTGTTTAGGCTGTTGGCAGTTTAACCGTTTCGCGTTATAAGGCTTCCATTCAAAGTAACAGTTCCAGATTTCCGTTCTATACCGACATCGCTTTTGAGAGTGTTCCTTCGGAATTTGTGGATGTAAACACGGCAGATTGGCATTGGGATGAGCAGGCAAATTACCTGCCCATTATTGTTCCGAATCAGTTTCTGGATTTTTATAATTTTCAATATTCGTTTTCACAAAACCTTCCCCAACTTACTCCTCAGGTAGTTAAGATGGTGTTGTTTAAAGTTAGTTTACAGGGGTCCGGAAAAACGATTTCAATGAACGGAAAAGTTGTTGGCTTTAGCAATAGAATATCTTCGATGCTTGTTCCACAAAGTTTTATGGATTGGGCAAATCAAACATTTGCAACAACCGAGCACTCACAGAATCCATCGCGCGTAATTATTAAAACGAAAGACCCCGGAAGCCCGGAATTAACTGCATATTTAAAACAGCAGGGATTTACTACAGACGCTGATAAAACGCGTTTCAGCCGCTATCGGCAAGTTGTTGATTTTGTAGTAAATATTTCAGGTATCACAGGCATGATGTTGCTGGCTTTTGCCCTTTTGATTTTTACTTTATTCATACAGCTTACGATCGAGTCTTGCAAAGAAGAAATAGCCCTATTGTTGTTGTTGGGAAATTCGCCTGGCAATCTGACTAAATTTCTTATGAAAAGATTTTTTACACCCAATTTATATATTGTTTTGATCAGCTTGTTATTGATAGCAGTATCACAATATTTGCTTTCCGAGTGGCTTCAGTCAAAACAAATTTTTATCAACGCGATGATCTCCTGGTACAGCATCGCAGTAGCGATAATACTATTGTTGATCATCGCGTTGGTGAATTACAAAACCATTCAAAAATATTTGGGGAAAAGATATACTCGTTAAGCTTTCAGAATGCCTTCCACAAAATCAATCGACAAAGGTTTAGTAATATAGTCGATCACCATTTCATAGCTGCGTGCGCGATCGCGATCCTCATTATCGATTGATGAAGAAAGCATAATTACTTTCGACTTTTTATCAAAATCAATATAAGTGTCCAGAAAATCCCAACCATTTTTTTCAGGAAAATTAATGTCGAGGAAAATCAAAAAGTCGCCCTGCTTATCATGAACACTCAAATACTTTAAAGCATCTTCTGTATTGGTAAAAATTTCAATGGGCATTTCTTTGATCGCCACCTGAATAATTTTTTTATTCAACATATTGGTGAGTGCATCATCGTCAACCAACAGCACTTTTTTATACTTGGCCACAACACCAGTGCTTTCAAAGAAAGAGTCGTTTTGATTGAAAGAAAGTTTGTGATTTATTTTAAATATGGTACTGTTGATAATCTGTATTGATTGCTTCGCTTCAAGCAATAAAATCTGTCGTTCTTTTTCGTCAATAAACTGGTTATCGATGAGCTGGATGATGGATTGAATTTTAGCATATTCGTGCCTTAATTCGTGCGAAGTGATAAAAGATAGTTCCTTTAGCGTGTTGATGCTTCTTTGCTTGTGCATTTCGTATTTAATCTTTTCAGACATGTCTTGCGCAATACAAAGTACCTGATTGGCGCCATTACCATTTTGTTTAAATACAGTAACCCAGAATTGGTAAAAAGTGTAAGTTCCCTGTGCATTTCTAATACGCATTTCGATGCTTAGTTTTGATTGTGCTGTCAGGTTGCCAATCTCTTCAAAAGCATCGAAGATGAGTTTCTGGTCTTCGGGGTGGATAATATCTATAAAATCTGCGGTTTCGATATGCGACATCGAAAGATGGCTGAAACCCAAGAGTGTATCCAAAGCGGGATTGCGAATTACAATCCGATGTTGTTCTAAATCAAATACAAAAACAAGATCTGCAAGATTTTTAAATACTGTTTCTAGTAGGTGCTCCTTTTCTTCCAGACTATAATGTTCATTTAAAAATACAGAATTCATGTCAACAGCATTTAGGGGGTAAGTCGTAAATCAATTAAATATTTCTCAAAAATAAGTTATGTATCTTAAGATAAACCAGTGAAAACACCCAATTTTGACGCGTGTTTTACACACATTTAAAACCCCTTTTCTGGTAATAATCCCGAAAAACGATAAGAATTAAGGTGTAATCCACTATAACAGTACCGTGAAAACACCGAATTTTTTTTTAAGATTATTTTATAATAATCTGATTTACAGTATTTTAACGAAAATAGCACAATAAATCAATAAAATCATCCGTTTACAAGTTTTCGGACTGTGTTAATTTAGCTTTCAATTCAAAACGTAAGATTATGAAAAAATTATCTCATTTGGGAATCATAGCGTTGTCTTTGACCTTCGCGATGTTCGCAACCTCGTGCCAAAAGCAACAAGACTCAGCAGTTACTGATTCAGCTAACTCTGACGCTGCAGTTATTAAAACAGTAGCCGGCAATGGCGACTGGAATGGTAAAATCAGCAAAGAAGACGCTTTGGAAATGTACAACACTTTCAAAAAGTCTGCTGGAGCCGGCAACACAGAGTCTGTTCAATTCTCTATCAAGGACGTTATTACCTACCTTAACTACTTGCAAGCAAAATATAAATCTGATAAAGTTTATGTAAATTTTGCAGTATATGACCAGAAAACAGCTCCTAAGCCTGAATATGTAGGCAGAGAAACTATTTTCTTTAGTGGAAATAACAATAAAACTGCACCAACCGGCAAATTGGAAGGAGATGGTTTACTTGTTCTTGATGGATTAGATTATTTGAATCACGGGAACATCTATCCATAAACAAATTTGAATGTCGGTTCCTTTTCTGTTTGAATTAATAAGTTTATTAACCGCGATATTCTGTTATAAAGATCTGAAAGCAACAAAAATGGTATATTTTATACCATTTTTGTTGCTTACTGTTTTTGTTGAGTTCATCGGATACTTATCAATTTTCTATAATCTAGGTGATAAAAATTATTGGATCTATAATATTTTCAATATTATAGAATTTATTTTCTATGCCTTTTTATTCTATCAGAATTTAAAAATTCCGGTTTTAAAAAAAACTGTTTTATACTTTATTCCATTAATTATACTGTTTTCTGTATATAACTATGTTTTTCTTCAAGGATTAGATCGTTTTCATACTTATACCCTGTTGTTTGGTTCCTTTTTTATGGTATTTTTTTGTTGCTGCTATTTTTACGAATGGGTATTACCAGAGCAGATTACCCAAAACCTTCTGAAACAACCTTTTTTTTGGAT